>CAZWBE010000040.1:0-1609 GCA_964632205.1 uncultured Gammaproteobacteria bacterium | reverse complement strand
GATTTCGTTTATTATTATAATAAAGAAGCCCAAAAGGTTTTACTATGTATTATAAAGCAAGAAACAATGTCAAATAAAAGTGGTGAAAATATAAGAAAACTCCGTCAACAAAAAGGAATGTCTCAAGATCGCCTCTCTAAGAAAGCCGATTTAGCATTAAATACCATTGTTAAAATCGAAACTGGCGAAAATCCAAATCCCACTTTGGAGACGCTTCAGAAAATTGCCAAAGCCTTAGATGTTTCTTTAGATAAAATAATCTATGGAGAAAAATAATCCCAATCGAACAATGTTCGGAACCCATGAATTTCCTTCCTACGAGGAGATATTAGATGCTTATTCAAAAGAATTTTCGAATTATGTTCGACCGAAAGGTGATACTATATTTGGATTTTGGATGCAAACTATAGCCGATTTAGAATTTTTAGATTTAGAACTGCAGGGATTAACAGACGAATATCATATTGACCCCGCTAAAAGAGCGGTAAAACTCAGAGGCGATGAAGATTTTATTAGATTAAGAGTGGCTCATCTTGAAAAAGTTGGTGGCAAACCAATTGATATTGGAGATACTTATTATCGTGAACAATTAACAGATTCAAAAATTAATTTTATTGGTAAAAAAAATCTGTAGTGATTGTTATAAAAAATCAAATAATAAATAAGTGGATTAAAAAATAAACAAATTTATCTATGCCTACCCAACGAGAAAAAATAATTAAAAAGGCAAAAAAGATTTTAGAAAATTCACCACAAGGTATTAGATATTCCGATTTAGTGAACGAGATTCATACAGAATATCCGGAGATAAAAATAAAGGTTATTCAGTGGATTGTTTTCGATCTACATAAAAAATTTAAGGAAATTTTGAAACCAGAACGAGGAATTTTTATTTTAGCAAAGTATATGAAAGAAAGAATAAAAAAAGGTATTAAAGAAGCAGAGGAGAAAATTGAAAAAGTTGAAAAGATACTCCAAAAAGAAGAAAATTTTTATCAGCCCTTCGCTGATTATTTAAAAAATGTCTTAGAAGAATGCGATAATGCAATACCTTTGGGTGGTAATAAATTTAAAGATAAATGGGGAACTCCTGATGTAATCGGAACTTTTAGATTTTCAGAGGCAGATTTAATTCGTCCCCTCCCCCAAATAATTAGTGCAGAAATAAAAACAGATACAACGAATCTTATTACTGCATTTGGGCAAGCTTGTACTTACAAATTATTTAGCAATAAAGTTTACTTAGTAATTCCCGATGATGCTTCTTCGCTTGATGTAGGAAGATTGGAATCTCTCTGTTTAAAATTTGGTATAGGTCTAATTATTTTTAATAAAAACAATCCTGAATCTCCAGATTTTAGAATTCTTGTTAGAGCAATCAAAAGTGAACCAGACTATTTTTATGTAAATAAATATTTAAAGTCATTAGGCGAAGAAATAAAGAAATTATTTTAAATAGATAAGATAAACTAAAAATAATTTTTGTTATATCAAATTTGCCCGCCTTTGGCAGGCTGAGGGGTGGGAATCCGCGAAGCGGATTTCTGCCAGCCCGCCCGCGGGCGGGCTGGCATCAGAAGTCAGCATCAGGGTCTTTCTTGAAAAAGAT
>CAZWBE010000039.1:0-1886 GCA_964632205.1 uncultured Gammaproteobacteria bacterium | reverse complement strand
ACTGTTGAACTCACTAAAAAAACTTTACAATTACCCCTAATATTATGTTAATATGAACCAACTGATTTTAGAATTCAAATCTCGCAAGGATTGGAATCAAGTTCAAGATAACCCAAAAGGAACTTTTGCTGAATTTTCAATAAAACGCACATGTCTAAACATTAAATAATTGGGTAGCGGGTAAAGATTGAAATTAAAACTCTAACTTATCATATGCTCAGTATGCAAAAGAAGAGACAAGATATAAAGCAACTTTGATATATAAGTTTGTAATTGTAAGAAGTCCTTTATTTATCATCTGTTCAATTGTTTAATCCAAGAATAATAAATAAATATAAGTGTTATAATTGTGTAAAGACCTTTCCTGTCATACTCATACATATTACATATGTCGAGTACCCATAACCACAGATACGGAGTATAAGTTAACTGTAATTATTTAGGGCATATAATCAGATAATCAAAATGAGTGTTCCATATGTAAGGCAATTGTTTTAAACTTTATTCTAAATATAATATCTTTTGCGTTCAGATTTACTTGACCAATGGTTTATTATAAGATACAATTGACTTATGTTATCTAAATATCGTGTTGGAATTGGATTCGATAGCCATCCTTTAAGAAAAAATCGTAAATTAATTTTAGGCGGCGTGGAGATTCCTTATCCGAAAGGTTTATATGGACATTCAGATGCAGATGTTTTATGCCATTCAATCGGTGATGCAATTTTGGGTGCAATTGGACTTGATGATATCGGTTGCTATTTTCCGGATACTGACCCTAAATTAAAAGGTATCAGTAGTCTGAAAATCCTTGCTGAAATAATGCAGAAGGTCACAAAGTATGGTTATAAGATTATCAATGTTGACTCAGTAATTATCTGCCAAAAACCTAAACTCAATCCATATTTTGATAAGATGAAAAAAAATCTTGCCAAAATCTTAAAAGTGAAAGTATCCGCAATCGGTCTTAAAGCCAAAACAACCGAAGGACTTGAGTTTGCCACTAAACATCAGATAATTATTTCATATTCAATGGTTTTGTTAGAGAAAAAGTCAGAATGATATTTCTTGGGTCATACAAAATAATTCTTGATAAATTTACAATATGTTGCTTTTTTGAGCAATATTCTTTCAGAGCGAAGTTTAATTAACTTGGCCGAAACTATTGCCAATGACACAGATATAATATTATAATACCCAATGTAAATCATTCTTTGCATTTTGATTTTTCTATATGTTGCCTTTAAGAGACGATATTCCATCAGAACGTAGACCACTTATAACTTATACCTTGATTGCGGTCAATATTATAGTGTTCATTTACGAAATGTCCTTAGAACGAAGTTTAACTAACTTGGCCGAAACTATTGCCAATGACACATATATATAATATTATAATACCCAATGTAAATCATTCTTTGCATTTTGATTTTTCTATATGTTGCCTTTAAGAGACGATATTCCATCAGAACGTAGACCACTTATAACTTATACCTTGATTGCGGTCAATGTTATAGTGCAATCGGTCCAAGACATACTATACAATTTATGAAATTTAATTATAATGGTTACGTGAAACAGGTTTTTCAATTAGCAAAAGTTAATTTTAATCAATTATTCAAAGATATGAGGCAATATGCAAAATATTCCCCTTATCAATTATAAAGAATTAAGAAAAATTAGTCTCAAAACCGCCAGACAATCCGTAATCGAATATCTTAAATCTACCGGTCATAATATCTCTGCGACCGCAAAAGCATTTGGTATCAACCGGTTCCGTAGTTTACGATATTATTGATAAATTCCAACAAGGCAACTTACAAGACCAGCCTAAAATACCACACCACCAAGTTAAGAAAAACACCGCCAGAAATTGAAGCAAA
>CAZWBE010000038.1:0-1896 GCA_964632205.1 uncultured Gammaproteobacteria bacterium | reverse complement strand
AAGCCGAATTAAATGACGCTGACCTTAAAGGCTACAACCTTACGCGAGTTGATTTAACCGCCGCAAAACTTTTTAATGCCGATTTAGCAGGAGTGGATTTATCCTATTCCAATTTGAGCTATGCCGATTTACGGCGCGCCAACCTTGCCAGTGCCTTTTTAACCAATGCTAATCTCACCGTGGCACAACTCCAGGGCGCGAATATGGTTGACACCAATCTGGATTATGCCTGTTTGAAAAGCGCCAAACTTGGCGGAGCATATCTCGTGGGTGCTACTCTCGTTGAAGCAGACCTTGAAGGTGCTGACCTGCGTGGCGCCACCTTAAAATTTGCTAACTTTACCGGCGCTAAAGTCAAAGATACCAATGTAGAAGATGCCGACTTAACCAATGCAATTTTTTATAACGAAATACTTCCCGGCTTTAAGAATTTTAATCGGGCAATCTTCGCCACCAACCAGCTACAAAAAACCCCAGCCGATAAATCTGCTGGAAAAGCACGTGACTTATTGTCTGACATTTCATACGAAGACCTTTTTCCCGAAGAAGACTGCTATCGCATCTTAGGTGTTGACCGCAATGCCAGTTTTGAAGAAATCCAGCAGGCATATAAAAAGCGCCTCAAAGAATATCATCCTGACCTGGTAGTGAATCTGGGCGAAAAGATAAAAATTGTGGCGCGTCGAGAATTTGAGCGCATCCAGCTGGCATATAAATCACTCACCCACCATCGCTCCAAACCCCTGATGCAGTTTCAAGCAGGAGCCGGAGTCAAATTACCCCAAAAACCCTTACATCAATACACCATTGAAGATTATCTACACTTAACCATTCTTATGCCTGACAATGACCGTGTGTATTACAATCTGGGAGTTAAATATTTTGAAGCCGGTTTATGCGAGTCTGCCATTCAGGCTTACGAAAAGGCGCTGGCTTTGAATCCACAAAACAAATACGCCGAGCAAAACTTGAAAATAGCACGTCTAGCGCGATTACTTCAGCAAAGTTGAAGGAAAAAAACTTTAAAAATTTTTCTTGTATTCAACCGTCACCTTTTGATAAATTATTTTTTGATTTTTTATTTCCGTAACTCATCTTGGTTCCTCGGTAGCTCAACTGGCAGAGCATCCGGCTGTTAACCGGAGGGTTGCAGGTTCGAGCCCTGCCCGGGGAGCCATTTTCGGAAAGAGAAACCCAAGCCCCTTTTTCTTTTTTATCCCCCCCCGATTTACGTCCTCGCACTGCTCCCTTTTTTTTCCTGCCTCACTTTCAGCGTGGCAGTTTCCCTCTGCCTATTCCATCTGTCTGCCAACAGGCAGGCTGGCAGAGTTTATATCTATTCACAACCAATTAAAATCCCTCTTGAAAACCCTTGTAATTTTTTTTGTATATTATAACCAGATTTTTTTAAAATTAAATTTTAAGAAAATGATCGCCCTTATGGAAGAAAAAGAAATAATGACGGTTAAACAGGTCGCTGAATATCTACAAATGGATGAACACACCGGCTATAAACTTGCCCGCTCTGGTCAAATCCCTTCCCTAAAAATCGCTGGCCAATGGCGCTTTAAAAAAGAAGTAATAGATAAATGGATAAGTGAGAAATCATTAGAAAGAATCTCGCAAAATATGGGGACTTATACGACGAGAAAGAAACAGAGATAAATAAGGAGATAATTATGGAGAGCATTCAGAAATTTCAAGAACTACTAAAAAAACTTTACCAGTTTGAGACCTCGGACCTGGATTTTGGCATTTATCGGATATTAAATTATAAACGAGAGCACATTAAAAATTTTATTGAAAAAGACCTGGTAAATAAGGTTGAAACTGCTTTTGCTAAACATAAAGAGGAAAGATTTACCAATATCAACCAAAGATTTGAAGAGATAAAGG
>CAZWBE010000037.1:0-1915 GCA_964632205.1 uncultured Gammaproteobacteria bacterium | reverse complement strand
GAGGTAAATATGACCTTAAGCCAGGCAAGGCTGAAATTAAGACAACTGGCTAATGAATTATTAAAGCTGGTGGATGTATTCTTAGCCAGAAAACTGCTGATTAAGGGCGGTGTCTGTCTTTCTAAAAGCCGGTGCGGTAAACCAAATTGCCGGTGTGTAAGAGAAGGCAAATTGCATGCCATATGGAAACTCTACTGGTCTGAAGGTGGTAAAACAAAATTGATCGCCATAAAAAAAGGCACGGTCTATGATTACCAGCGGTTAACGGCCAATTATCAACGTTTCCGCAAGGCCCGGGCACGACTGGTTAAGATTTATCAAGAGATGATGCACCTGATAAATTTCATAGAAAAAGGATTAACCAAAGGCAAGGTTAAAAGTTATCTGAAGGGACGTCAATAATTAAGCAAACAGAAATCACGAGAATATTTTATCAAACAGTGTACCATTTTTTTCCAGAATTTACCAATTGGCTTAAAGCGGTTAGTGACCCCAGACGCAAAGGTAGTTGCACTTACCAAATTCAAACGCTTTTATGGGTTGGCCTTTTGGTATTTGTTTTAAAACTAAATTCACGGCGTAAGATTGATGTTAAGTTTAGGACCAGGGAATTTATCAAACATCTTTCTTTATTGAGCGGGCAAAAATTGACCAAGCTTCCTCATAATACGACGCTGGCTCACCTTTTGCAGAAGTTTAATCCGGAGGCACTTTATAGGGTGCGTTATTTAACAATTAACGAGCTTTTGCGGGATAAGCGGTTAGCCAAGTTTCGGCTTTTGAATAAGTTTAATTTGATTGCGATTGATGGGACGGGTTGTTATTCATCTTCTAAGCGGCATTGTCGACATTGTTTGACCAAGAAGATTAAGAATAAAAAAGGTAAAGAGCGGGTGATTTATTATCATCCGGTGGTGGAGGCAAAGATTGTGACACCTAATGGTTTTGCCTTAAGTATCGACACTGAATTTGTGGAGAATCCGTCACCCGGGGTTAGTATTCAGGATTGTGAGTTAAAGGCGGCATATCGGTTAGTCGCGCGTTTAGGTAAGCGTTTTCCGCAATTACGGATTTGTTTGGTCTTAGATAGTCTTTATGTGTCGGAGGAGATTTTGCGGCTTTGTGAACGACATGATTGGCGTTTTATCATTGTTTTTAAAGAGGGCAGTGCGCCGGAGATGTATCAGGAGTTTGAGGTTTTAAAGCGCCGTTGTCTGGAGAATTATTTAGCGTATGATTGGGTGGACGGTGGTGAGTATCAGCAGTTTTGGTGGGTGGCGAATGTGGATTATAAGTTTATGAATCGTTATTATGTGAATTTTTTAGAATGTTTGGCAAAGAAAAAGAAGGTCAAAAAAGGTGAGAATGAGGTAACCCGTTGGCTTTGGATTACCAATCTTCCGATTGACAAGAATAATTGTATGATTTTGGCCAATCAAGGAGGTCGTTTACGCTGGAAAGAAGAGAATGAGGGTTTTAATATTCAGAAAAATGGGGGATACAATCTGGAGCATCTTTATATTAAGGATTATAATGGAATGAAATGTATTTACTTGCTCATTCAGATTGCCCATATTTTCAATCAATTGATTGAGAAGGGCAGTCTGTTGACCAAGGAAATCAGGAAGGCTTTGGGCAGTATTCGTGAGATTGCCCAGCGGCTTTTAGAAGAATTAAGATATTTCTTCTTTAGCCCTGGCGAATTTAAGCGACTTATTACCCAGCGCATCCAAATTCGCTTTGATACCTCCTGATTTCAACTCAGTGCTCCAGTTGTATCCCCCCAATCAAAACTATTATGTTTAATTATACATAATAGGATAGGAGAAGTCTACCCCCAAGACAAAAAATTTTAACAAACACCATTTTTTGATATAGCTGGTTGAAAAAAACAAAAGTTCATTCTTCAAAGCTG
>CAZWBE010000036.1:0-2241 GCA_964632205.1 uncultured Gammaproteobacteria bacterium | reverse complement strand
TAAAACAAACCCTTGGTAAGGGTTAGAGTGCGGGTTCGATTCCCGCTCCAGGCTCCCGGTTGCGACTTATCGGGCGGCACGAAGCGCCGCCGAAACGGTAGGGAAAAAAGACGAAAGTTTAATAGTGGAGTATTTATACTACCAAATCCGAACCTATTTTGAACGAAATTGACCGGCTGCCGCGCCTGCGGCGCGGCAGGGGCAGAAAACTTTTCCGCTCGGGTGGGGTGGGAAGAAAGGAGTTTTAGGAGAATGAATTACCGCTTCGCCCTCGCTTTTTCGTCGCCGTAATTTTTCGTGCCAGCGAAACTGGTACACCAACTATATTTTAATTTTTCCGATAACAATCATCATCTTATTATCATTTCTTTCTTAAATATGAAGTATCTACCATTCGCCTGTTTTTAATTTTTCTTTAAGGAGCTTTTTCGTGATTTTGATCTTCATCTGTTGTTTTACTATTTCCAACATTTTTTAGAAATTTATATTCTCAATATCGTTAATTGCCCTTAATTTATGCCAAGAATAGACAGAAATAATAATCGCAATTAAAGGGAAAAATTATACTGAAAAATTCAAACACCATTTATTAAGCTGTCTCTAATTTCTCGCAAAGATTATCTATAATTTTTTTGAAAATTGTGATTTTCTCACGATTTAATTTTACTACATTAAATTCGGGGTAAGCATGCTCTAAATTTTTATCTTGCGAAATTTCAATGCCAATTTTCTTTACTTCCTCAGCCAACCATTTACCTATTTCTATGCCGAAAAATTGGCTGATACTTCCAATCGCTATCCAAGTTCTTCCTTTAGAAAAAATCGTAAGTATATTCCTTTGAAACTCGGAAGATTTTAATCTCATCCTGAAAGTAGCGCTAACCCCTTTTCCCCAAGTCACTGTTCCCCTTGTTTTTGCAAAATCATATACATCTTTTAATATTTCCAGCTCGTCTTTATCAAGAATTTTTTTCGCCTCGTCAAAAAAACTTTTTTCGTCCCATTGACGGCCAGATTTTGCTGATGAGACGCCAATATCTTTTTTAACCTCTGCTCCAAATAATTTGGGTATCATTATTTCGTAATCTTCGTATTTATAATACTCCATCTCAACTGCAAAAATATCAAATCTGCTATTTTCGTTAAGGAAAATAATTAAGTCTTTTAGACGACTTTGTAATTTATCCATTAAAACAACAAATTTAAAACTGCCTTCATTAAGATTCTTTTTGAAATTTTCAAGCAAAGCCGAAACGCCCTCATCGTCAATTCCAAAAAAATCTTTAAGTTTTTGATTTAGACCTACTCCAAATTTTTCATTCACTTTCTCGTCTAAAACCCTAGCAAACTCGTCAAAATTATTATAAGAACGCCAAAGGAAAGCGCCATAATCTAAAACCTGCGCAACAACTAATCTTTTATCTGGATTTTTGTATAGTTTAGTTTCTACAAGATAAATTTCTCCATCTTTATCAACGCCAAGGGCATCAATTGGACCACTATCAGTAGAAAATTCTCTCGCTAAAATCAAAAGACGAATATCCTCTTTTATATCGTAGAGAGGAATACTCTCGGGATTATCATGAATGTACTTTTGTAAATATTCCTCTTTCTCAAAAGTAGATTTATCTACTTTTTTAGCATTCTTGCCGTTTTTTGAAATAATAATAGCCATATTTTTAATTTTATTTCATTAAATGATCAATACCAACTCCCAAAGCGTCAGCGATTTTTTGACGGTTTAAATCCTTGGATCGGGGGTAGCCGCCGATTCAATTTTAGTAATTGTGTGTAAAGTAATACCGGCAAGTTTTGATAACTTGTCTTGAGAAATACCCATTTTATCTCGGTATTTTTTATATTCTTTGCTCTGGTTGAAATTTCCTTTGATATTGTAATATAGTTTTAGTTTGATAACTTTACAGATAATATCCCCACTTGCTATTATTAAGCATATGATATTTTTAATAAAGGGTCAACAACAAAACTTTCTCATAAAAAATTTCGCAGAACGAAATGTGAAAAATTGCGGCGGCGAAAAAGCGAGGGCAGGCGGGAATTCCTTCCCCTAAAACCCCTTTCTCCCCCCCCCGCCCGAGCGGAAAAGTTTTCTGCCCCTGCCGCGCCGCAGGCGCGGCAGCCGGTCAATTTCGTTCAAAATAGGTTCGGATTTGGTAGTATAAATACTCAATAAAATGAATCAGCCCTTCTTAACCTATCACTTCTCTCGCTTATTAAAAG
>CAZWBE010000035.1:0-2594 GCA_964632205.1 uncultured Gammaproteobacteria bacterium | reverse complement strand
GCTGTAAAATGTTAGCCGCCATTATCAGCGTCTTGCCACTTCCAGTTGCCATATGAAAAAGTAACTGCGCTGGATACGCTCGCTTTTGATATTCGCCAAAATAAAAATCAAACCTTCCCAATGCCTCTTTCTGATACTCGCGCAACTCAAACTTTGGATTGAGATTTTGGACTATCTCATCGCTGACCCGTGAAGTAAAGTAATCAGTTCCAAATGATTCTCTAATTGAATTAAAAGTTTCGTAAAGCATATTTATTCTGCTAAAAAATCGGTATTAATTTTTATATAATCTTAAATCAATAATCTTTTAATGTCTTCATATCCCAAACGTAAAACTGCGTTGCTTGTTTAAAATTAACGCGATAATCAACAGAGATAATCACTTCGAGATTATAAAGATTCATCTTTCTGATTTTTTCTTGAGTTCGCCTGTTTTGTAAACATTATTTATATGTTTAACTATCGCCAGTCTATTAACGTCGAAAAGTTTTGCTACCGAATAAGTGTTAAGCCAAACTGTGTTTCTTTCTAATCTTACCTAAATTTAGGGTCGATTTTAGATTTATAGATTATAATTTCACCTTTGCTAAATTTGTCTTTTGCCATATTTTTAATGAGTTAAAATTTTTAGAGCGCAATTAAAATTCTTTGATAATATCGGTAATGATTTTTTCTAATTGATAATAATCTTCATAATAATCAACATCGGCTTCAAAAACTCTTTCTTTCCCGGGTTTATGAATATAAACTTTTAAAAATGAATCTGTGCCAATTAAACTCCATGTGGAAGGATCTATTTGCAAGTTCAACCCAAATGGATTATAATTATGTTCAATTATTTTATTTCTAGTTCCGCTAAATTTATTTAAGAAACGCCGATTTTCATCCTTTTTGTCAATGAGTTTTAGTACGTTTATTAATAAATCAATACATTTTTTACCATATTGATATATCCCATATAATCCTAGCCATATTAGCCCTTCATAATGAAACTTTTTAAAAATATCTCCAAAAGTATTATTGATGCATGCTACTTTATTTAATCTTAGCTGTTCAAAACTAAGATAGAAGTGTTTAAACGAATCGTATAAAAAGCGATAATTTTGTCTTTCTTCATTCCAATTATTACCAAACGATTTCCATTTATTTTCCCAACTGTCCTCAAGCACTTCTAAATCAGCTTGTTGACCTTGACCGTTTTGATATCTACTAAAAGAGTATTCGTCTCCAAAAATTATTTGTCTCTTTTCATTATCATAAACTTTAACTATTGTTGTTGAGTTTATAAGTTTTTCAAGATCAGCTTCCATAAAACTCCCTATTTAACTTCTTATCTTCCTCACTCACTCCATACTCCTCGTCGTCAATTTCGCTGTAATTGACATAGAGATGATTTTTATCCAAGCACTCAAGTAAAAATCTTTTTTGGTTCTCAATGGATAAATCGGCAAAATCTTTTGCATGCTCATCAATTGCCCTTACATCTACTTTATAACTTAAAAACGCCTTTTTCTTCATCGCTTCCCATAATTTTTGCAATTCTTTTCCGGATTTTGCTTTCTTTATCTGCTCAACAAAATTCTCATTCCATTTCATTAACTCTAAATAGACAAAATCCCCACCGCCTTTCCAACCAACTGATCTTGAAATACCGGTTTGGTCGCCATTAATAACATTTTTTAATCTCACCACAGCACTATTTTTACCATAATCAAGCTGTTCAACACCAATATATTGCCGTCCCATTTTGTGAGCGACGGCACAAGTTGTTCCTGTCCCTAAATGATAATCAAGCACAATATCATTTTCTTTGGTAACCATATCTAATATCTTCTTAATTAGTCTCTCTGGCTTTTTACCTGCTTTTAATTCAACCCCTCCCTCTTTTGCTATGCCTTGATGGAGATTTTCAACCCATAAATTATCATTTTTTAGAAGCTTGAATACGGTTTTGCCTTCTTTATTTTTGATCGCACTATCTTTTAACCAAACTATCAAAGATCTATCCAGAAAATAATATCTATATTTTTTCCCAGCGGATTTGCCTTTAGTTGGTATATATTCAATAGAAACTAGTCCCTTTTTTGGTAATTGTGGTATAACTCTTTCCATTAAACCACCTTGTGGGTTAGTAGTTCTGAAAATTTTTTCAAAATATTTATAATAATTTTCGTCTGTTTTTTGGTCGTTACTTAGTGAATCGAGAGAAAAATTTTTGTGCTCAAAAACTTTAATCTTTCCCACAATTCCCCCGCTTATATTTTTTATGTGTTCCTCAGAACCAAAATGAGTTAAAATTTTATTATATATCCCTTTAACATTATCTCCTAACTCGGACTCGACAAATGGAAGATAATTTTTTACATTAGTTCTTTCTTTTGCATATATTAAAATATATTCGCAAATATCAAAAATAAAGCTTTCTTGTCCAACGCCTCCACCGGCCTTTGCCTTCAAAGTAATCATACTTAAAAAGTTATCTCTATCAAAAATTTCATCACATAACACCTTCAAATATGATTGTTCACGGTTATCAATCTGAATAAAAATAACTCCATCATTTTTTAATAACTTTTTAGCAACTTCTAACCTAT
>CAZWBE010000034.1:0-2725 GCA_964632205.1 uncultured Gammaproteobacteria bacterium | reverse complement strand
TTGGTGTGGCAAGCTAAAATAAAGGTTTTTTGGGGGATTTTGAGAGGATTAAAAAAGGGTTGAATTTTTCAGAAATTCTACCTATGATATAAAAAATGAAAAATAAATTAAGAATATACTTTACCGCCACGACTAACGCCAGTCCCCAACTAAAAGTAAATTATCAAAAAATAATCTCTTTTATTAAAAAAACATCAATCATTATTTCCGGAGAACAGATAGTTAAAAAGGAGAAATTACTTGCCGATAAAAAAATTTCTGACGAAAAAATTTTTGAACGAGAAAAAAGTAAAATCGAAGCGGCTGATTTGATAATAGCTGAGGTAAGTCAACCGTCAACCGCCGTTGGGGGAGAGATTGTTTATGCTTTAGTAAAAGACAAGCCAGTCTTAGCTTTGTTTTACAAAGAGGCAGAAGATAAACTTTCACCAATGATTAAAGGTAATCCGTCAGAAAATTTATATTTAGAGCATTATGATGAGGATAATTTAGACATCAAATTAAAAAACTTCCTTAAACATATTAAGAGCTTGAGACAGCGAAAAGGAAAATTAATTGTTATTGATGGCGGTGATGGCTCAGGAAAAACAGTTCAGGCAAATTTATTGGTCGCTTATTTAAAAAAGAAGGGTTTTCTGGTTAAATACTACGATTTTCCCCGCTATTATTCATCTTTTCATGGCCGTCTGGTTGGTCGGTTTTTGGTTGGTGAATTTGGCGATCTAGACACGATTTCTCCTTATCTTGCCTCTTTAGCTTATGCTTTGGACCGAGCTTCAGTAAAGGAGGAAATGGATGAGTGGTTAGCTAAAGGAGGTGTTATCATTTGCAACCGTTATGTTACTTCTAATATGGCTCATCAGTCAGCAAGACTACCTGAGGAAAAAAGAGAAGAATTTATCCGCTGGATTGATGAGTTAGAGTATCGTCAACATAAAATGCCCCGACCGGATCTGGTAATTTATCTTTATGTTCCTTGGCGAATTGGTTTAGAGTTGACGGCAAAAAAAGCCGATAAACGTCATTATGTTAAAGGAGCTGATCTGGCAGAAAAAGATATTAACCATCGACAAGAGGCGGAAAAAATGTATGTTTATTTATCACGGACGCAGAAAAAATGGGTAAAGATTGATTGTGTCAGGAATAATAAAATTTTACCGGCGGAGGAAATTTTTGAGAGGGTAAAAGAAAAAGTAAATGAGAAGTTAACATAAAAAACTCCAAGAAAAAAACACTTTTGAAATATTAAGTTTTTTTGTGAGCCACCGGAGACTCGAACTCCGAACCGACTCCTTAAGAGGGAGTTGCTCTACCAGTTGAGCTAGTGGCCCTTGCTTTTATATTATTTTATCAAAAAAACTGTTAAAATAACATTTTATGTTATCTTATCCAAACCGCGAAAAATTTTTCGAGGCAGTTAAAAAACAACTTGAGCCAAATATTTTTAAACATTCTTTAGCTGTTGAGGCGGCGATGGCGGGAGTTTATGATTATTTATTACGAATTAACGAAGTGCCAGTTAACCAGTTAGCGAGTTTGGCACCAAAAAAAGAGGATTGGTTGTTGGCGGGGTTAATTCATGATATTGATTATTCAGGAGAATTTAAACCCTTTCATCCCAATAAAACTTTAGAAGCTTTAGCCAAGCACAATCTCACCATCTCCGAAACTGTTCATAAGATTATCAAAGCCCATGCTCCAGAAAAAACCGGTTATTATCCCAAAAATAAAGCCGAGTGGGCATTGTTTTGTCTTGATTCATTAACAGGTTTGGTTGTTGCCGTTGCTTTGGTTTATCCTTCGAAAAAATTAGCCGATGTTAAGTTATCTTCTGTAATGAGGCGGTTTTTAAAAGAACCACGCTTTGCCGCCGGCACTCGACGGGAGGATATTAAAAAATGTCAGCTTAAAGAAGGGTTAAATATTCCTTTGGAGAAATTTGTTGAGATTTGTCTTGAGAGTATGAAAACAGTGGCGGGGGAATTAGGATTATAATGACGACACCTTCATCCAACCGCCGCGGTTGTATAAAAAGATATAAAAAGATTGGCAAATAATTTCACTTAACAAGTAAGAGGTTAGGATTTTTATTTTACTTACACTTAAAAGTTGAGATTTTCTTCTTGAGCGGTTGGGTTTTACTTTTTTTTGAAGATAATTTTTAGTGGGGGGGGTGAAAATTGTTGTCGATCGTCACATAATTTTCACCCCTTTATTTTTTAAATCAGTATTTTTAAATTATCAAAAAGCGCCAAACAAAAAAATTAAAAATAAAGATGAAAAATAGTCAAGTTAAACTAAAGAAAACTTATTCTTGGTTGGTTTTCTGAAGGAGATGTTTACTTCATATACCAAGATCACATTCTAAAAAAATTATCAGTTAAAATTGTGACTTCTTCTTATCCAACCGACGCGGTTGGATATAGGAAAATATGTATATCTTTATCCGATCGTGACAAAGATGCCACTGCTTTTCTTACAAAAATCATTCAAAAAATCCTTTTTCTATCAATATTTGTATCATCACTAAGCTCCGTATACGACCTGGTAGGTTGTATAGAGGTTGGTGTGCTGGGTTATTTACTTGAATACTCAACACAAAGCCTTTCCTGGTCTTCCATAATTTTTGTCTTCCACAATTTTTTTAAGTTGTTGTTCTATATTTTGCATGGCTTTTTTGACATGAGGTTTTTTGCTTAATTCTAAAGTGTCATTATTAAGTTCA
>CAZWBE010000033.1:0-3136 GCA_964632205.1 uncultured Gammaproteobacteria bacterium | reverse complement strand
CACGAAGTCTCGTCAGTCGATTTTAGGGCAATATTTAATTTTTTATCTTTGTTTTGCGAAGCAAATCAACCAGAAGCGGGCTTTTCTTTTTCTTGTTTTATTTTTAATTATCTTAGTATCATTATATTGAAGGTAGACACTGATAATATTAAAATAATCAAAAATAAAATCATTAAAAATATGACAAGAGAGAATAATATTAGAGAGAATATAGAGACATACCGTACAAAACAAAATTGTCGCAGGAAGATTTTGCCAAGAAATCAGGTGTGGAATATATTACCTTAAATAAAATTGAAAGTAGAGCCATTAAAAAGTGTTCATTTTAGTGCTGGCAAAAATTGCCAAAGCTTTATGAGTAAATATTGAGGAGTTAAAAAATAACTTATGCAAAATCGAGCAATGATAAAACAAAATCAAATAAAAGGAGGTATAAAGCCATATTTTGAAAAGAAAGGGTTTACTCTTTATTATGGAGATTGTCTAAATATCTTATCAATTATTCCAGATAATTCTATAGATATGATTTTTGCCGATCCTCCTTATTTTCTCTCAAGCGGCAGTTTTACTTGTCAAAATGGAAAGATGGTTAGCGTAAAGAAAGGCGATTGGGATTTATCAAATGGCACAAAGAAAAATTTTGAATTTCATCTTAATTGGATTAAGGCTTGTAAGCGAGTTCTAAAATTTAACGGAACAATCTGGATTAGTGGAACTTATCATTCTATCTATCAGTGCGGTTTTGCCCTACAACTATCTGATTATCATATTCTTAATGATATAGCTTGGTTTAAACCAAATGCTTCACCAAATTTAAGTTGTCGTTATTTTACTGCCAGTCACGAAACATTAATCTGGGCAAGGAAAGATAAAAAAGCAAAACACACTTTTAATTATGAATTAATGAAAAATGGAGATTGGTCTGAAGATTTTCTTAAAAAACCAAGATCACAAATGCGTTCGGTATGGGCGATTAATACGCCAAAAGCAATAGAAAAAAAATTTGGTAAACACCCTACACAAAAACCAGAAGATTTGCTGAAACGAATTGTCTTAGCTTCTACAAAAAAGGGTGACTTAATTCTAGATCCCTTCACAGGTAGTTCAACAACAGGAATAGCAGCTTATCTTTTAGGAAGAGAATTTATCGGAATTGATACTGAAAAAGTATATTTGGATTTATCGATAAAGCGTTTTTTGGAATTAGAAAAAAACTTAAAAAATAGATTATTATAATTCTATGAAAAAGAAAGGAATTGGCGGAGGGAATACAATTACAGGTTTAAATTTTGAACGCGGGAAGGATATTTTAACTATTCTTAATACTACAAAAGGTTATTCTGTAAGAGGAAATATTATTTATTATGAAGGTAAAGAAGTAGCAAGAAGTTATCGTAAATATGGATTATATAAATTTTTAAACTCACAAGGTGTTGATTATAAGAAAATTATTTCTAAAAAATTATTACCCGATGAAGCGCTTTATGTAATTGTTAAAAATACTCTTTATGTAATTGAAATGAAATATCAAGAAGTAGGCGGTTCAGTAGATGAAAAACTGCAAACATGTGATTTTAAAAAGAAGCAATACAAAAAATTGATGGCTCCATTAAACATTGAAGTGGAATTTATTTATATTTTAAGCGATTGGTTTAGAAAACCAGAATATAAAGATGTTTTGGATTATATTATTTCTGTTGGTTGTCAGTATTATTTTCGATATTTACCATTACAAAAATTAGGCCTTCCTGTTCCGAAATAAATTTAATTTTCAATTAAAATAATTATGAATTTAAATAAAGAATGGAACTTTATTACAAGAGAAACACACAAAAATTTTAATAAAAGTGATTTGATAAAAAGAGAGATTTTATTATGTTTGCAAATTTTACTAAGCAAAATAGAATTAAAAAATTATCTCGCTTTAAAAAGAATTTATGCCAGTTATTTAAAGGACTAAATCTATGCCAATACCAGATTATCAATCAATAATGCTTCCTCTTCTTAAGTTTGCCTCTGATAAGAAGGATCATTCAATTAGAGAAGCTATTGAAGGTCTAGCTAATCTTTTTAAATTAAATGAGCAGGAAAGAAAAGAGATTTTACCAAGCGGCCAGCAGTATGTTTTTGATAACCGTGTTGGTTGGGCGAGGACATATTTAAAGAAAGCAGGATTACTCGAGTCAACACAAAGAGGATTCTTCAAAATCACCGATTTAGGTTTAGATGTTTTAAGTAAGAAACCGCAAGAAATAAACGTTAAATTTCTTGAACAATTCCCACAATTCATTGAATTTAGAAATATTCGCAGAGAAAAAAGAGAAGAAAAACAAAAAGAAGAATTAGAACAAACACCACTAGAAATGTTGGAATATGGTTATCAAAGAATTAAAAGAGATTTAGCTCAAGATCTGTTAAATCTAGTAAAAAAATCTTCTCCCCGATTTTTTGAAAAACTAGTTATTGATTTATTGGTTAAAATGGGTTATGGCGGCTCATTAAAAGATGCCGGTAAAGCGATTGGTCAAAGTGGAGATGGGGGTATAGATGGAATAATAAAAGAAGATAAACTTGGCCTTGATGTTATTTATATCCAAGCAAAAAGATGGGATAATGTAGTGGGCTCAAAAGAGGTTAGGAATTTCGTTGGTAGTTTAGCGGGACAACACGCAAATAAAGGAGTATTTATTACCACCTCAAGTTTTACAAAAGACGCTTTAGATTACATTAAGACAATTCCTCATAAAGTTATTTTGATTGATGGAGAAATGTTAACTCAATTAATGATTGAAAATGATATAGGAGTTTCAAAAATAATTAGTTATGACATTAAAAAGATAGATTTCGATTATTTTGAGGAAGAATAGAGGAAGAATAGTTAAAGTTTGTGGCCAAAGAGGAAAATCATTAATGATTTTTCTTGCAAACTAATCGCCCGCGAAAAACCTAAAATCGTCCCCCAGTAGTAGAATGCTTCGCATTCGCTACGGGGTAAACTTTTCGCTTCGGCTTTTGGGCGATACTGGCGGAAAGGGGGTTTGGGGGGGGATTCCGCCCGTCGAGCCCGTTAATAAAATCGGATCGGATATTTTCAAATTTCTTCTTTAATTTTCTTATAAAGCCTTTCGTAAGCGTC
>CAZWBE010000032.1:0-3172 GCA_964632205.1 uncultured Gammaproteobacteria bacterium | reverse complement strand
TAAATAAGAAATGTTTTATTAAGCTGTCTGTTATAATTTTTTTTATGAAACTTGTTGATACAAAAATCAGTCTTCAAGAATTAAAGCAAATGGCTCAAAGAAAATTTGGTGGAATAGTAAAAGCAGTTGTTGATATTGAAAAAGAAGTAATGGTTGTTGATGGTGATATGCATGCCGATGAGGAGAAATATCTTTTAGATACCGGCTCAAATCAAAATAACCTTTGGGGAATTAATCTTTATCCTGAGGAAACCGGGAATAATTTTATTGAGTTTGATTCACTTATCAATATTCGCCCGAGTTTAAACAATTTATCAAGAAATGTTGAAGATGAAAAAATTAAGGAAAAAATTATAAAAATTGTTGAAAAATTAGTTGAAAAATGAATTTTTTTCATAAAAATATTCAAAAAGAATGGTCTTCATATTCAATCATCAAACAAATGGCAAACATCGGTGTTGAGGTTCAAAGGGCAATTAATTGGAAAAAAAAAGGAAACAAAGAAATCTTTCTCAATGCTTTTTACCGGGCAATGGAATTGCTTGATCTAACTGTTGAGGACCCAAAGAATAAAAAATATTTAAAAGAAATCCTGCGAATAAAAGAGCTTTTGGGAGATTATTTAATCGGAAGCAATCAATATAAACAGACAGACTCTCAATGGGAAAAATATTTTTATTTTTATGCTTTGGCTGAAAGAAAAAATTTTTAATATCAATCTTCTAAATTTTTTATCAGGTATTCTCCCTCTTTATAAAACTTAAATCCCAACCTTCGATAATATTCTCTTGTTCCAACAGCCGAAATAACCGCAATTTTTTTTAAGCCGACATCTTTTGTCACGTTAATGGCTTTCTCAATTAATTTTTTTCCCAAGCCTTGATGTTGAATTATCCCCTCTTGAGAAAGGGGAGCCGCCTCGCCTAAAACATGAAGCTCGCGAATAATAGAAGCACCCTCAAGACATTTAATAAAAAAGTTTATTTTCTTAATCGTGTAGGAGGGGATTCTCAGTCGCAAATATCCAAGAAGTTTATAGTTATTATCAATTGCCTCAATAAAAAATTCAAAACCGCCGTTGGCTTTGTATTTTTGCGTTTTGATACTTACCTTGCCTTTAATTTTATCGTCTTTAATTTCCCGACAGCGAATGCAGGGACATTTAATACCTTTATCTTCCAGATATTTTTCGATATTCTGCCTGAAATTCGATGGAAAAGTTTCAATCACTAAATCATTTCTCGTTAAATCGCGAACAAGCCGGTTAATTCTTACCCACGAAGGAACAATCTCCTTGGTAAATACCTCAGTTAATTTTTTAAGGTAATCCTCATCAATCGGCTGAAACTTACCCATTTGGTACCAGCTAACTAAGGGACTATTCTTGACCAATTGGGTAGGATAAAATTTGATATTGTCTGGCTTAAAATCTTCATTTTCAAAGACATCTTTTAACATTTTAATATCCTTGACAAAACTTGAACCCGGTAAACCGGGCATAAGATGATAAGTAATCTTAAATCCGGCATCACGAAGTAGGCGAGTTGCTTTTTTAACGGCCAAAACCTTATGTCCGCGATTGATTAAACTTAAGACTTCATCATCGGTTGACTGAACTCCTAATTCAACGCGCGTCACCGCCAAATCTCGCAAAAAAATGATTTCCTCTTCATTAATAAAATCAGGTCGTGTTTCGATAGTTAAACCAACCATCCGTGAGGGTGCTTTTTCATTGATTTTTTTTGCCTCGGCTAAATTGTGAGCTTGTGAAAAATCAACTTTCCCTTGGCTAATCATTTTTTTAATATCAGTATTTAAAGCATCAAAAACTCGCTTAATAAACCAGCGACGATATTTTTTGTCATAAAAAGAAAATGTTCCTCCCTGAACGATCACCTCAATCTTATCGATGGGATGACCGGAAAGAAAAAACTGAACTAATCGATCAAAAGTTTGTTGGAAGGGGTCATACTTTGCCCTTATTGCCCTCATAACAGCCGCTTCATCGGGAAAGTAACTTTTTGGCGCTCCGCTGACAGTGGCGCAGTAAAGACAATTGAAAGGGCAAGAATTTTTTGGCGAGGTAAAAACAGACAGGGGGACAATCCCTGAAAGAGATCGGACTTTAACCACTCTTAAAATTCTCAATAAATCATTGTTAATCTTTTTTTCTTTAAAATAACGGTGATAAATAAAGTTTAAATACCAAAGCTTAGGATAAAAATTATTGATCTTTTCTTTTTTTAAAAAAGAACGGATAAAGAAGTTAAGCTCTTTCCGATTGGTGATTTTTCTCTGATGAAGATATAAAAAAAGTTTTTTTAAAATTACCTCTTTATTTTGAGGATAGGTTGGGGGATAATATAGCATAAGAAAAAAAATTTAGTTTAGAATTAAAGTTAATTTTTCAAATGACACAAGAAAAAGAAAAAAAATTTACTAAACAATTTATTTCAATTTTAGAAAAACTTTATCAAGATTATCAAAAAAAATTTTACCGAGAAAAAATCGGCGTCTTTGTCTCCGGGGGGATTGATTCATCAATTATTGCCTATTTTACCAATAAATATTTTGAAAAAATCACTCTTTTTACTCTTCATTCAAAAAAGGCTACCGATTTAGATTTTGTCAAGATTTTAAATGATAAATTGGGCAGACAATTAGTTATTGTCAATTTTGACAAAACTGATGTTGAGAAAATCAAAAATCAGGTTTTGGCAATTCTAAAGAAAAATAAATTAAAATGTGACCTGACTCAAATTTCCTTAGCCTGCGCCTTCTATCTGTTGTGCCAAAAAGCCGCCCAGATGAATATCAAAATAATCTTTACCGGCCAGGGACCAGATATTCTTTTGGCTGGCTACCATTTCTATCAACAAATCAATTGGGAAAATTTAAATGAAAAGATTAAAAAAGATATCCCTCTTTTAACTATAGACAAAAAAAGAGACAAGGCGATGGCTAATTTTTTTAATGTTCGACTCATCAACCCCTATTTAGAAAAGGAGTTTATCAATTTTTCCCTGACTGTACCAGCGCCGCTAAAAATAAATAAGATTGACGGTGAGATTTTTGAAAAATATCTCTCGCGCCAAGTGGGAAGATATTTAAAACTGCCGCAAGCTATTGTTTTTCGCCATAAGAAAGCGCTTCAATATTCAACTAAAATCCA
>CAZWBE010000031.1:0-3221 GCA_964632205.1 uncultured Gammaproteobacteria bacterium | reverse complement strand
CATCATATTCGCCCAAATTAACCGCGTCTTTTAAATTGAGAGTAGGGGATTTAGTAAAAGAGGGAGTTGATTTTAAATTCTGTTCCTTTTCTTGATATTCGGACATATCGTTATTATATAGTTTCAAAAAATAATTTACAAAATCTAACAAATTTTTTTTAATGGGGGTTAATATTTTATATCTTCAAAAATTCCTTCACTCCTCTTATCCCCACCAGAATCAAACTGGAAAAGACAAAAAGAATTAAAAGCAGACTGGGAGCTAAAGGTTGTGTTTTAAAAACCTGTTGCATAAGGGGTTGATAAAGAAGAAGGGGGTGAAGAAGAAAAGGAAAAAGAAAAGCGGCAATAAAGATGGGCTTAAAAAGAAGACGATAATTGGCGGCAAGATGGCGGTGAGAAAGAAAAAGATCAACTAAAATAAACTGCTGAATAAAAATGATAGCGGAAAAAATAACAGTTATATTATTTTTAATAAAAAGAGAAAAACAGGCTAAAACCATAGTGAGAAAGCCAACGGCAAAAATATAATGATAGTCAACCTTATCCAATATGGTTAAAGTTTTTCTTGGCGGTTTTTTGATAATTTCTTTATCATCAGGAGCAAAGGCAAGGGCAATGGCCGGGAGACCATCGGTGGCAATATTAATATAAAGGAGCTGCAGCGGCGTAGGGACGGGTAAACCAAAAGGCAAGGCGGTAAGAATATAAATAACCTCACCGATATTACAAGATAACAAATATTTTATGGCATTTTTGATGTGGAGAAAAATATTTCTCCCTTGTTCAATGGCATCAATTAAGGTGGCAAAATTATCATCGGTGATGATAATATGGGCAGTATCTTTGGCAACGTCGGTACCAGTTCTTCCCATGGCGACACCACAGTCAGCTTGTTTTAAAGCTAAAGCATCGTTGACGCCATCACCGGTGACCGCCACTACCTCTCCTAATTGTTGGTAAAGTTTTACCAGGCGATATTTATTTTCTGGGGAAGTTCGGGCAAAAATCTTGACTTTTGGTAATATATTTAACAATTCTTCATCTGAATAATTGTTCAAAATTTTTCCTGTCATAATATCTTCTCCTTTAGCGATAATTCCTGTTTCCACCCCAATTGATTCAGCGGTTAACTCGTTGTCACCGGTAATCATTACTACCTTGATGCCTGCTTTTTTAGCTTTTTCAACCGCTTCTTTTACTTCCGGCCTGACCGGATCAGCAATCCCAACAAAGCCGAGAAAAATTTGATCTTCTTCTAATTTTTTATGATCAGGTTTTTTGTAGGAGAAGGCAATCAGGCGAAGTCCTTGCTGGGCAAATTTTTGAAATTCTTGCTCAATCTCTTTTCTTTTGGGGGGAGTGAGTGGTTTAATTTCTTTGCCAATCTGCACAAAGCGACAAATTTCCAAAATTGACTCAGGCGCTCCTTTAGAAAAAATGTAACAAGAGGAGGGTTTATTTAATTCTTTAACCTTAACACTCATTCGTTTGGTGACAGCTGAGAAAGGAATTTCTTCCTCAATTGGCCATTTTTTTCTTTCTTCTTCATAATTGATACCCAGATCTTTTGCTAATAGAAGCAAGGCGCCCTCGGTTGTGTCGCCCACCACATCCATTTCACCATTACCAACCTTGATTACCAGAGAGGCGGTAGAATTAAGCGAGGCGTTAAGAAGAATTTTTTGGAAAGGGTGATTGGTTGTATGGGGTGGAGAGGTGATATTATATTCTTTTTCATCAACCCAGATTTTTTTTACCCGCATTTGGTTAGTCGTTAGGGTGCCGGTTTTATCAGTGGCAACAAGAGTCAATGACCCCATTGTTTCAATGGCGTTTAATTTACGAACGATGGTTTTTCTTTTTGCCATCCGCTCAACGCCAATTGAAAGGATAATTGTCATTACCGCCGGCAACCCCTCAGGGACAGCGGCCACTGCCAGAGAAACAGCAAAAATAAAATTTTCAAGAGTATTTTTTTCTTTGATAAAAGACAGAAAGAAGACAATGATTGAGGCGGCAATCCCGATAATTCCCAGCTGCTTAGTAAAAACCTCCAGTTTTTTTTGCAGAGGGGTTTTTGTTTTTTTAATTTGAGACAGAGTTTTTGCGATTTGACCAAAACGAGTATTGCTACCGGTTGCCGTTACCTTCATAAAGGCTCGACCGCGAGCGACAGTAGTGCCGGCATAAAGTTGATCGTCCATAATTTAAATCTTAAAACTCAAATGTCAAATGTCAAAACTGAATCCCGAATCTTAAAACTTATTCTTCAAAAACTAATAATTTAATTGATTAATTTTTTTCCTTTTAAAGTCAAAAAACTAGAACTAACCATATTAGTAATTTCCTCTGACTCTTTCAAAAGAAAAATTATTTTTTCATTATTAGTTAACAAATTACATTCTTTTAATAAACTTAACCAGTAGCGGGTTTCATTGGCGTATTTTAAAGCAATCTCATAAGATTTAATAAAATCTTTTTTTGAAGATGATAATTTTGCTTCAATGATATTGGCGCTAATTGAGGTGGCGGCTTTTAGAAGTTGATCTGACATTACCCAAAAGATTCTATTATTTGGTGGTTTTGAATTAAAATTAATAATTAATAAGAAGAATGGGTATGTTCGAAATTTAATATTAGATTTCAGATTTAAGTTTTGGTTTTGAGATTTGAGATTTGACATTAGAGATTATATTTTAACTTTTAACTTGCTTAACAACTGGCAGTGATTCGCCGGTTAATATTGCTTCATTGACTTCTAAATTCATTGCCTGAATGACTTGTCCATCCGCTGGAATTCTGGTTCCCTCCTCAAGATAAACAATATCGCCTGGGACTAAACACCGACTGTCAATTTCTTGTTCTTGACCATCACGAATAACACGTACCTTGGTAATAGTGATTTTTTTTAGTGATTGAAGAGATTTTTCCGCTTGATATTCTTGATAAAGACCAAAGAAGGCATTAAGGATAACAATGGCTAAGATAAAGATAGCATCCAAAGCCTCTCCAATGAAAAAAGAAACAAAAGAAGCGCCTATTAAAAGAAGAATTAAAAAATTATTAAACTGGGAAAAAAAGGATTTAATAAGAGTAAATTTTTTTTCCTCCTTAATTTCGTTTAACCCGTAACTTTTTAGAAGTTTTTCGGCTTGTGGCGAAGATAAACTTAAAGGTTTAATTTTTTCCGGATCCATAAATTAATTATAAAATTAAAA
>CAZWBE010000030.1:0-3284 GCA_964632205.1 uncultured Gammaproteobacteria bacterium | reverse complement strand
TAAAAGGGTTTTGGGATAATTCTGGTTGGGCCATATTTTCTAATTTACTTCTTCTTCTTCTTCTTGTCAAGAGGGACTTTTTGGGTTAAAATTGAGAGATATGGTTGACAAATACCAACCAAATAATTTTGAGGAAAAATGGGTAAAAGTATGGGAGGAAGAGAAGATATATTCAACTCAAAAGCGTCAACAAATTAAAAGGAAAGACAAACAATATGTTTTAGCGATGTTTCCCTATCCATCCGGTGCCGGTCTTCACGTTGGTCACGTCCGTATTTATACTGGCACTGATGTGCTGGCAAGATTTTTACGGATGAAGGGTTTACCAGTTCTACATCCGATGGGTTGGGATGCTTTTGGTCTGCCGGCGGAGAATGCGGCGATTAAAGAGAGGAAAAACCCGATGGATTTAGTGCCAAAAAACATTGCCAATTTTAAACGCCAGATGAAAAGATTAGGCTTTTCTTATGATTGGAATAAAGAATTTGCCACGACTGATCCGGCTTACTACCGATGGACGCAGTGGCTTTTTATTCAGTTTTTCAAAATGGGACTTTTGGAAAAAAAAGCTTTGCCGGTTTATTATTGTCCTTCTTGTAAGACTGGTTTAGCTGAGGAAGAAGTTTTACCCGATGGCACTCACGAGCGCTGTCAACAATCAATCACCCGAAAAGTTTTACCACAATGGGTTTTTAAAATTACAAAATATGCCGACCGTTTACTTTATGATTTGGATGGACTTGATTGGCCGTCTGGGATATTGGAAATGCAAAAAAATTGGATTGGCAGAAGTGAAGGAACAGAAATAAAGTTTAAAGTTAAAAGTCAAAAGTTAAAAATTGAAAAAGATTCAATTAAAGTTTTTACAACTAGAGTTGATACCTTATTTGGAGTGACGGCTTTAGTTTTAGCCCCGGAACACTGGTTGATTCAAGAAATTTTGAATCAAAAATCAACCATTGAAAAGCAAAGATTAGAGGAGATAAAAAAATATGTTGAGGAGGCGAAAAGAAAACTTGATTTAACAAGAACCGATTTAACCAAAGAAAAAACCGGGGTTGATACCGGGATTAAAGCCATTCATCCTTTAACAGGGGAAGAAATTCCTGTTTGGGTGGCGGATTATGTTGTTGGTTGGTATGGTGAGGGAGCGGTGATGGTGGTGCCAGGGCATGATCAGCGCGATTATCAATTTGCCGTCAAGTTTAATCTTCCCATTAAAATCGTCGTTTTACCTGATAAAAATTCAAAATTCAAAATTCATAATTCAAAATTATTAATTAAAATTAAAAACGAGTGGAGAGAAGGAGCGTTTGAGGAAGATGGGATTTTGGTTAATTCCGGTGAATTTGATGGTTTAACTTCCCAGGAAGCAATAGCAAAAATAACTCAAAAACTACAGTCGTTAAATTTAGGTAAAAAGACAGTTCAATATAAGCTGCGAGATTGGATTTTTTCCCGTCAGCGATATTGGGGAGAGCCAATACCGATGGTTTATTGTCGTTTC
This sequence comes from uncultured Gammaproteobacteria bacterium, assembly GCA_964632205.1. GTDB lineage: Bacteria > Patescibacteriota > Microgenomatia > UBA1406 > GWC2-37-13 > CALLVF01. Next base: position 1,777 of record CAZWBE010000030.1, on the reverse strand, counting down.
TGCGCTGACAATAAAGTTAGTTATTGGCAGACGGATGAAGGTAAAAAGTTTATAGAAATAAACAATCAACTCTTTAAAAATTTAAAATTAGAGATTGACGATCTTACTCAAAACCTCAGTGGCTGGTTTCCTCTTCCAGAGGACGAGCTACCTTTAACGCTTCCTTACATAAAATCTTACCTGCCGACAACAACAGGCGAATCACCGCTTTCCCAGCTACCTAAATTCGTTAGGACAAAATGTCCTCATTGTCAAGGGGAGGCAAAAAGAGAGACGGATACGATGCCTAACTGGGCGGGTAGTTGTTGGTATTTTATTCGCTTCGCTCAAAATCAAAATTCACAATTCAAAAATCAAAAATTAAAAGAAGAATGGCATAATTCACTGAAAGGGCAAAATTGGTTACCGGTTGATTGGTATTTAGGGGGAGCTGAGCATGCCGTTCTTCATCTTTTATATTCTCGTTTTTGGGTCAAAGCCCTATATGATCTGGGATTGGTTGATTTTAAAGAGCCTTTTTTGCGACTCCGTCATGTGGGTATGGTTTTGGCCGAGGATCACCGTAAAATGAGTAAATCTTTTGGCAATGTGATTAATCCCGATGAAGTGGTTGATGAGTATGGCGCTGATAGTCTGCGGTTATATGAGATGTTTATGGCTCCTTTTTCTTTTGAGATTGCCTGGTCAACTAAAGCTTTGCAAGGATGCTATCGCTTTTTAAAAAGAGTCTGGGAGAGATATCAGAAATTTAAAATCAAAAATCAAAAATCAACAATCAAAAATCAGGAATTAATAATTGAGGAAGATAAAGAGTTGGTTGTTAAGCTTAATAAAACCATTAAAAAAGTGACTGATGATATCAAAAAGATTAAGTTTAATACAGCGGTTGCGGCGATGATGGAGTTTGTCAACGATTGGGAGAAAAAAAATCAAAACGCAAAACTGAAAACAGAGGTTTTATCAAAAGATAATGCCAAGAAATTTTTACAAATTTTAGCTCCTTTTGCTCCTTTTTTAACCGAGGAGATTTGGCGGGAGATTTTTGGAGAAAAAACCTCAATTCATCTTTCCCTCTGGCCTGAGACGGAGAAGATAAAAGAAGAGACAGTGATAATACCGGTTCAGGTAAACGGAAAACTGCGTGGGGTAATAAAAACGGAAAAATCAAAAATCAAAAATCAAAATGATATTGAAGGGCTAGCCTTACAGGAGGAAAAAGTAAGAAAATATTTAGAAGGGAAGAGGTATCGGGTGATTTATGTGGTGGGAAAAGTCCTCAATTTTGTCGTGGAATAATTATTTTTAGATTAGTGTCAATTTTTAAGTCTTTTGCGTTGAATAGGAAAGAGGGCGAGATAATTTTTTTAATTTCAATCTAATAAATTTAATTTTTAATTCTTTAAGTATTCAAAAGCCGCCAAAAGCGCTTGAAAAAATGAAATAAGAAATTGAAAAAGGGCAATTTTAACTTTTACATTGTTATCTCCTTTTTTCCGGTCGTTGTTAAGAATACTACCGGGTTTAAAAAAAGAGTCAGTTATAAAAACAATCAGTACTCTGAGATTTTAAAATAAAGTTTAAAATGCAGATTCTAAATCAATAAGTACAAAAAAGATATTCAGACTTTTATAAAAATCTTTAATTAATAAAATTATTTGAACAATTTACAAATTTTAGAGTTAGAGAATAAATTTTCATATTAATTACCGAAAAATACCGAAGTTAACTTTCCAAAGTAGAAGTATCACCTAAAGGTAGACCAAGCTCTTTTGCCTTA
>CAZWBE010000029.1:0-3452 GCA_964632205.1 uncultured Gammaproteobacteria bacterium | reverse complement strand
TAAAACAAACCCTTGGTAAGGGTTAGAGTGCGGGTTCGATTCCCGCTCCAGGCTCAATAAAATGAATCAGCCCTTCTTAACCTATCACTTCTCTCGCTTATTAAAAGATAAACCTCTTTTTACCAATCGTCCTAATGATTATAATCAATAGCTAAGATTAAGAAGTTAATTTTTAGTTGCTACTCGCTGGCTTTTGATTAACAGTCAATAGTTATTATTTAACTTTAAATTAACTTTATTTATTATATTTATTATAATTATCCCCTCTTTCTAAATTTTTGTGGTATAATATGCCCATTATCAAGCTTAAATAAATCACAGATTAAAAATTTTTTTAAGAAAATTTACCCTCCATAAAAAAAGCGCACCGGGCCTTTGACCTCACGTCGCCGACTCGGTAGCGCTTAGGAAAAACGGACTAACCCTTATTCTTTTTTATCCTGACCATAAACCAGCGGGCAAATTCTCTTCCTTCAAGGTAAATATCTTATAGGATTTCATAATAGCCGCTTTTGAACTTATAATCTGGCCATTAATATCACAGTAACATATCCTATAAGATTTGTCAAGAGGTATTTTCATTTTTAAAAATTTGTTAATTTTCAGCGCCTCACATCAACCTCCCTACGACCTGCCAGGTCGTAGGAGGAGCTTGGCAACAAGCTAAAATTGGCTATAAAAATGGGTTTTTGTGAAGATGGTTATGGCATTTTTGCCACGATCGGATAAAAATATACATAAAAAATAAAACTGCCGCTTACTTTTTCTATCACTACGAAGAAGTCTTTTTATGGATTAACCTAATAAAGTTTTGCCGCTAGCCAATAGCTGACAATTGAAGCGGCAACAATAACATTTAAAGATTTATTTACCCCCCACATCGGAATTTCAACGATCTGATCGACTAATTTCAAAGTCTCCTTCTTAATCCCATACGACTCATTACCAAAGATTAAGGCCAACGGCAAAGAATATTTTGCCTGAGTGTAAACAATCGATTTCGGATGCTGCTCCACGGCGATTATTTGTAACCTAGAACGCGAAACATCAAACATTTTATTTTTCTTAAACGTTCTACGTTCTACGTTATACGTTATACTTTTAACTGCTTCTTTAGTATCCTGGCAATATTGCCAATTGACAATTTTATAGGTGCCAATTGAGGCTTTTTTGATCCGAGAATTTGGTGGTGTTTCCGTCTCGCCCACTAAATACATTTTTTCAATAGCTAAAGCATCAGCCAACCGAAAGAGACCGCCAATATTGTAAGTATCATAAATATCCTCAAGGATAAAATAAATCGGCCGATGACTAATTTCTCTTATCATCCCCCTCGCCCTCTCCTCTTCCAACTTTCGAAGTTGTTCAGCGTTTAATCGCATAAAAGTATAACGTGGAACGTAAAACGTATAACTTTTTATTTTTTATATAATAAACCATAAATAATTTTGGCTAAATGATTAATTTCATCAAGTAATTCTTTAAAATCTTTTTTCTCCTATTAAATCTAAATTTTTAGCGAAATAAAGAAGATATTTTGTTTCTTTTAAAGAATCAAAACTAAAATTTAAAAATTGTTTTTTCTCTGTTTCAGATACTCTTGCCCCACCTTCAACAATATTTAAAACTATTGATAAACTGGCTCTTCTTATTTGTTCTCCTAATAAAAATTGAAGTCTTTGAGGTAAATTTAGACTTAACTTAAAAACTTTTTTACCGATGCTGTCTGCTAAATTAAAAATTAAATTTTTCTTTTCCATAAATAAATTTTATCAAAAAATCCCCCTGTTCTACGTTCTACGTTATACGTTATACGTTATATGTCATATGTTTTTTATCCCATAGTTGACTTTTGAAAAATCCTGTAGTATAATATGCGCCATATGAAAAAATATTTGTTTTCTTTTATTGTATTATTACTAATAACATTATACGTTTCACATTCCACCTCATACGCCCAGTATGGACAATATGGGCAACCGGCTCCTTCTTATTCACTTTTAGTTGATAAACTGGTCGGCAAACCCAATCAAACAAAAGGAGGAATAACTGATTACACTTATGTTGACAATCTTTCCCCTGCTGATCCTCGTTTTCGGCCGGGACAAGAAATATTTTTCAAAATAAAAGTCAAAAATACGGCCACTGTCAAACTAACCAATGTCACGGTAAAAGATTATGTCCCATCTTATCTTGAACCGATTGAAGGACCAGGAACATGGGATGCCAACACACGAACTATCACTTGGAACGCCGGTGACTTTAACTCTGATGAGGAAAAAGTTTACTACATCAAAATGCAAATTTATCCTCAAGATAAACTACCAGCCAATCGTGGTTTATTCTGCTTAGTTAATAAAGTCGGCGCCTATAATCAAGCAAGCGATGAGGACACCGCTCAATTTTGTATTGAAAAAGAGGTTTTAGGTGTAACAAAAGTTCCCGAAGCTGGACCAGCGTATGGCTTAGCTCTTCTTGCTTTTAATGGCTTAGCGGCAATTGTTGGTTTTCGTTTAAAAAAATTAGCCAATATCTAACTAATAACTTCTGAATATTAACTTTTAATCTCCTAATAAAAATATATCCAATATCAAATTACAAATATCAAATAAATGAATTATAAGTCTCAGATAACTAATAACAAACAAATAAAATATCATTTTTTTTAATTTTTAAACTGTAATTTTTAACTTTTGACTTTTAATTTTTAATTTTAATTATCTTATATTTTTTAAATTTCGGCTATTGTTTACATATTGTGGATAAATATTTTAAAATTATTAAAACAAAAACTATAATTGACAATTAACCATTTATATGTTATACTATAGGGTATGAAAACATCTTTAAAATCCCAGAGACAAAATTATCAAAAATTTTGGTGATTTTTTCTTTGGGATTTTTTTATCCCAAAAGTTTCCTTGGATTTTTTCCGGGAGTTTGCTTCCCGGTAAAAAATCCGGGAAGCACTTTTAAATCGAGGTTAAAGTACCAAAAACCATCAATCGCAGATGGCTTGCGGTTGATAAAATTCAAGGTTTTTGGGAACTAATCTCAAGGGGTTTTAGAGATGCGTTGCCAGACTGCTTTAAGCAAGATGGCTTACGCAGATCTAATCCTCCAAAGCGAAGTTTCGGCTGCGTGGATGTAAAACCACGAGACGAACCTGAGCGAAGGAGGACAGGTTACAAGGGGCAAAGGTTCACAACGGCAAAGGTAGCGCAAAGGCGGCGTGATAAAACCTCCTTGACAACCTCCTTTCTTTCCGAAAGAAATAATTCTAGAAATAGGATTATTTTAAGTAGGGGAAGATTGGTGCCTGCACTTTGAATCCGATTCAATCGGATTCAGAGAACGGGCACCAACTTATCTTAGAGAAAAGGAGGTAAGATTTTCGGCGCGTTCCTTCTCGCGCCTATGAGGCCCGCATGTGGGGCTCTCTAAAAAAATTA
>CAZWBE010000028.1:0-3937 GCA_964632205.1 uncultured Gammaproteobacteria bacterium | reverse complement strand
TTAACTTTCCAAAGTAGAAGTATCACCTAAAGGTAGACCAAGCTCTTTTGCCTTAAGCACCCTTCTCATAATTTTACCGCTGCGGGTTTTAGGTAAACTATTGACAAATTCAATTTCATCAAGTGAGGCAATAGGGCCAATTTCTTTGCGGACAAGATTGTTGATTTCGATTTTAGTTTGCTCTGATGGTTGATGATTAATTTTTAAAATAACAAAAGCCTTAATTGATTCACCTTTAACCGGATGAGGTTTTCCAATAACGGCAGCTTCGGCAACAGAAGGATGAGCGACAATGGCGTGTTCAATCTCAGCTGAGCCTAAGCGATGACCGGCGACCTTGATGACATCATCATTTCGGCCAACAATCCAGAAATAACCGTCCTCATCAATTTTGGCACTGTCACCGGTGAAATATAAAAAATCAGCAAATTGGTTGTTTTCATTTTTAGTTGATGAAGGGGGGATTTTTTCAAAGTAAGTTTCTCGATATTTTTGCGGGTTGTTGTAAATATCCAAAAGCATAGCAGGCCAGGGAGTTTTAATCACTAAAAATCCTTGTTTTTGTTCATTTTTGGCGCCTGGTGCCAATCCGTCTACGACCTGGCAGGTCGTAGGCGGGGCGTTGGATGGCGCTAAAGAATTACCTTTTTCGTCAACAACATCGGCTTTTATGCCAAAAAAAGGCTTAAAGCAACTACCGGCTTTTAAGGGAGTTGAGGGAAAAGGGGTAAGGATAAACATACCGGTTTCAGTTTGCCACCAGGTATCCATGACAGGACATTTTTCCCGGCCGATATGTTTCCAATACCAAAGCCAAGCCTCTGGGTTGATTGGTTCGCCAACACTGCCTAAAATTTTAAGGGAGCTTAAATCATATTTTTTTGGCCATTCTTCTCCATAGCGCATGGCAGCCCGGATGGCTGTTGGCGCAGTGTAAAATTTAGTCACTTTATATTTTTCAATCAAACTCCACCATTTGCCTGGATGAGGGTAATCAGGGACGCTTTCATAAATAAAAGTGGTGATACCGTTTAAGAGGGGGGAATAAACAATGTAACTGTGGCCAGTTACCCAACCGGCATCAGCAGTACACCAATATATATCATCTTCCTGTAAATTAAACACCCATTTTAAAGTAAGATAAGTGCCCACCATATAACCACCGTGACCATGGACGACGCCTTTGGGTTTTCCGGTTGAGCCTGAGGTGTAGAGAATATACAAAGGGTCAGTTGACTCCATAATTTCCGTTGAGCAAAGAGTGTCTTGTGGGGCGACAAGCTCATGCCACCAATGATAGCGACAAACACTTTGATTTTCCTTACTGATGTCTGATGGGTAAGAAGGAGTTAAATTATCTTTTTTTGACAGGGATTGACTCTCATTTTGTCCAAAGATTTGATTGGTTGACTCTAACCTTTTGACGACAATGATATTTTTTACAGTTGGGCAGTCTTTTATCGCTTCTTTGACAGTGGTGAGACTGTCAATAACTTTGTCTTTATAAGGATAACCGTTGGCGCAGATGACTACTTTTGCCCCGGCGTCTTGAATTCGGTTTTTTAAAGCTTCAATGGAAAATCCAGAAAAAACCACCGAGTGAACGAGACCAATTTTAGCGCAGGCGAGCATGGCAATGTCTTGTTCCGGAATTCGTGGTAAATAAATCGTCACGTGATCGCCTTTTTTTAACCCCAAAGACTTTAAGGCATTGGCAAAACGACCAACTTCTTCATTGAGTTGCCGGTAGGTAAATTTTCTTACTTGACCATCTTGCCCTTCCCAAATGAGAGCTAATTTATCAGCCTTTGGCGTTTTCATCCAGCGATCAAGACAGTTATAAACAATATTTGTCTGTCCACCGACAAACCAGCGAGCATAAGGCCATTGCCACTGTAAAACCTTATTCCACGGTTTAAACCATAAAAGTTCTTGAGCAATATTTTCCCAAAAGGCTTCCGGGTCATCAATTGACTGCTGATAGAGTTTTTCGTAGTTTTTAACGTAGGCCTGTTCGACGATTTCTGGTGGTGGGAGTATCATATAAATATTATTAAAAAAAACAAACAAAAAAGTCAAAACTTTTTAAAATATTTGTTAAGATAATATTATGCTGGTAATTTCAGTTATTTTTTATATTTTGGCTTTTTTTATTTTAGGCTTGGGGGCTGATTTCATTGTTAAGGGAATTGATCATTTATCAAAAAGAATTAACCTTTCGGCTTTTTCTTTATCATTTTTTGTTTTGGGTCTTTTAACTTCTGTGCCGGAATTTTCTTTAGGGATAAATGCGGTTGTCTCAGGTGAGCCAGAGATTTTTGTTGGTAATTTAATTGGCGGTAGTATTACTCTTATGCTTCTTGTAATTTCGGTTTTAGCGATTTTAGGCAAAGGCATTAAGCTTTATCATAAGTTAGACGAGAAGAATTTAATGTTAGCCTTATTAACCATCATCGCCCCGGTTTTTTTTATCGCTGATAATCTGGTGACCCGGACCGAGGCGGTTTTTTTAATGATTTTATACTTAATTTTGGTTTATTTTGTCGAAAAGAAAAAAGGACTATTGGAGAAGATTACCGACCAATTGACAACAGAAAAAAGATTTTTTGTCTATGATTTAGGCGGGATTTTCATAGGAATAATAATGATTTTTTTTGCCAGTCGTTTTATTGTCGATAAGACGGTTTATTTTTCCCAATTGTTAAATTTACCGCTGTTTTTAGTTAGTCTTTTAATTTTACCTTTGGGGACTAATTTACCCGAGTTCTCCATCGCTGTTCGCTCAATTCTATCCAAAAAAAAAGAGATTGCTTTTGGTGACTATTTAGGTTCAGCGGCCGCTAACACTTTGATTTTTGGTTTTTTAACTTTAGTCCATGGTCAAAGAATTAATGTTTCTCGTTATTCAATGATTACTTTAATTATGTTTCTTTTTTCTTTCTTTCTTTTCTATCTTTTTTCCCGATCAAAGGATGAAATTTCCCGAGAAGAAGGGATAATTCTTTTTTTAACCTATCTCCTTTTTGTCTTGGTAGAAATATTTATCTGATTTTCTATTAAAAATCTCTCTGGCTAAATAAAACGACAATTTCTCTTACTAAATTGACGGTTTTTGTTTATAATTAAAACTATGGTTCTTGAGGAAAAATTAAATCTTATTAAACAAGTGGGGGAGGAAATTGTTACTGAGGAGGAGTTAACTCAATTATTTGCCAGTGGAGAAAAGTTAATTGCCTATGATGGTTTTGAACCTTCGGGACAGATGCACATTGCCCAAGGGATTTTACGGGCGATTAATATTAATAAAATGATTAAAGCGGGCGTTCACTTTAAGATGTTGGTGGCTGATTGGCACGCGATGGCTAATAATAAGATGGGAGGCGATTTAGATAAGATAAAAACCGTTGGCCAATACTTTATTGAGGTTTGGAAGGCCTGCGGAATGGATTTATCTAAAGTAGAGTTTGTTTGGGCTTCTGATTTAGTCAAGGACACTAAGTATTGGGAGTTGGTAATCAAGATCGGTCGCAGTAACGCTTTAAGAAGGTTTATCCGCACCGCCGAAATTATGGGTCGGGAGGAGTCTTTGGATAAACTAACAGGAGCGATGGTTATTTATTCCTGCATGCAGGCGGCTGATATCTTTTATTTGGGAGCGAAAATTTGCCAGTTAGGGATGGATCAAAGGAAGGTCAATATGTTGGCGCGGGAAATTGGGCCAGGATTGGGTTTTTGGAAGCCGGTGGTGATCTCTCACCATATGCTTTTAGGATTAAATGTCAAAACGCCGATCTCAAGTGAAAAAACAAAAGAGGAAAAGATAAAGAAAACAATAGAGTTCAAGATGTCAAAATCAAAACCAGACAGCGCCATTTTTATGACTGACAGTTATGAGGAGATTAAAAGAAAAATTAATAAGGCCTATTGTCCTGAAGGA
>CAZWBE010000027.1:0-4459 GCA_964632205.1 uncultured Gammaproteobacteria bacterium | reverse complement strand
CAAATTTTTTCATCAATTAACCAACCATTAGCCCAGTTGTTAACCAAGACGTGATCTTTGATTTCTTTTCCAAAAATAAACGGCAGATACTTATTAAACCAGTTATCTTCTTTTATTATATATGCAAGCCATCCAGTATGGTAGGCTTGCGATAATTTAAGATACCAGTTGTCTTGATTTTGTTTTAGATTTTTTAGATTAACTTCATATAAAAATGATTGTGTTTTATTGACGGTAAATCCGCTTATAATTTGTCTTGATTGTTTTGTTTTAATATTGGTTTTTTCCAGAGTTATTTCTTTTAAAACTTCATAAGGTAAAGGATATATTGATACATCATGAATGCTTGTTTCCATTCGCTCTTTACCCACAGGATTAGCAACAAAATGCAAAGCATAACCAGAGTAAAAATTGTCAGTTGGGGGTAGTAATAATACGTTGGTAAAATTGACTGCTTTAGCAATTTTCGTTTCCATTTCTGGCCTTTTGAGGAACGGATTATCAATATAAAAACTAACTGGTAAACCAGTTTTCCAACTTGTCTTGACGAAAAATATGTAACCGTTTTGGTGAGGTAGATTTTCTTTATAAGTAGCTATTTCTGTCTTTTCTCTGCTTACATTTAAAGTTACTCCGTTAATTTTAGTCGCTTGTTTTTTGTTTTCCAAAACAGAGTAATCGCTCTTTCTAATAAGATTTTCATAAGTAAAGACTGATTTTATGATGGGAATATTGACTTCAATTGAGCTGTATGGTTTTATTCTTACATTTATTTTTGTAGGTGTGTTTTTTATTTTGTCAAGGTTAACAGTAGTTACTTCCCGGTTTCCGGTCATATCTATCATTTCCATTGTATTGGGGTAATCCTTAATTAAATAAAAACTATCTCCTAAACGAAATGTTTGATTACTTTCGGTAAGATTAAATAAAATTGGATTTTTGATAATCTTGGGCGCTATATTTATACTTAAATCAAATGGATTATATTCTAATTTATTAATTAATACCGAAGGCTGGATTATTTTTACGACTATTTTTTCATTTTCATTTATAATAGTTGCTGGAATAAGATAATCATTGAGAATACTAGGAATTATTAAATTGTAGCTTTCCTCTTTTTGTAAATTTCTAAATGGATTTTTTTTGGGGGAAAAAGTTATCTTATTATTGTCTAATTGGGCATTAAATTCTAAATCTTTTTGGAGTTTTTCGGTAAAAAGAGATGGTAAAATAGTAAAAACCTCAGGATTGTTATTGTTGTTTATATAATCTCCAAATCGCTTATAAGTAGGGTCAGAGTAATTATATAAAATTACCGGAGAATGACTGACTGGGTTTTTAATAAAAGAGATAAAATTAACATGGGTTTTTTGCTTAACTTTGTATACGCTCAATATTTTGGTTTGAAAGTCTTTTACTAGCAAGGGGTTTTTATCTAAAAATTCTTTTATTTTATCGTAATTTATCGGTTTGGGAAACAAAATATTTATAAGCGAGGTATCAAGTAATAGAAAATCAATCTTGTACTTACTTAAAACATGATTAAATAATTCTATACTATCTTTTTTCTGAGCGTAATTAAATTCATTATAAAATTGTTCATTATACTGACTCCACGGGTCAAAGGCTCGAAGCATTATTGGTTGCTGTATTCCGTACCATAAGAATCCAGATCCTCTTTGTCCCCAATTTCGCTGTTCCCAATTCCAAAAAGTAGGAGTCGGCAGAAGAGCAACCCGTTTGTTATCGTCTATAGAATTGAAATAATTAATTAGCTGAAAATAATCGCCTGGTATTTTTTGTTTCACAAAGGGAGAGATAAAGTATCCCTGAAATGCGGGCAAGCTGATATATCCTATCGATAGGAATAAAATTAATAAGATAATATTCTTATATCTTTCGGCTTTTTGAAAAAGGTAAATAACGCCAAAAGTAAAAAATACCGAATAACAAAAAGCAAAAAGAATGATAAATTTAGTAAACGGAAACCTAAAAACTTCCCCTAAAGTTGGAAAAACATTTCTAAAAATATTATTCAATTGCTCAAATAATGGCGTGTTATTAGCCAGAAAGAAAAAAGCAGTCAGTAAGCTTAGTAAAAAGGGTAGCAATTGAAAGTTTTTTTTCTTAATCGTTCTAACGACCCCTAATAGCATTATTATGGTGAATATGAAAAAAATGAGATTGAAGATTGGTTTTTTTGTATAATCTCGCCAGACAGCCATTAAATATTCATTTTTATTGGTTTTAGTGTCAAGTTCCCTCGCGTCAATCATAAAACCCTTAAATGTCAAAACATTGCCTAAATCACCAAAAGCTTTGTTTATTACAAATATTTCTTCTGAAGAAAACTGGTTTATTCTACTATTTGTAATTATTTTGGCATTATTTTTGGCGCTGTATACAAAAGGCAAAAGCCAAAATAAATTGGAGATAAACACTACAAGAAAAACAAGAATAACTGGTTTGAGATTTTTATTTTGTAAATAATCAAAAAAAAGAATAAAGGAAAATAATACAAAAAAAACAATAAATAAAGTTGGAACAAATGTTTGAGGAGAGGTGAGGATTGATGTTGTAAATAAAAGTAAAACATTTTTCTTGGTTGGTTTTTCCAATACATTGAGTGTCGTTAATGCTAAAAAAGGCAAGGCTGCAAAATGAGTTGTAAATACTTCAAGAGGCGCATTATAAATCTGTATTACCCCTAGATTAAACATATAAAATAGCGATCCTAAAAAAGCCGCATTCGTATTTTTTGATAATTTTTTAGTCAAATAATAAAATCCAATCCCTCCTAAGAGGTGAGTTAGTGATGTATAAAGGTAGCGAAGTATGTTTTCAGGAAAGAAAAGATTGAGAAAAGCAATATAAAGAGTATGGAGGAGATTTGAGGCGTGAGACATTCCATCAAGAAGCCCTAGGCCTCGGTATTCTTGCCAGACACTAAAAAGAGACCGTTTTAAATTGAGCCAGAGATTGAATTCTGGCATAAGGTTGTCCCACCCGATGAGGTAAGTATCTGGGGTATAATTACCGAGTAAAAGGATTATTTCAATTCCCGCTAACAGTAAAGGATATGGCATATTTTATTTTACCTTGCCAGTTTTTCCGATAGAGCAAGATTAATAATTCTTAGCGAAGACAGTTTTAGTAGAGGATTGTTAATTTGAATAATTCCTTTACTTAAAAGGTATATCATTTTAGTTACTTGAGACGGCAATAAAAAAATTATTATTGATTGGAGTATGGTAATTAACCATTGTTTTGATGTCGGTTGGTAATTATATTTTGTAAACATAATTATTCGTGTTCTTAAGGTATTTAAAAATTTCTGTCTTATATTGACAAAGGTATCATTTTTATCGTGAATTCGGTAATACAATAATTTTTCCTCCAGGTTGGCAAACTTATATCCTTGACAAATTAGCTTAAAAAAGAGGTAATAATCGTTGTTGGCACTGAATTTTTTGGGATAAAAAAATCTTTTTTTATTTACAATTTTTCTAAACATTACCGAAGGATGAATAATGGGGTTAAAAGTAAAAAATGACTTATAAATTTCTTGGTGAGTTAGTGGTACTATTTTATCGCCGATTATTTTGCCCTTTTTGTTTATTACTTTTGCATTGGCACCAACAAGAAATATATCTTTATGTTTCTCCAAAAAGTTTATTTGTTTTTTTAGTCTATTTGGATGAGAAATATCATCAGCATCCATCCGGGCGATATATTTTCCTTTGGCTTTGGAAAGGCCGATATTAGCGCAGGCATCACCGCCTTTGTTTAAGGTTTTTTTAAGATTATAAGCCCTTATTTTTTTTGGATATCTTTTTTGATATTTTTTAATTATTTCCCAGCTGTTATCGGTGGAGTGATCATTAATAATGATGAATTCATAGTTTTGATAGCTCTGTTTTAGTATACTTTCGATTGCCTCCACCAAATAACTGCCGGCATTGTAAACAGGCATAATAACTGATACTAAAGGTTGATTTGTTTGATTTTTCATATTTTTTTCCCTCTGTCCTGAAAACTTATTTCAAAACATAGGGAAAAAGGAGAGAGTTAAGATAGCATTTTTTTATCTCGCTGGAAAGCGAGAGAAGGACACTGTCCTTCAGCTATCAAACTCACAAAGTAAGTGAGTCTCTCTCCTTTTTGTTTTTGTTAGGGGTTGGCCGATAACGGGGCAATCCGTCATTCGCCTTACAGCAGAATGCCTCAACTTTTGGTTGAGTTTTGAAGTATTCAGTTTTTGTGATCTTAACGCGCGAGTCTTTCGGAACGCAGCTGTTCCAAGGTCATGATGGGAAAATCGGGAGCGTTGGAAAACTCCTTGTCTAACGACGCATTGCATGCAGCGTTGTTATCGTACGTGTATGTCTTTCCCATCATGCCGATGAACGTAGCCGATTGACCAGCGCGCAACAGCACACGAATCTGTGCTTGACCGAAA
>CAZWBE010000026.1:0-4572 GCA_964632205.1 uncultured Gammaproteobacteria bacterium | reverse complement strand
TTTTCCCATATCCAACCGGGGCGGTTGGATGGGTGAGGTGGTATGGTAATATAAAAAAAAAGGAAAATGGATATAACTTATATAAACTACTTGACAAATAATTTATTAGTACTTATAATTTTTCTAATGTTAAACTTAATTACCGTTTTAGCGCAGCAAGAATACGTTGTTTCGCCTGTGCAGGTAGGTTTCGAGATTCCCAGTTTTGATACAGTGTTGAGTTTTATTATCAGGCTTTTTTTTATAGTTGCTGGTTTAATTGCTGTTATATATCTTTTGTTAGGTGCTTTTGCCTGGATTACTTCAGGAGGAGACAAAGACGCCGTATCAAAGGCCCAGCAAAAAATTCAAGCAGCAGTAATCGGGTTAGTTATTATTTTTGTTGTTTTGGCCATCATTGTTGTAGTAGAAAACACGTTGTTTCCAGATAAAACCGGATTAGGAATAAGTAGGCCGATAAGGTTTCCAAAATTAGTTCGATAAATTCTCCAAATGATACAAGAGTGGGGAGACTGCGTTATTGACGGTGTACCTACATTAAAGTGTCTTGAAGTGGTATTTAGCAATTTTTTAGTCATGTCTTCGGCTTTTATTATTTTAGTTCTATTTATTATGTTTATCATTGGCGCCTTTACTTATTTAACCTCTTTTGGTAATCCCGAAAAAGTAAAAAAAGCCCAAGGAACATTTAAACTGGCTTTAATTGGTTTTATTCTTTTTATTAGTTCTTTTTTAATCTTGAGATTAATTGATCTTGTATTTTTAGGCGGAGCGGGAAGAATATTTAAGTTTGAAATCCCCGGTCCTTAATTATTTTGTTGGAGTGACAAAAATCACCTTCACACCTTTTTCTTCAGGGATAGGAGAAACCATTTTATTTCGTCCTTTTAAAAAATTGTAGCCAGCAAAAAGGAGAAGAAATAAGCCAATTAAAATAAGAATAATTCCTAGGATTCTCATACCTCAATGTTTAGTTTTTCTTTAATTAAAAATGGCGGTCGTTTTTGAATCTCTTGATATATCTTACCAACATATTCACCGATAATACCAATGGTGATTAGTTGGACGCCGCCTAAAAAAACAATCGCGAAAAAAAGCGAGGCCCAGCCGGGCAGCCAATCACCTAGGCCCAAAATAAAATGTTGGAATGATTTAATAACAATCACCAAAACGCTGAAAATGGAGGTTAAAAAGCCAAAATAAATAGCTAACCGCAAGGGTTTAGTCGAGAAAGAAGCAATTCCCTCGGCGGCAAAATTTATCATTTTAGATAAGGGATAGTGAGTGACACCGGCAAACCTTTTATTTCGCTTAAAAAGAACAAAATCAGTTTTATATCCTGGCCAGGCGACTAATCCTCGTAGAAAACGCCCTCTTTCGGGCAAGTGATTTAAAAAATTAACTACTGACTTATCTAAAAGTCTAAAATCTCCTACTTCTGGTGGAATAGGGGTTTCTGATAAAAAATTAATTACTTTATAAAACAAACTGGCCGTTATTCTTTTAAAGAAACTTTCGCCTTCCCTTTTTTCTCTTTTGGCGTAGACGACCTTTGCGCCTTTTTGCCACTTTTTAATCATTTGAGGAATAATTTCTGGCGGATCCTGCAAGTCCGCATCTAAACTAACAACACAATCACCCTTCGCGAATTGATAGCCGGCCGCGAGAGCCATCTGATGGCCGAAATTACGCGTGAAGGAAATAAGTTTTATCTTTTGATTTTTTGCCGCATATTTTTTAATCTCATCAGTAGTTTTATCAGTTGACCCATCATCAATAAAAATAATTTCATATTGGTATTTTGATACAACAGGAATAAGTTTTTTGATAAGGGGGCTAATATTTTGCTCTTCATTTAAAACGGGGATGATAACAGAAAGAAGAAATTTATTCATTTTTTTTGATTTTTATTTTGACTCTTTTTAAAAGTTATTTAAGGACATTTGTAGTAAATTATAATTTACTACATGAATTTTAATGACTTTTAGGTAAAATTACTCTCCCTTCTGGTTACGGGGCCGGGAGTTGAACCCGGTCTAGGAGATTATGAGCCTCCTGTGCCACCGTACACTACCCCGTAAATATAAAAAATGAGTTTTAATAATATAATTATACAAAATTATACCTACCTTCACAAGCCCTAAATGAATTACGGTATGGTTTTCAAAAAATCATCTTATCTTGAAGGATGGGTATTTATCCTTGGTTATGAAAGTTAGTAATATTTTTATTTAAAAAAAACCTGATACCACCTAATCCAATTAACAGAAGAAGTTGGAGTGGGTGTTGGCGGAGCGGGAGTTGGAGAAGGCAGAAGAATAACTAATTCATTTTCCCTAGAAAGATTCAGTTTATTACGGATGGTTTTTTCAAGCTCAGCAAGGCTCTTTTTTTTAAGCGTCTCTGTTTGGAGTTGAAGGTGGCGTTTTTTTTCTTTTTCGTATTCATTTTGGTAATCTTGATAAAATTGAAGTTTAGCCTGATAATTGATGATATTTCTTACGAGAGAGGAAAAAAGAAAGAGAATAAAGAAAAATAAAATTGCCTTTTTGAACAATTTCATGTTATTATATTATCATATCGCTTATGAAAAGAAAAAATAATGACAAGCTATTAGAGATAATTAACGATTTTAAAAAAATTATTACCGAAAAACCCTCCTTAGCCCAGATGTTTGATGAGGTAAGGATGATGAAATTTAAAATTCATCCGGTCAGCGGCGATATTTCCGCTTTTAATCTAAAAAACCCTCAAGTCATTGAGATTCTTTGGAGTTTGGGAAAGTTGGATGATCTTTTTCAAAATAAATATAATAAACTGTCTTCCCAAGACAGGCATTTGATAACGCAAGTGCTAAACAGTCTCCCTCATCAATTAGAAAAACAATTAAAGAGCATAAATCTTACCAAAGAAACCCTTTCTTCTTATACTCCCATTTTGGAAATGGAAGTGTACAAGGAAGAACCTATCAAGAATTAAATTAAAACAAAGGTGATTAATTATGAAAAGATTCCCCATTGTCCTAGATTTAGAGACGAAATTTACTTTTCGTCAATATGATAACCCGAGAAAACTAGGCGTCTCGATAGCGGCTATTTTTGATTATGCTGATAATTCGCCCAAGGTTTTTTTGGAGAATGAATTATCAAAGCTTTTCCCCCGATTAGAAAATGCTTCTTATGTTATTGGCTACAATATAAAAAATTTTGATATCCCGGTTCTTCAGGGTTATTATCCTGGTCGGGTGGCGAACTTCTCTGTTTTTGATATTTTAGAAGACATCAAACAAAAGTTAGGTCGCCGTTTAGCTTTAAATGACATTATTGTCGCCACCCTAGGAAAGAAAAAAACTGGTCACGGGCTTTTGGCGATTGAATATTATCAACAAGGGGAATGGGAAAAATTAAAAAAATATTGTCTTGATGATGTAATGTTAACCAAGGAACTTTTTGAATATGGCGTAAAACATAAGGAAATTTATTATCTTAATGAAAAAGGGAAAGTGAAAATTACCGTTGATTGGGGAAAATATTTAACCACTGATAAAAGCAGTGATATTCCTTTAACTCTACCTTTTTAGTCTTTGATTCAAAACCTGCCCCTTCTTAAAAATTATTAATCCTCTTGACAAATTAGCACTCTATATGTTAGACTGCTAATAAGAAGACTAGTTACCAGTTAAAAGTTATTTTTGAAAGGAGGTGAAAACAAGATGAGCATTATTAGATTTGATCCTTTCTTTGGTCGCTCTTGGCTTCGCCCGTTTTTTTCTTGGGAAGAAGAGGAGATGCCGGAGTTGACGATGACGGAAGGATTGGATGTTTATGAGGAGGAGGATAAAGTAGTGGTAAAAGCAGCGGTGCCGGGAGTACCAGCGGAGAAAGTTGATGTCACTTTCGAGGATGGTGTATTGCGAATAAAAGCAAGAGTTGAAGAGGAAAAAGAGGAGAAGAAGAAGAGGAGAGTGGTTTACCGGATGGATCGGGTTGCCTCTTTTGATTATACGACTACCTTGCCACGAGCTGTTGATGAAAAGTCAATTGAGGCAAAGGTGGAGGATGGCGTTGTCGTTGTCACCGCTAAAATCGCCGAGGCAGCCAAACCAAAAAAAATTCCGGTCAAAACCAAATCAAAATAATCACCAATTAAAATTATTTACCCCGCCAAACGGCGGGGGTTTTTGTATAATTTACTTTATATGAGTTGGCTTTTTTTTGCTTTTTTATCAGCTCTTTTTGCTGCTTTAACCGCCATTTTGGCAAAGATTGGCGTTAGAGATGTTAATGCTAATTTAGCCACGGCAATTCGCACGGTGGTTATTTTGATTTTTGCCTGGTTAATTGTTTTTTTTCAAAATATGACCAAAGAATTAGGGCAGATTTCAAAAGTAAGTTTTATTTTTTTAATTCTCTCTGGCGTGACAACAGGGCTTTCCTGGCTTTTTTATTTTCGAGCGCTTCAATTGGGTGAGGCTTCAAAAGTGGTGCCGATTGATAAATTAAGTTTAGTTTTAACCATCATTTTGGCGGCGATGATTTTAAAAGAAAAAATCACCTTTCCCGTTTTAATCGG
>CAZWBE010000025.1:2373-4661 GCA_964632205.1 uncultured Gammaproteobacteria bacterium | reverse complement strand
TATGTTGGTAATCTTCTTTATGAGGTAACTGAGGAAGATTTAAAAAATCAGTTCTCAGGCGTTGGTAATGTTGTCTCTGCCACTGTCATTCGTTTTCGTGATACTGGTCGTTCAAAAGGTTTTGGTTTTGTAGAAATGGAAACAGAAGAGGGAGCGCAAAAAGCGATTAATACTTTTAATGGTCAAGATTTTAAAGGGAGAAAACTGATTGTTTCTGAAGCCCGACCACCGCGACCGAGTAGTGATTTTGGTCGAAGAAACAAGAGATAAAACTAGTTAGTTTAAAAACAGTAAATTTATTTTTGCTTTGATTAAAAAATTATTGTCCTTTTGAGGATTAAAGCAAGAGAAAGTAAGGGTGTTGCTTTAAAGCTTGTTTGGTTAATTATTTAAGTAGCTATTAAAGCGTTTTATAATATCTTGGCGTGCGAAAAAAATTCTTTGCCGGGAGTGAATAAAGAGAAATATAATTGTAGTAGGCGATAAGAAAAAAGTTTTATTTAAATATTTTTTGACCTCATAAAATAAAATTATTTCTTCCATCTTTTTACTTTTAGCTATTGAGTTGATGATGTAAATAAATAAGGTAAATAAATATTCAAATAAAATAAATATTCAAATTAAATTTTTTACATGAAGAGAGTGTAATTTTATTTATAAAAGGAGGGGGATAAAATTGTTGTCGATCGTCACACAATTTTCACCCTTTTATTTTTAAGTTAGTATTTTTTAGATTATTAAAAAGCGCTAAAAGCGCTTGGTGGGTATGAAAATGAGATTAGTAAAAATTGGCCCGCCAATTTAATTAATATTTAATTGGAATGCTGGGATTTATATGTCGTTATTCTTTAATTTATGGTAATTAGAGTGAGAGCAGTTTTGATAGTGTTTGTTAGATTTGCTTCAACCTTAAATATATTTTCAATCAACAAGTAATTTAATAGGTTAATAATCTTTGAGATTTTAAAAATCTTGTAAAAAAATTTGGAAAATTAAGAGAAGAACTTAGAAAAAGACAAAAAATTTTTATTTCTTTTTTCAATCGTTATTGTTAATAAGTGTTGGTAGGGTTTTTTATCCAACCAGTTCGGCTGGTCAAAAATCGGAAAGTTTTCAAGAGCAAACTTATCCGATTAACAGGCGAGAAGAATATTTACTTATTTACTATTTAATATTTAATGTTTATAATAAAAAAAGGGCGCTGAATTCAATTGGCAGACGTTTTTTTGGAATTACAAAAACGTTCTTTTGTCATTTTAAATCGTATCGGTAAATTTATGTTAAAAAATCTTTTAAAAGATCTTCAAGATTGGGATTATAAAAAAACTATTGAGGAAATAAAAGACGAAAAGCAATGGGAGGAAGCTTCTATTTTGCTGCTTGGAAAAAAAGGACAATTAAACGATTGGTTTTCAAAGATAAAAGAATTAAAAGGAGAAGAAAAAAAATTTTTTGGTCAACGATTGAATGAAATTAAAAAAGAAATTGAAAGACTATTAGAAATTAAGAAATTAGCAATTAAGCAATTGGGTCAGAAAAAATTTTTTGATCCGACTTTACCGGGAAAAACCTATCCCCGTGGTAGTCTTCACCCTTTAACTTATATTATTGAGGAGATTGCCTCAATTTTTTCCTCAATTGGTTTTATCCGGGTTTCTTATCCGGAGGTTGAATGGGAGTATTTTTCTTTTGAGGCTCTAAATATGCCTAAAGGTCACCCGGCCCGCGATGATTTTGAGACGTTTTTTATCGATTATCAAGAAAACAAAAAATACGGACGGATGGTTTTATCTCCCCATACCTCATCGGGTCAGAATCGGGAAATGCGCCGTGTTAAGCCCCCAATTAGAATGATTAATATCGCCAAAACCTACCGCCCTAACTGGGATGCCACTCATACGCCGATGTTTCATCAATTTGAAGGTCTATGCATTGATAAAGATATTAATATTACCCATTTAAAAGGAACAATTGATTATTTTGCAAAGAAGTTTTTCGGTGAACGACGAACTATTCGTTTACGCCCGGCTCATTTTCAGTTTACTGAGCCTTCTTTTGAAGTTGATGTTTCCTGCGGTGTTTGTAATAGTCAGGGAAAGGTGGATGGAAAAAGATGTAAGGTTTGCAAATCTGGTTGGTTGGAATTAGCCGGCGCCGGGATGGTTCATCCTTATGTGTTGAAAATGGGGGGGATTGATCCTCAAGAGTACTCAGGTTGGGCTTTTGGTTTCGGGCCGGAGCGATGCATGATGATGAGGGAGGAGATGAAGATTGAGGATATAAGAATT
>CAZWBE010000025.1:0-2273 GCA_964632205.1 uncultured Gammaproteobacteria bacterium | reverse complement strand
AAAATCACCTATAATTGGCTCTTGGAGTTTTTAGAAACGAAGGCTTCTCCTTATGATTTGCAAAAGTATTTATCATTATCTGGTCCTTCGATTGAGAGAGTTGATAAATTTGAAGACGACTATATTTTTGATATAGAGATTATTTCTAACAGAATCGATACTGCTTCAGTAATTGGCATCGCTCAAGAAGCAGCGGCGATTTTGCCGCTCTATAATATTGAGGCGAGGCTTAAATTCAATCCTTTTAATCAGTTAAAATTTAAAAATATTCAAGACAAGTTTAGAGATAGTCTGAAACTAGATCTTTCTGTTGATCATAATTTATGCTCTCGCTTTACCGCTTTAATTTTTGATAATGTTAAGCTGGCGCCTTCGCCTGATTTTATCCAAAAAAGGTTAATGGCCGCCGGGATTAAGGTGATTAATAATATCGTTGACATCTCCAATTATTTAATGCTTACCTTAGGTCAACCGGTTCATATGTTTGACTATGATAAGATTACTCACCAACGGATGATATTAAGAGCATCAAGACATGGAGAAAAAATCAAGATTTTAGATGGGCAAGAAGTTGAGGTGCCGGTTGGTAGTATTGTTATTGAGGATGGCGAGGGTGAGTTAACTGATCTTTGTGGAATAATGGGAGGGGAAAAGTCAGCCATTAATCAAAATACCAGCCGAATTATTTTTTTTGTCCAAACTTATAATAAGGAAAGAATCAGAAAAACAACAATGAATACAGGTGTGCGAACATTGGCAGCAACATACTTTGAAAAAGGCTTGGATGAGGAAAGAGTTGAGCCAACGGTGGTTTATGGGGCAGACTTAATTGAAAAATATACAGGCGGGAAAATTAGCTCAAAATTAATTGATCTTTATCCTCATCCTTATAAAGGAAAAAAAGTTATCACTGATTATCATTTTTTTGAAAAGAAAATTGGCGCCAAGATTGAGAAAAAAATTATCAATAAAATTTTAAATAATTTAGGTTTGACAGTTGAGGAAAAAGGAGAAGTTTTAGAAGCATCGGTTCCTTCTTATCGAAAATATGACATTTCTATACCTGAGGATCTTGTTGAGGAAGTTGCCCGGGTGTGGGGTTATCATAAGATTCCCTCCCACCTGTCACCGCCTGCCACTGTTATTCAGCCACCAGAAGTAGAAAAGGTATTTAAAACAGCCAGCCGCATTAAGCATTTCTTAAAACATTTAGGATTAAACGAGGTGATTAATTACTCAATGATTTCCCAGGCAATGATTAATGAGTGGGGTTTGAAAAAAGAGGCCCATCTGCGGTTGGCAAATACGATTTCTGATGAGATTGAATTTATGAGAATTTCTCTTTTACCGTCTTTGTATAAAAACATCATTGACAATCGGGGTAAAAAAGAGGTTTTAAGATTTTTTGAATTGGCAAAAGTTTATTATCCTCGGATTGATGATTTACCTGAGGAAAAATATAAATTATCTATTGGTTTAAATACTGATTATTTTGATTTAAAAGGTGTTGTTGAGGCGTTGATTGAGGAGTTAAATATTAATA
The DNA here is from genome assembly GCA_964632205.1 of uncultured Gammaproteobacteria bacterium. Lineage (GTDB taxonomy): Bacteria > Patescibacteriota > Microgenomatia > UBA1406 > GWC2-37-13 > CALLVF01. Next base: position 730 of record CAZWBE010000025.1, on the reverse strand, counting down.
AAGTGACTTGGAAAAAAGGAGTGACCGATAAATTTTATTCTTTATTTTTTAATCAAGACATTGGCTGTACAGGCTTGATTGATGGTGAAGAGGTCATTTATTTAGGTCAATCAAAATTAGACGATCGGATATTTTTTGCTGAGATTGATTTTGAGACATTAATAAAAAATGCTAAATTATTAAAAACCTATACGCCACTTAATCCTTATGCCGTGATTAAGCTTGATTTAACAATAGAATTAAACGAAAAAACCTCCTTTACTGAAATTAAAAATAAATGTTTGTCAACTTGTCAATGGCTTCAAAAAATCGAGGTAACTGATCAATTTAAAAACAAAATTACCCTGCGCTTTTATTTTAACCATCCCAAAAGAAATTTAACAGAGGCGGAGGCAAAGAGAGAAATGGATAAGATAAGCTCAATTTTCGGTTAAATTAATAAATAGCAATGAAATTTATTTAATTTTTAATTTTATAATGATGGTAATATTTTGATTGAAAAGTATTACGATTATTAAAAATAGCCATTTTTCTAGTTTTCTTATATACCTGTTTAATAAATTAACAGAAATTAGCCTTTTTTTGAGATAGATATAATTGTATAAGTCACGTACATATGAGACCCCTTTAAGTAAAATTTTTAATAGATAATTAATTGGGGAAAATATTATCCAAAATTTTATTAACTCTTGGACTCTTTTGGGTTTACATTCTTTTTTCGATCGTTGTC
>CAZWBE010000024.1:4971-5391 GCA_964632205.1 uncultured Gammaproteobacteria bacterium | reverse complement strand
TTCCATTATAGCCTGTTGAAATAATACGAAAATCTCTGACAATAATCGCTCCTACCTGTCGCCGCCTACAGTTGGCTCGACTCATCACCACCTCAGCCAATCTCATAAAATATTCGTCCCAAGACGGCCGATTAAATTTATTTTTTTGCATAAAGAGATTTTAAAGGAAAGACATAAGATAAATAATAAATTATATTTTACACGCTTTAACTATCTTTTGTAAGAACAATCTTAATTTATCAGTTTAATTTAATAGTCTTTAAGTCTATTTTTCAAGATCTCCTTAATATAATAAAGCTGTCGCAATTACTGAACGAACTGCTAACCCATTTTGAGCAAAATCCCGATTGATTGCCGCGCTTCGCGCGGCAGAAACCAAAACGGAACGCTCGGGCGGGGTGGGAAGAAAAGAGGGTTGGG
>CAZWBE010000024.1:0-4961 GCA_964632205.1 uncultured Gammaproteobacteria bacterium | reverse complement strand
CCTCGTTTCCGCCGGCGCTGAATTTCGTGCCAACGAAGTTGGCGCGCCGCCTACGAATTATTTCGCATATCCTCAAATAATTCCAGCAAGGTATATGCGAAAAATGTTACAGCACCGGATAACAAGACAAGAACAAGCGACAAACCGCCGCCGTGATTTAAAAAATACCAAATTTCGTAAATTGATACAACCAGAAGAATATAAAAATAAATTTTTATCCTTGAAACAATTTTTGAGAGATATTGTTGCTTATTCATCTTTTTTCTTTTGTTGGTCTTGAGACCATTTCAAAATACTGGCTTCATAAAACTTTTTACTCGCAAATAGGATTTCTGTTCTGTAGCCGATATACATAAGCACTAATGAAACCGCACCGAAAAATATAAACGCCCTAATATCCAGAGTGAACAAATTTATTATGGCTTCGAGACCGAATATTATTGAGCCATAAGAAAATATTTTAGACAGCCAATTACTTTTTTCTAGATTCTCTAATCCCTCAAACGCAGCTAATTGTTCATTGGACATTTCGTCGGGATTTAAACCAGATTCTCTCATTCTCCGTAAAGCATACTCAAACAAAACGGGTCTTTCTGCTACTTTGGCTTACTCGCCAAAAACTTTTTTGTAAGCCCATTCAATAGCCGCGTTTTTTTTGTTCGATTCTTTCATGTATTTTTCAAAATTGAAGCCAGTCACAAAATAATCGCGCGGCTCTTCAAAAATAAGAACCAAACGGAATAAATCTTTTACGTCTTTCACTTTGCAGCCTTTTTCCTCAAAGATAAAATTTAGAGTGTAATTGATTTTTTCTGTATCCCATCGGAGATTTTGAAAATATAACTTTGCAGTTTCCCGTAAAATATCTTCTTCTTTTGTTTGTGGGCGGTATATTTTAAACTGCTTATAAATTTGGAAAAACTTCTTTGCTTTATTTTTATAGCTACCCAAGAGATAACCAACAATCGAAAGAGCTGCATAACTGCCAACGAGAAAAAGAACAATTTTATAGCTGACTTGCCAAAAACTATAAAGCCCACCGACCAATAAACTTATCCATAGTAAATTGATTATTAAAACCGGAATTGTTTTGCAGAAAATCAGCGGCCGAATATAAAATGGCATGCTCATTGCTTTTGCAGACCACTGTAAAATAATAACTCCAAAAATTGTAAGAATTACTCCTAAAATTAACACATAGAAAAATTATTTATCGGCATAACGAATAATTTGTCCATTCTCTTTTTTCCAATCAACCCAATAGCTATTGCCATTAAAAAACATAATAGTCAAGGCCTTACCTTGCCATAAAGTACATAACAAGTCCTCATGTTCAGAGACCGCTTCTGTTAAATAATTTACAGCTTTTCTATAAATTGTATTTAGAGCATACCAAATAATGACAAGTGTTAAGCAGAGAGCTAACAATCCCGGCTTACTTGTCATAAAAGCATATACTAATCCAACAAAGGACAATCCAATAAATCCAGAACGGATAATACCAAAAACCATTGCCGCACTCGGATGAAAAATGAAAAAGGCAATCAAAAAAACTGGTAGAGCGAGAAGCATAAGCCAACTTTTAGAAACAATTGCCCAGATAATAAAACCGAGTACGGCAATATAAGGAAGATACATCAAAAAAACTGTTTGAGCACGCAAAATTCCAGGAGCATAAATTCCATTTAGGGCCCATTGTAAAGCAACACCCCGATCAACCCCGGGCTCAGCAACCCCTTCCATATATGCCTTTCTAAACTCTTGGAAACTTTTAAATGGAAAATTAGATAATTCTTCAACGCGCTTTGGTTTTTGCTCTTGTTGTTTTTCCATAGTTATTTCATCTCGTTAGTTGTTTTTCCTATTCTAAAAAGTTTTATTATCACTACTATAAATGCGATAAAGTTAACTACCTTGGCTAAATTCATCAAAATAATAATCGGGCTTCCATTCGGCGCTGAAGTTAATACTTGAATTGCGGTAAATCCAAAAAGAATAAATACCGAAACAATATAGGTTATCGCCAAACCTTTGGCTTCCTTCCATAATCGAATCGTCGCCAAAATAATAAAAGTTAATGTCGCAATTCCAGATATCGCAATTAACGAAGTTGGCACAATAGACACACCTTCTAGATTTTCAGCAGACGATAGAACGGATAAAATATATGTTCCTATACCAAAAATTGCTAGTGCTTTATTTTTCATATTATTTCGTTAAATCTTCCAAGCCAACGCCTAACGCCTTGGCGATTTTTTGGACAGTATCAATGGTCGGGCTTTGTATTCCGCCCGATTCAATCTTAATAATGGTGGCGTGAGCAATATCAGCCAATCTGGCGAGTTTGTCCTGCGACAAACCCTTTTCTTTCCTGTATTTCTTTATGTTTTTGGCGATTGTTGTTGTCTTTGACATTGTAATATGATAATAGCTATATTAGAATATAGATAAAAAATTATCTTTCAGCGATTATCTATACTCTTATGATACCAAATATTCAAAATTCTAGCAATAAAGTTTTAGGAAGTTCCTTATCGTTGCCCGCGTATGGGCGGGAGGGACAAGGGCAACACCTTTTTAATTGGCTGCGCATTTCGCAAAGCGAAATACGAAATTCGGCGGGGCGAGCGAACCAACAAACTGCCCGCAAAATTCGCAATGTTTAGATTGGTCGCAATTACTGAACGAAGCGCGAACCTTTTTTGAACGAAATCCCGACTGATGCCGCGCCTGCGGCGCGGCAGAGACCAAACCGCTCGGGCGGGGTGGGAAGAAAAGAGGGTTGGGGGGAAAGGAATTCCCGCCCCGCCCTCGTTTCCGCCGGCGCTGAATTTCGTGCCAACGAAGTTGGCGCGCCGCTCAAAATTTCAATTCGTGTTCGGCTTGCTTTCTAACTTTAGCACAAACACAGAAACAGTCATAAACAAACCCACAATCAAATTAATAATACTCCAAATTTCGCGGTTGAGGTGAATAACGATAAACGGATTAAAAAGCACGGCGAGAAATCCAAAAATCCAAACCCATTTCTCTTTTTTCGCTTCATACGACATCCATGCGACATACGTGGAGACTGCAAAGACAACAAATCACAAAAGCGTAAAAAATCCCTAAGGCCAGCCGTCAATCAAAGCCAGAAACAGAAAAGCGGCGGCAATTAACAAATTAATGTTTTTCTTTTTATTCAATTCCATTTATTCATCTTTTAAGGAAGCGCCAGCAATAATTAAACCCACTATCCCTATTCCCCAAACTATGAAATAGAAAGCTGGGAATGCGCCTTCCACAATCCAAAAGACGATTGGGAAGATAACGAGACTTGGCGTAAGAATAAAAGCAAGTATAGTCCCGAGAAATCCTAACCACTTGCTCATAGCCATTAGCCAAAAAATGAACATTAAGATACCGGCACCAATCCAAAGTATATATCCGATAATTATGCCGATTGTTCTCATATTTTCTCCTTCCTTAATAATTAAATAATTTCATTATATCCGACCCAGTATAATGAAACACTTTTGTTATTAACAGAAATAGAAATAGAAATAAAAATAACGCTACAATTAAACCAAGAACGAATTTATACAACGGCGGGAGTATGATGAATATTTTATCTATAATTTTTTTATACCAATTCCACTGAAATCGTTGTTTCTTCCAGATTTTCTCGCTTATCCAACAAACTAGCAACCACCATAAAAAAGAAATAAAAGCGTAATAAACAATAATTTCAAATATACTAGCAAGGTTGCCGCCCCAATATCCTGACAATCTATAAGGCAAATCAGTAATAAATAAAATTAACAAAATAATTGTTGCTATTGGATGTCTCAAAAACTTTTCTTTCAATCTTTCTCTTGTAAATTTTGAGGCAACCCAAACCACTATTAACCATTGAAGAAAATAAATAAGAGGAATGCCTATGACTGCAAATAGGATATTCAAACTTGATTTTCCAAAAAATACATCTTTACCAGTTGAATAGTTTACCCAAAAGACAACCTCCTGATTTAGAAGCAAAAATCCCAATGTAAAAGTAATGACTTGATATTTTTTTATCCGAGCGATAAAGAAATTATCTTTCTTTATTATTGGCGAAATTGGCGTTATGGTTTCTACCATAGTTTTAATCCTCGGGATAAGCCTTATTTGTAATTATATCTCTATTTGAATCCCACCAAGTATTAAACTCGCCTATAAGATTGATACCTTCTAGTTGCTTCCTCACACCTATTGAATTTACATCTGACGTGTCGCTATTTAGGCCCTCTAAAATCAATTTATAACCTCTTACATACCTATCGCGGAAATTATTTTTTAAGTCAGGATGTAAATAATCAAGAAAAGTATCATCAATTTTTTGGCTTAAACTTATGCCTTCGGCAAGTTTAGAGCGTATTTGATCTTCTTGTTCTTTAGGCATATCAAATGGCTTGCCTGAATTATCGGGCGGCATAGTTAAATCCATCGCATCGTTAAAAAGTTGTTTTACTTGAGCGAATGCAGTTCTATCGTCTACAAATTGCTCCGGCAATGGCGCTTCATTTGAACCGCCAAAAAATCGGGAGCCGATTATGACTGCACCAATAATCAATATGATAGGTAAAACTTTTTTTCATAGAATTATTTTATTAACTCCTCAATCGAAACGCCCAACGCTTTGGCGATTTTCGCCATAGTTTGAACGCTTGGCTTATTAACTGTTCCGCTCTCGACTTTCATAAGCGTTGTATATTTAATATCCGCTTTCTTGGCTAAATCGTCTTGGGTCATTCCAAGTTTAGCTCTCAATCTCTTTATATTTTCACTGATTATTTTTCCACTTGTCATATAAATAAAGTTTTGGTAGTATTGTAGTATATAATGTTATTATCTGTATTTTTATACTACCAAATAAAATGGTGTTTAGCAAGCAAATTTTAGGAAGTTCCTTATCGTTGCCCGCGTATGGGCGGGAGGGA
>CAZWBE010000023.1:1181-5426 GCA_964632205.1 uncultured Gammaproteobacteria bacterium | reverse complement strand
CGGCGTCAGCAAAAAAGTCCAACTCTTTCAATCCTACCCCCAAATCCCAGCCGAATTCTTCATCACCACTTTTTAACCACCCAACCATACGACCTGCCAGGTCGTATACGGATTGTCATTATGCTTTAAAATTGAGATTGTTTTGGTAAAAATTTGTCGCATATAGTCCATTGAAATTTTAATTTTTATTGGTAAAAATTAAACCATGAGGAAGAAAATTTATTTTAAAAAGGGTGATTTTTTTCATATTTTTAACAAAAGTATCGCTAATTTTGGTATTTTCAAAGACTTTAACAACAGCCGCCGATTTCTTCAGGCTTTGGACTATTATAACAACCTATCCCCTAAAATTAATTTGGGAGTCTTTCTTAAAAACAACCCGCGTTTTGAACCAAGAGTTTTACTTCCCCGGCCTAGTCCGGTGGTCAAGTTTATTGCTTATTGTCTTATGTTTGATCATTATCATTTATTGGTGAAAATTTTAGTTGATGATGTTTTTTCTAAATACATTAGTGATGTGGAAAATAGTTTTACGCGCTTTTTTAACACTCAATTCAATCGCAAAGGCCCCCTTTGGCAGTCAAGTTTTAAGGCGGTGAAAGTAAAAACCAACGGCCAACTACTTCACCTTACTCGTTATATTCATCTGAACCCAACCAGCGCCGGTTTAGTTACTCATCCTCAAAACTGGCAATTTTCCTCCTATCAAACTATTATCACTCATTCCTCACTTCTCAAAAAATTTTTACCTGAAATTACCATCAGCCGCCCTGAAGATTACCAAAAATTTGTTGAGAACAGAAAAGATTATCAACGAAAATTAAAATTGATAAAAAAATTGATTTTTGATTGATTTTTAGAGCGTCATAACAACCTCCCTACGACCTGGCAGGTCGTAGGTGGGGCTTGGCAAGGCGCTGAAAAACGCTAAAATTTCTCAAAAAAAACCTGATTTTGGGGAACACCCTTTTCTTTTAAAAACTGACGAAGTGACTCAACAACCATCCGCGAACCGCAAAGATAAAAATCAAAATTGCCAATTTCCAACCCTCTCTCTCTAATTTCCCGCTCAAGCTCATGGGTAACATAACCAAGACCAAAATACCCTCTCTCCCCCTCCGGTATCATCTCAAGATTTTTCTCGCGGGAAAGGCAGATTTTGAAGATAAATCTTTCTTGCCTCATAGCGCTTAATTGTTTTAACTCCTCCAGTAAATAGACATCAGAAAAATAACGCACACCCCAAAATAAATAAAATTTTTCATTTTCAACATCTATTTTTGATTTTTGATATTTGATTTTTGATAATAAAATTGATCTTATCGGCGCCAGGCCAGTCCCGGTGGCTAAAAAGATTTTTCCTCTCGGAGTCTCTTTTAGGGTAAACATCCCGGCTGGTCCTTGAAAAACGACCTCATCAGCAATCTTGAGATTATCCAGATAAGTCGAGGCGGTTCCTCCTGGAACGATTTGCACCAACAACTCAAAAGAATCTTTTTGGTCATCAGGTGAGGCGATTGAATAAAGCCGGGCTTGATCATTAACTCTTAAAATTAAATATTGCCCGGCTTTAAAATTTATTTCTTTAGGCTCAATTAATTGAAAGCGCAAAAGAAAAATATCTTTGACCAGTTCTTTCTTATCAATTAACTGGGTTTTATAAATAGTCAACATAAAAAATTGTTTTTTGTTTTTTTATTAACTTTTAATCATCATTGTTAAATGACAATTTTGTCTTACAATCTGGCTCGCTGGGCAATCTCTGCCTCAACTAACTCTTTTGGTCGACCGTATTTAAGCCGAGAAAGTTGAATAACCGCTTGGGCAATTTTTTCATTGGCGCCGGCTTTAAACTTGGTCATATCTTTGGTTAAATCGACAGAAAACGGTGTTACTGGTTCATTGCCAACAATGGTTTTCATATAGGCATGAAAGCGCTCAACATTGATTAAATCTGACTCGCTAAAAACCGGTTGGTATTCTCGTTGTAAATAAGAAGCATCGGTCACTCCCACCCGAAATGTAATCAATGTTCCGACATTGCCAAAAACAGCATTTTTTACCTCCTCCTCCATCTGACCAATAAACTGGTTGGCCACTGTCAAATTTAAATGATATTTTCGCGCCTCCGATAAAATCGTGGCAAAATCCGGCGTGGCAAAATTTTGAAACTCATCAACATACAGATAAAAATCTCGACGCTGCGGCTCTGGTATCTCCTGCCGACTCATCGCCGCCACTAATATTTTCGGAATCAAAACCAAACCTAAAAAAGAAGAGTTTTCCTCACCTAATTTCCCCTTTGATAGATTAATTAATAAAATTTTTCCCTCATCCATCACTTTTCTAAAATCAAAAGCGGAAACCGATTGACCAATAATATTTCTCATTGTTTTATTGGTGACGAAACGACCAAATTTAGAAACAATATAATCCAAAACCTCGCTTTTATGAAAGTCTGATGTTTGGGCAATCTGATCAGTCCAATATCGGCGGACAATTGGATCGGTTACTTTTGGCAAAAGCTCTTGAACATATTTGGGATCGGTTAAACAACGGACTACCTCAACAAATGTTGTCCCTGCCTCTGACATTACTGTTAACATGGCGTTGCGCACGGCATGCTCAAACCGTGGGCCAATAATGCCGGTTCTTTGGGGATCATAAAGTTTGTACATCAGATTGATAATAGCAGTGGTGATGAAGTGCTTTTGCTCCTCTGTTTTCGCCTCCAAAAGATTAAGCCCCATCGGTCGCTCGGTATCGGAGGGGTCAAAATAAATGACGTCCTCGGCTCGTTGAGGAGGAATATATTTGACAACATCATCAATTAAATCACCATGGGGATCAATGACGCAAACGCCATGACCGGCTTTAATGTCTTGCACCGCCATATCATGAAGTAAAACCGATTTACCAACACCGGTTTTACCAATAATATAAACGTGGCGTCGTCTATCATCAAAGGCAATATGAACCGGCCGTCTCACCCCTCGATAATAACCAAAACCAATCATTGTTCCTCCCTCGGTCGGTACCTCGGCAGGAACTGGGGCGGTTTTAGCTTTTAACCAATGAATATGAGGTGTCTCAACGCTTTTGTTGGGAAAATGAAAAATCGTCGCCAACTCATCACTTGATAAAATAGAGACTGATTTGAAAAAAGGCAACTCAACAACAGGAAAAAATTTATAAATAAAATTAATCATAAAACCTCCGGCAAAAAGGATTTTTGCTCCTTTTAAACCGTTTAAATCACCATTAAATTGAGCAAAACTGGTTTTGATATTGCGAAGATGCATCTGGGCTAATTCTTTGGTTTTGGCAGAAACGACAAAACGAATACAGGTTTCAAAGCCGGGTTTAGTGCATTTATCCTCAATCTTCTCTAGGGTTTTGGGATCGGTTTTAAAAGTCGCCTTCTCGGGATTGGCTTCATTTTTTTTAGTTGAAGCCACATAGCTTTTTCCTAATTTCTGCCATTTTGACTGGGCCGGCCGAATCAAAATTTGAATCATCGCTCCCTCATCTTCTCCCATTTTGGAGACAGCCGAGGTGATGGGGTTGAGAGGATCAACGCTTAAATCTTTATAAACTTTAAAGGGCAGATAGGCGGCCTCTTTACTAACTAAAGCCCCAAAAGCCACTTTTCCTTCCTCAGAAAAAATATTGGGCTCATCAACTTTTTCTATATCAGCGTTGGGATAGTAACTATAAATCGTCTTCTCCACCAAATCAATAATCCGAGCGGGGGCGGCTACATAAAAGCGAATGTCAGCTTTTTTACCAACAATTTCAAAAGCTAAAACATCATCCAAATCTAAAAATGAAAGCCAGCCGGATTTTTTTAAAGAGGAAAATGAGGCAAACATTTGCTCAGCGGCATCAATTTTAATCTCATTTTCTTTGGGTAATTTTATCTCTAAAGTCACCATCTCTAAAGATATCTCCTCTCTTTTTTTCAAGCGAAGATAGATAAGAATAAGGTAAAAAATAATCAAAGTTAAACCGGCGGCCAAAAGAGCTGCCACCAAAGCCAATCCGATAGTAACTAAACGGTCAATAACTAAAGACAAATTTTCTTCCATAGAAAAATTATAATATTTTTAAACTTTTTTATAAGGAGAATTTAACCTCTTTAATTTTAAACAACTCTCAACGTAGGTTAGTTAACTATTATTAAAGTTATGTTTTGTTAAAATGATAAACTTTAAAATAAGTTATGTACATCTCTGCACGATCGTT
>CAZWBE010000023.1:0-1081 GCA_964632205.1 uncultured Gammaproteobacteria bacterium | reverse complement strand
TTATGTACATCTCTGCACGATCGTTGTTTAGATACCACACTCAACGTAATTAAAAAAATTTAAAAAAATCTATATAATAAAAACATGAAGGGTAAAAAAAACATCAAACACCTGCCTGTCAGCAGGCATGGTCAAAAATCAAAAATCAAAAATCTGCCACAAAAAGATAAAATTTTAAAACTATTTTTCATTATTATTATTTTTTCATTCTTGTTTGCTAATATATTTTTTAGCCAACTTATCTCGCCTCTTTTTTTCCGGTTGGTTGATAACGACAAAAAAGCAGTGATTGAGTTTTTGGAAAAAATCAAAACCCTTCCCCAGTTTTCTCAAGAACTGGAAAAATATAAAAAAATTTATGGAAAAAGCATTGACGAGGAAGTTTTTGCCAAAGAAAGGCAAAGAAAACAGATGGTAAAAAAACTTGAACAAATATTGGAAAAAAACCCAAAGGCAAGAGATGTTTTATATAATCTTTATTTACTTTATAATGAAATGGGGGATAAAATTAAAGCTCAGAAGTATTTAGAAAGAGCACGAGCAATCGATCCCAACATTCATAGCCAAGATTGAATCTTAAAACAACATCGTTTTACCTTTATCTAATTTTTTAGGTATAATTTAATTAAAATAAATTGAAATTTTTATGTTAAAACAAGCCCATCTTTACATTAAAGGTGATGTTATTGGCGTTGGTTTTCGCGCTTGGACAAAAATTCAAGCAAAGATTTTAGGTGTTAAAGGTTGGGTAAGAAATGTCTATGATAAACCGGAAATTTTTGGTACCAGTGGCGGTGTTGAGGCTTTAATTCAGGCAGAAGAAGAGATGGTTAAACAGATGGTTGACCTTTTAAAAAAAGGCCCACCAGTTGCCCGGGTTGATGAGGTTGAGGTTATCTGGCAAGACCCTAAGGAGATTTTTGACGATTTTACCATCATAAAATAAAAAATCCCCTTGACAAAATAAAAATCTTTGTTAAAATAGCAATCTAAAATATGAGCAAAACGGTTTTATTTACCATTATCCTCCTTTTCATTGTCCTTGTTTAAGGACGGGAGGATGTGTAAATAAAACCAAAAA
>CAZWBE010000022.1:0-5834 GCA_964632205.1 uncultured Gammaproteobacteria bacterium | reverse complement strand
ACGGTTAAGTATTTGGTTAAAAAACAAATATAATTATAACATTTACCAACCTGGCTTTTTAAGTTATCTCCGACGATTAAATATATAAAAAACTGCAAAATTTCCAAAAAAATCTTTTATTTTAGCCCGTCACACCAATCCCCATACGACCTGCCAGGTCGTATACGGAGCTTGGCAACAAGCTAAATTTTAATAAAAGAAGGGTTTTTTGATATTGTACAATGGACAACCGGAGCGATTGGATGAAAAGGTTTTACTTCCCCTTGACAAAAAAATTTTTTTAATTACTATTAATTATAGTCATGAAAATTTTTTATAAAAAATTATTATTTTTATAAAAAAATAGGGCCGAAGTGGCCCTTTTTTTTTAATTTTTTTTAAAAAATATGGAAAAAAAACAAAAATATGTAAAAGTTTCCTCCTATGAGGGAAGAAAGGGTGAAGTTAAAAAAGTAGTCCTTTTGTATTCAGGGGGTTTGGATACTTCAGTGATGTTGAAATGGATTCAAGAAGAGTATAAGGCGCAAGTGATCGCTTTAACTTTAGATATAGGACAGTTAACTGATGACTTAGAAGAAGTTAAAAAAAAGGCGCTAAAATTGGGAGCGATTAAAGCTTTTGTTATTGATGCAAAAGATGAATTTGCCGAGGAGTATGTCGCTAAAGGTATAAAAGCCAATGCTTCTTATCAAGGAAATTATCATCTCTCCACTCCGTTAGGTCGACCGCTTTTAGCTAAATGGGCAGTTAAAATCGCCGCTCAAGAGGGAGCCGACTGTCTTGCTCATGGTTGCACTGGTAAAGGCAATGATCAGGTAAGGATTGAGGGAACCGCTTTATCTTTAAATCCTGATATTAAAATTATTGCCCCGGTGCGGGAGTGGTCGATGGGACGAGATGAAGAGTTGGTTTATGCAAAAAAACATGGAATTCCGGTGCGTCAAACAGTGGATAAACCTTATTCTTATGATGATAATATGTGGGGGGTGACCGGTGAGGGTGGGGAGATTGAAAATCCTGCCCTTATTCCTCCCCTTGAAAAGATTCTTTTAGTTTGCCAATTACCGGAGAAAGCTCCGGATAAACCAGAAATTATCCAGTTGGATTTTGTTAAAGGCATTCCAGTTGCTGTTAATGGAAAATCTATGAAGTTGGCGGATTTAATTTTATTTTTAAATAAAGTGGGAGGGAGACATGGTGTCGGGATTACCCATCATATTGAAGATAGGGTGGTTGGTTTAAAGGTGCGAGGGGTGTATGAAGCGCCGGCAGCGGAAATAATTATCACCGCCCACCGTAATTTAGAAAAATATGTCTGCACCCGACTTGAAAATGAGTTTAAATCTTTAGTTGACATTCATTGGGGTTATTTATGCTATGGAGGTTTATGGTATGAGCCGCTGATGAGCGATCTTAATGCTTTTATTGATAACATCAATCAGAAGGTTACCGGCCGGGTGACCGTTAAACTTTATAAAGGGAGCGTTGAGACAGTAGCGGTTGAGACACCTAATACTATTTTTGAGGAGAAACTGGCTACTTTTATGGCTTCCGCCGCCTTCAATCAAAACGCCTCCCCTGGTTTTATTGAGCTTTACACTCTTCAGATGCGTTTGGCTCAACGGGCGGAGAAAACAGTCCTTTTATCAGTGGGCAAAAGAAAAAACAAAATAAAACTTTTACCCGAGATGAAAAAGTTAGCCAAGATGGGTTATAAGATTTACGCCACTTATAAAACTCATAAATTTTTAAAAAAATACGCCATTGAAGCCATTTTAGTCAATAAAATTTCCCAGCCTCACCTTAAGCCCAATCTTTTGGATTTATTGCAACAAAACCGCTTTGATTTAATCATTAATATTCCCACCGGAAGGAAGGGAAAAGAGAAGGAAAAAACCGATGGTCAGATAATTCGTGAATACGCTTTAAAAAACAAAGCCCATCTGGTGACTAATATTGAGGTAGCCAAGAAAATGGTTGAAAAATTAGAAAGTACCTTTTATAAATGAAAAAATATTTTTTAATTAGAGAACAAATTCTAAAAAAAATCAAGAATAATGGTGGTTGGGTTAACGCTCATTGTCATTTAGATCGTGCTTTTACTTTAACAAAAACAAATTTCCATCTTGCTAATAAATCTTTAAAAGAAAAATGGTTTTTAGTTGATGAAATAAAAAGAACCAGCACTGTTTCTCAAATCTATGACCGGATGGCCTATGCAACAGAAATTTTAGCCAACCAAGGAGTCAAACTTATTGGTTCTTTTATAGATATTGACCCGATCATTAAAGACAAGGCGATGAAGGCGGCAGAAAAGTTAAGAAGGACGTTTTATCCGACTGTCAAGTTTAAATTTATAAATCAGGTTTTAAAAGGAGTCATCAATAAAGAAGCAAGACGATGGTTTGATGAAGGAGTAGGGTTTGTTGATATTATTGGTGGCTTGCCAAAAAAAGATCATCCTTTCGAAGAGAAACACCTGGAGATAATTTTAGAAACAGGGAAACGGTTTAAAAAAATGGTTCATGTTCATGTTGATCAGTTGAATGATCCAGAAGAGAAAGAAACTGAGCTTTTGGCTAAAAAAACTATTGAGATCGGTCTTGAGGGTAAAGTCGTGGCCATTCACGCGATTTCTTTAGCAGGGCAAAAAAAAACCTATCGAGAGAAAGTTTATCAGTTATCTCAAAAAGCCAAATTAATGTTTATTGCCTGCCCAACGGCTTGGATAGATCATCAGCGAAGTGAAATATTAATGCCCTTTCACAATGCTATTACGCCAGTTGATGAGTTGATCAGGCACAATTTAATTGTCGCTTTGGGGACAGATAATATTGCCGATATTTACAAGCCATTTTCTGATGGCGATATGTGGCTTGAGTTAAGATTACTTCTTGAAGCAAATAGATTTTATCAAATAGAAGATTTAATTAATATAGCAGCGACCAATGGTGGGATGGTTTTAGGATATGATTGATTTATCAATTGATCTTTTTGGTAAAAAATTAAAAAATCCGTTATTTTTGCCCTCCGGGATTGTTACCGATATTGCCTCTCATAAAAACGCCATTGATGCCGGTGGAGGGTTAATCGTTTTAAAATCAATCACTTTATCTCCTCGTCAGGGTAATCCTTTGCCCCGAGTGGTTAAATTTGCCGGTGGTTTTTTAAATTCAGTTGGGTTGACCAATCCGGGATTAGAATTAGGTAAGAAACAAATTGAGGAATTTATTAAACAGGCACCAGTTCCCGTAGTTGTTTCAATCTTTGCTACCAGTGTTAAAGAGTTTAAAAGAATGGCTGAGGCGCTGGCGGAGATTAATCCTTTTGCTTTAGAGTTGAATCTTTCCTGCCCAAATCTAAGACATGAAAGTGAGGTGATAATTTCCCATGAAGGTAAAAGCAGTTATCAGGTCGTTAAAGAAGTAAAAAAGGTGGTGGGGAAATTACCTGTTATTGCTAAACTTTCACCTAATGTCGGAAAAATTAGCGAGATTGCCCGCTGGTGTCAAGAAGGAGGAGTCGATGCCATTTCCGCCATTAACACTGTTGCTCCGGCTATGATAATTGATATTAAGAAAAAAAGACCTACTTTGGGAGCAAAGTTTGGTGGAATGTCAGGGCCGGCAATCAAGCCAATTGCCATTGCCAAAATTTATGAAATTTATCAAGTGGTTCAAATCCCGATTTTAGGGGTGGGAGGAATTAGCGACTGGCGCGATGTTATTGAAATGATGTTGGCAGGAGCCTGCCTGGTTGGAGTGGGAAGTATTGTTTATCTTCAGGGTTGGGGAGTTTATCAAAAAATTTTAAGGGGACTGACAACGTATTTAAAAAAAGAAAAAATTAACTCTTTAAAAGAGATCATTGGTTTAGCCCATAAAAATTAAAAGTTAATTTAAAAAATGAAAAGAAAAAACCAAATTTTAATTAATCTTTTTAATATCGGTGCCATTAAGTTTGGTCAGTTCAAATTAAAATCAGGGATAATCTCGCCGGTTTATATTGATCTGCGGATTTTGATCTCTTACCCTTCGATTCTCAAAACCGTTGCCCGGTTATATTGTCGCCTGCTTGAAAAACTGAAATTTGACCGAATGGTGGCAGTTCCTTATACAGGCATTCCTCTTGTTTGTGCCATTTCTTTGATTAATAATAAGCCATGGATTTATACCAGAAAAGAAGTAAAAAATTATGGTACGAAAAAAGCCTTTGAGGGAGATTATAAAAAAGGAGAAATAGCGGTTTTGGTTGATGATATGATTACTACTGGTGCTTCAAAAATTGAAACAGTTTCTCCTTTGCTTAAGGCAGGATTAAAGGTTAAAGACATTGTTGTCTTGTTTGATCGAGAACAGGGAGGAGCGCAGTTTCTAAAGCAAAAGGGTTTTAGACTTCATTCACTTTTTACCTTAAAAGAGTGGTTAGTATTTTTAAGGGAGAGAAATAAGATTTCAGAAAGTGACTATCAAAAATCAATTGAATTTTTAAATAAAAGATGAGCTTGACACAAAATTTCTTTACCCAACTGGCAACATTAGTCAAGAAAAATAAATCTTTACTCTGCGTTGGTTTAGATAGTCATTTAGAGACATTAAGAAAAAAATCTAAATTAAACAATCAGTTCCAATTTAACAAAAAGATTATTGAAGCCACTTATCAAGCCATTTGTGCCTTTAAGATAAATACTGCTTTTTATGAAGCAGAGGGAGAAAAAGGGATTAGGGCTTTGAAAAAAACCGTTGATTATTTAAAACAAAAATATCCGGAGATTCCTCTTATTATTGATGGGAAAAGGGGAGATATTGCTAATACCAATGAAGCTTATAGGAAGTTTATTTTTGATTATTTAAAGGCTGATGGTGTTACTGTTAATCCATATCTGGGAAAAGAGGCGCTTTTGCCTTTTTTAAATCTTAAGGATAAAGGTGTTTTTATTCTCTGTAAAACCTCCAACCCGGGGGCGGGTGAGTTTCAAGATTTAAGGGTTTGTATTGATAAGAAGGAAAAGAAAAATAGGACATTACTTTTCTATCAGTTAATTGCCAAAAGGGTAGTGGCGGAATGGAATCAGAATAAAAATTGCGCTTTAGTTGTAGGAGGCACTTATCCTCAATCGCTGAAGAATTTACGAAAGATTGTCGGTGAAGACATGTGGCTTTTAATTCCTGGGCTAGGAGAGCAAGGCGGCGAACTTAAGGCGATTTTAAAAGAAGGGTTAAATTCAAAAAAAGAAGGCTTAGTTATTAATCTTTCCCGCTCAATTATTTTCTCGCCTAATCCTAAAAAATCGGCTGAGGAATGGAGAAAAATGATTAACTACCATCGATAATTTTTTTATAGATTAATTATTCCTATCCCTATGACCTGATATGACCTGCTAGGTTTTATACGGAGCTTGGTGACAGGTCATGTACAACCGCGGCGGTTGGATGGAGTATGTGATATTAAAGGACACATGAAAATTAAAGCAAGAAAAATAACATTAACAATCTCTAATTGACCATCGACCTTTATTATGGTATATTATAGGATATATGAAAATTGAATCAAGAGAAATAACATTAAAAATCTCTACCAGTCATCCAAAAGAAAGAGAGTAACTTGTTTACTTTCTTTTTCTTGGGTGATTTTTCATCCCCAAATGAGTTTCCCATACCTTAAAACGGGAAATAGCCTCCCGGTAAAAGGTCTGGAAGCACCTTAAAAAGAGATTAAAGTAATCAAAACCAGCCAATCTCAAAAAGCAAGAGATGGTATTAGTTAAACTTTTGGTTTTGATGAACTAATCTCAAGGAGAACAGGTGGCCAGGGAAAGGCTTACGGCAAAGTTG
>CAZWBE010000021.1:0-6172 GCA_964632205.1 uncultured Gammaproteobacteria bacterium | reverse complement strand
GTTAATCAACATCCATGAGCCAAACGCGCAAATTATGTAGAGTTTGATTTAATAATCTGAATAATATTTCTTAATTCAAAATAATCAAAAAATATTAAGGGAGTTTTCAACTTAAGCCGTTATTAAGCTCATTAACTTCTTAATTTATATATAAGTTATTTAATATCGGCCACAATGTACTCGTCAAAGAAAAAATTAGCTGTTGAGATATAAAGAAATTTTCCGGGAGCGACAGCTTGTTCTTCGCCAAAGATAAAATTATTACCTCTTTTTTTCCCTTTAATTTTAACTTTAACAAAAATATTGCTGCGAGTTTGGCTCATAGTAGGGTCAATTACTGATTGATAGGGAGGGATAATGTTGTACTTTTCACCTATTGATTTTTCTAAGATTTGGACGACAGTTTCCTCACCGTCAAAATATTCATCACCAACTCTTATTGTCTCATATTCCCAAGAAAAGGCATAGGGTTTGGATAGATAAACAATTTTTTCTTGTCGGTTTTCTTTTATCGGTTGTTCACTTAATTCAATGACAGTCCCGGAAAATTGCACTGAGGGAAATTCAAAATCAATCGGTGAGCTAACGCCAATTGAGGACCGTTTAAAATTATACTTACCAGTTTTTCCTAATTTTGAAACCTTAATCTTCATTGTTAAATAGACATCGTACTGGTTTTGAAGGTAAGTTGGGTAGTAGCGGATTGATAAAATTTTCGCTTGAGTTTTACCGCTGAAATCTTTTTCCTCTTCATTTTTCGCCTTTTTAATATTTTCGATAAACCACAGGGAGGGTTTTTGAGTGGCTGCCCACCAAAGACCTTGGCCGATTTTTACTTTGACATAAATATAGGTTGGTTTGACAAAAAAAATTCTGTAAAAAGAGATAAGGGCAACAAAAGCGATAGCGGCAAAGAAAATAGCGATAAAATAATTATTAGATACCAGACGAAGGAATTTTTTAAATGTTTTCTTAAAGATCATAGACAAATTATACTATAATATTAAATCTTAAATTCAGATGGTTAAATGGGTAAGACTAGAAGGCAAAACCAACGCTTAGATTTTAAAAGTAATAATTTATTAGAAAAATTTATCGCTTTGATTATTTTATTCCTATCCTTGCCTCTTTTGGTCATTTTGTTTTTATTAGTCAAAATAACTTCTAAAGGTCCTTTTATTTTTAAACAAAAAAGATTAGGAAAAGACAAAAAGCCTTTTTTTATCTACAAAATTCGCACCATGGTGGAAAACGCCGAGAAATTAAAAGCCAAAATTAAACACCGCAATGAAGCCGATGGCCCAGTCTTTAAAATTGCCGATGATCCTCGCTATACAAAGGTGGGAAAATTCCTGGCTAAAACTGGTCTTGATGAGTTACCTCAATTGATTAATATTCTCAAAGGCGAAATGAGTTTTGTTGGGCCCCGTCCTTTACCGGTTGAGGAAGCCCTTAAAGTGCCAAAAAAGTATGAAAAGAGATTTTCTGTTCTGCCTGGTATTACCAGTCTTTGGGTGGTGAAAGGGGCTTATCATCATTCTTTTAAAAACTGGATGATCGATGATTTAGAATATGTGAAAAACAAAAGTTTTTGGTATGATTTAAAGATCGGTTTTTTAACGACCATTTTTATAATAAGATTAATTTTTATTAATCTGTTAAAATTTATTGGCATTTCTTGGCGAGGAGTTTATTTTCTTTTGGGATGAATGAGACTTATGAAATATAAAATAAAAAAGGGCTTTATTATTCAAAAATTAGATGAGAAGGCAGTAATTTTTGATAGCGAGGAGTCAATTCTATATACTCTGAATGAAACCGCTACCTTTATCTTTCAAAAATTAAGAAGGGGATTAGATAAAGAACAAATTATTCAAGCGCTTGTTAAAAAATATCAGATTGAAGAAAAAAGAGCCAGTGAAGATGTAGACGAGTTTATTTTTGCTTTGAAAGAAAAGAAAATAATTTCTTCTGTAAAAACCAAATGATGGAGTAAATAACCGCTGGTTTAAAAAAAACTAACAGTCTGATCCCTAAAGGTTGAGGCGAGAGGAAGAATAAATTTTTAAAACGATTAACACCGGCGGTTAACCGGGTTTCATCATTAAAAACAAGTGAAGGACGATTTATTATCGGCGAAAGGTAGCGAAGACATGATGAGGACGGCTGAATCTTTTTGAGAAAGAAAGGAGGAAGAGGGGTTTGGTAATGTTTCTTAAGGAGGACAAAAACAGGAAAGATAAAGTTTTGGAGTTGATAATAACAGATTTTTTTTGTGAGGTTTTTCCATGTTAAGGGGGGTGGTTTTAGTCGAATAATAATTTTATTAAGAAACTCAAGTTGAAAGATACCGCGAAAGTTGTGGTGAAAAAAATGAAGGGCAAGATATAAAATTAAAAATCCAAAATCCAAAATCCAAAATTTATCGCCATTGATCTCTATTTCTTTTTTTGTTTGAAAAAATTCCTCTGTTAATTGGTTAAGCATTTTTTGCCGATAGAGAGCGTCGAGTTTTCCAATTTGGGTCATCATAAAAACTACTTCTTGATGAAGGTCAAAAACAACGGGAAAACCGTTGAGGATTTTATAATAGGCGTGTTCGACTACTTTATCAGTAAGTTTTTTATGAAAAAGACTTAAGTCTGTTGAGATTTTTTTATAACCAAAGCGAAAAAGAATTTTTTCAGCTTTTAGATAATCTTCCCTCCTCACTAAAACATCACAGTCGGCATAAATTCTTTGAGGATGGGTTTTTTCAAAATAAAGATGAAGAGGTAGTCCTTTGAGAAAGAGATGATTAATTTTTTGGCGGTTAAATTCATTTTTAATTTTGATAATTTCATTAAAATAATGGGTTGATTGAAGAAGATATGAGGTTTCGGGATTTAGTTTCTTTCCGTTTCTTTTGATCTGATAAATTTTTCCCAAAATTTGAGAGGGAAAGATTTTTCCATCGGGTTGATGAGAATTGTCGCCTTTGGTGATGAGATAATTTTTATTTTTATAAATTACTCGATGGGAGATGATTTGGTTTTTTTTGTAAAAAACGATTAAGTCGTAAGTTTTTATTTTTGAAAAGGCAATTTTTTTAAAATAGACAATATCGTTCGGTTGAAGAAGGGGAAACATACTTTCCCCTTGAGATTTTAAACAAAAAAAAGACTGTGTTTTGACAAGCTCAACTAGTTGTTTCATAGAAAGACTGTCTTTCTAAAAGAGCGTCCCTTTTTTACTCCTCTCTCTCAAAATAGCTTTTAAGAACTTCTTTGGCAATGGGACCGGCAATATCAGAACCTTGGCCGGCATTTTCCACCAAAACCGTGACGACAATTTCCGGATTCTCATAGGGAGCAAAAACTGTTATCCAGGCGTGAGGAAGGGTTTCTTTAGTTTGGGATTCTGCCGTGCCAGTTTTGCAACCGGTGGCAATTGTCTTGATTTGGCCACTGGCAGTTTTAATTTGGAAATTAAACAATGGCCAACCAGTGCCACCTGGCGAGCAGGCTTGGCGCATCCCTTCTCGGATTAAATGAAGTGTTTTTTCTGAAAGGGGAACTTTTTGACAGTTTTTTTCTTTTGACCAGCGGCTAGGGGCAATTTTTAATAATTGTGGCGGGCAAAGATAGCCTCCATTGGCAAAAACGGCTGTTGAGACGGTCACCTGAAGAGGAGTCACCAACATATATCCCTGACCGATGGAAAAATTATAAGTGTCGCCAAGAAACCATTTTTCATTAAGCTTTTCTTCCTTCCAAAAAGGAGAGGGAATCAAGCCCTCTGCTTCTTCCAAACCAAAGCCGGTTTTTTGATCATAACCAAACTTTTGCGCCCAGCGTTTTATTTTCTCAACAGTAGTTTTTTCTCCCACTAAATAAAAAAAGATATCGTTTGATCGCTGGATTGCCTTAACAACATCAACCAGGCCGTCAGTTTTTCCATATTGTAAAAAATACCAGTTGCTAAATTTTAATGGGCCAGCCTGAAGAAAACCGGTGTCTTCAAAAACGGTTTTTTCATTAATCACTTTCTCCTCAAGGGCGGCGGCGGCCACCACTAATTTAAAAATTGATCCTGGTGGGTAAACGCCCTCGGTTGCTCGGTTAAATAAAGGTTTGTTTTCATCAGTGAGATATTTTTTTATCGCCGCCATATTGCCGTCTTCAAAATCAGTCGGTGAAAAAGAAGGGGTTGACACTAAGGCCAAAATCTCCCCAGTTGACGGTTTTAAAGCAATCAGGCTGGCTTTTTTTTCGCCAGGTAAATTTTTTAAAAACTGGTAGGCTTTTTTTTGCAAAAAAAGATCCAAAGCTAATTGAATGGTTTTTCCCTCAGTGGGTGGTATAACGGTTAAGGTCCGCAAAAATTTTCCCCGGGCGTTAATCTCAATTAACTTTTTGCCGTTTTTACCACGCAGTTGGCAATCAAAGATTTTTTCCACCCCCTTTTTTCCCACTTTATCGCCCAATTTTAATTTGGTGAGACAATTATCATTTTTAATATCCTCTTTATCAGCCAGTTGTCGGTAGCCAATTAAGTGGCCGATTGCCTCTTGTTCTTGGTAGAGACGTTGGGAGGTAAGGCGAGGACTGTTTTTTTTTATATCAGCCGGAAGGTTAAAGGCGATAAGAAAACCTTTGCGATCGCGGATTTCTCCCCGTTTGGGCTCAATTATCAGTTCACGGATGCGGTTTTTTTCAGCTAAATTTCGGTAGTATTCTCCTTTAACGATGGTTAATTGAAAAAGGCGGATGATAAGGGTGACGAAAAAAAAAGCGATAAAAAAAAGGTAAGCAAAAAAAAGGTAGGGTGAGATTTTTTCCTCACTTTGATTAAATTTTATCCCCCCTGATTGACCTTGGTGAAAAAGGGGCAGTTTGGGCATAGAGAGAAATCAAAAATCAAAAATTAAAAATTAAATAGATAAATGGGTTTTGGACTTTTAATGGTCAATTTTAACTGACAAAATATCCCTGGCTAAAAAAAGCCAAAAGAATCAAATGAAAAAGAAAAAAAATCAAAGCCATTAATATTTTAATCCCTTTATTTTTCATTTGGGCTAGATAAATAAAAAATGATAATGAGAAAAGGGAATAACGGGGAAGAGAGGAGAGAGTGCCGGTTAAGGTGGGTAAAAGGAGATTGGCAAAGGAGAAAAGGTTCAGGCCAAGTTTGTTCATATCAACGATTTGATAGTTAAGCCGGGGAAAAAGTTTCAATTTTATATTTTTAATAAAATCAGCGATTAAAATCAGAAATATAAAGTTAAAAAGAAAGAATTCGCAAAGGGCGATAAAAAATTGAAAATTAAAAGTGGCGGTAAAAAAAATTTTCAGATAGCGGAAATAAACCTGGGGAAGCAGGATTAAATTGGTTGATCGATTAGCACCAAAAATTGGCTGAGCGGTGAAGAAAAAAAATGGGTCAGCGGTGGTTTGGTAAAGGTAAAAAGAATAAACCGCCAAGCCGAGAAGAGGGGAAAAAAGAGTAATGAGACAGAGCGTATTGGTAGGGAGTAATTGACAAGAGCGGTTGATGTTTGTCCGTTGAGGTTTTCGTAAATGTTTATTTTTTACCTGTTTTTGATATTTGGCCAGCCAATAAAAAAGGATAGGGATAATTAAAAATACGCCTATTAATCTAGTCAGTGAGGCTAAAAAAGCAAAAAAAATAGTGGTTAGATATTTTTGTCGATGAAGAAAATATAAACAGGCAACCAAAAGGAAAAAAAATAACCCTTCGGTATAAACAGCACCAAAAAAAAATGAAGTGGGAAAAAGAAGAAGAATTGATATGACACTCATTTTATTATCAACCGCGTATTTTTTAAGCAGGTGAGAGAACCAGTAAAGACCAAAAAGAAAAGCCAGGTTACTGATAAAAAGAGCAGCCAAAAGAGTATTATTAAAAAAAAGAGGCGTTGTTAGTCTGATTAAAAGGGGGTAAAGCGGGAAAAAAGCCTGCTCATATTGCCGATAACCTTCCTGAGCAATTAAAAGATAATGAACGCCGTCAAAATTGGCCAGTTTTCTCATAAAGTCAGGTAGGGGATATTGAGATAAAATTTCTTTGTAAGGAAAAAAACCTAAATAAGGAAGAAAATAGGGAGTAAGGAAAATAATCAGGAAATCAAGCAATCGCCAAAGAAGAAATAAAACAAAGATTTTGGCAAAAC
>CAZWBE010000020.1:0-6287 GCA_964632205.1 uncultured Gammaproteobacteria bacterium | reverse complement strand
TCCTCCCGCCAACCAACCAGAATAGTCCTTGTTAGTTTAACCTGACCGCTTTTTATCTTTTATTTTTCATTTCTTGTTTTTGCTCTTTTTGACAATCTAAAAAATACTGATCTAAAAATAAAGGGGTGAAAATTGTGTGACGATCGACAACAATTTTATCCCACCTATAACAAATCATTTTTAAAGAAAAACCAAAACCTTGTTAAATCAAGCAAAAAGCTTAACCGGTTAAATTAAATAAATTTATACTAAAAGCATCTAATCCCTTTATACAAGCAGGGCGATTGGATAAGAATTTGATAAAAATCCAAAATATTATTATGATCGTTAATTTAATTAAGGAACAATAAATCTCACCGCTAATTTTCTTACTTCTTCTCTAATTATTTTTAAACCCTCATCTCTTTTCATCTCTTTTTCAAATTTATTAATAAACCCATCCCTTTTCTCCTTTGTTAATCTCCAAAAAGAAAAATTCCCTCCTTGTTTCTCAAAATATTTTTTAATAATTCTTAAAACTGCCAATATTTTTTTCCCGATAAATTCCATCTCTTTCTCTTTCATTTTTCTAGTAGTTAACGCCGGCGTTCCCAAACGAATTCCTGACGGATAAAATGGACTAGCTTTTTCATAAGGAACAGTGTTTTTATTTAAAGTAATGCCAACTAAATCAAGGGCCTTTTGAGCAAAAATACCACATCCGGGTCCAAAATAAGCCGTTAAATCAACTAGAATCAAATGATTTTCCGTCCCTCCCCCAACTAATTCTAAACCGCCACCAATCAAAACTTTGGCTAATGCTTGAGAATTTTTTATTATCTGACGAGCATATTTTTTAAATGAAGGCTGAGATGCTTCATACAAGGCAACAGCAATTGCCGCGGTTTGATTATCGTGTGGTCCACCTTGCAATCCCGGAAAAACTGCTTTATTAATTTTCTCCCCTAACTCCGGATCTTTTTTTAAACCTTTTTCCGTCACCATAATCATCGCCCCTCGCGGACCTCTTAACGTCTTATGAGTCGTTGTAGTGACAATATGAGCGTAAGGAACCGGTGAGGGATGAACCCCGCCAACAATTAAACCAGCCACATGGGCAATATCAGCCGCTAAATATGCTTCTACCTCATCGGCAATCTCAGCGAACTTTTCATAACGAAATTTAAAAGGATATGCCGTAGCGCCAACCCAAATCAATTTTGGTTTATGCTCTTTTGCTAGTTTCCTGATCTCATCATAATCAAAAAGATCTTTTTCTTGGCGAGATTTGAAATTTGCCGTTTGAGATTTAAGATAGTATTGAATGCTTTTATAATAAATCCCTGCCGCTGACACCTTATGTCCATGAGTTAAGTGCCCTCCGGCGGTTAATGCCTGTCCCATAACTACATCGCCCGGTTGACAAACAGCAAGGTAAACCGCCAAATTAGCCGGTGATCCTGAATAAGGTTGAACGTTAACAAAAGGAACGTTAAATAATTTTTTTGCTCTTTCTTGGGCTAATCTTTCCACCTCGTCAACCCATTCATTACCACCATAATAACGCTTTCCAGGATAACCTTCTGAGTATTTATTAACAAAACAAGAAGATAGAACTTGCCTTATTTCCAAAGAGGCATAATTTTCCGAAGGAATTAATTCAAGTCCTTTTTTTTGTCTTTCTTCTTCCAGTTTAATTAACCTCTCAATCCTTTTATCTCTCATAAAATTAAATAAAATCAATTTCTTATGACTTAAAGAGCATATAATATTTTCCTTACTAATTCAATCATTGATTCAAGTATAATCTATAAGTTGCGTCCATTTTGCCCTCTTTAAAACGAAATAAACAGTTTTTTATGATAGTTGGCTTGTTGTCAAACTCATTAATCTACCAAATCGTATAGAAATTGATGTAATGCAATAAATATTAAACCTTTAACCTTCTATACGTCTCTTCCATTGTCTTAATAATTTGATTGACAATCTTTTGCGCTTCCTCAAATGTAACTGATTTCAAATTATGGGGAAAATAATGAAAAATTTGGTTGCGGCCAAGTTTCCATGTCTCCCAAATCTTATCGGCTAAATCCTTAGAACTTTTTTCCATAATCTTTCTATAAAGAGATCGCTCTCCCAAGCGGCCAACAAGGGCCGGAGAAAGCAATTTACCCAAACGCAAATGGTCGTTGATATAATCCAAATGGGAAATCAAACCGGTATCTTTAAAAAGTTGCTTCAAAAACCCCTCATAAGCCTTAGCAAAAGGAAAAATAATGAATGAGTAGTCTTTAAAATGATATTTTTGCTGACGAATAACATCATTCATCAAGTATTGCCCTTCCAAAATTAGGTCTTTTTGATTTGGAGAAAGATAGTGCCAAAAAGCCGTGTAAGTATCCATAATTTTCTTTGCCTTTTTGGTATTTGTTATAATAAACGTTGGTTATAATAAATTATACCTGTTTAATAAATTGTTAATAAATTATATCTGCTTATGAAAAAAATATTTGAGTTAATTAATAACAACTTGTGCTTGGGATATTTTTTTACCAAAATAAAAAAACCATCTAGAACAAAAGAACTGCCTTTAATCACTCTCTCTCGAGAAAGAGGATCGGGAGGAAAAATCATTGCTTTTTTAGTGGCAAAAAAACTAGGCCGACCTTGGAAAGTTTACCATAAGGAAATTATTGATGAAATTGCCAAAAATAGTCATTTAGAAAAAGAGTTAATTAAAGAAATTGATGAGGGCTCTCTTCCGTTGGTGAATAAAATTATCGCTGATTTTTTTGGCAAAAAGCATCTTAGTCTCACTAGTTATTACAAAAATCTATTGAAAGTCCTTTCAAAAATCGCCGCCCGCGGCCATGCCATTATTGTCGGTCGTGGCGCTAATTTTCTCTTCCCTCACTCTCTTAAGGTGCGCCTTATCTGCGAAATGTCCCAACGAATTACTTGGATGAAGCATTATGAAAATCTCACTGAAAAACAAGCAATCGACCAGATTGAAAAATCTGATAAACAGAGAGTGGAATTTACTAAAATCCTTTTTAATCATGACCCACGAAAGGCCCATCATTATGATTTAGTTATCCGCACCGGCCCCCATCTCTCAATTGAAGACGCCGCCCACCTCATTATCCAAGCAGCCAAAAGAAGGTTTAGGATATAATCGTTTTTATCTCAAAAAAACAACCGGCATTTTATATTGGGTTGCTTCATCACTAAAGACAAAATTAAAAACTTTTTCCTAAAATAATTAAAATTAAAAAGTCGATTAAAATTTTTAAATAACAGTCAAAGACAATATTTATTCATAAAATACCGCATAAAAAAAGACCTTAAACAAAAAAATCATAAAAATTATAGTATAGTGCTAAATGACAGGAGTTCTTGAAAAAAAATAATTTTTTGGTATAATTTTCCCTATAATTTCGTTTTTAAAAAATGACAACAAAGGAACGACCTCAAGGATTTACGTATTTGAACGGGCCTTTTAGTAGAGATGGAATATATCCATGGCAGACTTATTATGGAAAACATGTTAAGGTAGATAGAGCTGAGCCTTCTTATGAATCTTATGAATCAAGGGTGATTCTTTACCGGAGTAATCGGAGTGATGAAAAGTTACTGAGATTAGATATCAATCTATTCCCACCCGGGCTCCCTGGCGGGCAACTTGTCTTTAAATTTTTCCTAGATCAAACGCCTCGTTTTCCTAATTTGGTTTATGGCGGCCAATCTTATAATTTCCCAATGAGTGGAGTGTTTGGTATAACGACGGATGGGAAAGAAGAATTGAGGTTTCCTTATCCTCTGACCGAAGATGAAATGGGGCGTATACCACTAAACATATTCTCTCCAAGTGAAAACGGTAGGCTAAGACTGCAATATAATATGGCCACCCCACCAATTCAAATATATTTCGAATTTCCTAAACCTTGCGGAGAATGGCCAAAAGATGCACTATCAGGAATTTTACCACAAATGCTACCTCGAGAAGTTATGGCATTCATTCAAGATCTTGGATTTAATGTGATTTTTTCCTAAAATGTTTTAATTTCGCCTTAAATCTATTTTTATTGAATTTTATTGAAAAGTTAATAAGCTGTTGAGGACAATTCTATTTTCAGCGCTGGACTCATCGTTGTTTTGATAAAAGCCGATTTTATATGCTTAACGCCCACTGATTTGATAAAGGCAACGACATTTTCGCTTATTTGTTTTTCCTCAAAAGAAATTTTCCCAATCATCTGGTGAATAAGAGGAAATTTTGGCTCAGTTTTCCAGCGCAAAACCCCTTTTTGAAATTTTTTAACCACCTCGTCTGGATTCTCGGAAATCGTGCCTGTTTTGGGATTGGGCATTAGACCTTTTGGGCCTAAAATTTTCGCCAGCTTAATCAAGCGGGGCATAAAAGACGGATGGGTAACAAGAACATCAAAATCAATTTTTCCCTCCTCAATCTGTCCTAAAACCTTTTCATTCACCACCGCTACTTTCACTGATTTACCGGTTGAATAAGGCAAACTCACTTCGCCTTTTAGCCCGACCTTATCAACGTTTAAATGCAGTTCAACCGATTCATCAAATTCTGTATATTTTATTTGCTTTAATAGTTTAATCGCCTCCTCTAATTTATATGTCTTTTTTTTATCAACCAAGCTTTTGGCTTTTTGATATTTTTGGCCTCTGGCTCTTTTTTTTCTTATCCTTTTGACTTCTGGTTTTTTAACCTCTTTTTTCTCGGTTAAAATCTTTTTTGCTTCTTCCATCTTGGCCAAGTCTTCCTCTTTGACCGTTAACTCAACCATCCGCTCGCCACCTTTTAAACCGGGGGCACGGACTTTGCGTTTTTCTTGTTTTTTTTCCTGCGCCCGTTGTTTTTGTTCTTCTTTTTGTTTCCTTTCCACCTCTTCTAACCCTAATATCCGTGTTCTAATCTTTCCCATAGATTTTGTTTTTTTGCCGTTAATTTTTAATCTCCACACCCATTGATCTGGCTGTCCCCTCAACGATTTTCACCGCTGTTGGTAAATCTTGTGTGTTTAAATCAGCTAATTTCTCTTTGGCTATCTCTTCCACTTGAGCTTTGGTTAACTGACCAACCTTTTCTGTCTTAGGTTTACCAGAACCTTTTTTCAAATTTAATTTTTTCTTAATTAAGTCAGCCACAGGAGGTAATTTAGTAATGAAAGTAAAACTTCTATCCTGATAAACCGTGATTACGGCTGGAATAATCTGCCCTTTTTGTTTAGCGGTTCGGGCGTTGTACTCTTTGATAAAATCCATAATCGGCACACCATGCTGACCTAAGGCCGGCCCAACCGGCGGTGCCGGAGTTGCCTCGCCGGCAGGAAGATTTAATTTGATGATTGTTTTGATTTTTTTTGCCATCGTTGCTAATTTTAATTATTTTAAAAATAATAATGATGGGTTGCTAATTAAAAGTTATAATTTCGCCACTTGTAAAAAGTCTAACTCAACCGGCGTCTCGCGATCAAAAATGGAAACCAAAACTCTTACTTTTCCTCTTTCTTCATCAATTGCCTCAATTGTTCCTAAAAAGTCAGCAAAAGGGCCTTCGGTGATTTTCACGGCTTCACCAACAGTAAATTTAGCTTTATACTTGGGCGTCTCTTGTTGAACAAATTTCATAATTGCCTCGACTTCTTTTTCTGAAATGGGAGTTGGTTTTAATCCGGCGCCAACAAAACCTGTCACTCCCTCAGTTGTCCGCACCACCAACCAAGATTCATCATCCAAAATCATTCTGACTAAGATATAACCGGGAAAAACTTTCTCTGTCGCTTTGGTTTTTTTACCTCGTTTAACAACAACTACCTCCCGCTTTGGGATAATCACATCAAAAATTTTATTTTCAACAGCTAAACTTTTTATCCGTTGTTCTAAGGCGGCTTTTACTCGCCCTTCATAACCAGTCTGAGTATGAATGACATACCATTTGCCTTTAGTGGGATTAGCATCAGCTGATGGCGATGTTGTTAATTGAGTTTGGTTTTTTTCCTCCATTGTCCTAAAATATTAAATAAAAAATATTGGCTGTCTAAAAATTTAAATGATAATTTTTGTCATCTTAACTGAGTAATCAACTCCAACGCCTTTGTCAAGAAAATATCTATTATACCGATATAAATCCCAATTATCAAGGAAACAATAATTACCACCGCCGTCAATCTCATTGTCTGTTTTTTTGTCGGCCAGGTAACTTTTTTCAACTCATCAATAATCTCTCTCGTAAAAGCCGGGGTGGGAATTTTACTTTTGTCCATATGAGTATTTTA
>CAZWBE010000019.1:0-6483 GCA_964632205.1 uncultured Gammaproteobacteria bacterium | reverse complement strand
TACAAATAATCTTTAATAATGAATTTTATATAGCAATAAAAAACAATGAAAAAAAGAAAAATTCTTTATAAGCTATTTACATTTTTTTTTATCTTGTTTCAAGGCTCATATATTTTTTTTGTTAGGCTGCCCTCGCCGGTTGGTTCAGCTAATTTTACCAATATTTCCAACACTCTCTCCAACTCTCGCCTTTCCTATCGGGCTGGTGTTGCCACCGGCGCCGCTAATAGCTCGGTAGTCACTATTGATTCCTCCGGTAATGCCGATAACAATACCAATCATCTTTTTCCTAATGATGTTGTTTGTTTTGCCGGACCACTTTTGAACGGTTGTTACAATCAGTCAACTTATCAGGTTGTCAATATCGTCAACAGCACCACTTTTAACATCTCACCACCTCTTGGCGCTAATGCCTTAGGCGCTAATGACTTTGTCATCGCCACCCAATCAGCTATTCACACTCTGACTTTTACATTAACCTCGGCAGTTCCTTCCAATGGCGATATTTTTATCACTATTCCCGCCATTGATCATGCCACCCAAGGCAATGATGGCTTTCCTGACACTAACTCCTCCATTGCTACCAATGGTTTTGATTTAAATAATCTGGGAACTTCCAATATCACCGTTTCCTCCTCTGGTTGTGCCAACAACTGGACAGTTGCCGCCGTCACCGCCGGTGATGCTACCAATGATCACCGGATAAGAATTGATCGTACTACAAACAGTTGTGCCGCCGGTTCAACAATCACGGTAACAATCGGCGACACTAGTCGGCAATTAATTAATCCTGCCCCAATCACTACTGGTCACGCTCAAGGCGTGGCGGATATTTATAATATCAATGTTAAAACCCGTGATGGTTCAGATAATACTTTGGATGAATCAAATGTCAGGGTGGCTGTTATTGAAGGGGTTTTGGTCTCAGCCACGGTTCAGGAAACTCTAACTGTCACCATCGCCGGAGTAAACAGCGGTGCCTCTGTCTGTGGTCAAACTACTGATGTAACTACCACGGCCACCGCTGTCCCTTGGGGAACAATTGTTAATTTTGGCTCATTTATGGAAGCCGGCCAGTCAGTAATCGTCTCTACTAACGCTGTTTCCGGCTATACGGTGAAAATTGCTGAAAATGACCAAATGGGTAGAAACGGTATTGTTTGCCCAGGGGCTAATGCCGATGAAGCCAACAATTGTATCCAAGATACTGTTTGCGGCTCAACCCCTTGTTCGGAAACCACCTCGCAAGATTGGACTTCCACCTCCTATTATGGCATGGGTTATTCATTAGCTAATGTCTCTGGTACTGATGCCGCTTTTGTTTATGATGAATCAGGCCGAACTTTCTCTACTAAACAATTTGCCGATTTGGAAGCGGCAGAGACTCAGCAAACTATTATGAGTAAAAACACACCAACCGCCTCCTCACAAGTCTATGTCTGCTATCGTTTAAATATTTCAGCTACTCAGCCAGCCGGTTATTATTTTAATCGAATTGCTTACACAGCCACGGCCACCTTTTAAAAATTCAAAAAGCAAAAATCAAAATGCAAAATGACAATTTCAAATTAAAAATGAAAAAAATCTTTTTCGTTTTCTTCTCTTTATTTACCATTGGCGCACTTTTATTTACCCTCTCCTCATCTCTCTTTGCTCAATCTATTCTCCCATTAATTGTCTATCCCGCCCGTCAATTTTTAGAAGTCTCCCCCGGAGAAAAAACCGCCATCACGGCCAATTTTGTCAACCAATCCGATCAACCAATTTCAGGCTATGTCCGTCTGGTTGATTTTATTGTCCGCGATAATCAAGGAACGCCGGAGTTGATTGAGAACACCCAAGCGGCTCCGGAGAAATATGCCGCCTCTTCTTGGTTTAAGTCTGAATACGAACGGGTGACTTTGCCAGCCAATGAAAAAGTCTCCATTCAGGCCCAAATTACCGTACCGCCAAACGCCCATCCGGGTGGCCGCTATGTTGCCTTTTATTTTCAAACCCAAGAACCAAAATTTAATCAAGACAATAACTTAAATTATCAAGCGGGTACCGGTATTACCCCGCGTTTAGCCTCATTAATTTATATCAAAGTTAAAGGCGACATTAAAGAAAACGCTTTTGTCACCAAATTCCAAACACAAGGTTTTCAAGAATATGGACCAATTGCCGTGGAAACAGAGATTCTCAATCGCGGTGATTATCACATTGCGCCTAAGGGAGAAATCAGTTTAAAAAATCCGTTCGGAAAAATTATCGAAAAGAGCTTGTTAAAAGAACAAAATATTTTTCCTGACACCTCAAGAATCTACCAAAACATTTTAGGTAAAAAGCTAATGCTGGGCAAATATCGTTTAGAACTCAACGCCACTTATGGAGAAAAAGGCAAAGTTTTAACCGCTTATACCGATATCTGGGTTTTTCCCTGGAAAATGGCTTTAATTGTTGTTTTGATGCTTGTTATCACCACTCTTCTTATCCGTCACTTCTATCAAACAACTCTGGGAAAAACTAAAACCCTCGAGGAAGAAATAGAAAAAGAGAAAGAGGAAATTGCCCGCTTAAAGGAGCAGTTGAAGAAAAGAGATGAATAAAATCATTAAAAACAAATCCCTCTTTTTTTGTTTTTCGACGATCGTTGTTTTTTTTTATTTAGCCCTTCTTATCCACTTAACAAAACAGGTTTTAACCAGTCAGGAATCAAAAAAAATTTTAGGTCGATCAACAACTTCTTCCGTCACTGAAGTCTCCTTATCTATTGGTGAATTCCGTTTTACCCTTTTTGGTTACACTTCTCCTCATGCTTTAGTCACATTTTCCGGACTGGGAATTTTTGATCAAACTTATGCCAACAATGAGGGTTATTTTATCTTTAAAAACCGCTTTTCTCCTTTCTCGCCGCGGGAGGCTTGTTTAACAGCCCAAGATCAACTGGGAAGATTAAGCTCACCTCTTTGTTTACCGGCTTTTCCCACTAGTTATAATGTGGAAATCGGGCCAGTAATTATGCCACCAACCTTATCCTTGGATAAGAATAATTATTATATTGGTGATAAAGTAATCCTCAGTGGCCAGACGATACCAAATACTGAAGTAAATCTATCAATGTTTGTTAACCAAACCAAGGCAGTTAATTTAGCTCAAAATCAGATAAAAAATCCCCTTGCTATCATCATTCCTCACTTTTTTCCTCAACCAGTCATGGCAAGCTCACAAAAACCTGAGACTCAGTCAGGATTCGCTTTTCCCCGTTTAACTCTGCCAGTTGATGAAAAAGGTAATTTTACCGTCACTCTGCCTTCCTCATCAGCGAAAACTTTTCGCCTCTTTGCCCAGGTTGATTATCAAAAAAACCCCTCGCCGGAAAGCCGAAAACTAACCCTAAAGATTCTCCCTTGGTGGATGATAATCATCCAGTTTTTCCTAATAGCCCTGGCGATAATAAAATCACGACTGTTGGAAATGATTATTTTGTTGCAGCTTATCGGTTTGGTTATTTATTTTTTAAGGCGGTATTTTCATCCCAAAACCTTAGCGATCGCCCGCCGGCAAAATATGGCTATTATCCTCAGACAACCAAAATTAGAGATTAACTTAAAGAAACAACCAAATTAATCACCAAAACCAAACTGTCTCTTTTTATCAACGACGCTTCTTCTCTTCTTGGTTAATAAAATGACAGGTGGGCTTTTTGAGGCAGAGTTTTATCTTCCACTTTCACCTCGAGATAATATTCCCCTGGCTTGTCGCCGGCAATATCAAAAATTGCCTTACCAAAATTATCAGTAAGGGCTTGAATCTCCTCTATCATCAAATTTTGATCTCGGCCAATAAAAACCTTTCTTCCCATCACGCCTAATCCTTGATTATTTAAAACAAAAACCGTCACCCGAATTTTTTCTTGATTATTGGCTTTGGCGCGCAGGGGAGTGACAAAAACATAAGAATTATCAACAGAAAAACTCTGATAAGAAACAGCCGCCCGCCCGACAAAAAATTTTGCCTCATAAAGCCAAAAGAATAAAGAGAAAAGTAGCAAAATAAACAAAAATATAAAAAGAAAAAAGAAGAATTTCCTCATAAATAAAAACATCATAAAAAAAATAAATAAAGATTACAAGAGGAAAAATAAGCAAAAATAAAAAAAATTAAATACTATAGGTGGTATTTTTATTCCTTTATTTACAGCATATTTAGCGTTTACAGCGCAAAAACAAGCTAAAAAATTTTTTTAAAAAATTAGCAATTAATATTTATGAGTGATAAAATAAACTTCTTCTTTATTTTTTACATAAAAAAAATTCGCCCGTAACAAAAAAATTCAAGAATAAACCCTTCCTTCAAGAGAAGAAAAAAATAAAACAGTTAACTTTTTAGGATTGAAAGTTTAAATTTTAAAAAAATTTTTTTGGTTGCTCTTTTTAATTTTAAAATAAAATCAATTTTTATTTCTTCAAAACTATAAGATTGCTGATATATTATGATATATATAAGTAAGCAGACTCTTTTTGCGGTAATTCATTTAAATTTATTTAAATAAAACTATAAGGATAAATTTTAAAACAAAATTTATACTTAAAATACTTAAAAAATCTATATCAAAATATATGCTAAATACCTCTTGACAAATTTATTATTATTGTTTTATGATGATTTTATATGGTTAATCGGTATAATCTAGATAATTTTGAAGCCTTATTCAAGGAATACCTCCTTGCGGGAAATGAAAAAATGACAAAAAAAGCCTTAAGCCCAATCTCAATAAAAAATTATCTCTCTGATATGCGCCATTTTTTTGGTTGGCTTATTTTTTATTTAAAGGCAAAAAATTTTGACTTTTCTCTGTTTTCATCGCCAATTGATTTATTAAAGCAGGTAAAACAAGAAACAGTCGCCCACTACCGAACTTATCTTTTAGAGAATAATATCCCAATTAAAACAATTAATCGCCGTCTTTCCAGCCTGCGTAAATTTTTTTCATTTAGCATTGAGCAAAAATGGCTTGAGGAAAATCCAGTGAAACATATTAGCAACATCAAGCCAAAAGAGACAACAATTGAGCAAATACAAGAATCAAGTCAAGAACGAAATGAAAAAATCCTCTCTCTATTTCAACAAGATCTACAAAAAGACAATCTTGATGAACAATTTATTAAAAGTTGCTTAGCAGATGTCCGCGAATTTTTAGGCATGATAGAAAAACACGGCCAAGGCGGCGGGTGATAAAAAAATATGAAAAGATTTTTCTCTTTTAACTATAAATTATTAATTTTAATTTATAGGGCTTGGCAAAGCCTTAAAGATTGGTTTGATCCGGCCATGGAAGGTAATCCTTACGAAAGAAATTTTAAGAGCTATAAAGCGAATAAGTCTGCTTGGCTGGATTTTAAAAGCCGCTATATCTTACAAGAGTCTTAAAAGCAATCATAAGAATCTATGAATAACATAACCTCTGAGACAATTCGACGCTATTTTCAAGAGCTAATCAACCGCCATGAATCTATCACTGTCATAGAAAGAAAAATTCGCTTTTTGGATAAGTTTATCCGTTGGGCTTATCAAAAAAACATTATCTCCTTCTCTTTTTATCAGCAAAGTATAGATGAGATTGACAACCTTTTAAATTCCCAGTTAAAAATTAAAAGTCAAAAATTGAAATTTTATCTTAAAAAATTAAGTAATCTACCTCAAGAAGCCATAAAGAAGATAAAAGCCAAATTTAAAACATTAAGCGCCAAAAAAACTCCCCTCTCTAACTTTCAATCTCCCATCTCATCTTTTGGCATCCGCCACTATATTGGTTTTTTACTTCTTCTTATTTTCATGGCTGTTTTGGGAGCGGGTTTATATAATCGCTTTTTTCAAAAAAAAGAACAGACGTTTGCTTATCCTCAAAATTTAACCCGGGCTGGTCGCCTGCTTTCTTTTCAAGGCCGTCTAACTGACTCTCTTGGCAATCCAATTACTACCGCTACGAACGTACGTTTTAGACTTTATAATGTCGCCACCGGTGGATCAGCTCTTTATGACTCCGGCGCCTGTTCTATCACGCCTGATCAAGATGGTATTTTTAATGTCTTGATTGGTGGCTCCGGATATTCACCGACTCCTCCCCAGCAAACTTGCGGTTCAGAAATTCCCAACTCAATCTTTACCGAAAATGCCAATGTTTATCTGGGTGTCACCGTTGGCGTCGATGCCGAAATGACACCTCGACAACAAATTGCCAATGTCGGTTATGCCATCAATGCCGAAACCTTACAAGGCTTTCCACCAGGAACAGGGACAAGCAATATTCCTTTTATCAATCAAGATGGTAATCTGTTAATTGCCGTCGCTAGTCCAGGAATTCGATCCACTTATACCTCGGCTGATTTCATTATCTCAAGCGCTAAAACTGCTTTGATTCAGTCCGCCGGTAGCGGTGATGTTGTTTTACAGGCGACAGAAAGCGGAAGTATTAGACTGCGCACTGGTGGATTAACAGAC
>CAZWBE010000018.1:0-8000 GCA_964632205.1 uncultured Gammaproteobacteria bacterium | reverse complement strand
TATCCAACCGCGGCGGTTGTACGAATAGGTTTTGATATCCTCTTGACAAAAAAAATTTCGTCTGTTACATTGATTATATGGGAATTAAAGAAAGACGGACGAAGATTTTACTCGCGTTATTTTTATTAAAAGACATCAGTTTTTCTCCGGTAAATTTTGACGATCGGATACAAAAGATTTTTGATTTAACCTTCAACGAAAAAACTCGGGGGACGATTTCTGGACTAATAAAAGAAGGGGAAATTGAAAAAGCTGAGATGATAAATTCTCAATCTCAACCGAATCCTCACCTTCAGAATCCTTTGTCGCAGTTGGGAGGTAATTTAACTGTTGATGTTGGTAAGTCAAATCAATATCGTTTAACTGATAAAGGTTTTTATGCCTTGTGTTTAGATTTTCCCTTTTTTCGCTTTCTTAAAGATCAATGGGATGGTAAATGGCGGATAATTTCCTATGAAATTCCAGAAAAGAAACGAGAAGTGCGTGATCGTTTACGCCGGGAAATGCAAGGTTGGGGATTAGGTCCGTGGCATCGCTCATTTTGGTTAACGCCCCATCCTATTATTGAAAATTTACGTCAGTTAATTGGGGGTAAAGAAGAGGAGCAATATTTTCAAGCCTTTGAATCTGATCATGTTTTTGGCGATCGGGAAATTTTAATTGAAAAAGTTTGGGGGAAATCAAATTTAGATAAAGCCTATCGTGAACTTTTTAAAAAGTGGCATCAGATTTTATCAACTCAAGAAGAAAAAATAAATAAGTTAAAGAAAGTAATCAACGAATATGTTGGCTTACTGAAAATTGATCCTGGTTTACCAAAAGAACTTCTTGGCGAAAAATGGATTGGTTTGGAGGGATGGAGTATTTTTAAAGAGATAAGAAGTATTTTATTAATTTAAAAATCCAAAGTTAGAATTTAAAAGTTTCAGTTCAAAATTAAAAAATATTAATTTTAAATTTTTAACTGCAATTTTTGATTTTTAATTTTTAACTTAAAAACAACATCTCCTTCTTCATCCGTTCGTTTTATTTTTATTCCTTGGGCTTTAAGCATTTCTAAAACTTTTTTTGCCGGATGACCATAAGAATTATTTTTACCAACACTTATCACTGCTACTCTTGGGTTTGCTAAATGTAAAAAATTTTTTGTTAATCCGTTTTTTGAGCCATGATGGGGAACTTTTAAAATATCGGTGGCCGGAAAATCATTGTGTTTTTTATTACTGACTAGTTCATCTAACACTTGAGAAGTGGCATCGCCGGTAAACAAAACCCTAAACTTATCATGGGGTGAATTATTTTCTTCAAACAAAAAGATAAGGGAGAAGTTATTATTATCAAACGTGCTTGATCCCAATACGTTTTGAAAATTTGCCCTTGTCTTTACCGGCGAAGAAATGAGATGGTTAGTGATGAATTTTTCGGTAGGCCAATAAAACTCAATTTTATTGTTATTGAGGATGGTTATTTTTGTTCCAGCTTTGGGGAAATAAATTTTGCTCTTTTTGTCAACAATTTTTTCTTTGAGTTTTTTAAAAGATTGACTAGGGTTATCAATAGGTGGCATTAATATTTTTTCAATTTGGTAACGGTCGAGCAAAAATAAAAAACCGCCGAAGTGATCTTTTTGAGGATGAGAGATAAAAGCTATCTCAATTTGGCGATCCCAAAAAGGCATATGTTTCCCCAAACAACTTAAAACTTTTCTATCCGGACCGGCATCAATTAAAACATCAACGCGGTTTCTTACTCGGATATAAGAGGCGTCGCCCTGACCAACATCGCAAAAAACAATTTTTGTCTGTTTGTCGGAGGAGAAAAAATAAAAATAAGCCAAAAAAGCAACAAAGCTAAAAAAAACAATCAATAAAAATTTTCTTCTACTGATTATCTCAGTCTCCATAGAGTAGGAGGGGGGAAATTTATATGACGATCGTCAATAAATTTAACCCCCTTTATATTATTTAGCTTGCCAGAACTTTCTAAGTAATTTATGATCATATTTAATGTTGCTGGTATCAATCTCAATTAAGAGGATTTTATCTTCCAGTTGATTTTCTTTAATCCAGTCTTTTAACAATGCCAATTGGTCATAGGGAGTGATCCAGACGGATTTTTGCCAGAGAATAAAACCTAATTTTTTAATAAAGTGTCTGAAGGCGTTTCTTTTTCGTCGATTAATTTCTTGAATATCAAAAATTGCCAGTCGTAATTTTTTATCCCACTGGTCTTTTCGGAAAAATAAATGTGGGTAATTTATTTTTAATCTTTTCTCACCGGTTTTTGTCAGTAAGATTTTTTTCTTTGTTTTTTTTAGATATTTTTTATTGAGAGAATATTTTAAAAGATTTTTGAGATTATCTTTTCTCCATCTCGGAGGAATTTGACCATAAAATTTTTGATAATAACTGGAGAATAGATTAAAAGGATCCTTAAATGTCTGATAAAGATCGACCGCCTCGGCAATCATCAATAAGAGAAGGTCAATTAAAGCTATCTTTTTTTTCATAGGTTGTTTATGGGGGTAAAATTGTTGTCGATCGTCGCATAATTTTCACCCCAATATTTCGATTTTTGTTTTTATTTCAACACAAAACAACCTTGGCAATTAAAGGCAACCGCCCTCAAAAATTTATAAAAACACCGGGAATTTTGGCTAAAGTTTCAACGACAAAAACGATATAACTTAATAACAGATAACAAATCCAGGCAGGAAAAAGACCGAGATAAAAATTGATTTTTCCTAAAATGGCGGTTAGAAAACCAAAAACCATCAATGGTGGAATAAGGCCGGCAATTAAGACGTTAGATAGGGGAGCTATTAGGGAGACCTGTTTAAAATAGCAAAAAATAATCGGTGCTGTAAAAATTTGGGCCGCCAGCGATGGTTTAAAATCTTTCCAAAAAGCATACAAAAGCTTTCTTAAAAAAATTTTTCGTCGATCTTTTTTTAAGTGACTCTTTTTCACCCAGGGCAAATTTTTTACTCCGCCGAAAAGAATAATGCCCAAAGTGGCAGCGTAGGAGAGTTGAAAAGAAACAGTTGTTAACCATTTTGGCCAAAATATAGCGATAAAAAGACCTGATAAAAAAAGAGTGTATAGGGCCAAGTTTTTTCTTCCGGTAATAATTGCAACTGACGTTAAAATACCCATAAAACCCGCTCTAACAATTGGGGCTTTGACGCCTACAAAAAAAATAAATAAAATAATAATTAGTATCGTAAGCAAAAGAGAGATTTGTTTGCCAAGAAAACTGGTAAAATTAGTGGTTATCGCACTTAAAAAAGTGATATTCATCCCGGAGAGAACAACAATATGAAGCAAACCAACCATTTTTAACTGTTCATAAAAAGATTTGCTGGTTTTAAGAGGTATACCAAAAAGTATGCCGTTTAATAATGAGGCGTGTGGTTCGGGTAAGTAATAATTAATGACGTTAGTAAATATTGCGGGAGTGGGCATAGGCTTATAATTTTTAGTTTAAAATTTCTTTTAAATTTAAAGCTCAATTAGGTCTTTTATCTTCTCATAAACGCTTTTGGTGATTACTTTTTTTGTTAGAAGATCTTGTAGGCTTTGATATGGTCTTCCTTGAATAATTTTCTCGGCTGTTATTTTTCCCACACCGGGTAAGCGGTCAAGTTCTTCAGGGCTGGCCGTATTAATGTTTATTTTTCCTTCGTGGCTTTTTGGGATATAATTTAACGTCTGTTGATTTTCTGTGAAAGTTCCGCTTTGAATTTCTTCAACAGAGGGAATATAAATTTTTTCCTGGTCAGAGAGAATTTTTGCCAGATTAAAATAACGACTAAAAAATTGACGATGGGCGTTTGCCGATAATCCGCCAGCCATTATTAAAACATCCTTTAGTCGAGCCCCAAGAGTCACTTCATAAATATCAGGATTTTCCACCGCTCCGGCAATGTCAACGACGATTTTTTGTTGAGGAAAGGTTGATAATTTTTCACCAAAAACAACCGCCTCTTTTTCACTTAATTGTTTTTGCCCAATCAAGAAAATATAAGCAGAAATTAAAGCGGTTATAAAAGCTATTGTTAAAAGAAAAATTTCGATTTTATATTTTTTCCATCGCTTAAATAAAGAGCTGAGGTTTGATTTTATTGGGATAAAAGAGGTAAAGAATCCGTTCATAACAAAAATATTAAGGATAATTTTTTGTTAACGCAACGGACTATATGCTACAAAAATAGCCAATTGGATAATAAGAACAATGATTTATAATTTATATAATGTCTTGGCCTAATTTTTATTTCGAAAAACAATTATGGAAAAAAGGTTATTTAGTGATTGGAATTGATGAGGTTGGTCGGGGAGCGTTGGCTGGTCCTTTAGTGGTGGGAGCGGTATGTTTTAATTTCTTAAAGAAGGATAAAAAACGTTTTTTGCCAATGTTGGAAAATTTAGGGATAAACGACTCCAAAAAATTACCAGCCAGAAAAAGAGAACAGTTAGCAAAGATTATTAAAAAAAAGTGTTTTGCTTGGGCGGCCACCACTGTTTCACCTCGCTTCATTAATCGTCATCGGCTAAGCAGAGCATTTCAAAAAGGAGTGAAGGAGGTTTTGGAAAAATTAAAAATTACAAAGGACAACCGGCGAGCCTATTTATTAATAGATGGTTTTAATGTTAAATATCTGCGTGGCATCGGTCTTGAAAGACAAAAGGCAATTATTCATGGTGATCGAAAATCTCTTTCGATTGCCAGTGCCTCAATTATTGCTAAAGTGTTTCGGGATAAATTGATGACTCAATTAGCTAAAAAACATCCTCAATATCACTGGGAAAAAAACAAAGGTTATGGGACAAAGGAGCATATTCAAGCTTTAAAAGATCACGGAAAAACCAACCTTCATCGAGAATTGTTTTTAAGAAAGATTGCTATAAAACGCTGAATTAATAAAAAGGGGTGAAAATTATGCGACGATCGTCAATAAAAATCACCCCTTAATTCGAAAATATGTTTTTATATTAAGCTAATTAATCTAATTAATTAAATAAGCTAATTAATTAAAATTAATTAAAATTTAATTAAAATGCTAGTTAATAAAATATTGAAATAAACAATAATTGAACTATTAAATAGTTAAATTAATAAATAATTAAATTAAATAATTAAACTATTAAAAGTAAATAATCAAAAGTAAAAAAAACAAGTTAATGGTTGATGCCGGTATATCATCGTTTGATAATAATGATGTATAGGGTTTTAGCTTTTATTGGCGAGAAGAGATAGACAATGAGGTAGATTTTTCAAAAAAAAACAAAACCTATTATTTCATCAGAGTAGATGGTGATAAAAATTAGTCGTTTTTTGATAAGCGTTTGATGATTATGATTGTTAACAAAAGAGCGATAAGCAAACCAAAGAAAAATTTAAAGGGTAAGGCGACAAAAGAAGTGGAAGCAAAAATTTTCGCCGCTGTTTCACCAAAACTCACGTTCGTTGAAAGATTATACTTTCCCAGAAAAAATCCTGAAAGTAAAAGGCTGACCGGTTGCTGGCAAAAGATCGGTTTTTTTCCGGTTTCGGGACAGTCAATTTCCGCGGAGGGAGTGGCGGTTAGTAATCTTTGCGATTCAGCTAAAATATTGCGGGAAACGATTTCATATTTTGCCTTCTCACCAAAATTTCCTTTTAAAACAATCTCTCCTTCTGGTTTAATCAAGTTTTTACCTCGATTTTCAACGATGAGAACGACGGGAATTTTGTCATAACTATCAAAAAGACGAATTTTTTTACCCAAAAGGTTGAGAGTGAAGGGTGATAAAATCTCAAAAAGCGCCACTTTTCCTTTTACTTCTACCACTCCACTTTCCGTCACCGTGATTAAAATATTACTACCGATCGTTGCCTTTGCCCGACTAGTGACCACTCCTTCGGTAGTGGGTGGCGGTTGGGTTTGGGCGAGGAGAGTGTAATAATAATCTCCCTCCGGAGCACCCTCGGGAACGCGGATTCTTAAAAGCAGTTGTTGACGATCACCGGTTTTAAGAAAAAAAGACTGATCCAAGGTTAAATCGGCATTATCCAAAGAAAAACGGATTGGCCCTTCAAATTCTTCTTTAATTCTTATATTGCCAAGATTATCTTTTGGTTCAAACGGTAAAACTTTGGCGGCAAGAATAGTTGGATCGCCGAAATTTTGTAGATTATAAGCGACCATAATTGACTTGCCTGGCTTGATGACAACTTCCAGTAAAGGGGGGGAGATAGATAAACTAACTTGCTGAGCGGAAACCGGTTGGGTTAAAAGAGCAAAAATAATTAAGACAACCACCAAAAGAGGCCAATAAAAACAAAAGGAGGTTAGTCTTTGATAAATTTTTTGCTTATTGATTTTTATTTGGTTATTATTAGCTTTCACTTTTTTCAGTAACTAGGGGTGGCGACAAAATTGATAATCGTTTGATAAGTACCAGCTGGTTGAATGGGCGAGATATTAATTTTAAAAGTCATTGTTGCTTGACGATTTCTTCCCACGTTAGGGGAGGACATAACCACGGCTGGTGTTTCATCGTTATTGCGATCGGCAAAAGGTCGATAGTAAGTTGAGTTAATAAAATCAGGAGGGACGTCATCGCCAGTCATATTGTACCCAAAACCATAAGCGGAGTTTGACACCCAAGGTTTAGCTAAATTTTCAGAGCATGTGTTTGCCCCCCCATCACACTCAGTGTCAGGAATAATACTTGTGCCAGAAAGAGTAGTCATCGGCCCTAATTCAGCGGCTGTGACCTGATATTGACCGGCGCCGCCAAAACTGACGGTCAGTGTCGTAGTGGCGGTTGCCGGCGTGTTGGGGATTAATGTTCCTATGTTAATATTAATGTTTGAGATAGAAAATCGAAATGGGATAATTGAGCGAAGATACTGGAAACCAGCCTTGATGACATAGCCGGTGGAGGAAAATTCACCGGCGGCCAGTTGTCCTAAGGTATCAGATAATCGGTAGTTGGTTGATGATTTTTCTCCGGCGGCGTTGGAAACTGAGGCTGATTCCAAGCGATACAAAGGTGAGTTCATAGTGACGGCCATAGCCTGATTGAGAATAATACAGGTAAAGAGAAACATTAAAAGAATGATGAAAGGGATAGAAGTTTTAATAGGTAAAATGTATTTTAGATATTTCATGGGGGTTTTTTCTCAAATTTATCAATTAATTTTTCTATTCGAGCGGCTGATTTGCGGATAATGTCCAATTGATGATCGCCCATAAAATTTTCCACGGCTGACTTAATGGTTTTAAGGTGGTTTTTAATGATTAGGGAAAGAAAAAGAAAAGTATCCTCGGATATTTTTTGATTTTTAGCTTTCAGTTTTTTATTTTCAGCATACGCTTCGCCTAAAAACAAGGCAAAGGGCGTCATAAAAGCTAATGAAAAAAGGGGCAGTAGTGATTTGAAACTTTGGTCAGAAGGTAATGTCAGCAAAAAGAAGATAATGAGAGTGAGGGTGGTGGTGATTGAGATGATTGACTCAAGCAAAAGACTTAAGGAAAAAAGTAAAAAATAAATCAGAAAAAAAAATGGCGAAGATAAACCACCGGTGGTGTTGATGATCCCCAAAACAATTAAGGTAAAAATTACTGATTCAAGAAGATAAGAGATTTTTTTTTCTACATTCTTTTGTGTCATCATTTCTTTTTCACGTTGTTTAACGTGTTTTCCTATAAATAGAACAATAAAAAGAAGAGCGGCGATGGGCAAGTCATATTGGGCTAATGGGCTTTTGGGAAATAAAAAGGTAATTCCAATAGTGAAAATGAGGATAAAAGAATGAATTAATTCTTTTGAGATAGGCATAATATAATATTAGCACCTTTTCCATGGTA
Source organism: uncultured Gammaproteobacteria bacterium (assembly GCA_964632205.1). GTDB lineage: Bacteria > Patescibacteriota > Microgenomatia > UBA1406 > GWC2-37-13 > CALLVF01. The sequence goes on along the minus strand of CAZWBE010000018.1, from coordinate 145 downwards.
AGTCTAAATTATCTGTTGTCATGAGGAAAACAGTAAGTTGAAAAAATTCACAAAAAACCTTTATTTTAGCTGGCTATATCAACCCATATACGACCTGCCAGGTCGTATACGGAGCTTGGCGATAGGCTAAATATTGATAAAAAAA
>CAZWBE010000017.1:0-8902 GCA_964632205.1 uncultured Gammaproteobacteria bacterium | reverse complement strand
ATGAGATGAATTTTTGTTCTCAAAGGAGCATATTTTAGCCCGAAACGAAGACGACTGGCGGCTTGATATTTTTGGTGTACTAAAGAACCAGGGCCCCCGGTTGATTGAGCATTTTTGTGCCAAACAATAATTGAAGGGTTATAATATAATTTAAGCCCCCGCTTTTTTGCCCGGATACAAAAATCGGCATCTTCAAAATATAAAAAATACTTTTCGTCCCAAAAACCAACCTTTTCAATCACCCTTTTATCAAAACCCATTAAGGCGCCATTAACAAATTCTGTCTCTGCAAATTGATCATATGCCCCACTGTCAACCTCATCAACTCCTCTATGAGGAGTTAATACATTTTTCCAGTCAAATTCACCACCAGCATACCAAATAACTTTACCTAAATCATTTTTTTTATATTTTTTTTTATGGTATTCGTATCCCGGTGCGTAATAAATCTTACCACCAATAATTGAGACCGGATAATTATTGATAGAAAATAAAACATTTTCAGTAAAATCATTTTTAAAGTAAATATCATTATTGAGAACACAGAATTTATCAAAACCCTCATTGATGGCTTTTTTCAGGCTCAAATTGACGCCGTAAGCATAACCCCGATTTTTTGCGTCGATAATAATTGTTGGGAAATCAGTATTGATTGTTTTTTTATCATCAGAAAGGTCACTGATAAATAATTGAAAATTTTTTTTATCTTGTTTACTTAAGCTTTTAAAAAAGTCTTTTAGTATACTATAGTTTTGATAAACAACGGTAATTATGGCTAGCTTATGAAACATCTCTCCCATTATATCAAAAAAAACTCTTGGCTTTTCTTTCTTATTATTCCGGCATTATTTATCCATCTTTTAATTATTTTTCCCAGTGGTAGTTATTATTGCTTTAAAGAAAAATGTGGAATTTTTTTTTGGGGAGTTCACGGACATGATGCTATTTGGCATTTAGCAATTGCCAGTGTCTCTTTTAATAAAATCCCTTTCGAAATGCCAACATTTGCCGGTGCCATTTTAACTGGTTACAATTATTTTCTTGATTCAATTATTTTTATTTTATCAAAATTAGGCATTCCGGCGATTTTTTCCTACTTTAAAGCCCTACCAATTATTTGGTTTATCATCTACACGGTTTTAATTATTGCTCTGGCAAGACAAATCAAAAATTCCCCATTGTTTGTTGGCTTACTACTTTTTTTTCTTTATTTTAGTGAATCTTTTTCTTATCTCTTACAGTTATTTCATTATAAAACGATTTGGGACTCAGCCGGTTTGCTAGCCAATCAAAAAGTTCATATGATGAGTAATCTGCCTTTTGCTTTTTCTGTTTTAATACTTTTAACAATATTAATTTTTATTCAAAAAAAAGAAGTAAATTTTAAAACAGTCATTATTATCAGCCTCTTAAATTTCTTAAATTTTGGTCTAAAGTTTTACGGAGGAGTGATTACCTCATTTTTAATTTTTGTCTATATTCTTTTTAAATTTTTTAATAAGGATAGAAAACAATTTTTTTTATCTCTATCAATCCATGGATTATCTATAATACTGGCAATCTTATTGTTTTATAATCCTTTCTATTCCTTAAAATCAGGATCTGCTTTTATTATCTCTCCTTTCGCTTTAATCCATACCATAACAGAAGAACCAAAGCTTTTTTATCTGAGAGATTTAACCAATGCTCGTTACTATTTAATAACAAAAGGTATCGGACCTAGATTAGTACTTATAGAAATATTTAATCTGGTTGTTTTTTTATTTTTTTATTTAGGAGTGAAATTTTTTGGGTTATTGTTCGCGTTTTATAAATTCTTTAGGGGAAAACTAACTGTCTTTGATTGGTATGTTCTTCTTACAACTATCTGGGCAATTTTTTTAACAACAATTTTTGTTCAAAAAGGAGAGTGGTGGAATATTATCCAATTTTTTTATTATGCCATTTTTCTATCATCAATTTTTACCGCGCAGTTGGTTTATAATTTCCTAATAAGAAAAAAATTTTTAACTTATTTGTCAGCAGTGGTTTTAATCCTCTTAGCTCTCCCGGTAAATCTTGATATTGTTAAACATTATTTTTCTTTTCCTGCTCCGTCCTATATTCCCAAAAAAGAATTAGAGGCTCTCTCTTTCCTAAAAAAACAACCCAAGGGAGTAGTTTTTACCTCATTGTATGAGAAAAGGTTAAAAAGCCCACTCGGCCTTAACGAGATGTATCGTTATGAGGATACGGCCTATGTGGCCGCTTTCTCCGGTAAGCCTGTTTACTTTGCCAATATTACCCAACTAAGATTAACTGGTGTTGATTATCAAGGTAGGTTAAAGAGAATTCAAAATGGCGATTGTCAAATTATTGAGGAAATAGACTATTTTTACTACCTTCCTCAACTTCGACAAGCAAAAGATCTAATCAAGTGCGCCCCCTCTCGGTTTCAAAAAATTTTTAGTAATGAGGCGGCGATAATTTACGCTGTTAAAAAATAAGAATGATAAAAAATTATATCAATTAATACCTCTTGAATTTAGAAAATAAAAGTTTATTCTTATGTTTTCTATTATTTAATAATAAAATAGGCATTTTTGTAGGAATAGTCTTTATATGGAATTTTTGTGGCTACCTTAATATTGTCAAGATTATTAAAATATTCATACAATTTCGGTGTTAAACATCTTTCTTCAATAATAGCATTTTTTAAAAGTGTGTAATTAATTTTATGATCACATTTATGGAATGTGTAATTTTCCCAGCGATAAGGGTAACTTTTTTTAAGATTTATTTGAACCTTATTTAAATCGGCTCTATTATCAAGAAAAATTAGGCTCAAATAGATGTCTTGAGGAGAATGATGATAAATATCTTTTTTATCAAACCGATGAGAAAGAAGGTAGTTAGCTAACTGGCGCTCATTTTCATTAAAAATCTCCCCAACTAAAATTGGCCGACGAAAAAAATAAGTATAAAAGAAAAAAATTAGGTTAATAATTAGTGAAAGAATAAAAATGGCGATTATTAATTTCTGATATCGGATTTTTTTCAGAATTGATTGGGAAAATAAAATGCCTAAAACAATAATATATGCATATCCAATTCCTGAAAACATACCTCTTATCGAAAAAGATGAACCATGAACGCTAAGAAGAGCTGGAATTAATCCTATAGGAATAAAGCCGATGATATAAAAATCTTCTATTTTTGACTTTCTCCCCAAGGAGATTATTCCTAAATAATAAAAAATTAACAAAACGAAAAAAAATTGACCAGAGGCAATATTACCATTTATAGCACTATAATCACCTTCTTTAAAAAGATAGATAAGATCCTGTCCTTTTATAAAATTGGTTAAAACATAATCTAAAGCTACGGTTAACTTATTGTTAAAAATAACTTTAATCTCCTCGGGAGCTATAGAAGTCATACGGCGAAAAATTACTTCACGAGAATTTTTTTCGCTATCAAAGAAAATTATTTCCCTCAAACGATTTTTTGTGATGTCGTGGTCAATAATTAAAATAGAAGAGAATAAAATAAAAATAAAGAAAAAATTTAAAAATAACCCTTTTTTTAAAGATAATTTATTTCTTTCTTTTATAAAAAAGAATATCTCTAAATAAAAGATAAGAAAAGGAATAAGCAAGCGAAATCCTTGATAAGTATAAAAAGTGATCAAAAACAATAAGTACGATAAGAAAGTTTTTCTTTTCAAATACAAGAAAACACCTGCTATAAGCGTAACAATAGCTAATGGAATGTCCAATGCTAATCGGGTTATATGAAATATCCAAGGACTGAAACAAAAAATCAAGGAAACAAGAAGAGCTTTTATCTTATTTTTCGTTAAAAAATTTATCAGTAAATATATCAAAATAATTAATAAAGCCGAGATGATGATAAACTGAAGTCGAGCAAAAAAAACAGATCGATAGGGAAATATTTTCCACCATAAAGCCGAATAGTATATCGCAAAAAGAGGATTTTGTGGGCTAATATGATCAAATTTTAAAGGTAAATAATAGCCAAAAAGGTCCTTGCCAGTTTGGGCGATTGAGTACCCTGAAAGGACAATATCTCTTTCATCGTGAAGTAAGAACTGTTGATCAACCAAAAACAGCCGAACGACAATAAACGTTATAGTAAGAAAAATTATCACTAGATAATTTTTCATTTATTTAAATGATATCAATCATTAATATAAATATGATTAATAAAAGGTTTATTTATCAAATATTATCAAAAATATAAAAAAAATTTATAAGATATCTTTTTTATTTTATGTGTCTTATCAATAATTAATTTTTAAGATATTTTACTATAATTAATATTTAATTTTTAAAATATGATTTTTAAATCTAAGTTAATTCTTTTTTATCCTTATTTTTTAATTTTATTTTTTACGATTATTGGTTTTATTATTAGAATTTTTTTAGTCTCGAATCATCCTCCGATCGATGTTGATGAATATAGTATTGCCTATAATGCATATGCGATAACTCAATGGGGGAAAGATGAGTGGGGGATAAGATTTCCTTTATTTTTTAAAGCTTTTGGCGATTACAAGTTACCACTTGATATTTATTTTGTCGCCTTGCTTTTTAAAATATTTGACGCAAATTTTTTTTGGTTACGATTCCCGGCTGTTTTTTTTGGCACTCTTTATATTCCCCTAATTTACCTCTTTTTAAAACAAATAACAAAAAGTCATTTATTAATTTTTTTAGGAGTGTTACTGATGACTTTTTCACCTTATGGAATCTTTTTTTCACGAACAATTTCCGGATCAATTTCTGGTAGTTTTTTTATCTTTTTGTCAATTTTATTATTTATTAACTATATTAGAAAAAATAGAAAATATTTTCTTTTGGGAGCTGTTTTTTCTTTAAGTGTCTCTCTTTACGCTTATCCATCCTCATGGTTGATTGCCCCTATTTTTTTTATTTTTTATGTTTTGTATGTTATGTATAAAAAAAGATTTAATCAATTATTTCTTTTTTTGGTATTTATCATTTTTTTCACTCCTATTATTTTTCAATACTTAAGGGGAGGAAGCCGTATTCGTTACATTAATGTTTCGTCAAATTTGTATAAGGGATTAGTTTTAGAAATAAATGAATTTCGTCATCATACAAAAAATGATTTTTTATCAAAAGTATTCCATAATAAAGGTGTTTACATTGCTTATACTTTGTCTAAGAATTATTTGACTCATTTTGATATTAATATCTTATCCTTTAAGAGAAATATTATCGCCAGTAATGAAGCTCCGTTTCCAATTTTATTATTTTGCACGCTGCCTTTTTTTTATATAGGATTAATTGTTATCTTAAAAAATCTTAAGAATCCTGTTTTTTTCTTCATTTTTTTATGGATTGTTATCTCTCCTTTACCGTCTTTTATCACTGATGGAGGATTCCATTCAAAACGTTATTTAACTTATCTAGGTAGTGATATTTTTCTCATTGTTCTTGGTTTGCAACAAATTAGATTTTTAAACAAACAAAAAATATTTTTATTTTCTTTCCTTATTCTACTCATTCTTCAGGTAGGAGATTTTATCTACAGCTATTTTTTTTCTTATCGCTATCAAGCTCAAAGATTAGATTATAAGGCAAATATATTAGCCTCCTTAGTTAAAGAAAATCATACCTATTATGATTCAATTATTTACACTTCAAAAGAATTGGGAGAACCACAGATTTATCCTTTATTCGCCACTCTTTACCCAGTTGATAAATATATTAAAGAAAAAAAATATATTTGTAACCCTTGGTGTTATATTAAACCTTTTAATAAGTTTTACTACACTGATGATATAAAAGATATCACTAATTATCTTTCTCAAAATATTCAAGGGAAAAAAATTTTAGGGTTGTTTTCTAAAAATGAGTTTGAAGAACTTAAAAAAAATACTTGTTTTAAAATAATTAACATCATATCTCCACCAAAAAATTCTCATCAGATCTTGCCTTATTATCAAGTTGAATTTAAGACATGCTCTATTTAATTATCTTTTTTTATTTTTTATTTAACTTTTTAACATTGAAATATCCTCTTTTTTCCTATTTTGAGATTAATAATTTACCTAATTTTATTTTAACAATAATTAACCCCAATCTTTTTTGGCTTTTTAGAATTATTCCCCTAGCTTCTTTAAGTTTAACTATTTTTTTAATCTCACGCCGATTTAAAAACAAAATTTTTGGCGCTTTTTTTCTTACAACTACTCCCTGGATTTTTTTGCTTTCTAGAGAATTTTATTTACCACCAATAATTGTCGTTTTTCTGTTAGTAATTTTCATCTATAGTAACAAAAAATTTATAATCAGTTTGCTAATTGTCTCTTATCTTTTGTTAGTGTTCTTTATTAATCAACCTACTATTAATCAGATAAAAGAAAAAATTGAATTATTAAAAAATTCGTTTAATTTGGTAACTTTATTTTTTCAAGGAGAATCGTTAACTAATTATTTGCGGGTTCCTAAAATTGGCTATTTTCAAACTATTGTTTTACCCATTTTCCTTTTAGGTTTATATCAAATTTTTAAAAAATCGAAGATAAAAGACTTTTTATTATTAGGAATTTTTTCTTTAATTTTTCTTTTTGTTTCGCCAACTAATCACTTTATCTTTGCCGGTAGTGGATTGCTTTTTATTACTACTAAAATCATTATTTATGGTTTTAATCAATTAACCAACAAAAAAATTTTTTTACCATTTTTTCTACTACTTTATTTTCTTAATTCTTTATTCTTTTTCGAGATGTACTTTCGCCATTATCAAATAAAATACAGCCACGAACGAAGGATGGCAAAAATTAACCTTATTGAGAAATTGGTTCAATTAAATAATAAAAAGGTATTTATGGTAAAAGATGATGAGATTAATAATTTATTAACAATTTATTCTTATCACTATCCTTTTCCAACGATTATTTACATTGATGAAAATGATTGGTCTAAAGTTATTAGTCGATGTAATGATAAAAAGGTAGTTTGTGTTTTAAACGAAGCTATAGTTGAATATCTTAACCTTGACAAAGATAGTCCGTTATTCACTTTTATCCTCAATGCCGACGGCGGTAAAGCATATTTTTTATTGGGGGCGACTAAATAATAATTTCTCAAAATTTTCCCATTGTTTATCGGTAATTTTAGAAATTTTATTTTTTAAAAGATAAAGATTAGAGGGTTTTCCTAGATGATTGATTTGAACATATTTTTCTTTAAGGTTTTTTAATATTAACTGATGAAGGGGAGAATTACCTCTTAAAGGATTAATGGCGTGATTGAGATAAAACTCGGGCGGGTGGTTTTTAAAAACATCGATTAACTCTTTATAATGATGAGGTAAATCATATTGCCAGTCGTAAGCCTCAAGAGGTCGGGTGGCTAAATCAACCTCTGCCACCCAGAAAACAAGAGTATCGTTAGGCAATGCCAAAAGTCGATCGCCTGATGTTTTGATTGCTTTTATGGCTAAACCATATTTAACTGATTCGGAATAATTAATATAATGCTCCGTAGCTAAATCATTTTTAAGATTCCACATGATAAGCCCATAATAATCAGTCTTTCCACCAAAAATATTAACCCAAATAGCTAATAAAATTATTAAAAAGTGAATTTTTAAATTTTTTTGAAAACTGAAAAAAGCAATTGGAATAAAAAAATAAGCAGCTAACCAAGGAAGAACATGAAAATTGCCGTACTTTAATTCCGTGGTCCGATTATTTGAAAGAATTAGAGCAAAAAGAATTAGAAACCAGGGAATTATTTTTTTCTTTTTATATATAAAATAAGAAACAAAACCATAAAGAGGTAAAAAACCAATAGTTAAGATTTCAATAAAGTTTGGTTGGGAATGAAAAGCAGTAAAAGGCAAAACGATCATTTTTAAATAATCCCAATTTGAAGATAACTTATTCATTTTAGGAATAACATATAAAACATTATCGATGATTGTATCGCGAAAAAAATTTTTAAAAGGGACAAAAATAAAAAGAATTAATGTCAAAAAAATAAATGGAACGATTTGCCAGATTAGAAATTTTTTTTTATTTTTATTAATAAGGATTAAGATTGCGTTTAAAATTAAAACACTTGGCCAAAGGGGTAAGAGAGAAAAAGTAACTATAAATGTACTTAAGGAAAAAAGCACAATTTCTTTAATTGTTGTTTTCTTTTGAAAAAAACTTTGCTTAATGGCTAGGCCGAAGAGAAAAATAAAAGGGTACATTGCTAATACTTCTCCTAAGACTTTATTTCCTAACAAAACATAGCGGCAGATTTCAAAGATTGTCGTAAATAAGAAAAGAACCTTGCCGAAGGTTAAAAGATAGATTAAATTCCAAATCAGTGAATAAAAAAAAATTGCCTGACGATGCTTTCCAATAAAAGCATAAAGACTATTAGGTAAAATAATTTTTTGAACAAAAGCCGGAAAAATATAATTTATTGGTTGATGATTACCAGAAAAATCTTCATACATTTTATAACCTTTGAGTAAAAAGTGACCACCAACCAGATGAGCGTCTTCATCGCCAAATCGGTGAGATTGTGAATAGTTGCGAGCAAGAAGAGCGAGTTGAAAAAAGTAAAAAATAACTAAGAGAATAAAAATTAAAAGAAGAGTTTTTCTCACGATTTAAATCCTCAAAACTTTAATTATTTTATTAAGGATTTTTAATTTTAATCGTTGACTTTGACTAATAAGGTTTTTTTCTCCCAACCAATAGTTTATCTCTGTGAATCCCGACCTAAAATATTGAGTCGTTGTCATTATTAAATTGTTTTTATCAATATTTTCATAGTTCTTTCCTTCCCAATAATATAGATGGACTAAAAAGTAATAAAACATCTGCAAAATGGCTAAAAAAAAGCCATGAGCGCCATCTTTATAACCTTCT
>CAZWBE010000016.1:0-10629 GCA_964632205.1 uncultured Gammaproteobacteria bacterium | reverse complement strand
GCCAGGTTGGTAAATGTTATAATTATATTTGTTTTTTAACCAAATACTTAACCGTCGTTAATCACTGGGCGAGTGCTGGAATTGGCAGACAGGCAGGTCTCAAAAACCTGTGGTATGAAAGTACCGTGAGGGTTCAACTCCCTCCTCGCCCACTCTTTATGCTCCTTATTCTTTATCTATTATTATTCCTGATTTTTTTGATTATTATTATCTTCTCCTTCCCTAAATTCTCCCCTATTCCCTACTTTCCCACAGCCAAAAAAGATCTTCCGTTGATTATAAAAGCTCTCGGTTTAAAAAATAATCAAGTAATCATTGACTTGGGCGCCGGTGATGGTCGAGTAATTTTTGCTGCGGCAAATGAGGCTTTTCAAAAAAGGTTAACGACGTTTTTTTTTGCCATTGAAATTAATCCGATCTTAATTTTTATTATGAATCTGCGTCGTTTGCTTCATCCGAATAAAAAAAATATAAAAATTATTTGGGGAGATATTTTTAAAATAGATAAGATTAAAGAGTTAAATTTCAATTCTTCTTTAAATGTGAATTCAAGGTCATTTAAGCTTACCTCTTTGACTTTTTATTTATATCTCTCTCCTTGGTTTTTAGAAACTATTGTCAAAAAAATTAAAAATTATCAACTGAAAGTTAAAAATCTTTCTCTTGTTTCATATCTTTATCCGATAAAAAACCTAAAAGAACAAGAGAAAATCATAAAAGGAAAAAGACATAATGTTTTTGTTTATAAGATAAAAGTTTAAACTAAAAACTAAGGGTTAGCGGTTAAAATCTTCAGAATTTCTGCTGGTTCTTTAACTAAAAAATCCACCTTCAAGCTTTGCAATGTCTTCTCTCCCGCCAAACCCCAGCTGACTCCAATCATCTTAATATCTGCTTTTTGACAGGCTAAAACATCACGCGCCTCATCAGCCACATAAACGACTTCTTCCTTTTTCAAACCTTCTTTTTTTAAAATATTCCTCAAATCTTTTTCTTTTCCTAAAAGATTGTTTCCGGTATAAATCTTTTTAAATAAATGATCAATCTTTTCTTTTTCTAAAAAAGCGTCAATATTTTTTTTGATATTGGATGAATAAATAAATAAAAGATATCCTTGCTTATTTAATTCTTTTAAGACTTTTTTTAAGTTGGGAAAAATTTTTATTTGGTTAATTTTCTCCAGTAAAAGTCGCTGAGCTTTTCTTATCTCCCAGATAACAATAGGAAATTTAAACCAAGAAATTTTAAACTCTTTCATTAATTGTTTTGGTTCCAACCGCCTTATTTTTTCGATAATTTCCTCTTCTTTATTTTTTATCTGATATCTTTTTGCCAATTCAGTAATCTTGGCAAAAGTATAAGGCAGAGTATCAGCGACGGTGCCATCAAAATCAAAAATTAAGGCCTTAATCATCTTGAAAAAAAATCTAAATTATTTATAATTATAATTAACAAGTAGATAAAAAACACTCTTCTTCAGAGGGTTTTTTATATACTACAACTATCCATCAATAAATTTTTCTTTCTTAATTTCTCATATGACTCAAGGTCAATTAGAAGATAAGATCGCTAAAGAAATAATTAAATTTTATGTCCGTGAATTAAAATATGGCCCAAAAGAAGCCAAGTGTTATATTGTTGAAGATATGATAATTGTCCGATTTAAGGGTCATCTTTTACCTATTGAAAAAGAAATTCTAAAATTAACTGATAAAGAAAAAGCGGTTGATCTAATAAAAAATATTAGAAAAGTTATTCACCAAATAACCACAAAACAGTTATCAAAAATAGTTGAAGAAAGTACTTTTTTAAAGGTAGTCAGCTGCCACAGCGATATTTCCACTATTACCGGTGAAAGAATTGAAATTTTTGTTTTAAACGATAATTTAGAAAAAAAATTAAACGGAGGATGATTTTAAACATCGGCCGGGACAAAGGAAGAAATTAATTCTCTTCGGTTGTCTTTCAATAATAAAACCTAATGAAAGACAACCTGTTATCTCGGCTTATTTTTTTATATTTCGTTTCGACTACTTTAAGTTTGATTATTTTAATTGAAATAATAATTTATGATTTCCCTTATCTTACTCTATTTATCTTCATTTTTTTCCTTACATTAAAGGCGAACTTTTCATTATTTAAAAAAAGATAGTCTTTTTTATATAATTTAAAAATGACCTCATTAATCATTTCTCTTGACAAAACTTTGACTTTATTTTCACAAAGATTGCTTCCGCAAAATCCTTTTTTTGATCTCCTTTTCTCTTTTTTTTCTTTTCAAGGAATTCATATTTTTGTTTGGATTGTCATCCTTATTTTAATCATTATTTTTGAGGAGAGAAAAAATCCAGGGTTAAGCCAACGCGATAAAAAATTTATTGTTTATTTTGTCCTCAGTCTTTTAACAACAGCTTTTTTAGTAAATGTAATTCTAAAAAATTTTTTCAACCGTTTGCGCCCAACAGTGGTTAACATTTACCAAGCAAGGGCTAACTTTTGCCCAACTGACTTTTCTTTTCCCTCCGGGCATGCCTCTCTTTCTTTTGCCGCCGCCACCATTTTAGCCGTCTTTGATAAAAAAAGAAAATCGCTTTATTATTTCATCGCTTTATTAGTCGCCTATTCTCGGCTCTATTTAGGTTGCCATTACTTTGTAGATGTTATCGCCGGTGGCGTTATCGGATATTTTATCAGCAAAATAATCCTCTCCCTTAATAAAATCCAACCGCCGCGGTTGGACAGGCTATAGGATTAAAACAGTTGCCAGCCTCAATACGACCTGCCAGGTCGTATACGGCCCTTGGTGACAAGCTAAATCTTTAACTTTTTTAATAATTTTTAATCGACAACCTCAATCCTTCCCCGATACATCCCCATACTGCAAGCGAAATTAATAAAACCTTTTTCTTTTGGTGTAAACTGAATGACATTTTCTCCCGGCTCAATGGTTCTCTGAATACCAAGCTGAGGTACAATAAAATAAGCCTGACAGCCAAAAACATTTTCTCCCTCAATCACCCATTTGACTGGTATTCCTTTTTTAATCGTAAATTGGTTAGGGACATAACCGGAAGCCACTACTTTCATTTTTATTATCTGAAAACCATCTTTAACCAAAACCGCTCTTTCATTTTGGGGATTATTTCTTGATAAAAAACCAATCTCTATCCCAAAAAAAGAGGCAAAATTAGAAAGGTAAATCAATCCAACAAATATAATCAACACACCCATGGTTTTCATAAAATAGTGATAAAAGTTTGTTTTTACAAACGAGGTTAAACCACCAATAAACATTAAAGCTGGCATAGTTCCTAAAGCAAAAACCATCATCACTAAGGCTCCCTGAAAAGGAGAAGCTAAACTTAAAACATAAAATTGAAGCGCTTGGGTAAAACCACAAGGAAGAATATAGGTGGCGCCACCTAAAAAAAAGGGGGCTTTATGAGGATATGTTATCAGTTTTTCTTTAAGTTTTTCAAAGAAAATCTTGTTTAAACTTGAAGGAATAATTGACCCTAAAGATAAAATTTTATTCATATCAAGACCTAAAAGTATCATAAATAAACCAGCAAACAATGTCACCAAGGGAGCAGTAAAACTTACATTTGCGATTAAAAATTGCCCAAATAATCCCGTTAAAAAACCAAAAAATCCATAGGCAATTATCCGGCCCAAGTTAAAAAATAAGGCGGTTCTGATATTATGGCTTCTTCTTTCAACTTGTGAAACCAATGATAAATAAAGAGCACCTGAGGTAGCCATACAAGTTGAAGTAGAAGCAAGCAAACCGATGGTAAAAACGGCCGGTAAAGTCAGCTTATCTTTAAAATTAAAATCAGGAATTAAAGACAAATTTTTTGCCAGAAAATAAAATACTAAAATTATTGCCCCTAAAATAAAAACTTCAAAAATCTTTTTCCCAATCGATTCACTCTCCTGAATTTTCCCCTTGGCGATTTCATAACCGAATTTTTTTATTTTTTTATTGAGAAGTTCAACATCCAAACTCCCCATATAAAAAACCTCAACCTTTTTATCTTTAAAACTTGGCTTAACGTCAATAATATTTTTTACCTCACGAAACTTATCATTAATTAAAATTTCACAAGATGGACAATGCATTTGATTGATATAGAGAGTGGTTTTTTTAATTTTTACTTTCATATTTTTTTATATTTTAAAAAGAGGGAATTAGTAATCACTGACAAGCTAGATAAAGCCATAGCCGCTGAGGCAAGCATTGGGTTTATCTTGCCTAACATTGCCACCGGAATAAGAACAAGATTATAGATGAAGGCCCAAAAAAGATTTAATCTAATTGTTGCTAAAGTTTTCTTGGATAAATTAATCGCAATCACTACCGAGTGAAGATTTTTATTGACTAAAGTAATTGCCGCCGATTCAATAGCGATATCAGTACCAGAACCAACTGCCATACCAACATCAGCTGCTGCCAAAGCCGGGGCATCATTTATCCCATCGCCAACAAAAGCCACAACATAACGACGTGATGAATTATTAATGTTTAATTGTGAATTTCTCCCTCTTTTAAAATATGTACCAATATCTAAATGTCCCCTTGCTAATTTTAATTGCCTGACTATTTTCTCTTTCTCTTCCGGTAATACTTGGGCAAAAATATTTTTCTCCTCTATTCCCACCTCCTGCCCAATTGCTTTTGCGGTCTGCCAATTATCTCCCGTCACCATATAAGTCTCTATTCCTAATTTTTTTAATGACTCAACGGCTTCTTTAGCTGTTTTTCTTACCGCATCAGCCACCGCCAGCAACCCAATCAGGCGATTTTTAATGTAAAGATAAACAACCGTTTTACCCTGTTTTTCCAATTCTTTTCCCTGTTGAAATTGAAAATTGGCATCAAGCGGTTTTCCTAGATAAACTTTTTCTCCGGTCATTACCCCGGTAACACCTAAACCAGGCAGCGATTTAAATTTTTTCACCTCAAATAACGGCAATTTTTCAGACTTCGCCCTTTTAACAATAGCTTCAGCAATGGGATGTTCTGAATTTTTCTCAAGACTGGCGGCAATTTGTAAAATGGCTTTATCTTTCTTAAATTTTTGTTTTTTTGTCAGTTCAAAATTAAGCCTTGAAAAATCAACTATACAGATAATATCAGTAACAATTGGCCTTCCTTGTGTCAACGTCCCAGTTTTATCAAAAATAATTTTTTTTACCTTGTGGGCTAACTCAAGACTCTGAGCATCTTTAACTAAAATCCCCTTTTGGGCACCTAATCCGGTCGCTACCATAATCGCCGTTGGCGTCGCCAATCCCATGGCGCACGGACAAGCAATGATCAAAACAGCGATTGCATTTAACATCGCAGGAATAAATCCGCCAAACGGCAGTATGTACCAAACGGTAAACGTCCCAATTGCCAACATAATCACAACCGGCACAAAATATGAAGAAATAAGATCAGCCATTCTTTGAATTGGCGCTTTACTTGATTGAGCCTCCTCGACCAATTTGATAATTTGGGCCAGCATCGTTTCTTCACCCACTTTGGTAGCTTTAAAAATAAAACTTCCCTCTCGATTAATCGTTGCTCCAATCACTGTATCACCTATCACCTTCTCAACCGGCAAACTTTCTCCTGTTACCATTGATTCATCAATAGTAGACTCACCTTTGACTATCACTCCATCCACCGGAATTTTTTCTCCCGGCCGAACTCTGATGAGATCGCCAACTTTTACCAACTCAATGGGAACATCTATTTCTTTCCCTTTCCTAATCACTCTGGCAAACTTGGCTTGCAGGTTGATTAGTTTTTTAATCGCCTCCGATGTTCTTTCTTTAGCTAAAGTTTCCAAATATCTTCCCAATAAAATAAAACTGATAATAACGGCTGAGACATCAAAATAAACAAAAGATTCAAGATTTCGATTTTTAAAAATTTCAGGAGAAAGAGTAACAAAAGTCGAGTATCCATAAGCAGCGGTCGTCCCAATCACCACCAAAGTATCCATCGTCACTGTCTGATGGCGAAGAGCATTAATTGAGGCTTTATAAAAACTCATTCCGCCCCAAAATTGAATAACCGTCGCTAAAATCATCTGAATGAAAAAGCTTTGGAGAAATTTTGGAGAAAAATCCATCAGGACTGGCATACTGCCCCAAACAATCAAACCGGCTAAAACAAGGTTAATAAAAACCTTGAATTTAAATTTACTTAACTCTTTTGTTCTTTCACTGTCTAATTTTTGCTTTTCTACTTTATAGCCAAGATTTTCAATTGCTGTTATAAATAATTGATCAGAAATTTTTTTTTGAGTTGTTACAACAACCTTACCGGTAGTAAGATTAACCGTTGCTTGTCTCACTCCTTTAATATTGGTTAAGGTTTTCTCCAGTTGATAAACACAGGAGGCACAGTGCATTCCTTTAACAAAAAAAATCCGTTGATACATTTTTATTTCCTTTTAAAAACTTCCACCACTTCCCTAACTTTTTCATCGATATTTTTATTGGTCTTAATCGCCTGCCGAACACACGTTTTTAGGTGGTTCTCTAACAAAATCTCATCCACTTTTTTCAAAGCGTTTTCAATCGCCTGTGTTTGCTGGATTATATCTAAACAATAAATCTCTTTTTCAACCATTTCAATTACTTTTTCCAGATGCCCTTTGGCGATTTTTAAACGATGAAGTAAATTTTTTTTATAAAAAGGAATCATTTTTTTTAAAAATCAATAATTAGTAATTGAAATTAGAAATTACCCTCATATTCCTATCCTACCCCAGAGGATATAATTTGTCCAAGGGGACCAATTCAACCGCCGCGGTTGGACAGGCTATAGGATTAAGGCTATTATTTTGTAGATTATAATCCGTTGCTTTCTCACAATTAATCTTCATAATAAAAAAATATGACCCAAAAAAATCAATTTGCAGCCGGTGAGTTTTTTCATGTTTTCAACAAAAGCATTGCTAATTTTGGTATCTTTAAAACTGAGAAAAATAAAAAGCGATTTTTGCAGACTTTAGATTATTACAACAGCCAGCAAGTAAAGACCAGTCTCTCAGTTTTTCTAAGAAATAATTATGACTACCTCCCCCATCTTCTCACATCAAAACCAAGCGCCCTTATCAAATTCATCGCCTACTGCATTATGCCAGACCACTATCATCTTTTAATTAAAATTTTAGCCCCAAGCTCTCTCTCTAAATATATAAATGATGTTGAGAATAGCTACACCCGTTTTTTCAACCTTAGCCTCAAGCGAAAAGGGCCGCTTTGGCAATCACGGTTTAAAGCAGTAAGAATAGCCTCCAATGAACAACTTCTCCATGTTAGCCGTTATATTCATCTTAACCCAACAGTTAGCAATTTGGTCGATAAACCAGAAGACTGGCAATACTCCTCTTATTTTTATTACCTGAATGAGGAGAAAATCTTAAAAAAATTCCTACCAGAAATTTCTATCTCTAATCAAACAAAATATAAAAAATTTGTTGAAAATCAAAAAGATTACCAAATAAAGTTAAAGCTAATAAAAAAATTAACCCTTGAATAATCCAACCGCCGCGGTTGGATAGGCTATGGGTTATTTTTCGATACTGTAAAATTTGACGCGGTCTCCTCTAAACATCAGGTCTATCTCCCCGGTTGGTCCATTGCGATGTTTGGCGATGTAAAGTTTAACTAGTTTTTTATTTTGATCCAAAATATCCTCCGACTCCTCTTCTAAATACAAAAACATCACCACATCGGCATCCTGCTCTATCGAGCCGCTTTCTCTTAAATCGGAAAGCTGTGGTTTTTTTGTCCCCCGTTGTTCAACGGCTCGGGAAAGCTGGGAAATGGCTAAAACGGGAATCCGCAACTCCCGGGCTAAATTTTTTAACCCCTGCGAGACAAAAGACACCTCTTGAACCCGGCTATCAAAACGGCGACCGGCATCAGCTAACTGTAAGTAATCAACGATAATTAACTTAACATTACTTTCCACCTTTAATTTCCGCGCCTTTGTCCTCATCTCTAAAATGGAGGCGCCCGGTGTATCATCAATAAAAATTGGCGCTTCTGAAAGTTCTCCCATCGCTTCAGTTAACCTTTTGTAGTCATCATCAGATAGTCTTCCGGTTTTTAACCGCCAAGCATCAATATCAGCCACCCCCACTAAAAGACGATCAACCAACTCCTCCTTACTCATCTCCAACGAAAAAAAACCAACCGAAGCCTTCTCTTTAAGAGCAACATTTAAAGCGATATTTAATGCTAAAGTTGTCTTTCCCAAAGCCGGGCGGGCCGCTAAAACTAGGAGGTTGGAATCCTGCATGCCGGCAAGCTTTAAATCTAAATCAGCAAAACCCGTCGCCAACCCCCGCAGGCCACTACCTCTTTTAGTAAACTCCTCCAATCGTTCAAAGCTTTCCGCTAAAATTTCTTTCAATTCAATAAAATCCCGGTGTAAATGCTCCTGAGATAAACCAAAAATGGCCGCCTCAGCCTCATCTAAAAGTTTTTTCACATCGCCTTTTTCTTCAAATGATTTTTCCACCAAACGCGATGACAAATCGATTAGCTTTCTTTTAACATAGTGACTTTTGACAATCTGACCATAATGCTCAATGTAGGCGGAAGTAGGCACGGTATTAATCAAATCACTCAAGTAACCTTGCCCGCCAATTTTTTTTAGATTACCCTCTTTTTTTAATTGAGCCTGAACGGTGACGATATCAATTGGTTGCTGTTTCTCAAAAAGAGTCAGCATCGTTGAAAATAAAATCTGGTGCTCAGGAAGATAAAAATGCTCCGGCTTTAAAAATTCCGCCACCAAATTAATGGCCGATGAATCAATCAATATTGCCCCTAAAACTGATTTTTCTGCCTCGGTATCATGAGGGGGGACTTTAAGAGCGTCTGAGGAAATTGCCATAAGAATTTCGCTAACATTTAATAAAATTACTCTCTAAATTTTTGAATGTTAAAGGTAAACTATCAGTTGCCATTGGTAATTAAGATTTTTTGTTTCAATTATTCTCTAAAAATTGGTTTAATTTTATTTCTCCATCCCCATAACGACAATCTTCATTTCCTCCCCTAACGTCTCTTTTTTCACTGTTAATTTAGAAAGAGGCATTTGTTCCTCAACATCAAATTTCTTTAAAAACTCCAATACAGGCAAAAGCTGGCCGAAAATTTTTTGATTCAGCTTGGGATGATTATAATGCATAGGGATAACAATGGATGGGTCAATTTTCCTGACTAATTCGGCTGCCTCAGCCGCATTGATAGTGTAAAACCCACCAACTGGGACAAATAAAATATCAACATCACCAACATTGTCAAGAAAAGCATCATCCGGCACCAAACCTAAATCACCACAATGAAGAAGAGATATCCCCTCTGTCTCAATCTTGTAGACAATATTTTCTCCCCGTTCTTCTCCCTTTTTTTTATCGTGATAAGTTCGATAGCCAGTAATGCGCACGGCCAATTTTTCAAACTCACCTGGAAAATCAATGATTAAAGGTGGTTGATGAGATGCCGCCTCTGACTGGAAAGGTTTAATAAAATTATGATCCTGATGATAATGAGAAATCGTTACTATATCGGCCTCAATTTTGGGCAAGGGGAAACCGGTCATTGCTGGATCAAAAGGATCAGTTACCAGCCGGGCCGTCTTGGTTTTGATATAAAAAGAAGCATGGCCTAAATATTTGATATCCATGTGACAAATTATAGACCATAAAATTCTAAATTCCAAGAAGTAATAAATAAATAAACTTTAAGAAACAGATCTTTTTAACTCTAATTCATACAAGTAAAATAATATAAACTATTGGTTTAAGATTACCAATCTGTCAAATTGTTGACATTGAGAATTAAGATCCATTATTGACATATCTTTTCTTTTATTTTCTCTTTATCTTTTTCCGGCAACCTATCAATTTGTTTTAAAACATTGCCAACTGTATTTTCAAAAAGAAAATCAGAAATAGTCACGGCTGATTTTGAAGCTACCTCAGTTACAACATTGGTCACCTCGCCTAAAACATCACCAGTAACCTCCTCTATTTTTTGCCCGCCTTTGTTAATATTCTCAGAAAATGATTTCTTGATATCTTTAACAAATGCCTCACCCAAAATTTCTTTTTTTTTGTCATTTTTAACAGTCTGGTAATTTTTTTTCTTTGAGTAAATATTATTTAAAAAAATAACCAGAATAATCAGACATAAAATTAAAATAATTTTTATCTTCAAGCCTTTATTAGATTTTTCCAATGGTTTTATCACCATAAATTTATTATAATAAAATAATCAGTCTTTCTTGCTAAACTAGCAAAGTCGCCTGAAGAGAAGCTTGGCGAAGAAACTGAAATTGGTGACTGTAGCTCAACGGTAGAGCATCGCCCTGTGGAGGCGAGTGTTGCGGGTTCAAATCCCGTCAGTCACCCCAATAAAGAAAAAAATTTTTTCCACCAAAAAGCGTGATTGCTAAACCTAAAAATTGGGAGTTGAAAATGCCAAATATAAAAATTTAATGGTTATCTCAAACTGATGGTGGTGAAGTTTTTTCTCTTGCCTGGATAGTTTAGTGGTAAAACAAACCCTTGGTAAGGGTTAGAGTGCGGGTTCGATTCCCGCTCCAGGCTC
>CAZWBE010000015.1:0-10947 GCA_964632205.1 uncultured Gammaproteobacteria bacterium | reverse complement strand
CTAGAGGTATGGCACAGGTTTGCTAAACCTGCGTCCGAAAGGACTCGTGGGTTCGTCCCGTCATCCGACGGGACGCCACGTCCAATGACTATGGCGAATCCCACCTCCTAAAATATTTTTTACAATGTATTATGTTTATTTTTTAAAGTTAGCAGATGGAAAAGTTTATAAAGGCTATACAAGCGATCTTAAAAGAAGAATAATGGAACATGAGCAAGGTAAAGTTTTATCAACGAAAAACAAAAGACCATTTATTTTAATTGGATATGAAGCATATAAGTCTAAAACCGATGCTCAAAGACGAGAAAGGTTTTTAAAAACAACTGAGGGATTAAGACTTTTAAAACAGCAGTTTAAAGATATCTTAAAAGGAGGAGTCGCCTAGAGGTATGGCACAGGTTTGCTAAACCTGCGTCCGAAAGGACTCGTGGGTTCGAATCCCACCTCCTCCGCTAGATAGAGCTTGATATTTAATGGGTTCGTCCCGTCATCCGGCGGGACGCTACGTCCAATGACCGTGGCGAATCCTACTTTATTCACTGGTTGGTAAAAGTTGGCCGCTATCTTGTCTTCTCACGAAGTCTCGTCAGTCGATTTTAGGGCAATATTTAATTTTTTATCTTTGTTTTACGGAGAAAAACAGCCAGGAAGCGGGTTTTTCTTAAATGTACTACGAAAATAAAATTTTGATTCAATAATATTGAAACAATATCATAACTTGGTGACATCAAAATTTTGAAATTATGGCAACTATTGGCGAGAATATCAAAAAATACCGTAATAAACTTGGCTTAAAGCAAGACGATTTAGTGAGCAAGTCGGGCGCAAAGCACACAACCCTTACAAAATCGAGGTGATTTTTTATAAAAGCCAGGCGTCCAAGTGATAGCGAAAATTGCTAAAGCGTTGGGCGTTTCAATAGAAGATTTGATTAAATAATATGCCAGAAGATTTTTTAGAATTATCTGGACACTTTGAGGTTCCAGAACGACGAAAAAATTCTCGTCAAGAAGAATTACAAGCCCGATATGAGAGCTTGAGCAAGGAAGAGCAAGCTGAACTTATGAAGCTGATTGCTTTTCCTGAAAATCCGCGCGGTGCGGAACTAAGGAAAAAACAATTGTTGGGACAGATTACTGC
The DNA here is from genome assembly GCA_964632205.1 of uncultured Gammaproteobacteria bacterium. GTDB lineage: Bacteria > Patescibacteriota > Microgenomatia > UBA1406 > GWC2-37-13 > CALLVF01. The sequence continues at coordinate 9,807 of CAZWBE010000015.1, read as the reverse complement.
TGAGGAAGAAAAAGAATTAAGAAGACTGTATCAACTTAAATTTCGCCAAAAAAATAATACGCCAGCCGTTGTACGACTGTGGGAACGAGTAGAAGCAAATGATCCAAATGTTGAACAGGTGGATATGGGTAATGGCAAATTAGTAGAAGTTTCCCCAACAGAAGAGGAAAAAATTATAGGGACATTTGGTCTTAATGGTTGTTATGCCTGTGTTGTTTTTACTGAATATGAAGACGGGACGAGAAATTGCGTCTTGACACATTATCCACCGATCGAATTATCTCAAAACATAGACAAACTAAGTAAACTTATTGGTGCATCGGAGAAAATGATAACTGCAAAGACAAAAAAGGCAGTTTTGGTTTTGCCGGGTGAATGGACGCAAGAGTACAAGATGAAACCAAAAACCAACAGGCTGTTGATGCACTTGTATTCGCAATTCAAGAAAAACTGGGAGTTGATATTGAGATAAAATTAGAGCCATATTCCGAAATGATAATTGCCGGAAAAAAAGATCAAGGCACTCTTGTTGTTTATGTGCCACCGGCTGGCAAAGGAGATGTGCATTACCAGACGTGGTATAGTGCGGGAAAATTAACAGGAAAACCAGAATCAAAAGGGTAAAAGAATTTGCCGCCGAAGAACAAAATCTGTAAAATTTTATTAGCACGCTATCGCCCTAAAAAAACTTAAAATCGTCTTTTTCGCTTCCACTTAAAAGCGAGTGGGAGTAGGGGGTTCGGTGGGAATTCCGCCCGTCGAGCCCGTTAATAAAATCAGTTCGGATATTTTCAAATTTCTTCTTTAATTTTCTTATAAAGCCTTTCGTAAGCGTCAACCATCTTAGAAGAGGTAAAATATTGCCTTACTCGTTCTTGACATTTTTGACGATTAAGGTTTGCTGTTTGGCAAGTTTTTTCTATCATTTCATTAAGGTTATTAACTAAAAAACCAGTTTGTCCATCGGAGACTGTTTCCATATAAGCGCCCCGTCGAAAAGCAACAACAGGGCAGCCAACGGCCATAGCTTCAATAGCGGCTAAGCCAAATGGTTCATCAAAACCGACGGGAAAGAGGCAGGTTTGGGCAGTATTTAAAACTTTATAAACCACGTTTTGTTCAACTTCTCCCAACCATTCCACCCAACGGGCATTTTCTTTCAGAATAGGTAAAAAAGTTTTGAAATAATATTCTTTATCAGAATCCTCATTTTTATATTGTCCTAACAAAATAATTTTTCTTTTCAATTGGGAAGCAACTAAAATTGCCAAATGGGGATTTTTTTGTGGAGAAATTCGGCCAACAAAAGCTAAGTAAGGTAAAGGATTTTTTAATTCTGGCAAGTTTTTTAAATCGATACCATGGTAAATTAGGTAAGGAGAGATGTTAATTTTATTAAGTTTTTTTCTTTGGTAATTACTTGGGACAACTAAAATGTGATTTTTAAAATTTTTAATTCTTTTGAACAAATTTGAATCGGCGTCTTCATGGAGAGTGCTAAGATTTTTTATTTTTATTTTTTTAATAATAGGTAAAGCCGCATCAAGACAATGGTTATGGACTATGTCAAAGTCTTTTTGGCATTCAAGTAAAATTTTACCTAATTGATAAGTTTTTTGAGCGTTTAGTCTGTTTTTTTCTTTGGGAGAAAGGGATTCTTCTTCAATACCCCGTGGATAAATAGAAACAAGTTTCGAGTTTTTATAGATAAAACTGTCGCCAGTAGAAAAAAGAGTGACCTGATGTCCTTTGTTTATGAGGCCTTTTACTAAATGATAAATGATTTTTTCGATGCCCCCACTTTTTTTGGGTGGGACAGAACGAGCTAAACAATTAAAAAAAGCGATTTTCATGAAAATTAGTTATTTATTTGGTTAAAATCGACTAAAAAGAAAGCCTCAATTTTTTCTTTATTTTCCTGTGAGCGAATTATTTGTTTTACATCTTTAATTTGGCTTTTATGACAGAGGATTGCTTTTTTTTTCATTTCATAAACTTCCTCAATATTGACAAGCAAGTCAAAATCTCTTTTTTTATAACCGGGCGGGAAAAAGATAAAGTAGTCGCTAAAAACTTTTTCACTATCTATTAAACCATAATACAAAACACAAAGGCGCATTTTTTTGGCTAAAAAACTAACGACAAATGAGGTAAAAACATGATCAATATGTCCGGAAACCCCACGCCATTCATAGGTTAAAAGATAATCAGGTTTAATTTTTTGAATTAACTTCTCAAGATCCGCTGCGACTTTATGATAGAGATTATTAGAAAGTAGTCCATCTTTATATCTTAAAAACCACATTTTTTTTACCCCTAAAATTTTCCCGGAGAGTAAAGATTCTTGTTCTCTTTTTTTTCCAATTGTTTTTTTATTTAACTTATCCTTTGAGCTATAACCAGCATCACCACTAGTTAAGAAAATTTCATAAATTAAATTTCCTTGATTGGCTAATTTTAGTAGTGTCCCTCCCGGGCCGAAGACATCATCATCAGGATGAGCGAATATTCCTAAAATTTTCTTCTTTTTAATAGACTCTAAAATCATATAATCTTTGAGGTCAAAAGCTGGCTTGTGATAGAACAAATCTATTTATTTTATCTAAAATTTACGTCGATTCAAGTAATAAATAGATATTAAATTTTGCATCCATAACAGAAACAGTTGATGTCTTAATCTATTTAATTTCCTCATAGATTTCTTGAAGAGATTTTCTCGGATGGCGGGCTGGGTTTTCGCCGGGGTAACCAATGGTTAAAATGGCAATCGGTAAAAGATGAGTTTTTAAAAATTGCTGAAGCTCTTTTTCCTCAAAACCGCCTACCCAACAACTACTTAAACCTAAATCAGTTATGATTAATTGAGCATAAGCGCAGGCAATCGTGGCATCTTGCAGAGAATAAATTTTTTCACCTCGCTTGCCATAGTGTTGGCCGCTTTGGTGAGGGTCGGCGCAAAAAACGAAAACCAAAGGCGGTAGGTTTTGAAAATGACTCATTCCATAGGCAATTTTAGAAAGACGGTTAATTTTCTCTTGGTCTTTAATAACGAAAATTTTATAGGCTTGCAGATTGCCAGCCGAGGGTGCTAAATTGACAAGGGTAATAATTTTTTTAATTTTTTCTTCCTCAATTGCTTGCTGCTTAAAAAAGCGGACTGATTTTCTATTTTTAATCACCTCTTCCAGATTCATATCTTACATTAAATTATAATACAAAAGCAAATTTTTTTCTACCAATTTTCTCTAAAATTTAATAAAATATGAGATTATTCTATGAATAAATTTTGCACTTTTTATATTGTCCGTCACGGTTTAACCGATTGGAATATCCAGCGAAGGTTACAAGGCCATACTGATATTCCTTTAAACAAACAAGGCGAGGAAGAAGCGATTAAAATGGCCAAAGAATATTTTAAAGGAGTTAATTTTGCCATGGCTTTTTCCTCTGATCTTTTGCGGGCAAAAAGAACCGCTCAGATTATTATTCAAGAGAAAAAGATTGCTTTAAAAACAACCCAATTGCTTCGGGAGAGAGATTTTGGTCCTTGGGAGGGGAAAAAGGTTAAGGAATTAGAGAAAGAGTTGAGAATAAACATAAAGGATTTTCGCGTTTTAGCCGATGATCAGTTGGCGCAGTTGAGAATTGAGACCAATGAAAAAGTCATTTCTCGATTGATTACTTTTTTAAGAGAAACTGCGTTGGCTTATTTGGGAAGAAATGTTTTAGTGGTTACCCATGGTAGCGTGATGAGGATTTTTTTGGAAAAAATTGGTTACATTAATAAAGAGCAATCAAAAAATCTCGTCATTGAAAATTTAGGCCATTTTATTTTAGAATCCGATGGGCTTGATTTTAGACTAAAGCAGACAGTGGGAATATTTTTTTGAGGTTAAATCACAACGCCTCTCACAACACCTCTAGATCAACACCTCGGAGGTGGAATATATATGACACCTCGGGGAGACGGCATACACTGGCAAATCTTACAAAGCAGTCGGAGGGGGAGAGGAAGATAAACCCTTGCCTTTTAAAATATTGGCTATCTCTTTTTGGAAACCTTCCCAGCGATCAGGGCCTTCTCTAGGGATAAGGATATATTGACCATCGGCTGAGAAATCTTCTTTAAGTAAATTCTTACTGGAGATAACAAAAGTATTGAAATTATATTGCTTAGCATTAATTCCTTCTTGGGTTAACTTTTTGATATCAGCAGGAGAAAGGTCAGTTTTTATATGATCGCTTAGTTGGTCAAGAAAAGAAAAGGTTTTTGGCAAAAAACCTAAGGAAAGGACCTTATTTTTTGCCGCTAAAAGAAACCTCTGTTGGCGGTGAGCGCGGGAGAAGTCGTTACCATCCTCAGTTGAGTGGCGAGAGCGAACATATTTTAAAGCCATTTCGCCGTTCATAAGGGTTTTGCCCTTTTTAAAAGTCACTGTTTCATAGCGACAGGGGAAGGCTAATTCCGGCGATTCGGTGGCATTTTTGACAAATTCTTCAAGTTTTGGGTCCTCCTTAAAAATTTTTTCTCGCTCTGGTAAGTTTTCCTCTGATTTTAAAAAAGGTTCAGCTTTTTTAAACAGTTCTTCAGTTGAAGGATCGCAGAGGTCGTTTTCTTTTCCTTCAATTGGGTATTGATGGTCGGTAAAAGATTTTTCCACCTCCACTTCAACTCCGCCTAAAAGATCAACTGCCTTTTTAAAGCCTTGAAAATCAACGGCAACATAATTATCAATTTTTAAACCAAAAATTTTGCCAAGGATGTATTTGGTAAAACTGGCATCTTTTAATTTGCCAAAATGCTTTTTGTTAACAGACGGGTATGACTGGGGAAAAAGCTCCATTTGATAGATGGCGTTAATTTTCGTGTGGAGTTCTTCATTGTTGGTGGTGGGGATTTTTACCCAGAGGTCTCGCGGAACAGAGATCAAAGTGGCTGATTTGGTGGCTAAATCAAGATGGAGAAGCATAATAGTGTCAGTTAGATATGTTCCCTCATGTTTTCCGCCACTATAACCAAAGAGAAGAATATTATAACTGGTTTTTGACTCATTAAGTTGATTTTTTTGTGGTGTGTAAATCTGGCGGTAAAAATTATTGACCTTGAAAATAAAAAATAAAAAAACCGCTAAGGTAATGCCGGCAATAAGGAGAAAAACTTTTTTCATAACAGTTAATTATAAGGAAAATCTGATAAAATTTCATTTGATGAAAGAAGCGATTGAAGAATTAGCTGATTTTGAAAAAAAATTGCCCCAATTAACTTTTACACAAGAAAGGTCTAATCTAACAGCATTAAACGTTGATTTTTCTCCTTTTGATGGAAAAGACTTTTTAGGCTGGTTGGATTTTTTTCTAAAAGAAAAAAGAAAGTAGACGTTTTGGAGATTGGCGGTGGTATTAATTTAACAGCAGCACAAGAATTGTTGCGCCAATTTGGTAATTTATTCTTAACAGAAGTGGAAACAAGACGAACTGGTGAGAGTGTTAAAAATACTCTTACAGAAACAAAAAGATTTTTTTTCTTGCCGGGCGGATTCTCAGCCGTAATCAGAGATTTAGAAAGGGAAAAATTTGATATTGTTTTTTTTCACAATGTTTTACCTCATCTACCCAACCCATTTCTTATTTTAGAAAAGAGTTTTAATTTATTAAATAATGAGGGATTATTGTTTGCTAATGGTGTTTTGATCTACGAGGAAGGGTGGAAAAAAAAATAGAATCTTATTTGAAAAAGAATAACTATCAATTTTCATTTCGCACAGAAGAAACCTCTTCGCCTTTAAGAAAAAAAGGCACAACCTCTGTCAGTTTAACTTTTAGGAGAAACAGTGATAACGACTCGTTAATTTTACCGCTAACTTTAGGTGAGTATTTAACTGATTTTGAGGGAAAAATGTTCGGCTCAAGAGAGATTTTTTTCCGTGAAGGTTGATTTTTTTATAAATATCTTTAAAAAGATCTTTAAAAAGAATTTTTTTTAAGAAAATTTGGTATAGAGAGAATAGTTTAATTGGATTGAGGTAATAATTATTTGAAATGTTTTAGGAGTGTTTCAATTTTCTGGTCGTTGATTTTGTGATGTCGGCCCTTATGGGAAAGAAGAGCGCCGGAGAAGGTTTTGGGGATATGAAGCAGTTCATGGACAAGAGTTTTGATTTGCTCACGTCTGTTTAATTTATCAAAGCGTTTGGCGTTAACCTCAATAATATAATGAGGTTCAATTCCAGCCACCTCTTTAAAAATTTTTGCCATTCCCCAGATGCGGGCAATGGCGCGGGTTTTGGCGTCAAAGGAGCGTATACAGTGAAGGTGTGAGATTTTGATATAGTGAAAATTTAATTGTTTAATCAACCGAACAACTATTTTTTTAATTTCCGGGGCCGGTGAATATCGCATTTATTTATTGTAATCGATTAATTAAAATTAATCAGTAGATTTTTGATTTCCTCTCAAAATACCCAAAACTGCTCACGATCGTAATAAAATTTGGGATAAATTAAATAAGCCAACTGCCTAATTCTCATCTTTAAGGTTTTAGAAATGATCCAACCATTACAACTAAACTCTAATAATAACCTTAAACCCTCTTAAAAAGAATATAAAAAAATTTTCAAGAAATGATTTTTTTTGCAAAAAAAATTTGTGGCATTTTTGTTACGATCGGATAAAGATGTACATAAAATATAACACCTCGGAGGTGGGATATGCTTGGAGGTGGGATATGCTTGTAATCTCAAGGGCTAGTTTATATTTCATAGGAATAGATTAAAAAATTTGAGCTGTTATCAAGTCTTTTTACCTCAAGAACAAATCGTAAAGGAAAGTTTTTTAACAATTCTTTTTCAATGGTTGATTTTTTTGTCTCTTTAAATAAAAAAATTATTAATGATTTTTTTATTTTTTTTCTTATATTTTCTAATTCTTGCTTAAAATTTTCATCAAATTTCCACGTCGGTAAGAAAAAAATATTTTTGTCTTTTTTATCCCAATATTTTAATTCTAAAGCATAAGGGAAAAGACCAAACGCTGTATCGGTTACAATAACTATTTTATTATTATTATTTAATCTTGAATCAATAAAAGAATAGATTTTTTCAAGACCGTAGCCAGAAGAAGAACTAGTTAAGTATTGCCATCTTTCAATTTGGGGAAGTTTAAGAAGGTGATAATTAAGAAGTAAATTAAAATCAAACTTAAGCCAGTTAATCGTTAAAATCCCTAAAAATAATATCATTAATAATTTGAATTGATTAAATTTTTGCATAAGAAGATGAGAGATTAATATAATAAAATAGGGGATTGTGACGGTAAAATAACGGGGGAAGATAATTTTTCCTATGAAAGAGAAAATCAACAAAGGAGTAATAAAATAAAGGAAAACAAAAATTGTCTTTCGCCGAGATTTATCAAACCACCACAGTAAAAAAGATAATAAAAATAATACCAACGCGATTATTCCTTGATATTCAATAAACCAGACAAAAACCATTTTTATATTTTTAAAAAAAAGGGAAAAAGGATTTTGCCAGAGCTCTTGAAAGCTTAAGATAAATTCTTTTGTTTTCATTTTCATCATAAAATAAGCACTTGATAATTTAACTATTTGAGAAAAAGGAAAAAAAACTAAAAGAGTTAAAAAACTATTTTTAATTAAAAAAACAAAGTCATTTTTATTTCGACCAAAAACAAAAAGATAAAAAACGCCTAATATAAATATTATTGCTGAGGGTTTTGCTAAGTATGCTAATCCTAGGAGTAAACCGGAGAGAAGAGAGAATTTGTATTCTTTTTTATTAAAAGCAGTCACTAATGTTAGGCAAGAGTAAAAAACCAATGCATTCATTAAGCTATCCATTAACGCTAAACGTTCGTAAAATAAAGCTAAAGGATTTAGAGCGTATAAGAGAGTAGCAACGATGGCTATTTTTTTATTAAAAAGATTTTTTGCCAAAAGATAAATTCCAAAAATCGTTGCCATTCCAGCCAATAAGGAAATCATTCTACCAATAAAAAGATAATTAATCCCAAATTTGAGAAAAAAAGCGACGAGCCAGATATAAAGAGGTGTTTTTCCATCCCAGACAGACAACAACAGATAGCGCCAATCGGTAGTTAACAATTTAGCCCAATAAAGATAAATTGATTCGTCTGTAAATATTGGAAAAGAAAGAAGATTATAAAAACGGAAAAGAAAGGCTGTTAGGAAAATAATTAATATCATTTTTATCTTTCGTTTTTTACAAATTCTTTGTAAGATTTGAATCTATAACAAATATTCAACCTTTTAATTAAATAATTTTAAGTATTTTTAATTCCAATTTTTCAAACCCAATTTTTTTTAATTTTTTAATCGCTTTGTTTTTATCTTTTTCCTCTTTTAAAAATGCTTCATAGGTTTCTCGAAGATCATAAGGAAAAACAATCCAGGCATCAATTTTTTTAAGATAAAAATCAGGGACAAAAGAAGTTTTTGGTTTGATATAAGGGGCAGCGGTAAAGATATTTCCCGTCTGTTTGTTTTTAAAATATGATAAAGCGCGAATAAATGTTTTTCCGGTATCTGAAACTTCATCAACAATCAAAAGGTTTTCATTATCCCATTTCCAAGAAGCCACCTCAATAATTTCAGGTTCTTTAAGTTGTTTTAGATTAGAATAAGAGGAGATGACAATGTTAGAAATAGGAAGTTTTAAAAAATCAGATAAAATCCTCGCCGGCACCAAGCCACCACGGGAAATAGCAATAATTCGATCAATTTTTAGTTTTTTTTTCAAAATTTTTTCTCCCAAAAAAAGACAGTCCTGATAAAAAGTTTGCCAGGAAAGTTTATGAAAGACCATTACCAACTATGATATCATTTATTTAATGAAAAAAAAGCTCTTTTTGTTATTTTTGATTAGTTATTGGTTATTGGGCAGTTTTTGTTAGCAGCGTTTCGGCTGAGGAAATAAGAAGTTTTGATACCCAGATTATTGTTAATCAAGATGGAACAATTAATGTTAAAGAAACAATCCTTTATGATTTTGGTAATTTAAAAAAGCGGGGAATCTTTCGGTAAATTCCTTTTATTAAAAAAATCAAGAAGGGAAAAAGTACATTTAAGAATTTAAAGATTTTGCGGTTACGGATGAAAAAGGGGCAAACTATCGATTTATTCAGTCAAAGGAGGAAGATAAAATTAAGCTTAAAATCGGCGACCCGGATAAAATAATTTCCGACCTTCATACCTATATCATCTCTTACAAAGTTATCAGCGCCTTAACTTATTTTTCTGACCATGATGAGTTATATTGGAATTGCACCGGCAATCAATGGAATGTTATCATAGAAAAAGCAACCTGCCAGGTCGATTTACCTGTAAAGATAGAAAGCCATGATTTAAAAACACGCTGTTTCACTGGTCATGAGGGCTCTAAAGGTCAGTATTGTCAACCCTCTCTTCACTCTCGCCAATCACCAACCAAAGTTTTTTTCCAAACAGCAAAATCTTTATCAGCAAATGAGGGATTAACGGTTGTTATTGGTTTCCCCAAAAATATTGTTGCTGTTTTGGAGCCAAAAGAGTACAAAACCTTTTGGCAGAGTCTCATTGGCCGATTAGTTTTTGTTTTAATTGGTTTATTGGTATTTATTTGGTATTTTGCCCTGCCAGTTTATATCATTTATCGATGGTTTAAGTACGGTCGTGATCCAAAGATGGTTGATGTCGGTGTTGCCCAGGCCTGGTTTGACCCGCCAAAAACACCCGATGGCAAAAGATTTTTAACCCCGGCGGAAGTGGGACTTTTAGGTGATGAAACAGTT
>CAZWBE010000014.1:0-11088 GCA_964632205.1 uncultured Gammaproteobacteria bacterium | reverse complement strand
AGGGTCTTCTGCCCGCTATTCATAACGAGGCTTTTTTTATTTTAGCAGTGGTGGCGGTATTTCTAACTTTGTATTTGCCGATTTTTCAAGTGATTCTTTTTTATTTCTTAAGTTTCTTGTTATTTAGGATAATGAAAGTGTTATAAGTAAGATTTTATAACTAAGATTAAAAGTGAAAAATAAAAAATTAAAAATTAATCATATCGTTTTTTTTAAAAATATTTTTTTTATTTTTCTTCTTATTTTTTTATTGATTTTAGTCTTGAATAGAAACAAAATTAAGGTGATAAAAGCACAAATTCCCACTCTTACAGTTCCTCCCAATTGTCATTTAAGAAATCAAGGCGATGCTAATTGTGATGGGAATATAAATGAGAATGATTATAATATATGGAAATGTGAATTCTTAGAAATGAATTATGTTTTAACCCAGGGAGAAATTCGATGCATAACTTCTTCCTCTATATCATTAACCGCCAGTTTTAATTTAGATCAAAAGGTTGACTTAATTGATTTTGAGATTTGGAGAAAAAATCGATTTGCCCCCACCCCAACCCCAACAATAACACCAACACCGACCCCAACCCCAATCTCAATAAGAACACAACCATCTTTAACATGTGTTTGGTGTAATTGCAGGTGTATGTTAGCTACAACGGTTATTGATCGCGATTGTGATAATTCAAAATGTTTAAATAATAATATGATTTGTTATTATAATGAGGCTACGAAAAGCTGTGAAATAAAGCAAGGGGTAGATGATTAAATATTACTTAACCAAAAGTTTAATAATAAATAAATTGAAATGACTAAAAAGAAATTATTAAAAAAATTTTTTTTAGCCACAATTAGTTTAATTTTCATTATCTTTCTTGCTTATTTTTTTTGGCGTTATGCTTATAAAACAAGGGCATCAACAATTAGAGCGACTTTAGATTTTCTTCAGTCGTCAATAAATTTTAAGCAAAATGAAGAACTAAACATTGATTTTACTTTAACAACAGATAATCCAAGCATATATAAAATATCAGGAATAGACCTTTATTTTAAATTTGATCTTTATAATGAAGACTTATTGGATTTTGTTGATTTTTCTGCTTTTTCTCCATCTTCGTCTGTTTACTTTGATAATATTCTTAAAAAAGAAGTTTCTTCAAGCAGTAGTTATGGTGGATGTAAAATTTTAAGAATTACCGGTGTTACAAAAAGACCAGATGATCAACTATCGGGATCAATAACTTTTTCTTTGAGATTTAAAGCTAAAAAAATAGCAGGGTCAAGTAGTGTTTCTTTACATGCTTCTATTGGAAATATTCGAAATCAAGTTGTGGGAATCACCGGACTTCAAGGTGATAACCTTTTTGATTTAAGGGTTTCTAGAGACGCAACTAATTATACTGTAAGTGATAATGCTTTTTGTTCTCAGTCTTCTGATTGTGGTCAAAACACTTTTTGTTCCTCATCTCAGTGTTATTGTAATACTGGTTATCATAACTGTGATAGAAATTGGAATAATGGTTGTGAATCAAATCAGGTTTGTACAAATGTGACTAATACCCCCACCCCAACTCCTACCGGTGGAGCTACAAATACCCCAACTCCAACAAGAACTCCCACTCCCACCCCAACTCCTACCGGTGGAGCTACAAATACCCCAACTCCAACAAGAACTCCCACTCCCACCCCAACCCCAACAGGAGGAGGGAGCGGTAATGTTAATCTTAATCTAAAGCTTAAATTTCAAGGAATTATCAGTAGTCCAGCTACTAATAAGATGAGTGTTAAAATAAAACTAGGCGGCTCTCAATCAACCAATTATCAAACAACAACATTTACTGCCGATCAAAATGGTGTTTGGACTGGTTCTGTCAGTTTTAATACCACGCCAGGTCAAGGATTTATTGTTTATGTTAAAGGTCCCAAACACATCCAAAAAAAAGTTTGTGACCCAACACCAAATGAAACGGCGCCGGGGACTTATCGTTGTTCAAGTGGAAAAATTACCTTAGCCAGCGGGGTTAACAACTTGGATTTTTCTGGGATTCTACTGCTTGCCGGTGATTTACCTGAACAGGATGGGGTTGTCAACTCATATGATACTTCGTTAGTCCGTAATAATTTAGGTAAAAATGATTCAGAGGCGTTGAGGCTGGCCGATATTAACCTTGACGGAATTGTTAATACCCAAGATTATTCATTAATTATCGCCGCTTTATCAGTTAGAGCCGATGAGGAATAAAATAAATAGTTTCTATGGACAATCAAAATCCCAATAAAAAACTTATTTTAATTTTGGTCTTTTCTTTATTATTTATTATATTTATTATATTTTTAATTGTTAGCGGTTGGCTATTTTTCTCTGTAAAAAAACAAACGACAGAGATAAAACGACCAGCCCAATCAACTATATTAACCCCGACCGTTAGTATTCAAAAGAAGGCCGCTTTTGAGTTAAAAACTTTAGACAATATCACTCATTCAGTTGGTCAACCGCTCACTCTTCAGATTATTGCCGATTCAGGCGGGGAGGAAATTGTTGGTTTTGATGTTTTGCTTACTTATGACTCCTTGGCTTTTGATTTTATTGAGGCGTCTTCTCTTCTTCCTGACTTTAAGGTTTATTCTTACAAAAAAGAAAACTATATCAGTTTAACAGCGATTAAATCTTTACAAAGTAAGGCGCCTTCTGTTTTTAAAAATGAACCAGTAATAAAGGTTGATTTTATTCCTAAAAAAGCCGGTTTGTTTAAATTTGTTATGGAAGAAAGAATCGGTAAGGAAACAGCGGGTTTGGTTAATACAAAAACAGAAAGAATCACTCCATTACTCAAGAGATTGATGATAGAAATTCAGTAAAAATTAAAAATTTATTAAGACTTTATCTCATTATTGCGCCCATAGATGCTTAAGGGGTTAAAATAAATTGCCAGAACAAATTACAATTTAAAGTTTTAAGCAAAAAATAATCTTGAAAATTATCAGAAAATGGTCAATAATAAAAATAATGAAAAAGACGCTAATTATCACTTTATTTTTAATTGCTTATTTTTTTTTAGGAGGGCAAATTCAAAAAACAGAAGCGGCTTATTTTCAGTTTGAGCCATCCTCAACTACCGTTAAAACAGGAGAGACAGTAAGCATTAAGGTTAATATCGATGCTGGTAGTGATGAGCTTAATGGCGCGGATGCCCGTATTCTTTATAACTCAAATTTTCTTAAAGTCCAATCGGTAACGGCCGGTTCTTATTTTCCAACGGTTACCGACAATACCACAACGCCAGGAAAATTGCATATTGCTGGTATTGTCGATAATCCAGGATCCTCTTCTTCAGGCAAAGGTACTTTAGCGACGATTGTTTTTCAAGCGCTATCGGACAGTGTAGCAACTTTAACTATTGATTGTCCAAATTCAAGAATTGTTAAAAACGACATTAACGCCACTGATATTTTGGAATGTTCGCGCAATAATCAAGCAACGATAACTATTGGAACAGGAGCAACTTCTTCTAACTCCAATAGCTCATCACCAACACCTTCAGTTTTACCCAAAAGCGGGGTTTTTGATAATCTGGTTAATTTAGCTATTCCTGGCATGATATTGTTTTTTTTAGGAGTAGCGATGCGTTTATTTTTATTATGAGCGTTATGGTTTGTTATACTTGTTATAAACTTATATGAATAATTCAAAATTGGCTAAAATCGCCTCTATTACTCTTGGTGTCATTATTTCAATTTTACTTTTAGTGATGGGTTTTAAAGTTTTATCGGGTGTTTTTACTCGTGCCACTGACTATGAACCGCGCGATGTTGTTATCTCAAACATTGACCAGAATTCGGCAAGAATCTCGTGGACAACCGGTGTTGAAACGCAAGGAGTGATTGAATATGGGACTTCACCGACTTCTTTAAGTTTTTTTGCTCCTGAAGCACAAAAAACAAAAAATCACTTTGTTGACTTAACCTTACTTTCGCCAGCTTCAACTTATTATTTTCAAATAAGAATTGGCGACAAGAAATATGATAATGGTGGAGTACCGTGGAGTTTTACAACTAAAGGAACAGAAAGATCTCAATCACCAAATTTAGCTTCAAGTCCAACTCCAACCTTAACTCCCCCAGCTATACCAACATTATCGGAAAATCAGACGATAACGTTAACTCCTACTCCTATTCAGAGTTTACAAATTCCAAATGAAACAGGAACTACCACTACTCAGGTTTGTGCAGAAACCGACTGCGCTAAAATTAAAGAAAAATTAGGTGAAGGCTGCACTACTCAGGATTATTTTCGTTGCTTGAAAAAATTAACGCCAACACTAACTCCAACATCATCTCCCTAATCAACATTGATTATAACACCATTATCATAATTTTCAGTTGGTTAGGTGTGATCGTAATATAAAGAGGTGTTCTAAGGTTTTTTTAAAAAAAATAAAATTTTATATAACTACTCCGTAAATATTTGTTGGGATAAATAAATTAATTAGAAAATTAAAAACTGGTCGAACAATCATATCAAACATTGAGCTTTTTCCCATAGGAAAAATTAACATTAAAAGAAAGATCATTCCGTATCTTTCCAATTGATACCATTCCCTAGCCTTTTCTTCGGGTAAAATTCCTCCCACGATTTTAAATCCATCAAGAGGGTGAATGGGTAAAAGATTGAAAATCCCTAATATAAGATTAAGGGTAATCATTGGTATTAGGAAAAAAATACCTATAGTAATTAAAAAATTAAGTTTAAAAAAAATAAACAATTTTAATAACAAAGACAATGCTAAAGCTAAGATGAAATTCGATATTGGACCGGCTATTGATATTAAAGCAGCGTCTTTTCTAGGATTTCTTAAATTAAATGGATCAAAGGGCACCGGCTTTCCCCAACCAAAACCAAAAAAGAAAAGAAAAATTAATCCTAAAGGATCAAGATGAATTAATGGGTTAAGTTTTAATCTTCCGGCAAGTCTTGGCGTTGGATCGCCTAAATGGTCAGCCATCCAAGCGTGAGAAAATTCATGGACGGTGATAGCGACAAGAAGAGCAATCAGGGAGAAAAAAAAGAAAAGGGGATTGGTGAGTAAAGTGTTTATCATGAAAAAATCACAATTTAAAAATCTGCAGGCAAAATTACAATCGGAAATACAAAATTATATAAAATCTTTTTATATTTTGATGGATGAATTTAGGGATTTTAATTTTTAACAGTTATTTTTGCTGTTTTTTGGTTGATATTAATTTTAGCATATGATATGATAACTATCTATGGCAATCTGTTATCATTGTGGAAAGGGCGTATTATTTGGTCGTCGTCATACTCATCATCGAGGGGTGGCTGGTGGTCGTTGGAAAAAACGCGCGCCAAAAACCCAAAGAATATTTCGTCCCAACCTTCAAAAAGTGGATATTATTGAGGGGGAGAAAATAAAAAAAGTCAAGCTTTGCGGTAAGTGTTTAAAAAGGATTAAAAAAGATATAAGAGAGGGAGTAAAACCTTTTTTACAATTGGCTCAATACCAAAATAATTCTTCATTAAAACCAAAATCTTCCTCCCAAAAAAATAACGAAGAGAAAAAGCAGTAAAAAAAATAAAATTCAACCTTTCTTTACCCCTAAAATCTCTTATTTGTAGCTTATATTCCGTTGCGTTATCTTTGATTTGATGATTTAATGTCTTTAATTAGTAATTGCGATCGCAACAAAATTTTAAAGACCTATGAAAAAACTTATCAAACCATCAGATTGGTTACTTTTAGCTTTAGCTGGCTTGCTTGATTTTATTCAAGATATTAAAGACCCTTTTGATCTTTTTAAAAACTATTACCAAGATGTTTATGGCGCTGTCCCATCGCGCTGGCAGAAAGTAAATTTTTCTCATCTTATTTGGCGAAATGTCAAAATTGGTAATATCAATAAAAAAGTGGTAAAAGGGAAAGTCTATTTAGAGATTACCTCGCGAGGAGAGAAAACAGTCAGAGAGAAATACCCTCTTTTAGACTTAGTTAATCAAGCTTGGGATGGGAAAATCCGTTTCGCTATTTATGATATTGAAGAGGAAAATAAAAGGGTGAGAGAATTATTTCGAAGGAAGGTGAAGGAGTTAGGTTTTGGCATGCTTCAAAAGTCAGTCTGGATTAGTCCCTATGATTTTTTGGCTGAGTTTCGCGAGTTTTTAGAAACCCATCATTTAACCGAAAAAGTTATTTTAATTGAAACAAAAAATTTTTATAGTGGCGATCTTAAAAAATTAGCCAAAAAGGTTTGGCCAATTGAAAAAATTAATGATTTATACAAGGATCTTTATGATGAGCTATTAAGGTTTAAATCTTTAATAAAATCAAGCGATCGCAATAAAAAATTAAAGATTTTAAAAAAGAAAATTATCTCCGTATATTTTCAAGATCCTTTTTTACCTGAAGAATTCCTTCCCAATAAATGGATGGGGGAAGAAGTAAGGAGATTAGTTAAAAAATTAAAAATATTTCAATAAATTTTTTTTAAATATTAATTTTAAATTATTTAAAAGCGCCAATCTTTTATTTAATTATTTAAAGCGATCGCAATATTTTTTTAAATAATAAATTAAACAATAAAATTTTTAATATTCTAATTTTTCCAACTTTCCTGCCTTTTCCTCATAAAGGGGGATCTTTTGTTCCAAGGCTCGTTGGGTAAAAAGGATGCCGTTGAGGTGGTCAACTTCATGCTGAATAATCACTGCCTCAAATCCACTAAACCATTTTTGTCCAACCGCCCCGGTTAAATCTTGGTATTGGAGAAGGACTTTATCGGCTCTTTTTATCGGACTCCAGATTTTGGGAATTGAGAGACAACCTTCTAATATTTTTTTTTGTTTTGTTTTTTTTTGACTTTGCTTGGGTGGCTTATTTTCGGATTTTTTAGCTTGAGTATATGTTGATAAAATCTTTGGATTGATAAAGACATCAAGGGAAGATTGAGGATAAGCTTTCATAATAAAAACAGCTAAACTTTCACCTACTTGAGGAGCGGCTAAACCTACTCCTTTTGGGTCTTTTTGGGCGAGTAAAGTTTTTTCCATTTCTTTAACTAATTTTTTAAGTGAATTATCAAAATTAATTACCGGTTTAGCCGGAAGGCTAAGGATGTCATTTGGAGCGGTGACGATTTTAAGCATTTTAATATGATATCAAAATTCAAAAATCAAAATGCAAAATGACAATGCAAAATGTAAAATAATATTGAGTCTTTTTAAATTTTAATATATTATTCTGATTTTTAATATTTTTTTGATATGAAATTATCTTTATGTTTGGCAGTGCACAATGAAGAAAAAAATATTCATTATCCTTTAAATTCAGCGATTGATTTAGTTGATGAGGTGGTGATCGTTGATGGGGGTTCAACTGATAAAACAGTTGAGGTCGCTAAATCTTATGGGAAAAAGGTGAGAGTAATTAAAAGCGACAACCCGGCGATGTTTCATAAAAACAAGCAAAAAGCAATTGAGGCAGCAAAAGGAGAATGGATCCTTCAGCTTGATGCCGATGAGGAACTATCAAAGGAGTTAAAAGAGGAGATTGTTAATCTTTTAAAAAATCAAAATTCAAAATCAAAAATTAAAAATAACAAGGAAAAATTTAAGACGGAAAAAGAAGAAATAATTGCCTATTGGATTCCTCGAAAAAATTTTTTTCTGACAAAATTTTTAGAAAAAGGCGGTCAATATCCTGATTATACTATTCGTTTATATCGTAATGGTTATGCTTATTTTCCTTGTCGTGATGTTCATGAAAATGTGGAAATAAACTCAAATCTCAAATCTCAGAACTCAAAACTTTCACTAAAATCTAAAAAATTTAAAATTTGTTATCTTAAAAATCCAATTCTTCATTATGCCGACCCAGATTTTTCTCGTTACTTACTGCGTTGGGATCGCTACACAACACTGGCAGTTGAAAATTCAAAATTCAAAGCTGAAAATGAGAAGAAAAATCTTTTTCTAATGTTTTTAGAATATTTTTTTTGGCAGCCAGCGATAACTTTTTTTTCTATGTATTTTCGCCACAAAGGATTTATGGATGGTTTTCCTGGTTTTGTTTTTGCTCTTTTTTCCTCAATTAGATTTTGGGTGATATATATTAAGTGGTGGAGATTAGTTAAAACTAGTTGAAATTTGTTTTTAAAATAGGTATATTAAAAATTGATTATAATTTTTTCTTAATTTTTACCAATTATGGAAAACAAAAAAGGATCTAAATTTGGTTTAGGTTTAATCTTGGGTTCAGTTTTAGGGGCTGTCGCCGCTTTATTTGTTACTCCTAAAACTGGCAAGGAAATGAGAGAGTTAGCAAAAAAATGGTTGGAGGAGGAAGTGAAAAAGCTTAAAAAAGAAGTGGGGAAGATTGATAAGAGAAAATTTAAAAAAGCCGTCGATAATGTTTTAAGCAAAGTGAAAAAAGAGGTAAAAAACGATGTTAAAGAGTTAAACAAAATTAAAACCCAACTAATGAAACGGTGGGAGCGGATAAAGAAAGAAGAAAAGAAGAATCAATAAAAATTTTCTTCATTGGGTGATTTTTCTTCCGTATTTTTCTTTTGAAAGTCTGATGATTTTTTCTTTATTTTCGTTTTTTAAAGAGGGTAGAGGTAATGTTTTTGCTGGGAAAGGTGGGCTCGTCATCCCATCAATGGAAAGTTTAACGATGATTTCATGTCTTCCCAAAGAAACTAAATCATTTTCAGTGTAAATCTGGGCAAATTCACGGGTGAGAAGATGAGCATCGCGAGCGCCAACCACAAAAGAAATCAAGGTGCCGACATTGCCAAAAATCGCTTTTGCTACCGCCTCATCTAATTGCTCTATATATTGGTTAGCCAAGGTTAAGGAAAGACGATATTTTCTTGCCTCCGATAAAATTTTAATAAAAGAAGCAGTGGCAAAGTTTTGGAATTCATCAACGTATAAAAAGAAGTCTTTTCGCTCTTCCTCCTTTTGAAAACTGCGATTCATGGCGGCTAGTTGAATTTGGGTGATTATCATTGCCCCAAGCAAGGAAGCGTTATCTTCGCCTAATTTTCCTTGAGACAAATTTAAAATTAAAATTTTTCCCTCATCCATAATTTCTTGCAAATTAACAGTTGATTGGGGTTTGCCGATGATGTTTCTGATCATTTTTGAAGTGACGAACTGACCAACTTTGTTTTGAATTGGAGAGATAGCTTCAGCTTTAAGCCTATCTGGCATTTTGGCAAACTCTTTTTCCCAAAAAGCTTTTAATACAGGATCCGCTAACTGTAGGATAATTTTTTTCCGGTAATCATTGTGGGCGAGAAGCGATAAAACATCAACAAGAGTGGCATTTGGAATCTCAAGAAGAGTTAAAATTACATTTCGCAAAATATACTCGAGCCTTGGCCCCCAGCTGTCTTTGTAAAGTTTGTAAAAAATTGAAACAATTCCTGAAGCAACCAAATCTTTTTGCTGCTTGTTTTTCACCTCCAAAACATTTAAGGCAAACGGTCGCTCTATATCAAAAGGCTCCAGATAAACAACGTCGTTAATCCGGCGTTTGGGAATATAATCTAAAATTGTTTCCGATAAGTCTCCATGAGGGTCAATTATCCCTATGCCTCGATCTTTTCTGATATCATCAATGGCCATATTGGCGATAAGGGTTGATTTGCCCGCTCCGGTTTTTCCGATGATGTAGATGTGTTTTCGACGATCTGGTGTTTTAATACCAAAAATATTTTCTCTGTTCTTAAACTCCGTTTTGGCAAAAAAGTTAACAATTGTTTTATATCCCATAGCCTGTCCAACCGCGGCGGTTGGAAGGTTTTCCGGTGGTTCGCCTTTTAAAGTTTTCCCCCAGGAGATATTTTTAATCCCTGCCAAGAGGTAGCCGGGAGGATGCCATAAAGTAGCCAGTTCTTGAGCATTTAAAATTTGTGATTGTTTTTCAAGATAAGGAAAAGAGCGATTTTTGATTTTTTCCAAAAGCCAATTTTTAAAAATTAAAGGTTTTTTAAAAGAGAGTTGATTGCCTTCACCGAGGGAAAATGAGCCAAAAGTGCCGGCTAAATTTAAAAGAAACGGTTGAGGGTCAATTTCAACATTTGAGGAGGCAACCAAAAGACGAATGGCTGTTTTTCCCCCTTGGAAAGAGGCTTTTTTCAGCATGATTTTTTCCAGCGGATTACGAGTATAGCGGTTAGCCGAGGCATCATAGTGCATTTTGGAGGCAGCGGCCGTAGTTTGGTCTTGCCAGTTAGTTGATGCTTGAGTTAAAACTATTTGGACTAAAAATTGAAGGTTATTGGGTTGTTTTGATAGGAAGCCAAGCAGTGAAGATAAAGGATCAACATCGCGAAAATCTTGATAAGTTTTAATAGGGTAATAAAAACCAGCCGACAAAACCATTTCACCAACGGCTTTTTTTGGTTGCTTAAGAAGGGATTGAAGAGGATCAGTTGTTTGGGTGATTTTGATTTGAGGGTAAGCGGAGGAGAGAAGGCTAGTGATTAAAGTTTTTTTTGATTCGGGAGTGGTGATATAAAAATAAATTGTCTGATTGATTAAATAAATTTCAAAAGAATAGATAGCTGGCCAGCCAAAGATCAACCTTTTCCAAAAAGAGACAGATTGATAGGGGACAAGAGAGGCAAAAATTTGACTAGCTGATTCAAGCGGCGTTTCATCATCTTTAGGATTTCTGATTTGTAAATGGATTAGTTTCATCTAACATCTAACATCTAACTTCTAACATTTTATTTATACGTTTTATGTTCTAAGTTCCACGTTTTACTTTTTTGTGCTTCCGGAGGGAATCTAACCCCTCATTTCTGCTATCAACCTGTTTGCTAAAGTTAAGTGCGTCCGGCAGGACTTGAACCTGCAACCTTGTGGTCCGAAGCCACACGCTCTATCCAATTAAGCTACGGACGCTTATCTCCTGTAGGCAGGAAACCATTGATTTATCCGCTAAGCTACGGGAGCATAAAAGATATTATAACATCAAAAGAAGCACAACGTAAAACGTATAACGTATAACGTGAAACGTTGTTATTCTTTTTATAATTACCAAGTTTTACTTTCTATGTTTTGGT
>CAZWBE010000013.1:0-11301 GCA_964632205.1 uncultured Gammaproteobacteria bacterium | reverse complement strand
TGGCTCCCCCGCCAGGTCTCGAACCTGGAACCTTGTCGTTAACAGCGACCTGCTCTACCAATTGAGCTACAGGGGAAAAAGAAATTGTTTTTATATAATATCAAATTTAGTCAAAAAAATCTATTGCCTTAGGGGACAATTTTTCCATAAGCCTTTGTTTTTCTCCTGGGCTTCTTTTTGCGACTGCAACAAGAGGCTGCTATATTTTACATCTGGTGGAAAGCTGGAGGCAAAAGCAAAACCTTCCTGAACTAAATACTGGTTAACAAATAAGCCACTGCCGGTTGCATTGTTATCCATGTTGTCGATAAGGTAAACATATCTTAATAATCGGTTATACCTATCAACCTCAGAAACATCTTTTTCCAACCTGACACTTTTCCCTTCAACTAATTTTTTGTTTTCTAGATAAGCTTCTTTAGCAAAACACTCAACTTTTTTTCTGGGGTCATGAAGTTCTGGAGTATCAATGCCGATATATCTGACTTTTCTTCCGTTTTCTAAGGTAATTGTGTCACCATCAATTACTTTTTTAACGCGAAAAACCTCAGCTGAGGCGGTGGCTTTTTTTAAATCAACATTTGGAGAAGTTAAAGAGGTTGGAGTTAAAGAGAGGGGGTTATTTTTTTTCAATTGATTGTTATTTAAATTTGTCTTGTCAAAGATTAATGAAAAAAAGATTAAAACTAATAAAATTATTAAGGTATTTTTTTTTGTAAGACAAGATAGACACATAGAAAAAAATTTAATTATTATTTAATTATTTTTACGATTTTTCAGTTGGTTTCTTTTTTAATTTTACACTACACCAAAATTTAAATTTTGATTTTTATCGTTAGAGAGGGAAGGGGTTATGTTAAAATATATTTGATAAGATTAAAAAGAAATTAAACGGAGCGTAGCTCAGATGGCTAAGAGCGCATGGTTTGGGACCATGAGGTCGCGAGTTCAAGTCTCGCCGCTCCGACTGCAAGAATTTTCAACAAAGCGGCGTGGTGTAAAATGATATTATATGGATTTTTCCTCACTAACAAAAAACGGCAAATTTTTAATGCTGGCCCTTGATCATCGAGAAAGCTTCCGCAAAATTCTCAATCCCCAAAACCCAAAGGCAGTCACTCCTGAAGAGATGATAAAAATAAAAGCTGAGATTATTGAAGTTTTGCAAGATCAATTTAGCGGGTTTTTAATTGATCCAGAATTTGGTTTGCCAGCTTATCGATCGTTAAAAACATCAGTCAATAAACCATATCTTCTTTCAATTGAAAAAAGCGGGTATCAGGAAAAAAGGGAGGGGAGAATAACTCATCTTCAATATCAGGTTGACGAATTAAAACAAATGGGCGCCTCAGGAATAAAGCTTTTGATTTATTTTAATCCCTATGTGAAAACAGCTACCAATCAACTGCAAACCGCCGGTAAAGTTTGGCGCGATTGTCGATCGTTACAGCTTCCTTTATTTTTGGAAATTGTCGTTTATTATACTGAAGAGACACCTACTGGTAGGTTAAATTTAGTTAGCGAATCAGTTAAAAGATTTTTAGATTATGGGGTAAGGGCAGATGTTTTTAAATTAGATTATCCAGGAGATGAGACATCTTGCCGGTTTATCAGCAAATTGCTTGGTAGAACTCCTTGGATCCTTTTAACACGGGGAGTAAATTTTGCTATTTTTAAAAACCAATTGGAGGTGGCGATTGAAAATGGTGCTTCTGGTTTTCTGGCCGGTCGGGCTTTATGGCAGGAGATTGGTCAATACCAAAATGAAAGTCAAAGAAAAAATTTTTTAGAGACAGTGGTTAAAAAACGATTTCAAGAAATAACCGCGATTGTTGAAAAAAAGGCTTTTTGGGCATGAAAAGAATTTATTTTTTTATTTTGGTTGTTTTTCCCATTTTAATAATTTTTTTATTGCTTCTTAATTTAATTTTGCCAAGCCGAAAATATCAAGGTTATGAAACGGTTGAATATCGATTAGAAGGAAAAAAACATCATCTTTTAGTGGCTGATACGAGGGAGAAATGGGAAAAGGGATTAATGAACTTTAGAAAATTAGAGGGTGTTCAAGGGATGATTTTTATTTTTCCCGATAAACAATTGCGCCATTTCTGGAACAAAAATACTTATTTAGATCTGGATGTTTATTGGTTAGATGATGACAAAATTGTGGGAAAAGACTTTTTACCAAGTATTGTCAAAAGCAAGCAGTTAGTAATAATTAATTCAAAAGCCAAAGTTAATAAAGTGATAGAAATCGTTAGATAAAATAAACAATTATTTTTTAAGCGCCTCAATTCCTGGCAGAGTGCCTTTCTCAATAAACTCAAGCATGGCCCCCCCTCCCGTTGAGAGGTGAGTAATTTTATCTAAATATTCTTTTTTAGCAATGGCGGAGAGAGTATCACCACCACCAATGATTGAGATGGCTTTCTGATTTTGAGTGATTGCGTAATAAATAAAGTCAGTGCCGCGGCGAAAAGCGGGATTTTCAAAATAACCAACCGGCCCATTCCAGATGATAGTTCTTGCTTGGGCAATAATTGAGCCAAAATGGGCTTGGGTTTCTGGGCCAATATCTAAAATTATCGCTCCTTTGGGAATTTCATCAATTTTTTTTACCCACCCGCCATTATTGTTGTTTTCTCCTGCTTGATTGATAACAACATCAGAGGGAAGAATAATGGTGGTATTTTTTTGATCGGCATAAAATAAAAGCTTCCGGGCAAGAGCGACGGCTTCATATTCACAAAAACTCTGACCAATTTCCAAACCTTGAGCGCAAAAAAAAGTATTAGCTAAAGCGCCACCAATTAAAAGATAGTCGGCGATTTCCGTTAATTTGTGAAGAAAAGTGATTTTTGTTGAGATTTTTGCTCCACCAATAATTGCTACCACTGGTTTAACTGGGTTATTGATTGCTTTTGTAATGGTTTCAACCTCTTTTTTCAAAAGCAATCCTCCATAAGCAGGGATAAATTTAGGCGGGCCAATTACCGAGGTTTCCGCTCGATGACAAACACCAAAGGCATCGTTAACATAAATATTCCCCAGCGAGGCTAATTTTTGGGCAAATGTTTCTGAGTAGGTTTTTTCCTCTGGAAAAAAGCGAATATTTTCTAAAAAAACAATTGTCTCTTTTTTTTCTTTTGCCTCCTCAATACTTTTTGCTAACCCGATAGCAGCATCGGGTAGATATTTTTTTAACTGCTCTACCACCACTTGCAAGGAAAAAGCCGGATCATATCCTTTAGGTCGCCCCAGATGAGAGATAATAATAAGACGATTGTTGTTTTTTAAAAGATAATTGATTGTTGGCAGCGATTGTTTAATTCGCTCATCATTGGCAATGGTATGATCAGCGTTTAAAGAGACATTAAAATCTACTCGCAGAAGAATGGTTTGATTTTTTATTTCAACCTCATCAATATAGGTGATTTTAGACATAGAGAGAAAGTTTTTCAACTAAATCAACTAGTCTGGCGGCATACCCCCACTCGTTATCATACCAACCAAAAACCTTGATAAGATTGCCGTTGATTACTTTTGTATAGTGAGGATCAAATATGCAGGAATAGGAAGAGCCGATTATATCAGAGGAAACAATGAGATTTTCCTCATAGGCTAAAATTTGCTTCATCGAAGTTTGGGCTGCCTCTTGGAATTTTTTATTTACTTCCTCAATCGTTGTTTGTTTTTCAACGATTGCGCTGATATCAGAAAAAGAACCAGTGGCAACCGGAACTCTGATGGCCATCCCATCAATCTTGCCTTTTAATAGAGGAAGGACTTTGACAACCGCCTTGGCTGCGCCTGTTGTTGAGGGAACGATATTTAAAAAAGCCGCCCGGGAGCGATCGGGAGTTTTTTGGCCATCATCAAGCATGCTTTGCGTCATAGTGACGGCGTGCACGGTGGTTAAAAAACCGCTGATAATTTTAAAATTATCATCAAGGATTTTAAACATTGGTGCGGCACAATTGGTAGTGCAAGATGCCATAGAAATAATGTTTTCTGTGGCAAAATTAAATTCCTGATCATTGACTCCTAAAACTAAATGAGGAGTTTCCTCATCTTTGGCGGGAGCGGTAAGAACGACTTTTTTAACGGTTCCTTTAAGATGTTTTTGTAGATCAATTTTTTTCGTAAAAGCACCGGTGGCGTCAACCACCACATTAACATCATATTTTTCCCATGGGATATTTTCCGGTTCGGGAGATTGATTGGTGAAAATTTTTTTACCGTTAACTGATATTCCATCCGTTTCTTCTTTTACTTCCATAGTAAATTTACGATAGACGGAGTCATATTGTAAAAGATAGGCAAGAAGTGCATTGGTAGTTTTTCTTGTATTAACGGCAACTAAATCAAAAGAATCTCGTGCTAAGGCAATTCGGGTAAAACAGCGACCAATTCGACCAAAACCATTTAGACCAACTTTTAGCCGTCTCATTTTTTTATTCTAAACTTTTCTCCTCAGTTTTTCAATAAAATATTTTAAAATTTTATGTTAGGATATAGCTTATGGAAAACTGTATTTTTTGTCAGATTGTTGACAAAAAATCATCTTGTTATAAGGTTTACGAAAACGATGAATTTTTGGCTTTTTTGGATATTTATCCCAGAGTTTTGGGCCATACTTTAGTTATTCCCAAAAAACATTATCAGTGGGTTTACGATGTCCCCAATTTTGACCAATATTGGTTGACAGCTTTAAAAATTACCAAGGCGATGAAAAAAGCCCTTAGCCCTTATTTTATTACTTACACTACCCATGGCTTGCAAGTTCCTCACGCTCATATTCACATTATGCCACGCTTGGCCACGGAGACAAGTTTTATCCCCGAGCAAAAAAATTTTTCACCGCAAGAAATGAGAGAGGTTGCCACAAGAATTTCTCAAGCGATTGACAATGGATAAAAAAGATTTGGTTTATCAATTAGTTTCTTTTATTCCTCAAGGAAAGGTTTTGACTTACGGTCAAATAGCAAAATTTTTAGGCGTAAAATCAGCAAGAACTATTGGTCAGATTCTTCATCAAAATCCCCAACCAAACAATATACCCTGTCATCGTGTTGTTTTTAGTGATGGTAGTTTAAGTAAAAAATATGCTTTTGGAGGCAAGAAAGAGCAAGAGAAAAAATTAAAAGAAGAAGGGGTTAATTTCTATCATTTACGCGATTGCTTATTAGATAGAAAAGTGGTTTTAGAAAAATCTCAATGGTGGCCGACAAAGGTTTTAAGACGATATTTTTATCTTTTGAAAAAATTCGGCTCACCCGGGCTTTGGCCTTGGTTTAGTAATGATAACCCCCATACTAAAGAGGAAATTGTTATCGGATCAATCTTAACCCAAAATACTCAATGGGTTAATGTGGAAAAAGCCCTTAAAAATTTAAGAAAGAGAAAAATTAATTCCCTATCGGCTATTTATCAACTGGGGAAAAAAGATTTAAGTTCCTTGAAGCAACTAATTCGTCCATCTGGTTTTTACCATCAAAAAGGAGAGAGGCTTTTTGCTTTAACAAAGTTTATTATTGAGGATTATCGAGGGTTAAAAAAGTTATCTCAATTACCATTAAAATCGATAAGGGAGCGCTTATTGTCTGTCAAAGGAATCGGTGAGGAAACCGCTGACACCATCTTACTTTATGCTCTTGAAAAACCAATTTTTGTCATTGATGCTTATACGAGAAGATTTGTTGATGAGTATTTTAAAAAAGAAATATCTTTAAACAATAATCAAATAAAAAAAATATCGTATCAGCCCTATCAAAAATTTTTTATGGATAATTTACCAACCAATCTTCAATTATTTCAGGATTACCACGCCTTGATTGTCCGATGGGGGAAAGAAAACTGAATTTAATCTTTAATTTCAATTGTTTGGGTAGGACAGCTTTCTTTAGCTTGTTTAATTAACTCTTTATTTTTTTTAAATCAGCGCCTTCTTTGATTTTTGATTTTCCGTCTTCACCTAATTCAAAAACTTCATAGGCGGTTGAAAGACACAGTCCACAACCAATACATTTATTTTTATCGATTTTAATTTGCAGAAGAAGTTATAATTTATAACCGATTTTCCTTAAAAGTTTTTTTCTCTCTAATTTTTCTTGTTCTGTTTCCACTCCCGCTGGTGAGCCGCCGTCAACTACGCCTAAAATCGCTTGACCTTGTTTAGTTTGGGCGACAATCACTTCCACAGAATTAGCCGTGGCACAGTAAATATTGACAATCTCGGAAATATTTTTAATCCTATTTAAGACATTAATTGGGTAGGCATTTTTAAGAAAGATAAAAAGGGAGTGGCCGCCGCCGACATTTTTAGCATTGTCAACGGCTAACTTTATCATCTCCGCATCCGTTCCTTCCGTTCTGATTTTTCTTGGTCCAGATGATTCGCAAAATGCCAATCCAAACTTAATTCCCGGCACCGCCTCAACCAAAACCTCATAAACATCCTCAACCGTTTTGATAAAGTGAGATTGGGCGAGGATAAAATTAATTTCTGGCGGCTTTTTTATCTTAATTGCCTTTAGCTTCATATTAAATATTATAAAATATTTTTATGAAAAAATTAAAAACAATCGTTGTTTTACCAGCCTATAATGCTCAAAATACTCTTATTAAAACCGTTAAAGAAATTCCAAAAGAGTATGTTGACGAAATCATTTTAGTTGACGATGGAAGCAGCGATAAAACTTTTTCCCTTGCGAAAAAACTAAAGATTCAAGCTTATCGTCATAAAAAAAATTTAGGCTACGGTGCCAATCAAAAGACCTGTTATCGGTTGGCTTTAAAACAGAATGCCGATATCATCATTATGCTTCACCCAGATTATCAGTACGATCCAAAGTTAATTAAATACTTTGTAAACTTAATTAAAGACGGCTACTTTGATATTGTTCTTGGATCAAGAATTAGGTCAAGGGAAGAGGCGCTTAATTCAGGTATGCCATTATATAAATATTTGTCTAACCGTTTTTTAACCTTTATTGAAAATCTCCTAAGTGGTCAAAATCTTTCTGAATGGCACACAGGAATGCGGGCTTTTAAAAGAAAAGTTTTAGAATTAATTCCCTTTAAAAATAATTCAAACGATTTTGTTTTTGATACACAAATTCTTTTTCAAGCGGTTGAGAGAGGATTTAGAATCGGAGAAATCTCGGTTCCGGTTCGTTATCTTAAAGAATCATCGAGTATAAGTTTT
The DNA here is from genome assembly GCA_964632205.1 of uncultured Gammaproteobacteria bacterium. Lineage (GTDB taxonomy): Bacteria > Patescibacteriota > Microgenomatia > UBA1406 > GWC2-37-13 > CALLVF01. Next base: position 4,094 of record CAZWBE010000013.1, on the reverse strand, counting down.
TTAAGAGCAATAAAATATGGCGTGGAAACGCTTGGCGTTGCTTTTTGTTTCTTTTTAAAAAAAACCTTTAGATTGCTTAAAAAATTAACAAAAGAATGAGAAATAAATTTATCAAAATAGGAATAATTTTCTTCGTTGGTTTTTTTTTGTATTTACCTTCTCTTTTTTTTGATTTTACTTATTTTGATGACCAGGTTTTGATTTTGGAAAATTTGAATTTTTTAAAAAACTTAAAAAATTTTTTAAAAACATTTGAAACAGAAGTTTTTCATACCCCGGGTTTTTCTGCCTCATATTATCGCCCAATCCTTACTTTGTCTTTTATGTTTGACGCCCAATTTTCCCAAGCTTCCCCATTTTTTTATCACTTTTCCAATATCGTTTACCATCTAATTTCTACCGCATTGCTTTTTCTCTTTTTTAAAAAAATAAAAATGGAGGAAAAAATTTCCTTTTATTTTGCCTTAATTTTTTTAGTCCATCCCGTCTTAACTCAGGCGGTTTCGTGGATTCCCGGTAGGAATGACAGTCTTTTAACCATTTTTACTCTCTCTTGTTTCATTTTTTTAATTGATTATTTAGAAACAAGAAAAATTATTTTTCTGATCGGTTATTTTTTGTTTTTTACTCTCGCATTATTAACGAAAGAAACCGCCATCTTAATTCCTTTTTTTACTCTCTTGTTTTTAATTTTTTTTTACCGAAAGAAAAAATTTTATTTATTGGAACTATTTTTTGGTTGGTGGTTTATTATTTTTTTTTGGATTATTTTGAGACAAAAGGCTTTAAATAATGTTTTATATCTTTCCGCAAAAGAAATAATGCAAGCGTTAATTTTTAATTCTCCAGCTTTAATTCAATATTTCGGTAAAATTTTTTACCCCTTTAATCTTTCTGTTTTGCCGACCATAAAAGATACGACTTTTTTTTGGGGAATATTAGCGATAATTACTTTTTTATTTTTAGTCTTTATTGGGAAAAAGATTATTTTTAAACCGTTTTTTTTTGGAGTTTTTTGGTTTGTTTTATTTCTTTTGCCGAATTTTATAAGGCCCAATCCCTTGATAACCGCTGATTTTTTAGAGCATAGAGTATATTTGCCTTTGGTAGGATTCTTGGTTTCTTTTGCCTCTATTCAGAAGGTGAGTGATTTTTTTTATTCTGATAAAAATAAATTTTTTGTTTATTTTTTAATTTTATTTTTTAGCATGATGACTTTTTTCCACCAATTTAAATTTAAAAACAGGCTAGTTTTTTGGAAAAACGCTGTTGACTCTTCACCCCATTCTCCTCTTGCCCACAAAAATTATGGCGTTATGCTTTATTTTGAGGGAAAACTAACGGCGGCGGAAAAGGAATATAAAAAATCTCTTGAAATCAATCCCAATGAGCCAATGGTTCATAATAATTTAGGGGTGATTTATTTTGATCAAAAAAACTGGCAAAAAGCTAAAGAGGAATTTGAAAAAGAACTTAAGATTAATCCCAGTTATGACAAAGCATTATTTAATTTAGGCCGCCTTTATTATCAATTAGACAAGAGGGATCAAGCTAAAAAGTATTTGAAACAGAGCCTAAAAATTAACCCACGTTATTATGATGCCTGTCAATTATTAATAAAAATTTATCAAGAGGAGGATAATGAAGAAAAGCTTAATCATTACTTAAACATATGTCAACAATATTTAAATAATTAATTGATTTTAGTCATATCCGCTCAAATTTTTTATTGGATTGCTATTTATTTTTTCATTTGTTTTTTTCAACCGAAGTTAATTGATGAAAAATTGTTTATTAAAATGAATTGTTAAAAGTATTTTTTTGTATTTATAAATAAAGGTAGTAATTTATTGGAGGGTATTTTTTTAAATTTTCATCACTATATTATTTTTAAAAAAATAACCGAAAGAGAAAATGGTTAGTTTAATGTTATTTTGATTTTTTCCTCTTTCATATCAATAAAAATTTTATCATTCGGCTTAATCTTTCCCTCAATTATTTGAAGAGCAATTTCATCAATAATAAGGTCATTAATTAATCTTTTTAAAGGCCGAGCGCCATAGGTTTTGTCAAAACCAACTTTTAATAAATGATCTTCTAATTTTTGCGAAAATGTAACGGTTAAACCTTGTTTTTTTAGTCTTTCGGCAACTTTTTTGAGCTGAATGGCAATAATTTTTTTCATCATCTCTTGACTGAGAGAATGATAGATAATAATACCATCCAGCCGATTAATAAGTTCAGGCTTGAAGAATTTTCTCACCGCCTCATAAATTTTATCCTCTCTGTCTTTCTGGGAGATTTTCTCTTGAAAAATTTCGCTACCTAAATTTGAGGTAAGAATGATGATGGTATTTTTAAAATTAACCGTTCGGCCCCTCCCATCAGTTAATCTTCCCTCATCAAATATTTGTAAAAAGATATTGAAAATTTGCCGATGAGCTTTTTCCACCTCATCAAAAAGGATTACGCTGTAAGGTCTTCTTCTGACTGCCTCTGTTAATTGTCCGCCTTCTTCATAGCCAACATAGCCAGGAGGTGAACCAATTAATCTAGCGATGGTGTGAGCTTCTTGGTATTCACTCATATCAATTCTTACCATGGCTTTTTCATCATTAAAAAGAAAATCAGCTAAAGCTTTGGCCGTCTCTGTTTTTCCGACACCGGTGGGTCCTAAAAAAAGAAAACAACCGATTGGTCTTGCCTCATCAGAAAGACCGGAACGGGCCCTTCTTATGGCTTTGGCGATTTTTTCAAGAGCCACTTCTTGGCCAACAACTCGTTTTTGCAGTTCCTTTTCTAAGTTAATTAATTTCTCAGACTCACTGGTTAACAGTTTAGTTACCGGAATTCCAGTCCAGCGGGAGACAATTTTAGCAATATCCTCATCGGTCACCTCTTCTTTAAGAAGTTTTTCTTCAGGATTAATTGTTTGCCATTTTTTCTCCTCTTCCTTTAATTTTTTTTCAACACTAGGGATTTCTCCATATTTAAGCTGGGCGGCTTTATCGAGAAGAACTTCTCTTTCCGCTTTTTCTAATTCTCCTTTAAGACTATCCAGTTTTAATCTTAACTGTTGTAAATTTTCAACAATCTTTTTTTGTTCTTCCCACCTCATCTTTAATTGGTCAAATTTTTTTTGGAGTTTATTTTTTTCTTCCTCAAGATTTTTTTTTCTTATTTCTAAGCCTTTTTCTTTTTTTAAGGCTTGCAGTTCAATCTCAAGCTGAAGAATTTTTCTTTTTATTTGGTCAAGTTCAACAGGCATAGATTCAATTTCAATTTTAACGGCGGCCGCTGCCTCATCAGTTAAATCAATCGCCTTATCAGGGAGGAATCTATCTGAGATATAGCGGACAGATAAGTCAACAGCGGCAATCAAAGCATCATCAGAGATTTTGATACCATGGTGAATTTCATACTTTTCTTTAATTCCTCTCAGAATTGTTAAGGTTGTTTCAGGACTTGGTTCATCGATATAAACTGGTTGAAAGCGACGTTCAAAAGCGGCATCTTTTTCAATATACTGACGATATTCTTTAACAGTAGTGGCGCCAATGGTGCGCAGTTCTCCTCGCGCCAGGGCGGGTTTTAGCATATTTGAAGCATCAACGGCTCCCTCGGCCGCGCCAGCCCCTACTAAAGTGTGAAGTTCATCAATAAAAAGAATGTATTTATTGTCAGCTTTTTTTATCTCTTCTAAGATTTTTTTTAGTCGTTGTTCAAATTGACCACGGAAAGAAGCACCGGCCAAAATAGCAGCTAAATCTAAAATTAAAATTTCTTTATATCTTAAAGTTTGGGGAATATCGCCTGAAGCAATTCTTTGAGCCAAACCTTCAACAATAGCGGTTTTACCTACGCCTGGATCGCCCAGCAAAACTGGATTGTTTTTTGTTCGCCGTGATAAAATTTGAATAACTCTTCTTATCTCCTCATCTCGACCAATAACCGGATCAATTTTTCCTTGTTTGGCTTTTTTAGTAAGATTGATGGTATATTTTTCCAAGACATTTTCCTCGTTTTCTGGTGGGTAGTAGTTAATATCCATGAATTTATTGTAAAACAATTTAGCAAACTTGTCAATAGATTGC
>CAZWBE010000012.1:1811-11940 GCA_964632205.1 uncultured Gammaproteobacteria bacterium | reverse complement strand
ATCAGGAAATCAAGCAATCGCCAAAGAAGAAATAAAACAAAGATTTTGGCAAAACCCATAAGGAAATTATATAAAATTAAAACTTGATGAAATGGGTAAAACTAAGAAAGTAATGATGTTTTTTATTTAATGCTGGAAAAGAAATTGATCAATTTTTTAATCACTTAAATCTTTCTTTTAAGACATCGGTCAAATTCGGTCGGCCGATTTCTTGCAGTTCGTATCTTACCCTTAATATTGGCTTGTTAACCTTAAGAATCCGGGTGAGATCAATTGGTGTTCCTGAAAGAACCAGGTCAACAGGCATTTTATTAATTGTTTTTTCCAGATCTTTTATTTGTTCTTCTCCATAACCCATTGCCGGCAGCACCTCTCTGACATGAGAATATTTTTCATAAGTTTCCTTAATTGATCTTACCGCATAGGGATAAGGAGAAACAATTTCTTTGGCGCCAAATTTTTTGGCGGCAATGTAGGCGGCGCCGATATTCATCTCGCCATGGGTTAAAGTTGGGCCGTCTTCAATCGCTAAAACCCTTTTTCCTTTAATCTTCTCTCCCTTATCAACAATGACAACTGAGGCGGCGTCAATAGTTATAGCCTTGGGATTAACTTTGCCAATATTGTCTCTGACAACTTTTATCTGTTCAAAAGAGGCGGTGTCCTCTTTGTTGATAACAATAACATCGGCTCGGCGAAGATTGGTTTCTCCGGGATGATACAAAAGTTCATGACCGGCGCGAAGAGGGTCAGTTACGACAATTTCTAAATCAGAATGATAAAAAGGAAAATCATTATTTCCTCCATCCCAGACAATAATTTCCGCCTCTTTTTCCGCCTGGTGAAGAATTTTTTCATAATCAACACCGGCATAAATGATGGCTCCCAAATCAATGTGAGGTTCGTATTCTTCTCGTTCTTCAATCGTGCAGTTTTCTTTATCCATGTCTTTATAGTCAGCAAATCTTTGGACAGTCATTTTTTTAAGATCACCATAAGGCATCGGGTGACGGATGGAGACTACTTTTTTACCCATTTCTCTCAAAATTTTTACCACTCTTCTTGTTGTTTGACTTTTTCCACAACCAGTGCGGGTGGCGCAAACAGAAACAACTGGCACTTTCGCTTTCAGCATGGTACTTTTTGGTCCTAAAAGCCAATAATCAGCGCCCGCTGCCAAAACTCTTGAGGCAAGGTGCATCACTGTCTGGTGATGAAGGTCGCTATAAGAGAGGACACAGACATCAACATCGTATTTTTTTATTAGTTCTTCTAATTTCTCTTCAGGGTAGATTTTAATACCCTGGGGATATAACTTTCCTGAAAGTTCTTTAGGATAGACTTTATCTTCAATTCCCGGAATTTGGGTGGCAGTAAAGGCAACCACTTGATATTGAGGATTATCGCGAAAAAAAACATTAAAGTTATGAAAATCTCGGCCGGCGGCACCAAGGATAAGTACTTTTTGTTTTTTCATATTTTTAAAATATTTAATTTTTAAATTTTTTCAATATTAATATTATAACTCTTTTAAAAAAAAGAGAAATGTTAATTTTTTTTAATAGTCTTTAGTTTTAGTGGCTAAAATAAACTTTTTTTCTGGTAAAATATCTTGTGTTCGGGGCGTAGTTCAGATGGCCAGAACGTTGGGCTGGGGGTCCAAAGGTCGGCGGTTCAAGTCCGCCCGCCCCGACATGAGAAAAACATCAAAACCCTCTTGGGATGAATATTTTATGCAAATAGCCACTGTGGTTAAAAGCCGGGCCGATTGCCGGCGAAGACAAGTGGGAGCCGTTATCGTTAAAGATTACCGGATTTTAGCCACTGGTTATAACGGCACCCCTCATGGGATAAAAAACTGTACCCAGGGTGGTTGTCTTCGTTGTCAAAAAAGAGAAAAAGGCGAGATTGATTGGTATGAGTATGAAGAAAGCTGTATTTGTCTTCATGCTGAACAAAACGCCATTATTCAAGCCGCTTATTTAGGTGTTTCTACCAAAGGAGCCACCTTATATTCCACCACCAATCCTTGCTCAACCTGTGCTAAGATGATGATTAACGCTGGTATTATCCGAGTAGTCTGCCAAAAAAATCATCATGATGAGGAGGGAATGAAATTACTAAGGCAAGCCAATGTCGAAGTGGAAATTAGATAATTTTCTCCTTTTTATCTCAAATATCCGAAATCAAATTTCAAAATGACAAATAAAAATTTAAAAAGAAAATTTTTAATTTTTAATGAAAATTTTGCTTTTTGCTTTTTGTTTTTTGAATTTATCAAAATATGTTTGGTTTTTTCGATTTTATTATCTTTTCCTAAGCTAGTTTACTCTTCAGAGCCAAATAACAAATTTGGCATTCATTTAGCTCAACCCCATGAGGAGGATTTAAACAAAGCCGCTCAATTAGTTAATACAGGCGGTGGTGACTGGGGATATGTGACTTTAGTGATGCAAGAGAATGACCGTCATCAGCAAAAATGGCAGGGGATTTTTGACTATTTGCGTCAAAAACACCTTATTCCCATCATTCGTTTGGCAACCCAGCCGGTAGGATCATCTTGGCGTCGGCCAAGCAAAGCGGAGGCGGCTGAGTGGGCAAACTTTCTTGACTCATTAAACTGGGTGGTGAAAAAGCGCTATATCGTTTTATTTAATGAGCCAAATTACGCTAACGAATGGGGAGGAGAGGCGAATCCGCAAGATTATGCCGAGGTGGCTTTTGCTTTTGCTAAAGCCTTAAAGGATAAAAATCCAGACTTTTTTGTCATGCTGGCAGGATTTGATGCCTCAGCTCCCCATCAACCGCCAAAATTTTGGGATGAGGAGTTATTTATAAAATCAATTTTAAATTTTAAATTTGAAATTTTAGATTATCTTGATGGTTGGGCGTCTCACTCTTATCCTAATCCTGCCTTTTCTGGCTCCCCCTTGGATTGGGGTCGGGGGACAGTCAGAACTTATCAATGGGAGCTGGAACTTTTAAAAAATCTGGGAGTCAATAAAAATTTACCGGTATTTATTACTGAGACGGGATGGAAGCATAGAATCTCAAATGTCAAAACTCAAATGGCCAATCTAAATGAGGAGATAATAGCTAATTATTTTAAGATTGCCTTTGAGCAAGTTTGGTTGCCGGATGAAAGGGTAAGGGCGGTTACTCCTTTTATTTTGAATTATCAAAGCGAACCATTTTTAGGTTTTTCTTGGCGAAAATATCAATCAGATGAATTTTATCGACAATATTATCTTGTCCAAAGTTTAGCTAAACCAAAAGGTGAGCCAGAAAGAGTGGAGAAGGGAGAGATAAGTTTTGATCTCCCAAAAGAGTTGGTAGAGCAGTCCACCTATCAATTGTCTGTTCAGCTGAAAAACCTTGGTCAGGCGATCTGGGAAAAAAATGAGGGTTATTCGTTGTCAATCACTGGTTTGGGAGAAGACAATAAGCCTTTTGACTATTTTTTCTCCGATTTCTCCGAGATAAAACCATTGACCGAGACTTCAGTCGCTCTTCATTTAAAAACGAATCCCTTATCTTTTTGTCAGTCATCATCTTGTCCTCAAAGTTTTCAAGATGGTCAGGTAAGATTGATTTTAAGAAAAGGCGACAAGAAAATTTTAGAGAGTCAACCGTGGCGTTTTAAGATTATTCCCCTGCCAAGCCTCAAATTTAAAGTGAATCTTTTTCCAAAACTGATTGAAAACAGCGATGATTTTGAGATTCAGATTTTTGATGAGAAAGAAAACCTGGTTTTTAAAAAGAGTCAATTAACCGTGACAAGCGGAAGGAGCAGTCTTGAGGAAATTCACAATATTATCCCAGGAAAAAAATATCGTTTAGTTATTTTAAAGCCCCAATATTTACCGCGACAAAATTTTATTATTTTTAAAAAGGGTGAAAATATAGTCCGTTTTCCACCGCTTTTGCCTTTTGATTTTAATAATGATGGCCAGTTTTCTTTAGTTGATTTACTCACTTTAGCCAAAAACCCTCAATTTTTACACCTATTTTTACCTTAATTATTTATCCTGTAGTAAGTAATTTTTTTTGTTAAATTTTTTTGTATTTTTTTGAATAAAAAGATTTTAATAATGACAATTTTGGTAATCGCTTCGTGCTTAAAAATGACCAGTGATGAGTGAGTAAATTACAAAGCATAATATCACTAAACAATATAATCAATTTTGTGCTGGGCGCGCTTTATTGAACAAAAAAAAGGGAGTGTTTATATAAAGCAGTTAACATTAACACTTGCTCTTATGCGGAGGTATGCGTTGGAAGATCGGCAATATCGCAGTATGTATATCTTGTTCCGATCGTGACAAAAATGCCATAATTTTTTTCACCAAAAATTTTTTCATAATCAATTTCAACTTATTGCTAAGCTCTTCTTACCAATTGTAATCGTAGGGATAAATAACCTGACCAAACAACTATCAATAAGTCAATTAATGTTCTTTACAAATCGATGTGAGTAATAAATGCTCTTGCCAATTTAAATTTAGCTGATATATAATTAAAATAATGAATAATCTAAAATCTCTTTTCCTGGCTTTAGTATTAATAATTTCTGCCCTTTATTTGATTAAAATTCTGGATATTTCCTATCCCTTAACGATTGTTTCCACCAGTAAAACCAATGAACTGGCCGTGGTAGGAGAGGCTAAAATGGAGGTAGTGCCAGATACGGCTTATGTTAATTTAAGCATCACTACCCAAGGTAGCCAAGTTTCTCAAGTGCGGGAAAAAATTGATAAAGTCAATGACGCCTTAATTAAAGAATTAAAACAATTGGGAATAAAAAAAGAAGAGATTAAAACAACTAACTATTCTGTTTATCCCAACTATGACTACACTAGCGGTCAAAAAATTGTTGATTATACCGGCACAGTTAGCCTGCAAGTGAAGATAAAAAATTTTTCCTTGATCCCCAATGTTTTGGAAAGGGCTGAGAAAGTGGGGTTTAATCAGATTGGCGGCGTCAATTTTACCGTTGACCAACCGGAAGTTTATCGAGAAAAAGTCCGGGAGAAGGCGATTGAAAATGCCAGAAAACAGGCGAGTAAACTGGCAAAGAGCTTGGGAATTAAACTGGGAAGGATTACCAATATTGTTGAGTCAAGCCCAAAAGAGTCGATCGAATATCAAAGAACAGTTGGCGCTGGTGGCCCATCCTCTCCTATAGTTGAGCCGGGCACGGAGACAATTTATGCCACGGTTACCTTATATTTTGAGAAAGAAAATTAACACTGCTGTATTTTGTCGCATATAGTCCGTAGATAAAATCTTCTTCTTTTGTTAACATCAACCTTATGGACGAGGAGATTCTCTTCTCTCTTGGTTTTTCTCATTGTTTAGGAATCGGGCCGGTGCGCTTTGATGCTTTAGTCAGAGAATTTGGCGATCTGAAAAAAGCCTATCAGGCTAAAGAGAAAGAGCTGGCAAGGGTTATTGGTCAAAATTTAGCCCAAAAATTTGTCCGTTTTCGGGCCCAGTTTGATCCGGTAAAGAAAAGAGACGAGTTGGAAAAAAAGGGAATAAAAATAATTCCCCGTTCTTCCTCATTTTATCCTTCGGTATTAAAAAATATCCCTGATCCACCTATCTGTTTGTATGCTAAGGGAAATTTGACGGTTTTTTCACCAGAAAAAATCTCATCTTCACCGGCAGACGACAGCCAAAAAAGTTTAATAGAGGAAGCATCCCGTTTTTTTGCTATTATTGGCACCCGCCGACCCACCTCTTATGGCGAGCAAGTGGCGAGAAAATTTGCCAGCGAGTTGGCCGGGGCCGGTTTTATCATTGTTTCCGGTATGGCGATGGGGATTGATGCGGCGGCTCACTGGGGAGCTCTTTCTGCTGGAGGAAAAACAGTAGCGGTTTTAGGTTGTGGTGTTGATATAATTTATCCATCAGTTAATCAGTCTCTTTACGAAAGAATTGTTAAAGGTAGTGGAATAGTAATTTCCGAGTTTCCTCCCGGCCATCAAGTCGCTAAGGGTTTGTTTATTGCCCGAAACCGAATTATTTCCGGATTATCAGAGGGAGTATTGGTAGTTGAAGGTTTAAAAGATTCAGGTGCTTTAATCACCGCCCGTTATGCCGCTGAGCAAGGAAAAGAAGTTTTTGCCCCACCAGTGCCTTTAACTTCCCAGATGTCTCAAGCGCCAAATATGCTTTTAAAACAAGGAGCAAAACTAGTCACCTCAGTTGATGATATTTACGAAGAGTTGGGAGTAAAAATTTTACCTAAAAATAAACAAGAGATTGATGAAAAGCTTTCATCGGCTGAAAAAATTATTTTTAATGTTTTATCGCAAGAGCCACTGATGATTGATGAATTGGCTATCAGGTTAAACCAGCCAATCACCCAGGTTTTGCCAACTATTTCTCTTTTGGAAATCAAAGGAATGATTGAGAAAAATCAGGAGGGAAAATATCAAGTCAAATTTTAGTCTTTTACCCTCCAGTATTAACTTATAATGATGATATAATTTTTTTTATGCTTAATCCCGCCATCAAAAAATCCATCCGCACCGGTTTTGGGTTTGGGATTACCTCAGGGGTGATTACCACTTTAGGATTGATGATTGGTCTTAATGCCAGCACCCAGTTAAAAACAGCAGTGATTGGGGGGATATTAACCATTGCTGTCGCCGATGCCTTCTCTGACGCTTTAGGAATTCATATCAGTGAAGAATCAAAAGGGACACACAGCGTCAAAGAAATTTGGTTAGCGACTTTGGCCACTTTTTTTGCCAAGTTTATTTTTGGTTTATCGTTTATTTTTCCGGTAGTTTTTTTCCCTTTAAATCAGGCGGTGATAGTTAGTATTATTTTAGGTTTTTCTTACCTGATGATTTTTAGTTACTACCTAGCAAAAAGACAAAAAGAGAAAGCGCTACCAATCATTATTGAGCATTTAGTGGTGGCGACTTTTGTTATTATCATCAGTCATTTAATTGGCGATTGGATAAAGAAGCTTTTTTAGTTTTAAATTTGTAACCCAGCCACCGATTTTTATTCACCCTCTGTTTCCTCTGGTTCGGTTGGGATTTGAGGGTTGTCCGGCGGCGTCATATTTTGGAATTGGTCAAAATCTTGAAATTTTATCTCGGCCGGCGGTTTAAAAATACTGTCGGAAAAATTTTCTCTTCGACACTGGGCTTTTAATTGTTCCAACTCCTCAATATATTGTTGGGGGTCTTTGGCGGTGGTTTTTTCATTTGGTTGTCTTTTTATTTTGTCAATGGTCATAACAATGCCTTGTTTTGTGTTGTTGTCCCAAGTGTATAACTTGCCGTTAACAACAATGCTTTCGCTGGTTCCATCTTTTCTCACCACAGTGGTTCTAATCTTGTCTTTGCCTTTGAGATAAGTCGTGATGGTGACTCCCTCAGGTCCTTGATGAAGGCATTTAAGAGCGATATTTTGGCCAATTAGGTCTTTAATTTTCTCTGTTGCCGCTGGCAGTTCTTCTTGTGTGGTTTGGTTCTTTTTTTCCATCGGCAGCTGGCTTTTTTTATTTTTATTAGTTAAAACAAAATAACCCAAAGCGGTTACGAATAAAACCAAGAAAACAAGAGGTAAAAATTTTTTCATAAAATATTGAAAATTATTAACTGACCTAATTATATACATTTTTATAAGAAGATTGCAAAAGAATTATTTAAATAACAGATATCCCGTTTTTTTAAAGGGTTTCATCTTGTTGCCAAGCTTCGTATCCGACCTGTCAGGTCGGATGGGAGGCGGGATATTTAAGAAGTGGAAAAAAAATAATTATCTTATCTATTTAATCTTCTAAAAAATTGCTTTTGCCAAAATTTTTGATTTTTTTCAATATTATATTTTTGATAATGATAAAATTTTCGCCAGCCAGAGCGATTAAAAAAATTGTTTAGATTAAAAAAATCAATTAAAAACGCTGATAAAAATATTACTAGAATATAACCAAAAACAATTACTAAAAAATTATTTTTATAAGAAAAACGATACTCTTTTAAAAATCGTAAGCCAAAAAAAATCCCCAAAACTGAGGGAATAATAAGCCACCAAGGAAAACTGGTTAAAATGTAGTTAAGTCGGTATTGATACATCACACCATAATGTTTTCGCATTAAAAAAAAGATAAGATTAATCGATAAAATTGAAAAAATCGTTGCCGATAAAAATCCTAGAAAAAGAAGAATTGATCCGACAATAAAATGCCAGCGCGGTTTCATTTTTATCTCCTCCTTTTCAATTTTTTCCATCAGGGTCTTTTTTAGATTTTTTCCTCCTGGCATATTTTTTTTAAAAAATTTTTTGCCCGGAATAAACGGATTGCCACTGTACCGGGGGGAATTTTTAATACATCAGAGATTTCCTCATACGATAAATTTTCAAAATAAAAAAGTTCAACTACTTCTTTATATAAAACCGGTAATTTTTTCAAACAATTTTTAACCTCTTTTTGTAAATATCTTTTGATAATTTCATCATCAATTTTTTTCTCGTCTTCAATCTTTATAATTTTTTCATCTAATGACAGGTTGAATTTTTTCTTTTTTAAAAAATTAACCGCTTCATTATGAGCGATGCGAAAAATCCAACTGGAAAATTTTAAATTTTTATTAAAACTTTTTAAATTAATAAAAGCTTTGATAAAAATATTTTGAGCGATGTCTTGATTTTCTTGGTCTTCGCCAGTTAGATAATAAATATATCGCAAAATCTTTTTCTCATATCTTTCAATAATTTCTCCAAAAAGTTCTTTGTTGTTATTAGTAATCTTTTCTACCAGTTGCTCATCAGTTAATTTTTTAATATCTTTTTTCATTTTTTATTTTTTATATTTTTATGCCGGCCGGCATTTATCAAAATTTATTTTCTATTATAACCTCTACCAAAACCACCGCCCATACCCAATCCTAATTCAGCTCTGATTTTGGCTGCTTCATCATATTTTTTTTCAAGCATTAGTTTCCTCATCTGTAAAAATTTTTCAAACTCTTTTTGATTGTCAATCACTTTGGCCGCTCCCCGATCGGCCATCAGTTTTTTCCAGCTGTTAAAGTCTTTGTTAGCGATTGCTTTTTGAACAGCCTGATATTTTTCATTGGAGCAGTTTGGACCTTGGACCGCAGGATTTCCTCGATAAGCTAAAGCTTTATTATTTGTTAAAAAAACAAAAGCCAAAGTTAAAAGAATAGCAGTTAGAATTATTTTTTTCATTTTTTTCACCCCCCTTCAGAAAATTTTTAACTTCTATTAATTAATACAATTTTGTAAAAAATTTCTTTCCGAGATTAAGAAATTAAGTGAGTAAGGGATTAAAGAGTTGGTTTTTGACTGGAAGGATTTCGAGATAATATCAATTGAAAATTTTCAAAAATAGCTTGATATTGTTGAGCGAATTCCATATTACTTAATAAGAAACTTTTTATTGCTTGAGGTTTTAAATTTATTGTTGAGGCGCCAGGGAGAGTATGAATGGCTGCATTTAAAGCCAGAATTAACGAACCTAAGATATTTGGCAAAGCAGTGGAATTGTTTTTAATTAGGTTTTCTAATTTTTTTAATTGCTCCGTAAGTTTATTAAAGAAATTTTGATATCGGTGATAATTTTCTTGCTTTAATTCTCCTTCAGCAAAATATCCAAAGGCTTTTACAAGTAATAATTGATTTTCTGGCTTTTGGAAAAAATCGCTTTGGGAAATTGTCGCTCCTGCCTCAACCTCATAAAGATAAATTAAAACAGAAAGTAAATCGGATAATTGAGGATAATTTTCAAATAAAAGCAAAGTCTCTTCGTTTAAAATTATTGAGTTAAATACATTATCTCCAGCTAAAGTAGAAGGCTTTGGCGGAAAGTTTTTTGCTAATGTTCGTATGTTTTGCCACAGTTCTGGGTCTAATTCTTTAACAGGGAGATAATAATTTTGTTCATTTAAGGGGTCGGCCATTTTTTTATTTTAATTTATTTTTTTTAAAATTATCAAACTCGGCGCTTTCCGCTGTGATTTCTTCCTGTTGGAAATGACCTTTTTGGTCTATGGAATTTATTGTGCCTCAAGTTGTTACCATTAAAGTTTTTAGAGCCGTCTAAATGATAAAAAAAATAATTTTATTTTCTTAAATATTATTA
>CAZWBE010000012.1:0-1711 GCA_964632205.1 uncultured Gammaproteobacteria bacterium | reverse complement strand
TTTTAGAGCCGTCTAAATGATAAAAAAAATAATTTTATTTTCTTAAATATTATTAATCTGGCTAATATTTACCGGCTTTTTTATTATTTAACAAAATTAAGCGATCGCAACAAATAATTAAAAAACAATCAAAGATTTTTAACAACAATCTACAAAAATAAAAGATTAAATCTTAATTTTTTTCCCATTTTTTGGATAGGCGCCAAAAAATGTACCTTCACGGACGGTCCAATATTTTCCATTAAAATATAGAGTTGCCGGAGTAAGAAGTTGGAATCCCGTTAATCCTTTGATTTTTCCTCAATTCTTAAAGCATAAACACCATTTTGCAAAACTCCTCTTCCGGTATTTTGCGGCCAAATTACTACTCCTTCAGGAAAAAAATATTTATCTCCTTCCGGTTCTTTAAGATGACGTTGGTAGGAAGGGTATTCTTTCATTTACAAGACTGATCTTAAATTTATCCAAAATATTTCCTAAACACCTCGTTTATTTTTTTTGGATCGGCTTTTGATTTTAAGGTTTTAATGGTTAGTCCCATCAAGGCCATTTTATTTTTTTCAAAAAGACTTTTGTTTTTCTCAATAATTTTTTCAATTTCTTTTTTTAACTCCTCCTCCGATAGGTCAGCCGGTAAGTATTTAGTTAAAGATTCAAGTTGGAATTTAGTTTGATCAGACAAATCGCTTCTTTTTGATATTTGAGAGAACGATAAAGCATCAGTTAACTCAACTTTTATTTTGCGAAGAAGACTAATAATCTCCTCCTCAAGCAATTCTTCTTTTTTATCAATCTCTAAATTTTTAATTCTTGCCAAAAGAAAACGCAGAAAATCAACTAGGGGTTGATTTTTCTCTTTCATGGCTTGATAGAGATCGGCTTGAATTTGGTTTTTTATCATTTTAATAGTTTAACAAAATTTTCAGAAAAATCTTCTTATTTTCCGGATCAAGACTAATTAGCGAAGAAGATGAAATTAACCACAATCATTTGAGGTGGTATTCTGTTGGGTGAGTGACTGGCCATTAAGTATCATATCAAAGCCTTATCTAGCGAAGAAGCTGAAATTCGAACCCTCGTGAGCTTTCGCTCATGCGCTTTCCAGGCGCACGCACTGGTCCACTATGCGACTCCTCCTACTAGGATAATTTTATCAAAGATATGAAAAAATTGACTTTATTCTTTTATAAGAGAAACCGATACTTTTAAGAAGTGAGGTTATCCGTATTACCATGAGATAAACAACCATGCTTTTGAATTTATTTCACTTTAACTATTCAAATCTTAAATTTTTCATCAAAACGCAATTAAAAAGAAGCTAAATAAGTTTTTTTGGGAATGATTTTTATTTTTATTGGGGGAAATACCATTTTTTATACTGCAAGACGAACCAGTCTAAAAGAAAAAATTAACAAAGATCAAACTGTAATTTTTACGCTGTTTAACTTTAGTTAGAGAGAGATTAGTAAGATTAAATAAGAAGATGAAATAAAATTGAAAGATTAAATTAAAATTAGCCAAATTCTATATTTAACGCCATCGCTTAAAAATAAAAATTGGCTATTGACAGTCTAAATATTATATTAAAAAAAATTCTATTTCTACTGCCGTCGCCGTTGAGATAGAAAATAAAAAGTAAAAAAAGGGGTAAATTTGTGTGACGATCGTCACATAATTTTCACCCCCCTTTTTTCTCTATTAACCATGGTTA
>CAZWBE010000011.1:0-13230 GCA_964632205.1 uncultured Gammaproteobacteria bacterium | reverse complement strand
TATCCAACCGGGGCGGTTGGATGGGGGATTGAAAGGAAAATGTTACCGATGTGCTTGATTTATGCAAGGACTTGACAAAAAGAAAGTTGATTTAGTATACTTATTTTGGTCCTCCTGATGGGGAGCAAATTGAAAACTTTTTCTCTACGCTATCAAAATTGAGGGTAATCCACTGTAAGTGGAAATGAGACGATTTTCTTCTTACCTGCGGGTAAGAAGAGATGTCTTCCCGTTTTTGCTGCAGGGAAAAAGTCCAAAAGACCTCATCGGGAGGGTCGTTTATTACCTGAGCTTCATATTAAGATTAAGCTGAAGATTTTAAAAAAGCCGGATTTCTTTTAAAACTCTTGATTTACTTTAAGAAGGATCGCTGAAAGCAAAACTCAAAAATACAAAAATCAAAATGATAATTCAAATTCAAAATTCCTTAATTTTGCCTTATCACCTTAAGGTCTAAAATTTAAATTTTTAATTTATTTTTTTATTTATGCCTTCTAAAAAAACTGAGGTTTCTCAAGATGAGCCATTAGATGTTTCTGCTTTGATCGAAAAAGTGGAAGAAAAACCGATTGTTCCTATTTCAACCGAGGCGGCGTCACCAGAGGAAAGACTAAAAGAAGACCTAAAATTAAGTTATCCAGCGAAGGGAATTTTGGATATTACTTATGGTGGCTACGGTTTTTTACGACAGGATTATGTTTTATCGCCAAACCGGGATATTTATGTTTCCACTTCTCAAATCCGGCGTTTTTGGTTGCGCAAGGGTGATGAAGTTGAGGGTTTAGCCCGACCACCGAAAGCGGGCGAAAGGTTTCATAGTCTTCTTTTAATTCAGAAAATCAACGGTCAGGAATTAACAGAGGAAGACAGTCGACAAAGACCAGAATTTGAAAAGTTAACCTCCCTGCACCCGAATCGTCAGATAAAAATGGAGACAAAAAAGGAAATTCTTACTACCCGGGTAATTGATTTAATCGCTCCTATTGGTTTTGGTCAACGGGCCCTTATCGTCTCTCAACCAAAGGCAGGTAAGACTACTTTTTTGAAGGACATTGCCCAGGCGATTGCTGCCAATTATCCTAATGTTTATTTAATGGCAATTTTGGTCGGTGAGCGACCCGAGGAGGTAACTGAAATTAAGCGTTTTATTAAAGGAGAAGTGGCCGCTTCCAATTTTGATGAGTCACCACGACAACAGGTAAAAGTGGCGACTTTAGCCTTGGAGAGGGCAAAAAGATTAGTGGAAATGGGAAAAGATGTGGTGATTCTTCTGGATTCGATTACCCGCTTGGCGCGAGCGCTGAATTTAGCCGTTGGCAATACCGGAAGAAGTTTATCAGGTGGTTTTGACCCCAGCGCATTATATCCAGCCAAGAAATTTTTAGGGGCGGCCAGAAATTGTGAGGAAGGTGGTTCGTTAACGATTATCGGCACGGCCTTGGTAGGAACCGAAAGCCGGATGGATGATCTAATTTATGAAGAGTTAAAGGGAACAGGCAATATGGAAATTCACTTAAAACGCGAATTTGCCGATAAAAGAATATATCCGGCCGTTGATATTGAAAAATCCGGTACTCGCCATGAGGAGCTTTTAGTTGATGAGGAGACTTTAAAAAAGATGACTACTTTGCGCCGGATGTTAGCCCTTCGACCAGGCGAGGAAGGTTTAGTGGCGCTGATTGAAAAATTGTCAAAAACGAAGGATAATAAAGAGTTTTTGGAGAGTTTGAATAAAGGCTAACACCTGTTAGGTGAAATAGGTTTACACCTGTTAGTTTCTGCTTATTTTTCTAGCAACAAGTGTTTGATTCTACCCAACTTTTTTGCGTAGCCGACGTGGTCAAAAATAAATTTTTGGTAAGCTTTGGTAGTTTTGAAGTGTTTTAAAATAAGATCAGTTGAAATAAACGAAGAACTTTTTTTTAGATAATCAGGTAATGAAGAATAAGGATAGGTGGTTAGTTCTTTCTCTTTAATTAGGTAAGAAACAACCGGGTTAAGATGGATATAGCGAGAAAGATGAATTAATTGTTCTTCTGTTTCTATTCGCACCGCTTTAAAAACCCCCTCAAAAAGATCGCCCCTGCGATTATATCTTAAATTAAAATACCGAGTGTAGCTATTGCTGATTAAACTTAAATAAAGACTGATTCCCTTAGGTAATAGTTGGCGCAGGATAAGGTGAAAGTGATTAGGTATTAAAACAAAACTGACAATTTCGATAAGTTTGGGTTTTTTAATAATATCTTGCCAGAGATCTTTTTGTTTGTCTTTAGAGAGGTTGATAAAATAAGATAATCTTAATGGTACGGGGGTAAACTGATAAAATTTTAAGGTAAAGATAAATCTTTCGTAATCTTTTTTTGATTTAAAAATCGCCTGTCGGTTCAAGCCACGGTTGAATATGTGGTAAAATTCACCAGAGGCAAAAACTACTTTTCTTCCTGGCATACAGCAAGCTTAATGTAAAAATGAACAAAAGTCAATAGGTGTAAAGCTATACCACCTGTTAGGTGTTGACATAGGTGTTGACAACTTCTAGTTATCCACATTTTATTCACCATCAATTTTAAATATTGGGCTTGACTTGCGGAAAATAATTAAGTATACTGGATACTGGTATAATGTATACGAAAAGAGATAAACTTAACAATGAAAATTAAAAATTTAATTAATTTTTATTATGGATGTCGCCAAGAGAGTTAATAGATTAATTGGTCAATTAAGAGGAATAGAGCGGATGGTTAAGCAAAAAAGAGATTGTTCCGAGATTTTACAACAGATTACCGCTATAAAAAAAGCCATTGATGGTTTATCAAAAGAAATTGTTGTTTCCGGAGTTTGTCGTTTTGTTCCCAAGTCAAAAAGTAAAGAAGTAGAAAAGATGGTAGAAAGGTTAGTAAATTTATAATTTCTAATTACTCTAATTTCTAATTATTACTCTAATTTCTAATTGACCTAATTTTAATAAACCAGCTGGAAAATGCCAGCGTTTTGAATTAAGGGGAGTGTTTTATGGAAAATTTGATTATTATCGGTGGTGGGCCAGCAGGTTTGGCGGCGGCTACATATGCGGCTCGAGCCGGTCTTTCTCCTTTGGTTTTTGCCGGCTCGCCTCCGGGAGGACAGTTAATGTTAACTTCCCATGTAGAAAACTTTCCTGGTTATGAATCAATTCTTGGCCCTGATTTAATAGCCAAAATGAGACAGCAAGCGATAAAATTTGGTGCCAGAGTAATCGATCAAAATATCACCAAAGTCAATCTTTCTGAATCAAAAAAAGATTTAACAGCGGCGGGAAAAATTTATACAACCAAAACCGTCATTATTGCCGTTGGCGCGGCGGCTTTATGGTTAAATGTGCCGGGAGAAAAGCAGTTTCAAGGTAAAGGAGTATCAGCTTGTGCCACTTGTGATGGCTTTTTTTTCCGCGACAAAATCGTGGCTGTCGTTGGTGGTGGTGATTCGGCGATTGAGGAGGCATTGACTTTAACTAAATTTGCCAAGAAAGTTTATGTCATCCACCGGCGAGATAGTTTTCGTGCCTCAAAAATCATGCAGGAGCGGCTTTTTGCCAACGCTAAAATTGAGGTTATTTGGAATACGACGGTTGAGGCAATTTTAGGAGATGCTAAAATGACAGCGGTTAAAATCAAAACTCAAGATTCAAAACTCAAAATCACCACCCGCCTTTTGAAGGCAGATGGACTATTTGTCGCTATTGGTCGCAAGCCAGACACGGAGATTTTTGCCGGGCAAGTGGCAAGGGATGAAAAAGGCTACATTATTACTTCGGAAAGAGTCGCTTGGCAGATAATGAAGGGAAAAAGACAAAATGACAAGTTAGCAGTCGTATGGGGAAACGAGACGCTTAATAAATTTAATTTTAATTATAAAACGGCCACCTCAGTTCCCGGTGTATTTGCCGCTGGTGATTGTGTTGATTTTCAATATCGGCAGGCAGGAGTGGCGGCCGGAATGGGAATTATGGCGGCATTGGAAGCGGAGAGATGGTTTAATGAACATTAAAAATTAAAAAAAATTTATGAAAACTCAAGGTAAAATCATCTTGAAAAACGCTCAAAATTTAATTAAAAAAACTGGTCAAAGATTGGGGTTATCGGAAGAAAAAATTAAACCATTAATTGAACCAGAACATATTCATGAATTTACCTTCCCTGTCGTGATGAATGATGGCAGGAGAAAACTATTTAAAGGGTGGCGAGTGCAGCATAATAGCGTTTTGGGCCCTTATAAAGGTGGTATCCGTTTTCATCCCGAGACAACTAAAGAGGAAGTCCAGGCGTTGGCGACTTTAATGACGATAAAATGTAGCCTCGCCGGTTTACCTTTAGGAGGCGCAAAGGGAGGAGTGGCGGTTGACCCAAAAAAGCTAACAGAAAGTGAGCTTGAGGCCCTATCTCGTGCCTATGTTCGGGCAGTGGCTGATATTATCGGTCCAGAAAAAGATATTCCCGCGCCAGATGTTAACACTAATCCACAAATTATCAGTTGGATGGTGGATGAGTATATCAAACTCAAAACTCAAAACGCAAAACCCAAGACTGATGAAAAACAATTAAGTTATTTAAGGGCGACTTTTACTGGTAAGCCATTGAATTTAGGAGGAAGTTTAGGAAGAACTGAGGCGACGGGAAGAGGTGGAGTGATAATTTTGCGCGCCTTGTTGGAAAAATTAAATTCACAATTAAAAACCAAAAATTCTCCATTAACCTTGGCAGTACAGGGTTTTGGTAATGTTGGTTATTATTTTGCCAAAATTGCCGCTGAGGCGGGTTTTAAGGTAGTGGCAGTTTCAGATAGTCGGGGAGGGATTATTAAAAATCAAAAATCAAAAATCAAAAATCAAAAATCAAAAAATCAAAAAAATGAGACAAAAATTAATGATTTAATTCCTCTTGATATACCGTTGGTGGCTCAATGCAAGAAAGAAAAAGGTACGTTGGCTGGTTGTTATTGCGCTGGCGGTGTTTGTGATTTAGAAGGTGGACAAGTAATTTCAAATGAAGAACTTTTAGCCCTTCCGGTTGATGTTTTGGCCCCGGCGGCTTTGGAAAATGTCATTAACGAAAATAATATGACAAAAATTCAGGCAAAAATTATTATTGAAATGGCCAATGGTCCAGTAACAGAGAAAGCCTATGAATATTTAACCAAAAAAGGAGTAATAATTATTCCTGATGTTTTAGCTAACAGCGGTGGAGTGATTGTTTCTTATCTAGAGTGGCAACAAAATATCAAGGGAGAAGTTTGGAGTGAGGAGAAAGTTAATCAAAAACTTGAAGAAATGATGAGGGAGGCTTTTGAGAAAATTTGGCAAAAGGCGACAGCTAATTCTCAATCCGGAAGTCAAGGAATTAACCAAGTTTTGCAAATAGGAGAGATTGATTTAAAACAAGCGGCTTTTGCCGTGGCGATTGAGCGGATTGCCAAAGCTACGAGTTATCGATAATAACTCTAGGTAGTTTTCTTCTTGTTTCTCACTGTTGTTGGTGGCTAAAATTGTAAAAATCGAATTTTTTACCCACAGTGGTTGTTAAAAAGGAATCTTCACTCATTTATTTAATAGAACGCAAACGGTTTATCCTTAAAAAATAGAATATAATATAAAAAATAAAGGCAATTAAATTTTCACTAAGCTTTAATTAACGGTAGAGGAGTTTATTTTTCTTAAACTTTGACTGATTAAATTAAAATTATTAACGGAGATTATTAAGGGATAAGTAGAATTTTTCGCAATCTTTAGCTCTTTTTATAATAAGAGGGGGTAAATTTATGCGACGATCGTCGCATAAATTTACCCCCCGCCAGTTGATTGTTAAAGAAATTAGGTTTTATTATCAATCTAAAATTAAATTTGCTTTTAGAAATTACTTCATGGCTATTACTTAGATTCGGCAAGGAGTTTTGCTTTATGGTAAAATATATGTTACCCGTTTATGCAAGATTTGCCTTTGTTTTTAACGTTTGGAAAAGAGTATCTAATCGCGCGCTTAATATTTTTTGGTCGTTATTTTGAAAAAATAAAAGGTTTTATCGTCGCTTTTCTTCTTGTTAAACGAGGTAAGTATTCATCTTCATTCTTAAACACTTCTTTTCTTATGTTGGTGGCGACGACGATCGTTGGTGGGCCAATTATTGCTGAAAATAATCCCTTTATTTCTTCTTTAGAGCAGCAAGGAGGCAACTATCAAGCGCTAATGGTTTCTTATAATCCTTACGAAAGTGCCTTAACAACGATTATTTCCGCCAAGCCCGAGATTGTTGATTATCAAGTAAAAGAAGGCGAGACTTTGGCATCGATTGCCAAAAAATTCAATATTTCAGTAAACAGCATCAAATGGTCAAATAATTTAAAAAGCGATTTAATTAAACCAGGCCAAGTGTTGAAAATTCCTCCTGAGGATGGTGTTGTTCATAAAGTCGCCGCCGGCGAGAGTGTTTATACTATTGCCAAGAAATATAATGTTGAGGCTCAAAATATTGTTAATTTTCCTATGAATGATTTTGCTGATTTAGACAATTTTACCTTAACTGTGGGGCAATATCTTTTCGTTCCCGGCGGCGTGGTTCGAGAAGAAAAAAAACCACCAGCAACGAAATTTTACGCTCAGATTCAAGCCGGATCGAGAGGAAATTCTAACTTTATTTGGCCTACCTCCGGTTCAATTACTCAATCGCCAGTTTGGTACCATATGGCTTTAGATATCGCCAACCCAACCTCACCAGCAGTTTTAGCCGCCGATGGAGGGACGGTGGTTTATGCCGGTTGTGTCCGTTATGGCTATGGTTGTCACATTATTATTGATCATGGTAACGGTTATCAAACTCTGTATGCTCACCTTTCCTCGATCGGTGTTTCTGCCGGTCAGTCAGTGGCGCAAGGAACAGTAATTGGATCAATGGGATCAACTGGAAGATCAACAGGAACGCATTTGCATTTTGAAATAAGAAGTGGCGGACAACTACTAAATCCGTTGAATTTTCTTCGTTAAATCTTGAAATCTTGAAGGACGCTCTTCTAGGAAGACTGTCTTCTTTTTAATAATTTGTAGATTATAGTCTATAGACAGTAAGGATGGTTATTGTTAATCTTTTAATATGCCAGCCAAAAATTCACTTAAGATTTATATTGCCGGTGGGTTTTATCATGTTTATAATCGCGGGGTGGAAAAAAGAAATATTTTTCTTAATAAACAAGATTATCAAATGTTCCTTTTCTATTTAAAATCGTATCTTTTACCAAAAGAGAAGATAATTAATGAAATCGAAGCGAGAAAAGATTTGACGATAGAAGAGAAAGCACAGAAAATCCTTGAGGTTAGTCAATTAAGAAATTATCACGACACAATTGAACTTTTTTGTTTTTGTTTGATGCCCAATCATTATCATCTTCTTTTGCGGCAAAAAGAAAAGAAAGACATTGAGATTTTTATGAGAAGTCTTAATACTCGCTATGGAAAATATTTTAATCAGAAATACAACCGAGTTGGTCACCTTTTTCAAGGAAGATATAAGGCGACTTTAATCGATAAGGAAGAATATTTTCTTCATCTTAGTCGTTATATTCACCTTAATCCAAAAATTTTACTTGATGGAAAACCATTGGTAAATTATCGCTGGTCTAGTTATCCCATTTATATTAATAATTGGCAAGTTGATTGGTTGAAAAAAGATTCTCTTTTAGCTTATTTTAAAAGTTTTAAAAAAACAAAAGAAAACAACATTTATTCTTATCAGAGTTTTGTTGAGGGATATAAAGAACTTAGGAGAGAGGAGGCAAACCTCTATAAGAAACTGATGATCGATGAGTAGGGACACTCTTCTAGAAAGACTGTCTTTATTTAGCTTCTGGGGCGGCTTCGTTTGGTAGTTTTATCTTTGGTTCAAAAGTTGCCGCTGGTGGGGTGGGCAGGGTTAGTTGTGAGGGTGTGGCGCTGGGAGTGCTGCTGGCTTCTTCTTTGGGTAATTTCTTTTTAAATTCTTCTAAATCTTTTTGGGCTCTTTCATAATCGGCTTTGTCTTTTTGAGGATTCAAAAGACTTAAGACATTTTGCATTCCCGAAACCGCCCGTTGATAGTTTTGTCGTTGATAATCAGCCCAGGCTAAGTTGTAGTAGGCGTTGGGCCAGTCTGGTTTTAAAGCAACGGTTTGTTCAAAAAGCCTAACGGCCTCTTCATAATTTCCCAGCGAATAATAAAATCCACCCAAATTCAGCCGGTAAATGGGATTTTGAGGGTCGGTAACAATTGCTCTTTGGTAAGCAGAGATAGTCCAAACATCAGCTCCCTGGGCAACATTGACAATGTTGCGGTAAATAACCGCTAAATTTTCCCAGTTGGCGGCTTTTTGAGGATTTAAGGTGACGGCCGCTTTCGCTTCGTTGATGGCCGCTTGGATGGCTTGGGAAATATTCTGTCTGTCTTGTTCAGTTAGTTCATAAACTTCTTGATCTTTACCTTGTGGTTGGCCGGCCCGACTGGCGATATTGTTAGCAATCATTAGATTGACTTGGGAAAAACCGAGCCGGTACTTTTCCATATAGGGGTTTAAGATAATTGCTTGACGCATATTGTCATAGACTTCTTTGGCATTATTTTTAGCAAAACCATCAAGGGATTTTTTGAAAAAATACTCAGCGGCATAACTGCGACCTAAAAGATAACCGGCGCCGGTGATGAAGAGGAAAGAAATGATAAGAATACTTAAATAAATAATAGGAAAGGAAGAAGTATCAAAAATTTGACTTTTTTGGCTGGTTGTGACGGCCTCCATCCGACCTGGCAGGTCGTAGGCGGGTTGGTGTGACAAGCTAAAAGTCGCTAAAAACAGGAAAAATAAAAAGAAGACGACAAGGGAGGGGGGAAAAAAGGCAAGGATAAAAACAAGATAGATAAATAAAATTTTTATCACCTTCTTTTCTCGATCGTTGATTAGATTGTTTGGGCTAATAAAAAGGGATTTAGCGATGGTGAAGAGTAAAAGAGTAAAGGCAAGGAGGCCAAAAATACCTGTTTCGGTCAAAATGTGTAAGATGGCCGAGCGGGAAAGGGCAAAAGAGTTAATCTGCCAGAGTGGCGATTGATTGTAAGCCAAGTCTTTAACCCGGGTAAAAAGGGAAGAAAAATTATCAACACCGACTCCAAAGGCAGCCGTTAAGGGATTTTTTAATATTTCAACGGCGGCATACCAGGATAAGCGAAAAGGCGGCAGTAAATTGGCCGGTGGTTGTTGTAAGTTATTAAGATTGGTGGCGGTTGGTTGGAAAAGAGAATAAAGAGTAAGGGAAAAAGCGATTAAATTAACCATTAATAAAGGAAAATGAATGAGGAAAGTTTTTTTTCCGGTATTAATGCCCATTAACAGTCGAGAAATACCAAAAATAACAAAAAATCCTAAAAAGATTGCCAAATCAAGCTGGTTGCCTAAAGGAGTAAAGGTGGGGTTTTTTAAAAATTGCCAGGAAGGGGGAAGGGTGGCGTTTTTAAAAGGGGAAAAGAAAAAAAAGATTGTTATTGCTGATAGAATGGTACTGGGAATTAAGAGAAATTGATAGAGATTAAAAAAGGGGGCGCGGGAGAGGTAGTAATATAAAATTATCAAAGAAAAAATTGCCACCAGGCCGAAATGAGGATTAATCAAGGCTTGAATTTTGTTGGGCGAGGAGATAAGGATGGATAAACCGATAGTGAGAAGAAAGAGAAAAAGCGACGTGTCCAAAGGTAAAGATTGCCAGCGGAGTTTTTTAGAAACAAGGTACTGGAGACTAGATAAGAGAAAAAGAAATAAGGCGCCAAAGGCAAGAAAATAAAGTTTATTGGTCAGAAAAAAATCTTGGGTAAGGGTTGAGAAAAAGAGGGGGAATAAGAGAGTGATGATTAATAACAGGTAGCCAAGGAGGGTTTTTAAAATTTTTTCCATAAGATTTAATTTTAAATTAATAATTAAAACTTAACAAGTTTCTTTTTTTTAGCCGTTTCAAATTTTAGGCCAGGCTCTTGATAATGTTTTAACCTAAACTGACAATTTATTTTGGGACACAGGTGCTTTTAATTGAACCACATTGTTGACCACAATTAGGATCAGAAAAAGTAGGAAAACAATTAAGGTTAAGATACATGATGTTTGTACAACCATGACCATAACCATAACAAGCATACCTTCCTGGACCTTTTTCCAATGAAGTGTTTGGACTACTGATACCATAGTTATAAATAAAGCCAGTATAGTTACCAATGCCACAATACTGCCTGCAACCAACCTCATTAATAGCTGGATCAGCGGGATTACTTAAGGTTGTGTAAATGCGATACCAAGTGGGACAAGTAACATTGTCAACTTGATAGAGATATTTTTTGGTGGGATGTTGCGGGTCGCAAGGTAGAGTTTTTAAATAGGGAGAAAAATCAGTCGGAGTTAATACTCGACCGCAGATATGACACGTATTATTCACGACTGAATCATAGCAAATCTGATTGGGGCGGGGATAGCAATTTTTATCGTTATACCAATCTTCTAAAATTTTTCTTAATTGTCCCAGTTCGGTTTTTCTTTTGCTGTCCCAGCCTTTTTCAATTTGTCTTTTAGGGTTAAAAAGAATCAAGACAGCCACGGCAATGGTGATAATTAAGGTGACAATGATAAGAATCTCCATAAGCGAAAGACCTAATAGACGGATTTTTTTAGATGAGTATGGGCGAAGAAAATAATGAGGTAGTTTTTTAAATAAAATGAAGAACCACTTTTTTCTTAATCGATTAACCAAGTTATCTTGAGAAAAAATTTTTCTTAGGTTATCGGTGATTAGATATTTTCTCTTTAGAAATTTATCGACGAACATAGATTGCTTAATTATAATCAATTAATAATTAACCAGGCAAATTTAATTGCTGGGTGGATAACCGTTTGGCTTTTGACTTTAAAATAACCCTTTTTCTTTTCCGTGATTGACAGGGGAAAAACCTCAGAGCTTTGAGGAGTCAGATAAATAAGGGAGTTTTCCCGGACGTTATCGTTGTAGACAATAACCTCTGGCTCATTGGCTGGTAAAAAGGCTAAACCAGCCGAGGCAGAGGCGGTTTCAAAAGCTGGAGTGAAAAGGCCGTTTTTAACAAAATTATCAGGAGCGGCGATAAGAGTGGCTTCTGGAGTGGCGGGCGTGAATTTTTCAAGAGAAAGACTTTTAAAGAAAGCTGAGCCAGAAGCATCAATGGCAGCCACTTCACCATTATTGGAATTTTGAATTTTTAATTTTGAATTTTGAATTTGCTTGTTGCTTTGGACTTGATTGGCAGTTTCATTAAGATCCCGAGATGAGTTGAGGATGATACTGATATCGTCACCATCATTTAGTGGTTTTATTTCATTGGTTCGTATTCCTCCTTGAGCAATAAGGGTGCCTTTGGTGGTGATCGTGCCGTCTTTGGCAATGGTGACGCTGCCGTCAAAAAGGGTGATTTGGGAAAGAGCCGAGAGCTTTAATTCCCAAGAGAGACTTAAAATTTTGTCGTTTTCTATTAAAAGATTGCCGGCCGTTAAAGAATTACTGACGAAGACATTGTAAAGATTACTGGTGCCGGTGACAGTTAATTGGTCAAGATTAAGGCTTTTACTCAGATTGGTTTGATTGACTAAATCAGGTAGGGGTTGATTTTTAATGTCAGCGAGTAATTTTTGAATGTCATTGATGTCAGTTTGCGTATTAACCAGTTGATGAGTTAACGAGTTAAGATTTTCTGAGTCAATTTCCTTAGCCACCAGTTTACCAGCCACTGAGGCTTCACTTACGGCAAGTGTGCCAGATATGGTGGCGTTTTGGGCGGTTAATGTTCCGGAAAAAGTGGCATTGCCGGCAGCGTCAATGACGACGGCGGTTTTTCCCTCTAAACCTTTTAAAATGATTTGAGCTAATTTTCCTTTTTGTTGGTCACTTTTAATCTCAAGTGAACCGGTAATCAGAGTTTCTTTTTCGTTGGGATTAAATTCAGCGATGGGATTGTCATAATTATCAGTAATTTTCAATGTTGCCCTGTGATTTTCCATTTTGATTTTTCCATTTTGATTTTTAAATCGGATCTCTTCAGTTTCAATGACAGGGGAAATTATTTTTTGTGAATTAAAGCTGAGAAGTTTGGCGTCTAAAATTTGGTTAATTCGCTCATCAAGATATTGGGTTATTTTTTTACCAGCCAGGGTTAAATTTTCAGTCGTTAAATTTATATTTTCGGCAACGATATTTTTAGCTAAAAGAGTATTATTAACAATAAGGTTTTCTGCCTCAAGCAAGCCGGTGTTAATGGTGGCGGTTAATAATTGACTAAAAGCGCCAATTCTTTCAATTGTTTCGCCAGTTGATTTTTTGACTAAATTATAGATTTGAGTTTTGAGTTTTGATTTTTGAGTTTGATAATCGAGGTTGCCGTCATAAACATATTCTTGTCCGTTCGTATTATTTTCATTATTTGTGTTGGTTTGTTTAATCTCCAAATCGCCGGTTGAGGTGAGAGAAAAATAGTTAAGAAGAGTCTGAATCTGATTGGCATTGGAGGCGATTTGCTGTTGTTGTTCCTGAATAGCGGCGACTAAATAAGGGGAAAATCTTCCGTAATCCAGCGATTTATAACCGGCCGAATCAGTGGTGACTAATTCAGGGAAAATTCTTTCTACTTCTTGAGCAATAAATCCTGAGCTGAAAACTCCCTGATCTTTCCAATTAAAATGAACACCGCGAAGAGAAAGGATTTTTTCTAAAGAGTTAGTGATCGGTTGGATGTTTTCTTTAAGACGGATATCAGAGTAAGTTACCCAAGCGTTAGCTCGACCCTGACCACTGGGATCAGCGTTGTTTGGCAGCTCTAAACGATAGGCTGGGTTCGTTAACCCAATGCCGACGTTGCCACCTCGTGTAATAGCCACTCTGTCTCCGATGCCCTCTGTCCAAAACCTCAATACATCTCCTGACGCATACATAACCCATCTTCTCGTTGTCACATCACCATCGGCTCTATCGGTCAGCGAAAATCCTGAACCACTTCCGGTTGAATGAATTTCGCCGGCAGTAACAAGATTTCTAAAAGTACTCGCTGTATTTACGGACAAACCAGTATCGAAACGGCCTCTGCCGCCAACGACGTGTAATCGCGTCGCTGGCTCCGTCGTCCCAATGCCAACGTTGCCGGTAGCATTTTGAATATAGAAAACTGTGTTTT
>CAZWBE010000010.1:0-13955 GCA_964632205.1 uncultured Gammaproteobacteria bacterium | reverse complement strand
TGTGACGATCGTCACATAATTTTCACCCCCCTTTTTTCTCTATTAACCATGGTTATATAGTTCTTTTTTCCAATGATATAATTAAAAAATATGCTCAAGGTAGGAATTGTAGGGCTACCCAACGCCGGGAAATCAACACTTTTTAACGCCTTGGTGACTAAAAATAAGGCAGTAACTGCTTCTCATCCTTTTACGACAATTGACAAAAACACTGGGGTAGTGACTGTGCCAGATGAGATTTTATTTAAATTGGCTAAAATTGAAAATATTGATACGGTTGTCCCCGCCACCATTACTTTTATTGATATCGCCGGCTTAATTAAAGGCGCCCATCAAGGAGAGGGTTTAGGCAATCAGTTTCTTCATCATATTCGCGAGGTTGATCTTATCCTTCATGTCGTTCGTTTTTTCAAAGCAGAAAACGTACCCCATATTCACCCAAAAATTGATCCCGAGGAGGACGTGGCTATTGTTAATGAGGAGCTTTTATTGGCTGACTTACAAACACTGGAAAAACAATTAACTAAAGAAAAAATTACTCAGGAAGAAAAGGCAGTTGTCAAAAAATTGATTATGCATTTAAATCAGGGGGTTTTTGCCGCTGAGGTGACTGT
Organism: uncultured Gammaproteobacteria bacterium; assembly: GCA_964632205.1. Classification (GTDB taxonomy): domain Bacteria; phylum Patescibacteriota; class Microgenomatia; order UBA1406; family GWC2-37-13; genus CALLVF01. Next base: position 13,341 of record CAZWBE010000010.1, on the reverse strand, counting down.
TAATGATAAAGAAAAAGAATTTATTAAGAGATTAAATCTTCTCACCACAAAAAAACAATTATTAGTGGCCAACATTGGCGAGGAAGATATTAAAAACCCGCCTAAAACTTGGCAAGGAAAACCAATTCTTTCTATTTGTGCTAAACTTGAGGCTGATTTAAATGAGCTGCCCTGGGTGGAAGCGCAACAATTTTTGAAAAGTTATGGTTTAGCAAAAAGCGCTAAACAACGGATTATTCTTGAGGCTTATCGCTCTTTAGATTTAGTTACTTTTTATACCATTGCCAAAAAAAAGCAGGCGCGGGCTTGGCCCTTAAAAAAAGGCGCCAATGCCTTAGAAGCGGCCGTTGAGGTTCACAGTGATTTTGCCAAATATTTTATCAAGGTAGAGGTGATTACTGCTGAGGAACTTTTGAAAATTGGTTCTTGGTCGCAAGCCCAGGAAAAAGGAATGATCTCAGTTCACGGAAGAGACTATATCGTAAAGGATGGCGAGGTGTTAGAGTTTAAGGTAGCCATTAAATGAAATGCCAACTTTTAAATCAAATTTCCGATATATCCCAATTTGCACCCCTCATTTATTTTGATTTTTAAATTTTTTACCAAAACTATTCAATTATGAGAATTGAGAATTTTTTTTAAGCGATGGACAATTGGCATTACTTAAATGATCAATGGGTAACTTCAGAAAATCTGAAGATTTCTGGTTTTGATTTAGCCGTTACTCGCGGATTTGGTGTTTTTGATTTTTTGCGAACCTATCAGCGTCGACCGTTTATGCTTAAACAACACATCAACCGCTTTTTCAACTCAGCCCAACTTTTAAACCTGAAAATTCCCAAGACAAAAAAAGAGATTGAGAAGATTGTTTTTGAGGGGATTAGAAAAAATCCCGAAGGAGAATTAAATATTAAGATGATCTTAACCGGAGGCGAGACGGTGGACGGCATCACTCCCGTGGGAAAACATTTATTATTAGTGACGTTTACCCCAGTGGTGATTTACCCAGAAAAGCTTTATCAAAAGGGAGTCAAAGTTATCACCGTCAAAGGAAGGCGATTTTTACCAACAGCCAAATATTTAAATTACACCGAGGCAGTTTTAGCGATGATGAGGGCAAAAAAGCAAAAAGCCGAGGAGGCATTGTATGTTGATGAAGAGGGAAGAATTACCGAGGCGACGCGATGTAATTTTTTTGTTGTTATGGCTGGTCGATTGATTACCCCTAAAAAAGGTATTCTTTTGGGAATCACTCGCCAAGTAGTTTTGCTTCTTGCTAAAAAATTAACAATTCCTGTTGAGGAAAAAGATATCTTTATTTCCCAGATAAAAGATTTTGATGAGGCTTTTATTACTGCTTCCAATAAAGAAATAATGCCAGTGGTTAAGATTGATGATAAAAAAGTAGGTGGGGGAGAAGTGGGAAAGGTGACGAGGACGCTTATGAGGGAATTTGACCAGTTTAAATTTTTAAAATATTAAATTTTTAAAATAAGGGAAAATTGTTAATTTTTAGCCCGTTGCCAAGCTCCTTATACGACCTGCCAGGTCGTAGGGAGGTTGGTGTAATCGGCCAAATTTTAACCAAAATCCAGTTTTTTAATACGACGAAGGTATTTTTCCTCAACTTTTGGTTTCGTTGATAAAAAGACCTCAATTAATTTTACAGCCAGATCAAAGTTGGTAAAATCCGAGGCGAGGGCTAAAACATTGATATGATCATTTTCTCGGGCGTGTTTAATCTGTTCCTCGTTAAAAGCGACGGCGCAGCGAATGCCTTTATAGCGATTAGTAGCGATAGAAATACCCACTCCAGAGCCGCAAATGACAATTCCTAAGAAATCTTGAGGATTTTGTAAAACTGCCTGGGCGACTTTTTGACCAAAATCAGGATAGTCATCATCTGGTTGATATTCATAAGCGCCCATATCTTCCACCCGGATATTTTTATCCTGAAGGTATTCAATTATTTTATTTTTTAACTCAAAACCGCGGTGATCAGCGGCAATGAAAATGGTCATTAAAAAAAGTATATCAAATTTCAAAAATCAAATATTAAAAATCAGAAAGAAATGTTAAAATACAAAAGTCATTAATTAAAAAATTTCAGATTTTGATGGTTTTTGATTTTTAATTTATGCTTTTTGATACTCATTGTCATTTAAATTTTAAAACATTTAATGGTAAATTAAAGAAAGTTATTACCTCAGCCAAAAAAGCTGGTGTTGAATATTTGGTGGTGCCGGGGACGGATATTGAGACATCAAAAAAAGCCTTAGGAATTGCCAAAAAATATGATCATATTTACGCCGCGGTTGGCATTCACCCGCACCATTTATTTCCCCTCCAAAATTCAAAATCAAAAATTCCAAATGACAGTTTAAAATTAAAAATTAATCAAACTTTAAAGGAAATTGAATCTTTATTACCTTTTAAAAAAGTTGTTGCTGTTGGCGAGATTGGTTTAGACAGATATATTTATCAAAAAACTAAATATTCTAATTATCAAATTAATAATGATTTTATTGACTTACAAAAAATATTTTTCCTTGAGCAGTTGAAATTAGCCAAAAAATATCAAAAAGCGGTCATTATTCATAATCGTTTAGCCACCCAAGATCTATTAAATATTCTTGCCAGTGACAAATTTACCTTGTCAAATATCAAAATGGTTTTTCATTGTTGTCAGCCCGATAATGATCTGCTTGATTTTGCCATAAAACACAAAATTTTAATTGGTGTTGATGGTGATGTTTGCTATTCTAAAAAAAAGCAAGACTTTGTCAAGAAGGTTCCTTTCGAACTTTTAGTTTTAGAAACCGATGCCCCTTTTTTATCGCCGCTAAAAGAAACTCCTAACGAGCCAAGAAATCTACCGTTGATTGTTAAGCAATTGGCAAAAATTCTTAATAAAAAAGAGGAGGAGATAAAAGACATTACCACGAAAAACGCGAAAAAACTTTTCCGTCTTTAATAATATTTTAAAGATCTTTTTTGGGAGTGCTAATGAAAATTAAAGAGAGAACAATCGCCGCAATTAACCCCACCTCATACCCAAATTGAGAACCAATTAGACCACCCAAGACAAAAAAACTAATCATCGACCAAAAACTAAACTCACTCCCCCCAATAACAGCAAAGTGCATTATAGTAATGTAAGCAATTGAAATAAAAATGTAAGTAGTTATATCAAAAGAATCAAAGGTTGTTTGAGCAGAGGGAGTTGAATAAGTCCATTCAAAAGAGAAGACCGGCGTAATTGACTCTGTTATTAAAAATAAAAAAAGGCATATTAAGGAAAATTTTTTAATCATAAAATCTGTTGAAATTGTTTTTTAAAGAGAGATGATCTAAAAATATTAGCTCTTTTTAAAACCGCAGAACCTAATTGATTTCTTAATTTATCATTGAAATAAATCTCACCAATTTTATTGGCGATATCATTTGGATCGCTTGGTTGACAAAAAAAAGTGCCTTGGTTGTTCGAAATCTCTTTTAAAACTTCAATATCTGATAACACTGATGGGCAACCTTGTGAGGCGGCTTCTAAATAAGAAAAACCAAATCCTTCATCGCGTGATATCAATATATTACATTGAGCTTGTTGATAAAGTTTAATCAACCTATAGTCATCTATAAAACCTAAAAAAATGAAGCGTTTATCATTTTTAATCTCGACTAAGAACTCTTTTAATTCTTTTTGCCAAGGATGGGTTAAATTGGAAGAGGGTGATTTTAAATTAAAATCTTGAAAACTTTTTTGTTTTGATCTTTGACTGGTTAAATTTTCAAAAACTTTTCCCACAAAAACACAAGTAACATTGATTATTTTTATTGCCTTGGCCAGATTAACCAGATTTTTATTCCAGGTGGCATCACCAACATAGAGGCAATATTTATTAGCTAAATCAAAAGGTGAATCATTAGCATTGATTTCAAGGGTTTTAGGGGTGGTTTTGATTTTTTGACTGGTAAATATTTTTGGCAAACAAGGATAAATGACTTTTATCTTTTTTTCATTAATTTTTAATATCTGGATGATATCTTTTTTTACAGCATAAGAATCAGTGATAATTAAATGATAATTTTTAAGAACCAGTTTATTTAAAAAAATATTTAATTTTCCGCGCCAGCCGGCGGGAAAGTGTTTTGGATATTTTAAGGGAATAAGGTCATGGATAACGGCGATTTGTTTTTTGGCCAAACGTTTATAAGTTAGTGGTGGCTGGAGGAAATTAAAAAAGGGATTGATGAAAATTGAGGAGGGAGGGATTTTGTTTAGTGAGGGAGTGAAAATCCATTGAGGAAAATTTTCTTTAAGGATTTGCAGATAACGGCCAACACCGCGTGTCTTGCTTAATTCATCAAATGCAGTTGGATCATAAACAAAAACAGAATTGGTCATAATTTATTGTATAATAGTTTTTTATTGTGAGTAAAATTATTCTTAATAAACAACAGGTAGCCGATTTAGTTTTAGCTAATCGTTACCTTCTTTCGGGTAATAAATTTTTAAGCCGGTGTATTGATGGCAGATACGAAGAAAAACTTAAAACTCAAATGTCCAATAGCAAAATTAATAACTACTCTTTACCGGCTTTAGCTTTACCAGGGGCAGATTTAGGTCAGTTGGCGTTGATTTTTGCCGCCGGTAATGCGTTTGGTTTTGCAGTCAATCGGGAAAAAGCCTTTAAGGCCTTAGTGAAAATTATTGGCGGCGAGGAAAATTTTCATTTTCACACCGACGATTATCATTTTCAGAAAAATAACCGATTGTCTTTATCGAATTTCCTCGGTTGCGGCCATTGGCAACAAATTCAACTTGACCCAAAAACTTACAATTTGGAAGATGATGACATTCAGTTTATCAATTCTATCTTGACCGCGGTAGCCAAAAAGATAGAAAAACCGGTTATTCTTGAAGGAGATCATCAGGAGGGAGCCATTTTAATTGTGAAAGGAGTTTATGGGATTTATCCCAAATTTTTTATCACAACTGAGGAAGGAAGAAAATCCGTCCAAGTTTTTATTTATCATAAAACCTTTATTGATGAACGCCATCGGTTACTAGTAAAAACCCTTATAGAAGAAAAAGCCGTTGAGCTTTATCCTGGTTGCGATGAGGAATATCTATATCAAGTTTTATCAGAGGAAGGCGAGAATCATTTTTTTGAAACAATCAAACGATTAGCCAAAAGTTTACCCCTTTTTCAGGTAGAATTTAAAGAGGGGGGGAGTTTTAATTTAGAAGAGAAGGGAGAGGTTTTATAGCAAGACAATTTTATTCTGTCAGTTAGTAATTTAGAGTCAAAAATTTAAATTTTTATGATTATTGGTCCAAAAAAACTTTTAGCGCTGGTTAAAAAATATAAGTTAGTGGAAAATTTAAGCGAGCGGGAATTGATCAATCCCGAAGGGGCGGGGTTTGATTTACGCTTAGGGGAAATTTATAAAATTTCTGGCCAAGCCTTTTTAGGCATTCAACAGCGCCAAACACCTTCAGTGACTTTAGTGGCAAAATATAATCAAAAAGAAGACAAAGTTAAACTTAATCGCTCAAACCAAGAGGAAGGAAGGAGTTTTTTCACAATCAAGCCAGGTGAGTTTTATTTAGTGACAACAATTGAGAAAGTGAATTTACCAGCCAATATTTGTGCCACTTTCATTCCTAGAACAACGACTTTTCGCAGTGGTTTATTTTTACGCACCGGCGTTGCCCAACCAGGGTATCAGGGGAAGTTGACTTTTGCTTTAAAAAATGAGGGCGGGGTGCCGGTGACTCTTGAGCTTGGTTGCCGATTCGTTCATGCTCAATTTCACTGGATTGATGGTGGTGGTAGCCATTACCGGGGTCAGTGGCAAGGTGGTAGAGTGACAACTGAAAAAATCGAAACGCAAGTTTAAAAAAGAAAAAGGAAAATTTTTTATTAATTTAAACTTTAAGTTGGATTTTAATTTTAGCTTTTTCCGATAATGAATCATCCTGAATATCAGTATCTTAATCTACTCCGGGAAGCTCTTGAGAAAGGAGTCCGTAAGGTTGATCGAGGAACAGGGGTTGCCTCTTATAGTCTTTTTGGTCGACAGATACGGTTTGACTTATCAGTCGGTTTTCCTCTGATAACGACAAAAAAAGTTTACTGGAAAGGTGTTTTACACGAACTTTATTGGTTTTTATCAGGACAGACCAATATTAAGTATTTAGTTGATAATAATGTCCATATTTGGGATGATTATCCCTACAAAATATACCGAATAAAAAATCAAAAATCAAAAAACAAGCGTTTATTAACAAAAGAGGAATTTATCGAAAAAATAGAAAAAAGCCCGCCTAGTAGTCGATTTGTTAAAAAATGGGGAGAGTTACCACGAATTTATGGAGAGCTTTGGCGAAGATGGCCTACTCGTTATGGAAAAACAATTGACCAACTTCAATGGGCAATTGATGAAATTATCGATGATCCCAACGCTCACAATGCCTTAGTCACCGCTTGGAATCCAGAATATTTATACACGATGGCTCGTTTTAAAGACACATCCCATTTTCCAATTTGTCATAACCTCTTTCAGTTAAATGTTAATAATGGCAAAGTTTTTTTGCAACTTTATCAACGAAGCGCCGATTTGTTTTTAGGTGTACCTTTTAATATCGCCAGTTATGCTTTATTAACTTTAATCATTGTCCAAATAACCGGGTATCAACCAGGAGAATTTATCCATACTTTTGGCGATTGTCATATATACGAAAATCATTTTGAAGCCGTAAAAGAGCAGTTAAAACGAGAACCACGACCTTTGCCGAAAATAAAATTTACTAAAAAATTTAAGACGATTGATGAGTTTAAACCTGAGTATGTAGAATTGATTGATTATAATCCTCATCCGCCAATTAAGGCAGAATTGACAGTGGCCGGTGGCTATTACCAAAAGCAATAACTTTTATTTTTAGATAGTCATCTTTTGTTAATTAATCGCCAATGTTGTTTTTACCTTTAAAAAAGGATAAAAAAATAAAAATTTCTCTTATCGCCGCTATTGGTAGAAATCGGGAATTGGGGAAAGATAATCGATTGCTTTGGCATCTTCCTGAGGATTTAAAAAGATTCAAGCAATTAACCCAAAGACACGCGGTAATTATGGGGAGAAAGACTTTTGAATCAATAGGAAGACCACTGCCAGAAAGGCTGAATATTGTAATTACCAGAAAGTCAAAATTAGAAGATTTAAGCCCAAAGTTAAGTTTTAAAATTGAAAATTTATTTTTTTGTCATTCATTGGAGGCGGCCATTAAATTAGCCAAAGAAACACAAAAGGTCGGAAATTTATTAATAAAAAAAGATGAGATTTTTATCATCGGCGGTGGTCAGATTTATCAACAGGCGATAAAGCACGCCGACAAACTTTATTTAACCATTATTGACCAAAGTTTTCCCGATGCCGATACTTTTTTTCCTGATTTTTCTCGGTTTAAAAAAGTTATCTTTGAAAAACAAGGCAAGAGGGGAGAGTTTCGGTATAAATGGTTGGTTTTGACAAAATAATTCCACTTACTTTCCACCTCGGAGGTGGAATATACCTGTCACCTCGGGAAGTGCAATATCGGTTGAATCTATTTATCATCTTTTATTTAATTAATTACCACTTTAAATTTTTAGTTTTTTATCATTGACAAAAATAAAAAAAGCTCTTAATATTAAAAGCAATTATTAATTAATTTATATTTTTAAAAATATGGCGAGTCAAAAAACTGATTTTAAGGCAGCTCTAAGGCAGTTGGAGGATATTTTGGCGCTTTATTTGGTTAAAAAAGCCCCTTTTTCTTTACCGGATAAGATTAAAGAATTAATTGTTAGTTTCGCTCCTTATTTGATGGTGTTGGGAATAATTTTAGGAGTGCCGTCGGTTTTAGCCGCTTTTGGTTTAGGGGCTTTAGTTTCGCCTTTTACCGCCTTTATGGGCCCGGCCTATATGGTTAATTATGGAGTAGGTTATTTTATTTCAATGATTGCTTTTGGGGTGATGTTGGTTTTTCAAGTCTTGGCGGTGCCGGGTTTATTTAAAAGACAAAGAAAAGGTTGGTTGTATTTATTTTATGCCTCATTAGTCAGTTTCGTAGCCAGTTTATTAAGCGGCAATTTAATCGGGGCGATAATTGGAACAATAATTGGTTGGTATGTGTTGTTTCAGGTGAGAGAATCCTATCAATAAATTATCGATCTCAAAACACATCTTAAAAATATTTAATGGTAAATTATCAAGCTCAGTTCTTTAGTTAATTAACAGAGCAGCTTTTGCTACTTTAAAAAGATACACTTCAATACATATCAACCTCTATACGACCTGCCAGGTCGTATACGGAGTTTGGTAATCGTCTAAATATCGATAAAAAAAAGAGTTTTTTGAATGATTTTTTGTAAGAAACAGTGATGGTATTTTTGTTACGATCGGATAAAGATGTACATAACGTATGAAGTGTTAAATAGTTTAATTATGGGAGTTTTATCTAAAAATTTCTATCCCGCCCGCTATTGATAAAAAGTTAGAATTTTGGTGATTTATTAATCAAAAAGAAGACTAAATTGTGATAAAATTAAAAAAATGAATTGGCAAGATTATGATTATTTCCTTCCTAAAGAAAATATTGCCCTCAAACCAGCCGTCCCCCGGGATTCCTCAAAGCTTTTCGTTTACAATACTTCAGTGGATGAAATTTCTTTTGATAAGTTTTTTCATCTTGATCGCCACTTACCCGAGAAAAGTTTTTTGGTTTTAAATAATACTAAGGTAGTGCCGGCGAGGGTCAAGATGAGCAAACAAACCGGTGGAAAAGTAACGGTTTTATTTTTAGTTAATGAGATTATCAAAAAAGACATGATTAAGGTAATCGTTGATAAAAAAATTAAAGTGGGGGATTTATTATTTTTCGATAAAAAATATTTTTTCAGAGTAGATAAACAAAACAAAAACATTTTTTCTCTTCAATTCAATTTTAGTCGTGAGAAACTTTTTAATCTTCTCCAAAAATATGGTAAAATGCCCCTACCTCTTTACCTAAAAAAAACCTCCCTCAAAGAGAATCAGCTTTTTAAAAAATACCAGACAATTTTTGCTGAAAAAGAAGGATCAGCGGCTGCTCCAACCGCCTCACTTCACTTCACCGAAAGAGTTTTTAATCAGCTGGTAAAAAAAGGAATTAAAAAATACTTTATCACTTTACATATCGGCTTGGGAACCTTTGCTCCCTTGACGGATAAAAATTTAAAAGCAAAAAAACTTCATGAAGAATATTATGAGATTTCCCAAGAAACCTTTCGCTTTATCAATATGGCAAAAAGAAATGGAGGTAAGTTAGTGGCGGTGGGAACAACAGTAACCCGAGCATTGGAGGCTTTAGCACAATCGATGATGAGCGGGCAAAAATTAAAACTCTTTGGGAAAACAGATTTATTTATTCTCCCTCCTTTTAATTTTCAAATGGTTGATATTTTGATTACTAATTTTCATCTCCCCCGATCCTCACTGATGATGCTTGTTGAGGCATTTTTACGATTTAAAGGAGCGAAAAAGAAACTGACTGATTTGTATAAGATTGCCATCGATAACAATTTTCGTTTTTACTCTTTTGGTGATGCGATGTTAATTCTATGAGAAGATTTTTTAAAGTTTTATATCATTCAAAAAAATCAAAAGCTCGGTTAGGCAGGATTACAACAGATTCTGGTGTGATTAATACACCCGCCTTTGTCCCTGTTGGCACAAAGGGAACGATCAAATCAATTCTTCCGTCTCTTTTAAAACCGATTGGTATTCAGGTATCTTTTGTCAATACCTATCACTTAGTTACTCATCCGGGAGCGGCGGTGATTAAAAAAGCCGGTGGGATTCATCAGTACGCTGGTTTAAACATTCCATTAATGAGTGATTCAGGAGGATTTCAGATTTTTTCTTTAGCCAGAAAAAAAGACTCGGCATCAAAATTTTTATCGCATGATAATCAGATATCGGCTAAAGAAGAATTTCTTAGAAAGCAACAAAAAAATTCCCCCTCATCTTTATTGACAAAATCAGATATTTATCAGGAAAAGCAACCAATCTTGGTAAAAATATCCGATGATGGAGTACAATTCCATTCAACCTTTGATGGTAGTCTGATTGAATTTACGCCGGAAAAATCAATTGAGTATCAAGAAAAGATTGGCGCTGATATCATAATGGCTTTTGATGAGTGTATTCCGTATTCGGCCAATTATCAATATACGAAAGAGGCAACAGAAAGAACCCATCGATGGCTTATAAGGTGTCTTAAAAAATTTAGGAAGAAAAAAGCAAAAATTAAAACTTCAGTAATAAATAGACAATTCAGTGGAGCAAAAAAACAATATTTATATGGCATTATTCAAGGAGGGGTTTTTGAAGATTGGCGAAAAAAATCCGCGGCTTTTGTTGTCTCTCAGCCGGTTGATGGAGTGGCCATCGGCGGCGTTTCTGTTGGTGAATCAAAAGAGGAGATGCGTCAACAGGTTAAATGGGTGAGTGATTATTTACCCAAAGATAAGCCGGTTCATCTTTTAGGGGTGGGGCAGGTTGATGATATTTTGGATTTAGTGAAATACGGGATTGATAGTTTTGATTGTGTTGAGCCAACCAGATTGGGAAGAATGGGGATAATATACAAAATTCAAAATTCAAAAGACCAGATTAATAAAATAGATATTTTAAAGGGGAAATACCGGGGAGATTTATCACCGGTTGATGAAAATTGTTGCTGTTTTGTTTGCCAAACTTTTACCAAAAGCTATCTTCATCATTTGTTCAAAAATCGTGAACTTTTATCTTACAGTTTGGCTACTTATCACAATTTGTGGGTGATGGAGAGATTTTTTGAATGGATAAGAAAAAAAATTGCCGAGGATAAAATATAATTAAAGATTAAAAATTAATTTTTTTAAATTTATGACAAAATATGTGAAACAAAAAGAAGATATTGACATCAGTATATTCCCTTTTGTTGAAATTGATCCCCTTAAAAGAGCGCCATTTTGTGTTGATGGAAGAGGAGGAAAGGTTAGGGGCGAAATTTATGGCCCTTATCCTCAAATGCTGGGTGGCAGTTTAATGCCCGTGGTTTTGGCGTGGTTGATTAATCAGCCTGATGATAATTTAGAAAATGTTTTAATTGATGTTTTTACTAAATTAAAAAAGCTTGGTTACTCTTTGGGCATTCATACTTCTACTCACGCTCAAGAAGGCAGGTCCGATTGTGGTTTTGCTGATAATTTAGGGAATATTTTGACACTTCTTAAGGAAAGAGTAGCAGATATTATAAAAATTCTTGCCGATGAGGGGATAAATACTGAAGAAGTCGTCTGGCAAAAAATTATGAACAATTTAGAAAGAATTAATTTAAAAAATATACCAAAAGGAGAAAAGTTAATTAAAACAGCCGAGGGAAATGGTGCTTTAAAGCAAATCTTAGATGGGAAACATCAAGAAAAAGCGGCAATTGTTAATTTAAGATCGAGGACGACGTTAGAAGTGGATAATAATCAAAACCATCAAGCTTTTAACTTAGATCTATGGTTGATTGAAGAGATCGGAAAAAATTTTGGTTGGGAAGAGGCACTAACTAAAACCTTAAGTTTAGGTCTTTATATAGCGACAGAGATGGTTTTGGTCGAAGGAAAAGGAAAGCCTAGATTACCTATATTAATCAATCAATGAAGGAGTTAGAGAATATCAATTACCAGAGAAAGAAAACAATTAGTCAGGCATTTAAAGAGTTGATCGCCGGTTATGATGTAATTGGTAATCTAAAATTTTTAGTGATGGCGTTTTTTGGCCTGCTGGGATTAGGAAAAAATAAAGAAAGGTAATGAGAAACTAAAATTTAATGGTGGTTAAAATATTTTATAAGCCCGATTGAAAGTGGTAAAATCGACCTCTTTTTTCCCCTCAAGTTGAACTTTGGTGATCGTTGCCAGAGTTAGGTTAACAAGAGACATGGCGGTAATTTTTAATCTTTTGCCATTGGGAAGAATCGTCCAGATACCTGGCCAAGGGTAAAGGCCGCGAAATAAGTTAAAAATTAAAAGGGAAGAGCGAGGATTTTTTTGAAAAAACAGTTTTTTTTGGTTTGGATATTTAATTAAAAACTCTTTTATTAATCCTGGCCAGTTGGTAAAAGATAATGGTTCGTTTTTCAGGGCTTTTTTTAAGATTGACAAAGGGATAAAGCCATCTTCTTTTTTCAAAAGACGGGTATAGGTTGCTAACGAGTCTGGTTGGGGGATTAATCGGTGACGGCTGAAATCAGTTAAAATTAGTTTTTTAAATAAAGAAAAAGCCAAATCGGTTAATTTTTTCTCCAAATCGAGCCGATGGTCAGTGGGTAAAATTTCCTGCTCTTGCTGGGCAATCAGGGGACCATGATCAATTTTCTCATCCATCTTAAAAATCGTGACGCCGGTTTTTTTATCACCATTAATTAGAGAATAGGCGATTGGCGAAGGACCGCGATATTGGGGAAGAAGAGAGGGATGAATACACCAAAAACCATATCTTGGCACAGATAAAAGCTCTTTGGGGATGATGGAGGAATAAGCATAAATTAACCCTATGTCAAAACCCTCACCATAAACGTTAGACTGGCAACTTAAATCTAAAATCTCTTTGTTAAGTTTTAGGTTTTGCCAGCTAGTTTTATTTTTTGAGCTTTGAGACTTAAGGGAGTATGTTATTGGAAGATGATATTTTTTGGCAATTTGCTTTACTGGCGTTGGGGTTAATATTTGTTTTCTTCCCACTGGCTTATCCGGGGCAGTGAGAACAAGTTTTACCGTTATGGGTAAAGTTTTATCGGTGATAATTTTTTCCAAAAAATTGGCCGAGAAATCAGGGCTTCCGCCGTAAAGCAAACTAATTTTTTTCATGGCTCAAAAAAAATCGCTCCTCTTGTTGGGTCTTCTCTGATTTTTAAAAAGGAAGGATAAATGAATTTTATTCTCCAGATTTTCCCTTCGGTGGTGGCGTATTTTATCGGCGTGGGGGTGATGGGAGAAGGTGTGGGAGTGGGTGTGATTGACAGCAGGTAATTAATTGTTTTGTTAGTCTGTTCCACCTTTTGCCCATAACGCACCCCCAGAATAAAAGTTAGGATAATGATCAGAAAAAAAAGAAGGAGATATGATTTGGGTTTCATAAAAATAGTTTAACAAATAATTTTTCTTTTGACTGATTAAACATTTGTTTACCGACTAAGCAGGCGGCTCTTCCAAAATTTCGCAAAAATCTTTTATTTTAGCTTGCCACACCAACCTCTATACGACCTGCCAGGTCGTATAC
>CAZWBE010000009.1:2946-16320 GCA_964632205.1 uncultured Gammaproteobacteria bacterium | reverse complement strand
ATAAACTTAAAGGTTTAATTTTTTCCGGATCCATAAATTAATTATAAAATTAAAAATTAAAACTTGTAATATACAAAATATACAACCGCCGCGGTTGGATAAAGGTTGTCAAGACAAGCTTTTTCCTAGATTTTCTATTTCTTTACCTCTTTTTTACTCTTTATCTCATTTAGGCGAATGACTGAGGTAATTTGAGAGTTCGGTATATAGATTAAATTGCCCTTTTGATCCCTAATCACTGTTAATCGCATTGTTAGTTTATGGACAGTCCCTTCAAAATTACCGATCTTAACATAATCACCGACATTAAACTGGTCTTCCAGCAAGATAAAAAAACCAGAAATTAAATCTTTAACGACCGTTTGCGCTCCGAAAGAAATGGCTAAACCCAAAACACTGGCACCGGTGATTAAGGGGATAATGTTAATACCAAACTGAGAAAGAATAATCAGAATGATGATAAAAAATAAGATAAAGTCAAGGGTGTTTTTCAAGAATGTTCTGATGGTTTTACTTTTAGCGATGGTTTTCTCATTAAGCCTGGTTTTTTTTATTCCCAAAAAAAGACCATCAATTGTTTTTTTAAGAAGAGCTGAGGTGACCAGATAACCTAAGAAAATTATTGCTGAAGCCAAAAGCGGATTGTTAAATAATTCAATTTTATCCATAGAAAAAGTATAACAAATTTATAAAAAAATTAAGGAAAAAAAGAGTGATGATAACCCCAAAATTGACCCGCCAACGACATCGGTTAACCAATGTTCTCCTAAAGAAACACGGGAGATAAGCATTATTAGGGTAAAAAAGAGAAGAAGAGTGATTAGGCTGATTTTTAACTGAATTTTGATTTTTGATTTTAAAATTAAATAAATCAGCAAACCGGCAAAAAAAACCGTTCTTAATGAATGACCAGAAGGATAGGAAAAGCCTGGCTGAACATAGCTAGAGGGAAAGTTAAAAAAAAGTTTATAGCGGCGGAACATAAAGGGAGGCGGTGGGTGCTCTAAAAAAGTTTTGCCAATGATCTCTATCAAATGAGCGCTACCAAAAGGAAAAAAAATGAGAAAGGAAAGTAACCGTCGGCGATAAAGGATAATTAAAAGGATAAGCAATGTATACATCTCAAAGCTGCCAATAAGACTAAAAAAAGAGAGGAAATAATCATATTGAGTAGGGATAATTTTTTGTAGTTTAACCATTGAATCAAAATCCAGCTGGGTAAAGAGATCTCTTTGGACTAAAAAGGAGAAGACGATAAAAAAGCTAAAAAAGACAAAAGACAAGAATAAATTTGAAAGTTTATCTTTCATTAAAAAATTCTAACACAATTAAAAAGTTTTTAGGACTTTTAAAGTATTAATTAATATGAATTAATCAGATTGTTACTAAGATCCGTATACGACCTGGCAGGTTGTATGGAGATTGTAGTAATGGGTTATTTAAATATTCAAAATATTAAAAGTCATCATAATCAGGTGTAAACCTCAGGTGTAAACCTATATCACCTAACAGGTGTAAATTAGGTGTAAATTCAGGTCAGGTGTTAATTTGATAAAATAACAAATTGTATTTTGAAAATAAATTTTTATTTTGGCTTTATTTCTATTCCTTTTATGGCAATGACTGCTTTTTTGGTAATTATTTTGATTTCTTTAGTAAAATTAAAAGTTATCCAATAAACTATATCTATGGACAGAAAAATTGTTTTAACGACATTGGCAGTTTCCCTATTAATCCTCATTTTAGCCGCGGTGATGGTCTTTTCATGGGACAAGAAAAATCGTCAGTTAGAAGGAGAAGTTAAAATTCCTCCCAAAGAGGCAATTGTTTATTACTACGGTGAAACTTGCTCTCATTGCCAAGAAGTGCAAAAATGGATGAGTGAGGAAAAAATAGAAGAAAAGATAAAAATTGAAAAAAAAGAGGTATGGAATAATCAAAAAAATTCGCTAGAACTTACCAAAGTGGCAGAATTTTGCCGGCTAAATTCATCATCAATTGGTGTTCCTTTTTTATTTGCCGATGGTCAGTGTTTTATCGGTGTTCCGGAAGTTAAGCGAGTATTGACAGAAAAGTTAACCGCTAATAAATAAATATTTTTTTAGAGAAGAATTTTTTTAATTATTTTTTCAGCTGCTTTTAGTCGATGGTTAATTTCTTGATGTTCTTTTTCTGTTAGTTCATCGTAATATTTATTGAATTTTTTGACGATAAATAGGGCGCGAAATGGATAACCGACAATTCTTTTTTCGCTTGGTTTTTCAGCAATGCTTCCGGCAATTTTTGCTTGAGCAAAAAGAAAAAGACTTTTTTGAGGATGATAAAAACAAAGACAAGTTTGCAAATAGGCCTCTCTTTTTTGTTGGGGGACATTTTTTAGCCTTACCAATGTATAGTTGATTAACTCTTCATCATCTGCTTCGTATCCGAGCCATCTTCGTGATTTGACGCCGGGTTCATTGTTTAAATAAGGAACAATAAGACCCCCGTCATCGGCGATGGTTGGCAAAGAGGTTAAATCGCCATAAAATTTTGCCTTAATTTTGGCGTTTTCTTGGAAGGTTGCCCCGTTTTCTTCTGGTTTTTCCGTGATCTTAAGATCAGATAACGTTATTAGTTTGATGCCTTTTTTGGCCAGAAGTGAAAACCCTTTTTTTAATTCCTCTAATTTAGCCAGGTTAGAGGTGGCGATGAGAAGTTTTGACATTGAAAAATATTATAACAGAAAGCTTCTTTTAATTTTTCGTTTATCTAAGTATTTCTTGCTGCTTATTATTAGAAACGTTATCAGACTTATTAAAATAACTCAAACATAAAAAGCTTTCTTTAGATGGTTAACCAATGAAAATCTTCATCGGTTATTAATTTAATGATTTATTTCTGATATGTTATTTTAAACACCTCTTCTAAATAATTTTTATGATTTTATATTGAAGACATTAAAGATACAAAATATACATTAAAGAGGGTTAAAGATTTTTATAACAATCTAAAAGTTATTAAAAGGGTGAAAATTGTTTGCGATCGTCGTATGATTTTACCCCGCCACCTTTTAAAAAGATTGATAGTAGGCTTTTAATAATTTTAAAAATAATTTTTTAATCTTGTTTAAGCTTTTTAAGCTTTTAAATTTTTAATAAATTTTTTAATAAAATTTTTAATGAAGTTTTTAATGAGATTGGTGGTTTATCAAGGAAAAGGGGAAATAAAAAGTTAGAGTAAAAGGATATTTTCCAACAAATTGTTTTTGATATGTTTTTATCCGAATTTGGGAAGAGGAGAAGGAGAAGAGAGTTATTTATAAACAAAAAGTGAAGAAAATTAAGCTGATTTATGGTAAAATTAATAGATGAAGGTTATCCAACACCAATTAACCAATGGTTTGAAGGTAATTCTAATCGACACGGCCGCTTTTCCTACCTTGACGACTCTTCTTTTAGTGGGAGCGGGTAGCCGCTACGAGAACAAAGAAAATAATGGCGTGGCTCACTTTTTCGAACATATGGCCTTTAAGGGCAGTAAAAAGTATCCGGATACTTTAGTGATTTCATCGCTCATTGAGGGTTTGGGTGGAGTTTTTAACGCTTTCACTGCCAAAGATCACACCGGTTATTGGATAAAGTCAACTAATGAGCATTTTAAAACTGTTCTTGATGTTTTAGCCGATATGATTCAGCATCCTTTATTAAAAGAAGAAGAAATCGAAAGGGAAAAGGGAGTAATTATTGAAGAGATAAATTTGTATGAAGATACGCCTTATCGAAAAATAGGCGATTATTTTGAAGAGCTTTTATATGATGGCAATCCCTTAGGTTTTGATATCGCCGGGACGAAAAAGACGGTTAAATCATTTACCCGCCAGACTTTTGTTGATTATATTAACAAACTTTATCATCCTAAAAATGTTGTTGTCGTGGTTGCCGGAGGATTAGGGCAGGATAAAAATTCAAAGTTAAAAATTGAAAATTATTTAGAAATTATCGAAAATAAATTTACCGACTGGGAAAATGGAGATAATAAGGCCGGATTTGAACCATTAATAGAAAAGCAAACCAAACCTCAGGTTTTTGTCAAAACAAAAAAGACAGAACAAGCCCATTTTTGTTTAGGCTACCGGACTTTTTCTTTTTATGACGAGCGCCGATACGCTTTAAACTTATTAACAGTCATTTTAGGCGGTGGAATGTCGTCAAGACTTTTTATTCAAGTGAGAGAACGACGGGGCCTTTGTTATTATATCTCCACCGCTAGAGAATTTTATCATGATTGTGGTAATATTGTCACCCAAGCCGGGGTAAATAATGATTTAGATAAAATAAAATTGGCGGTGGATACCATTATTAAAGAGCAAGAAAAAATTGCCAAAGGTGATCTTAAAAAAGAAGAATTAAAAAAAGCCAAAGAACTGATAAAAGGAAGGCTTTTGTTATCAATGGAAGACTCCTTTGAAGTGGGATTATTTTTTGGAAGAAAGAAATTACTTCAAAATGAGCTTGTTACACCGCAAGAGGAGATTGCCAAGTTAGAAAAAGTTACTCCTGAGGAGATTATTAACTTAGCCCAAGAGATTTTTGTTCCTTCAAGACTCAATTTTACTCTCATTGGTCCGTTTGAGAAAGAAAAATTGACCGGATTTTTTTAAAATCTATATGATTTCTCCCACTATTCTCCTAATACTCCCTTGCCTTGCCGATTTATACTTGTGTTATTAATGGTTTAAAGACACTACAGTTAGTATTAAACTCATTTTTTTTAAGCCCCAAATTTTTAAAAACGAGGCTAATTTTTATTGCTCATTTTAAAAATATAATTAGCATTTAAAAAATTTATTTGCTAAAAAACTCTCCAAAATATTTATTTTGTACAAAAAAATTATTCAAAATTTAGCCCTAAATAGCAATATAATTTTTATTAGTTAACTATTTAGAAAATAATTAAAAAAGTTTTTATGGTTAATTATTCAATTAATGGTGAAATTTATGATTTTTTATTGGCAATGGAATTTTTTTTAATCTTTAGTTAATCTCTTTTGATTTTTCAATAGCAAAGAAAAGATAAAGTTGTTAAAGGCAATAAAAACTTTGTTCGTGGTTTAATCCAATTTGACTTGACTTCTTTTTTGCTAAAATATTTTGAAGGAAGATTCCTATGTTTTCTATGTTTATTTATTTATTTATTTTTATTTTTGGCATTTCCATTGGTTCCTTTCTTAATGTTTTAATCGACCGTCTCCCTTATGAAAAAAAAATCACCGGACGTTCTTATTGTGATCATTGCCGACGGCGGCTTTTCTGGTATCAGCTTGTGCCAATTATCTCTTATTTATTTTTAAGAGGAAAGTGTGGTTTTTGTCATAAAAAAATCTCTCTTTATTATCC
Source organism: uncultured Gammaproteobacteria bacterium (assembly GCA_964632205.1). Taxonomy (GTDB): domain Bacteria; phylum Patescibacteriota; class Microgenomatia; order UBA1406; family GWC2-37-13; genus CALLVF01. The sequence continues at coordinate 10,942 of CAZWBE010000009.1, read as the reverse complement.
TTTAGTTGAATTTTTAACAGGCGTGATGTTTATTTTTGTATTTTTATCTCTTTCTCCTTTTGATAAATTAAACTACCATTTTAAAATTTGGCAATTAATTGGTTATTGGGGAATAATTGCTTGTTTAATCGTCGTTTTTTTCGCAGATTTAAAATATCACTTGATTCCTGATCAGATTCAAATCACCCTTTTTATTTTTGGTTTAATTCTTTTACCATTTCATGGACAATCTCTGCCTTGGCTTTTTGTTAACCGTTCTTTAGCGGCTTTGGCAGTCGCCGCTCCTATTTTCTTTTTACATTGGGTAAGCACCGGTCGAGCCATGGGGTTTGGCGATGTAAAATTAGGCTTTAACGTCGGTTTTTTATTGGGGATAAAGGCGGGTTTTTTGGCTTTGTATTTGGCTTTTGTTTTAGGAGGGTTTGTCGGTTTGCTATTAATTTTGCTCGGTCGTAAAAAAATGAAAAGCAAGATTGCCTTTGGTCCCTTTATTGTTATAGGGGCAGTCTTAATGTTGTTTTATGGGCGGGAGTTATTGGGGATGATAGAAAAGATATATGGATTTTAATTGACCTAATTGACCTAATTGACCTAATTGATCTAATTGATCTAATTGATCTAATTTCTAATTTTAATTTCGAAATGACAAAAATTTAATTGGGAAATCGACAAATTTTTTACGTTAATTAAGTTAATTATAACTTAAACTTTTTCTAATGACGAGTAATAAAGATTTATTTTATATTGGTATTGTTGGCCAAATTGCCTCAGGCAAAGGTATTTTGGTAGATTATTTAGTGAAGAAATATGGGTTTATTCCTTTTTCTCTCTCTACCATTGTTCATGAGGAAGTTAAAAAAAGGAAAATAACCAATTTTAACCGCCAAACACTTCAAGATATCGGCGATGATTTACGAGAAAAATACGGCCGTGATATTTTAGCGAGAAGAGCGGTGGAAAAGTTACAAAGCAGCTATAAATCAAAAAAATTTTTCGTCATTGAGGGAATAAGAAATCAGAAAGAGGTAGCCTACCTTAAATCCTTGCCCAATTCGGTCATAATCGGGGTTAAGGCAAAAAGAGAGGAGCGTTTTAGGCGTTTATTAACAAGGCAAAAACCTTGGGATCCTAAAACGTGGGAGGAATTTTTAGTCATCGATCGCCGTGATTTAGGCATCGGTCAGAAACAATCCGGACAACAAGTGGGTAAGTGTCTAGTTTACTGTGACTATGTTTTATTAAATAACAAAGACTTAGAAGATTTCCAAAGAAAAGCTGACAAGCTTATACAAAGAATATTAAAATTAAATAACCTGGCGTAAAAAAAATGAGAGGGTTTAAAAAGAAAACATAAATTTTTCATCCGTTCGTTGATAGGCAAACAATTCATCTTCGGAAAACCAGACTTTAATTTCTTTTTCCCCATCTTCAATCGTATCTGAGGCATGGATTAAATTTTTCAATGGTCGGTTTTGCTCATTGGCTAAATCGATACAGTCGTGAGAGAAGTCGCCACGAATAGTGCCTGGCGCAGCCATAAGGGGAATGGTGTTACCAGAAAGTTTACGGACGACCTCAATACACTCATAACCTTCAACAGCAACAATAAATAAAGGTGATTCTTGCAGATATTTAATCAACCATTGCTTGACTGTTTTACCAATAGCGATTGAGTCGTCGGTGCCAAAAACTTTTTTTGCCTCAAGACCTTTTTTTTGATAGTTAATTAACGTTCGCTCGCCAACTTTTTTAAACCAAGCATCTGTTTCCGGATAATGAGCGATGATTTGTTCTTTAGTTGCCCAAATAAATTTTAAACCAATAATTTTTAAACCAACTTGTTCAAAACGTTTAATAATTTTACCAATTAAACCGCGTTGTACCCCATCAGGTTTGATAATGATTAAAGCGCGCTGTTTTTTCATAATTTTTATTTTAAATATAAACTATCTACTTCTCGTTCGTAACTTTTAAATTCTTGATCACCAAACCAATACTTAATCTCTCTTTCCGCCTCTTCTTTGCTTCCTGAGGCATGAATAAAAGTTTTTACCACCCGGTTTAAATTAGCGGAAAGAACCGATGAATCAAAAGAATAGCTAGCATGGATTGTTCCCGTTTGAGCAAGATATGGAATAGTATGACCACGAAGTTTTCTCGCAATCTCAATCGCATGTGGGCCTTCCCAAACAGAAACAACAATCGGCCCCTCTTTCCAATAATTAACTAAACGATCGTAAATATATTGACCAAGTTTAATTGGATCATTGGTGGCTAATGTTTTTTCAACATCAACACCCGATTGTTTAAAAGAGGCAAGAGTTTTCTCACCCATCTCTCTAATCCATTGCAAAGTGCCGGGATAATGTTTTTTTATAACATCATCCTCCGGCTTAACCATTTTTGCCGCTAACAGTTTCAGGCCGGCATTTTCAAAGATTTCAAAAATTATGCCGATTAACCCTCTTTTCACAGCATCGGGTTTGATGATAAGGAGGGTTTTTTCTATTAACTTGTCCATAAAAAATCTTAGCTGTTAATGTTTAGAATTTTATTATAAATCTCTTGCGTTATCTCGTCAATTCCTCTTTCGCCATCAATTACCGTCCATTTTGTCCAAACTTGATTTTTAACAAGATAGTCATATTGGCGATAAGTTTTTTTGATAAAGTCAAAATCTTTTTCCCGGCGGTTTTTTTCTTTAGCTTCGCCTGCTTTTCTTTCGATGGCGGTTTGAGGTTTAACATTGAGATAAAAAACCATATCTGGCTTTTCAATTTGAAAATCATCGGCAAAACGAAGGGCTTTTTCAAGAGAAAATCCCTCTAAGGTTTGATAACACAAAGTAGTAGTAAAGTAACGGTCAGCGATGACAATCGATTTTTTTCGGTGATGGCTGATTGTTTCTTTATCCATTAAAAATTGGAGGGAATAAAGAAGAAATTGTTGCTGGGCAGATAAGTTTTTATTGTGGTATAAAAATTCTTTAATCAATTGACCAATATTTCGTTGATAGTCAGGATACTTAAGCAACAAGGGTGATGACTGGCTTTTTTTAAAGAGATGAAAAAGATTTTTTGCCTGAGTTTCGCAGCCGGCGCCGTCGATACCTTCAATGATGATAAACATTTTCTGAGAAAAGTTTTAATCTTTATAATAATTATAATGATTATAACTCAAACGTCAAACCAAGGATATAAAGAATTAGCAATCTTTGAGTAGGCCGAGCTTATCAACAATTTCACTGTTGATTTTACCAAGCTTTATTTAGATTGACACATCCGGACAAAAGATCAAATGAATTAATTAGCTTGCTTGGGAAAACAATATATTAATGTATGTAGCGCAGAAATAGCCAGTTATAGCGGTTATAGATGTTATAATAATTATAATTTTTTAACCCCCATAGCTTAACGGATAGAGCACGGGTTTCCTAAACCTGTGATGCAGGTTCAATTCCTGCTGGGGGTACCTGATAATTAAATTTCTAATTCTAAAAATAAAAATAAAAACTTAAGAATTAATTTAAAATGCAAAAATCAATTCATCATCGGATTAAAAAAGCCCTTTCCACTCCAGAATATTTGAAAATTTTAACCCTTCGCACCATTGGGAACTTTTTACTTTTCTCATCTCTTTTTATGATTGGTAAAACATTTTATTTACCCGTTCGTGAAGAAATAAAGTATTTAATTGATAATAAGCTCCAAAAAAAATATCTTGTTTTAGAAAATCAAGACTCAAGGCTGAAAGCGCAAAAATTAACTCAAGAGGAAAGGCCAAAGGGGTTATTGGCAAAAGCCTTGAAGATAAAAGAAGTGGAATACTTAGTCCCCGAAGACCCCAATTTTAGCATTGTTATTCCTAAAATTGGTGCCAACGCTCGGATTTTAGCTAATGTTGACGCTTCCGATGAAAAGATTTATCTACCAGCTCTTCAAAAAGGTGTCGCTCAGGCAGCGGGAACGGCTTTTCCTGGCGAGGGTGGGCATATTTTTCTTTTTGCTCATTCCACTGATTATCTTTGGAATGTTGGTAGCTATAATGCGATCTTTTATCTTTTAAATAAGTTAGAAAAAGGCGATGAAGTTAATTTATTCTATCAAGGTCAAAGATATGTTTATAAGGTGGTTGGTCGTGAGATAGTCGATCCCTCTCAAGTGGAATATCTTACTCGTAAAAGCAATCGCGAGTTATTAACTTTACAAACTTGCTGGCCGCCGGGGACGACTCTCAAACGTCTGCTTGTTTTTGCGACGCGGGCGGTTGAATAAAGAGAATTAATGACTTATTATTTTATTCCCACTGCATACAGGTCTGGCCATTGGTTGGTTTCTGGGTTAAGATTGGTTAAAATGATAAGATCGCCATTGGCAGCCAGGGTGAAGAAAGAATTTTCAAACGGTCCAGAATAAACCGTTCGTTTATTCGTGCCGTCATAGTCAATTACGGCAATTTTTTTACTTTCAATAAATACTAGGTTCTTGGAGTCAGGCAGCCACCGGACTAAATTTTCAAGTTTGTTAGGTGTTAGTGATTGAGAGGAAGGAATCTTTATTTCATAGTTTTTATCTTCTTTTTTATCGTAAACATAAAGACTGTCTTTTTTTAAAGAGCGTCCCTCTTTTGTTTGGTTAGTAGCGATAAGGGGGGGGTTGATAATCAAAGGCAGAGTAATGTTTTTTTTCGCCTGATAGAAAATTTTGGTTTCATTGGGAGAAAAGGCAATCAGACGAAAAGAGTCAGTGGCGATTTTAACGATTTCTTTAGGAAATGTTTCCAAAATCTTTAGTCTTTGAGCTTCTTTTTCTTTTTCCCATGCCTCAATTAATGCTTCTTTTGAAGTAGTGACATCAAAAGGCGCCTGGTTTTCTTGACTAAGGGAAAAAAGATAAGCCATTGTTGCTAACTGGCGGAAGTTATTGTTTAGTAAGGAAGAATTGACGCTGGGGAATTCGATAATTACCTGTTCATAGTCGGGAGAAAAAATCGCCTCACCTTTGGCAAAGTCAATATTTTCAGGTAAATTTTTTTTGAGAGCAATTAACTTAAGAGGTGAGAAAAAAGTTATCGGTTTTCTACCGGCTTCGTAAAGATAAATTCCATCTTTATTGGAATCATTGTTTTGGCTAAAAAGAAGAACCTTTTCTGTTGCGTCGATGGGAATAGCTTTAATAATTCCCAAATTGGTTAGAGGAGAAAGGGAGGGATTAAGGGGAAAAAGAACAGCCTCAAGAGTAAGAACAAGCTCACCTTTTAAATTAACGGTTTTACTCCAGCTGGTAAAGCCTTCTTTTTTTATTTCTACCTGATAATTACCTGGTGGCAGGGTTAGATTAGTATCGGTAGCACCATTTAAAACTCCGTTGATATAAATTTTGGCCGCTTTAGGATTAGAAGAGATGGCTAAAATACCGGTAGGGGTTAAAGATTTTTTCTCCAAATCAAGACGGTAACCACGGGCGTAGGCGATGGAGATAGTTAAAATTGATAGAAATACCAAGATAAGGATTAAGCGTTGGATAAATGACATATACTTGTGGAAATTTATCAAGCCTTTATAAAATTTTAAGTTCGGTATCGGTAAAAAGCGTATACTCTTAATTCATGAAAATCAAATGCTTAACTATTATACTATATAAAGACATGTTTTTTAGAAAAAAAATCGGTATTGATCTGGGAACAGCCAATACTTTAGTTTATCTTGGTGGTCAAGGAATTGTTTTAAATGAGCCTACCGTAGTGGCATATTCATTGGAGGATAAAAGAATTCTTGCCGTTGGGGAGGAAGCACGGGAGATGTTAGGGAGGACGCCGGGTTCAATTGTAGCATCCCGACCAATGAAGGAGGGAGTAATTGCTGATTATACCACCACTTCAGCAATGATTACTTATTTTTTGAAAAAAGCTCTAAAAGGGGCCATTCTTTGGCCAGAGGTGATGATTTCTATTCCTGGCGGCTCCTCTCAGGTGGAAAAACGAGCCGTGGTGGCTGCCTGCAAACAAGCGGGTGCTTCTGATGTGTATTTGATTGAAGAACCATTGGCGGCGGCAATTGGGGCGAAAATTCCTATTTCGCAAGCTTCCGGCCATATGATTGTTAATTTGGGCGGCGGGACGACAGAGGTAGCCATTATTTCCTTAGGACAACTGGTGGTTTATAAAACCGTTCGGGTGGCAGGAACAAAGATTGATGAGGCGATTCTTCATCATATGAGAAAGAAACATAACTTAATTGTTGGCGAAAGAACAGCTGAGGATATTAAAATCAAAGTGGGAAATGCATTCTTGGAGGAGGGAAAAGAAGAAAAAAAGATTGAGGTTAAGGGTCGGGATTTTCAAACCGGTTTGCCAAAAATTATTGAAGTGGGAGAAAGAAGCATTAATGAAGCAATTCAAAAGCCGTTAAAACAAATTCTTGAAGGAATCAAGGAAGTTTTATCGCAAACACCGCCTGAGTTAGCGGCTGATATTGTTGATCAGGGAATTGTTTTAACCGGCGGCAGTGCGCTTTTAACCAATATTGATCGTTATATTACTTATTATACTGGCGTGGCTTCATTTGTCGTTGAGGAACCTTTATTTTGTGTTATTCGGGGGGTTGGTATGGCGATTGAAAATCTTGATAGTTTTAAGGAGGCGATAAGATAGAAAAAACCTATAAAAATTAGAATTTTAAGCCATCAATTTTTAATTTTTATTTATTTTATATTTTTAACCTTTTTAAAATCCTTAATATAGTATTATTTATTATTAATAGTATTCTTTTTCTGGGTTGACTTAACGTTTAAATTGATATAATAATACAATTTTTAATTAAATAATTTGAACAAAAGATGTTTATAGATTACAAGTTATAGATTATTAATTTTCCTATAGTAAAATTATAAAACAATGAACAATAATAAAATATTGGGAGTGACAATCAATAAAGAGTCAAAAAAATATATCTTATATAAAATAAAAAAATACATTCAAAAACCTGCTGGATTTTTTCATATTGTTTCTTTAAATCCGGAAAATTTAGTTATTGCTCAAGAAAGTTCTGAGTTTAAACAGGTTCTTGAGACAGCCCAAATTAAATTAATTGATGGATTTGGGGTTATTCTAGCAAGCCGACTATTAGGAATTGAGGTAGGGGAGAGGGTGCCTGGGGTTGAGTTGATGGAAGAATTAATCAAAATAGCGGGAAAAATGCGCTTAAGGGTGCTTTTAATCGGCGGAAAAGCCAATTTAGCAAATAACCTTGCTGATTGCTACCAAAAAAAATATCCTGAGGCTAAATTTTTTGGTCTGGAGGGAATAAAAGATATTAAAAATCCGAAAAAACAAGAAGAAAAAAAAATTTTTTCTATAGTTTCCGATTTTAAGCCCCATTTAGTATTTGTAGCTTTTGGTTCACCTGATCAAGAATTATGGATAGAGCGTCATAAAGATAGATTTAAAAACTGCGTTGTCATGGGAGTGGGGGGCGCCTTTGATTTTTTAGCGGGTAAGGTTATCCGAGCGCCAGTGATTTTTAGAAAGTTAGGGTTGGAGTGGTTGTTTCGTTTGTTCGTTCAACCATGGCGCTGGCGACGGCAGTTGAGGTTGGTAAGATTTGTGTTGTTAGTATTAAGGGATAAGATTAAAAAGTCAAAAATTAAAAATTAAAAATTCAAAATTGAAAATAACAAGTTTAAAAAAAGAGATAATTTACACCCTTAATTATTTTTCCTATTTTAATTATCCGCCTACCTTTAGGGAAATTTATACTTTTTTACCACGCAAGACGACAAAACAAGGGTTAAAAGAGGAATTAGATTATCTTATCAAGAAAAAACTTATTAAAAAATATAAATTAAAAATAGAAAATTGTCATCGATATACTGGGGGGGAGTATTATAGAAAAATCAAAAATCAAAAATCAAAAATCAAAATTCAAAATTCAAAAATCAAAAATCAAAAATCAAAAATCAAAACCGAAGAAAAAAGTGAAGAAGAAAATAATTCAATA
>CAZWBE010000009.1:0-2846 GCA_964632205.1 uncultured Gammaproteobacteria bacterium | reverse complement strand
TCAAAAATCAAAAATCAAAACCGAAGAAAAAAGTGAAGAAGAAAATAATTCAATAAGGAGGGGATTTAATGATTTTGAAAAGAGATATTATGCTTCTAAAAAAAAATTAAACCATTGGAGATTTAGGTTATATATAAAACTTTTATCTTTTTTTCCTCAGATAAAACTAGTTGGACTTTCTGGTTCTTTAGCCATGATTAATGCTAAAGAGGAAGATGACATTGATTTGTTTATTATCACAGCGAAAAATAGACTATTTACTGGAAGATTTATTGCTGTTTGCCTAGCGGCATTACTCAGAATTCGTCGAAGGCGTTCTGGGTTCCATTTTCTATGCTCTAATAACAAGGTTTGCCTTAATCTCTTTTTTGACCAGTCTTGTTTAACTGTGCCCGATTTTAAAAAAACCGAGTATGTTGCCCATGAAGTTTTACAAATGAAACCGTTAATAAATAAAGAGGACATCTATCAGCGATTTTTAATAGCCAATCAATGGGTAAGCAAGTTTTTTCCTAATGCTTTAAATGCTATTTTAAAATTAAAAGTTGAAAGCCCACAATATAAATTGCCAAGGCAAAATTTTAAATTTCCAACCGTGATTCTAAATGTAATAGCCGAGGTTGCTGAGAAAGTTCTTAAACTTTTCCAGATGTATTTTATTAATCAACACAAAACTACCGAACTGATTACCGAAAATCAGCTTTGGTTCCATCCCGAAGATTTTGGTAAGAAAGTGGCAAGATTTTGAGATATACGCTAGATTAAAGGTTGAATAACATTTAGCTAAAGCTGACATAAAAGGATCAATGTACGTGTCAGGTTGGATAATTGAAATAAATTAATAAATAAAGCAATCAAAATAATCATCAAATAAGTAAAAAGCAATCATAAAGTAACAAATTTTGATAAAAATTATCAAGGAAGAATTTATTAACAAGAATTTATTAAGGAAGGAATTTAGAAGGATTTAATTTAGAAGGATTTAGAGAAATCTATTTTTTTGGCTTATCTTATCGCTCTAAAGGTTTTAAGAGGGGTGAAAATCATGTGACGATCGACAACAATTTTACCCTAGTTTTAATATTTTTTAAATAAATCGGGCCTTTGTATAAAGAAGATTTCAAAGTTGGTTAAGAGTTGGTTGGAGAGGAGTAAAGACTAAACTTCTTTCCAATAGCAAGTCCCATAACCGGCCTCCTCCAGTTGATCAAGTAATTTTTCAGCGCGGGTTTTGTCAATTTTAAGGGCTTTTTCCAAAGTAGCTGAGGAGATTTCATCATATTTTTCCATTACCTCGACCGCTTTGAGAAAAAGGGGATCGCGCTGGGGAGGAGTTGTTGCTTTTTGAGTCGTCGCTATTAACATTTGATCCCTACTCATTTCCAAATTCTTTAATCTTTTATCAATTTCGTCTAGTTTTTTTAAAATTATTGTCATTGCATTATCCATATTAATAATTATATCATTGCTAAGTCGAGAAGAAGAGACATTTATCATATAGACATTTTTTCTTGTTAGCTTATAATTTTTTTTGAAAGAGGAAAAATCTTGTTTTTCTCTTATACTCTTCAAATTCTTTATTGCCGGTATATTTTGCTTTAATAAGAGGAATTCCGGAAACTTTTTTTATAGCGAGTATTTTCATCTTTATTTTTATTTCTTAAACAAATATAGATAGTAAGTCTTAAACCCCACAAGGTTACCTGATATGGTAATTAAAAGCGCGTGATTATTTAAATTGTTTAAAAGATTAAAAATAGAAATCAAAACAAATCCTAAACCCCAAAAAATATTAGCTAAATCATTCCTTTTTTTATTATTGCTAAAACAAAGAAGAAGTTCATGTAAAAAAAGATAATGATAGCTGTTAATAAAAAAGCATTTATGATTGATTAAGTTAAAAAACTAATAAATTAATTAAAACGACATCAGTTACAACTAGATATTTTTCTAATTGTTTAGGTTAATAATTTATCTTTAGTTAAATTTAATTTTTCAAGGTAATTAATAATAAAAATATTGTTTTTTTCGTTGAAGTTATTTTTTTCTTATTTTAAATTTTTTTACCAATCAAAAATGTTATTAAAGTCACAACGGAGGAAATTATCATCCCCCAGATTAAATCGATGATGGTGATAGCTAGCGGCCAGTTTTTTATGGTGGCAAGATTAGTTAAATCATAAGTGGCGTAAGTGACTAAACCAAAAAGTATTGCTAGAAGAAGAGCTTTGATAATAGATTTTGTCTCAAGAGCGGGAGCAACGACAAAAACAATAAGACCAACGATAAAAAGTAAATAAAAAATAATCGCTGCTGTCCAGTTGATCTTTTTTGCCATAATAAAACCTAAATATTTTGTGTAAATATTTTTAGCAATTAATCCTAACCATATCATGTCAACGACCAAAAAAATTGTTAAGGCAATGAGATAAAGCTTAATAAATTTAACTAAAGTCATATTTTATTTAATAAATAATTTAATTATATATCAACGCTTGCGGTCATCAAATTAGTTGTTTTAAGATAAAATGGCTTTAAGTGTTTATTCATTCTGTTGATGTTATAATTATTGTAGGTAAGAAAGGAAAAAATAGAGTTTTTTTGCCCCGATGCTGGAATTGGCAGACAGGTACGCTTCAGGAGCGTATGCTTGCAAAAGCATGGAGGTTCAAGTCCTCCTCGGGGCACAAGGAGGGTTTACTCAAAAAAATTGTTTGTTTTGTTTTAAGATTTGAAAAATTTTTTTAGCTTGGATTAATATCGAAGGCAGAGGGAAATAAGAAAAAAGGAAGAGAAAGGTTTTTAAAAACAACTGAGGGATTAAGACTTTTAAAACAGCAGTTTAA
>CAZWBE010000008.1:0-19642 GCA_964632205.1 uncultured Gammaproteobacteria bacterium | reverse complement strand
ACTCATCCGCTAATTGATCAATTATCGGTCCCACCATCTGACAAGGACCACACCAATCAGCATAAAAATCAACAAAAACTACCCCTTGATAATCTAAAACCTCTTCTTTAAATTTATCCTTGTTAATTTTAATTGCCGCCATAATTTATTATGTTAACACTAAACACTTTTTAATTCAAGTTTTAAAAACCTACCCGCCCAACCGCTTCAATGTATAAAGATTAAAAACAAATTTTTTTATATTTTTGTTTTTTTCAGTAAAATTTCTACACTTTAAAGAAAATGTTCTATAAAAATAGAATAAGTAAGAGTTTTTCTAAATCATTGTTGTCAACCACTAAATAAAAAATTAATATCCAAAAGCATCAAAATAATAAAAACTTGTTCTAAAATTTATGATGAAAATTTTCTCGCGTTTGGTTTTGGTTCTATAAAGTTGGTTGGTATAAAAATAATTATTAATGGATTAATAAGGATATTCTGGTCGGCTAAACAAGTTATTAATGTTTTATGGGCAAAAGGCTATTTTCCTCTTGTCTTTGGTGTTATTTTATGATATATTATAGGGTATTATGGACAATTTTCTTTTACCCCACTTAATTGAAAATTTTATCAATCATCTTAGGGCCCAGGGGAAATCAGAATTTACTCTCATTGCTTATAAAAAAGATTTAGAACAATTTGCTGGGTATTTAACCTCTCGAGAAATACAAGATATTCGCGAAGCAAAAAAAGAACACATTGAGGGTTTTATCAATAAACTTCTTAGCGAAAATTACACAAAAAAATCCGCCTCAAGAAAGCTTAATTCTATTCGTACTTTTTTCCGCTATTTAAAAAATGATGGGTTAATTGAACAAAATCCCTCCCTTGATGTTTCACACCCAAAACACACCGTTTCACCTCCGCGAATTTTAAGTAAGATTGAATATCGGGCTCTTCGCGATGTTGCCAAAGATGATCCTCGCACCTATGCTTTAATTGAGGTCCTTCTTCAAACTGGTATTAAAATTGGTGAATTAGCCAATCTTCGAGTTTCTGATGTTAAAAATAATACCCTTTATATTAGGCCCTACGGAAAAAACCTCGAACGCGAGGTACCTCTAAATAAGGCTGTAAAAAAAGCCATTAATGACTATCTTGCTGTTAGAGAAGAGAGTAAAGATGATCATCTTTTTATCACTAAAAATGGCCGCCCTCTTTTAATTCGCAATATAAGACAAATCATCGCTCGTTGTTTTAACGAAGTAGGAATAGAAAAAACCACTGTTAATGATTTGCGTAATACTTTTATCGCCCATCAATTAATGAATGGAGCCTCCATCGAATATATTGCTAAAATTGTTGGTCACCGCCGGCTTTCTTCAACGGAACGATTTTTAAATTTTATAAAACAAGAGGCGGAAAGAAAGGAAAAATTAGGCGAACTATAAACATAAATTATTCTCCAAACTCCTTATTTAAGATGGTGGGTTTTGTTAGTTTTATTTTATTACCAAAAACCATTCTTAAAGTTTTTAGCCTTCAATTTTAGATTTTTTTACTTTTATTTGCTTTGCTTTGACTATAAATGACGTATTTTTACCCCTTGATTTTATCGGTGGAAATGTTTATTATTTGTGGATAAGTTATCCACACTATAAATTATGCCGTTTTTATCTTCTTTTTGGAATGGTTTTTTGGCATCGGTCTCTAAAACCCATCAAAAAACTCCCGTTATCTTTTCTATTTTAAAACAGGTCTCACCGGTGGAATTAACCGAAAACAAAATTATTCTTGGTTGTCCAAGTGACGCTTTAAAAAATTTTCTCCAAAAAAAAACCGCTTTAATTGAAAGAGAACTTTATCATTATGCTGGTAAAAAAATAAATCTTGATTTTGTTGTTATTACTAGAAAAAAATCTACCACCCCTCCCCCTCTTTTTTCTTTCACGCCATCAAAAGAAGATTTGTTTTTAAAAAGTGGAGTTAACCCTAAATACAGTTTTGAAAATTTTGCTGTTTCCTCAACTAATCAAGTGGCTTATGCGGCCGCCCAGGCAGTCGCTAATAATTTAGGAACAGCCTATAACCCACTTTTTCTTTACGGTGGAGTTGGTGTTGGCAAAACTCATTTAGCTCATGCTATTGCTAAAAAAATCATCGAAAAATCCCCAGAGAAAAAGGTCATCTTTTGCCCGGGTGATGGTTTTATAAACGAACTCGTTGAAGCAATTAAAGATAAATCAACCCCGCGCTTTCGAAAAAAATACCGCCAACTTCACCTTCTAATTGTTGATGATATTCAGTTTATTGCCGGAAAGGTCCATATTCAAGAGGAGTTTTTTCATACCTTTAACGCTGTCTTAACATCGGGTGGGCAAATTATTCTCACTTCCGATCGTCCACCAAAAGAGATAAAAAATCTTGAGGATAGACTACGCTCACGTTTTTCCGGTGGTTTAACGGTTGACATTCAGCCGCCAGACTTTGAACTTCGCTGCGCCATTCTTCTTATTAAGGCAAGGGAAAGAAATATTTTTCTTGATATTGAGGTGGCTAAAACCATCGCCGAACAAGTGACTGACTCACGCGCCCTAGAGGGAACCCTGGTTTCGATTTATGCTAAGATTTTAGGAAAAAAAGAAAAAATTGATCTTGAGGATGTTGAGTCTTTTTTTTCCGAAAAAAATAAAAACACCTCAATAAAAATTTTTCCTAATGATGTTGTTAGGGTTGTCTGTTCCTTTTATAATATTAAACAAAGCCATCTTAAGGGGCCAAAAAGAACCGAGTCCCTGGTTTTTCCCCGTCAGGTTGCTATGTATCTTTTGAGGAAAGAGTTAAAAATGAAATACGAGGAAATCGCCTTTTATTTAAAAAGAAAAGACCACACAACTGTACTTCACGCCGTAGAAAAAATTGAAAGATTAATAATGAAAAACCCATCTATTAAGCAGGAGGTTGACAGCATCGTCCAAAACCTTTTTTCATCAACATAGTATCCACTTTATTTTCACAAATTTTTTTTAGACTCTTTTTGTATTGAAAATCTATTATTTTTTTTATACACTTATACACACTGATTATTACTACTAATAGACAAAATGAAAATATCGATAACAAAAGAGTTTTTTTTAGAGAAGTTGTTAATCGCCTCACGCTTTACCTCCTCAAAAATTTCATCTATCAACTCACTGCAAGGAGTTTATCTTAAGGGAGAAAAAAATAAACTTCATTTTTATGCTACAAATCTTAATTCATACTATCATTCTCAAATTAAGACAGAAAACACTGAGGAATTTAATATAGTTATTGAACCAAAAAAAATAACCGAATTTCTTTCATTTTTACCAGCAGGAAAAATTGAGTTGGAAATTGCAAAAAACCAACTAAACGTAATTCAAGATAAAACAAGAGGCGAGTTTACTATTTTTTCACCAGAAGATTTTCCTCTTCCTCCTAAAACCAAGGGAAGCCCAAAAAAAATAGAGACTGAGGTTTTTTTAAAAAATCTTCCCATGATAATTTTTGCCGCCTCTTATGATGAAACAAGACCTGTTTTAAGCGGGGTGAATTTTGTCGTTGATGATGACCAAATATTAATGGTGGCCACCGATGGGTTTAGGCTTTCTCTTTTAAAACTTAAAAAAGAAGGAGATTTACCATCAATGATTATTCCTGTTAGTTTTTTAAACCAACTTCTTCCCTTAATTAAAGGAGAAAAAGAGATTTTATTTGATTATTCACCCGAGGAAAAAATAGTTAAATTTAAAACGGAAGAACATGATTTTTATTCTCGACTAATTGAAGGAGAGTATCCTCCTTTTGAACGGGTGATTCCCACCCAAATAAAAACAACAGTCTTTATTGACAAACAAGAATTTCTGCGCAATATTAAGTTGATATCGATTTTTGCCCGCGATTTTTCAAACATTGTTATTCTTGAGATAAAAAAAGACACATTAACAATAAAACCAAAAACAGACAAGGACAATAGGGGTAATTTTACCTCCCAAGAAGCAATGGTTAAGGGAGAAGAGATAAAAATTGCCTTTAATTTTAAGTTTTTACTTGACCTTCTTTCCCATCTTGAGGCAGAAAAAATAATAATTGAACTTTTAAGACCGGATGCTCCTGCTCTTTTTAAATCTGATAAAAACCCAAATTTCTTACACATCATTATGCCAGTGAGAATACAAGAATAAATTAAAAATTTAAAATTAAACATCATGGAAAAATACGTCTTAGACACCAACCTTTTTTTTAATATGGGGGTCGGACTAGGCGAGAAAACAGAGGAGGTAGTTGTTAAAATTACCAAGCTCGGCAAGAAAATAAAAAAAGAAAAAAGAGGAGAGTTTTTTATGCCACCAGGCGCCGTTTCTGAATTTCTTAGTTTTTTTAAGGAAAAAAACCAGTCATTTATTGAGGATTTTTTGTCAGTTTTGACAATTAAATCACCTGATTATGGAAAAATTGTTTTTCCCGCCTATGTTTTTTCTCAATTAATTGAGGAGGTGAGACAAAGAAGTTATCGGGGGCTAAATATTGGTGAGGAGGAGATAAAAAAGGCAGCAAAACTAATAAGGGGAGAAGAGATATTAAGTAAAAAAGACTTTGAGATAAAAATTGGCCCCGTTGTAAAAAAATTTCGTGAGCGTTATCGGCAGGCGACGCGGTTTGGATTTTTGGATAGTGTAACTGATTTAGATTTAATTGTTTTAGCAAAGGAGATCGATGGCTTTTTGGTTTCTACCGACGAGGGTGTTTTGCGGTGGGGAAGAGTTTTTGGTGTTAAGGAGGTGCCTATTTCGGTTTGGCAACGGCGGCTGGAGGAATAGCGGTTGGTGTTTCTTCTTCATCAGGAATAAGGTTTAAAAGCCAATCAGAGAGTTTGTCGGTAAAAGTTTTAATTGGTTTTTCTTGAAAAATAAGGTTTTCTGATAAGATTTGAATTAGTTGTTTTTTTATTTCCTTATTAGGAACAACAAGATATACCCGATAAGAAAACGGTGGGCGACCAACAACCGTTAGGGTATAAAAACCAAATCTTTTACTAAAATAAAAATGAGAAAGAGTCTCCCAACGTAGGGTTAGCCCAGCTGTTTCTATCCCAAACTTGGAGATTTTGTTTTCTACCTCTGGGGGCGGGGTGATTGTAAAAACATAAAAAAGGAACAAAACTGACCAGATGGGGATAATAAGAATTTTATCACCAAAGAAAAAAACAATAACCGAAAGAAGTAAGGCAACCGCCAAATAAAAACGGATAATTAAAGCCGACCTTTTTTTATATGGCCGAAGTGGCGCTTTCCATGAAAAAATTACTTGTGGATTTTCACTCATATCTTTATTTTGGCTTTTTTTTCAAAAAAAATCAAGTTTTTATATAATCTTTTATATAATCTAAATATAATCTAAGACAACATTATAATGGTATTAATTAACATCTCATCATACCACCGGGCTCCGCATACGACTTGCTCTTTATATTAGGGTTGGTAAAACAATTTAAAATAACGGCTTTTTTGGGTTTTATTATAAAAAATGAGTTTAATTCACGTCGTTTTTTAGTATACGTTTTATGCGCGTTTTTATGTATATCTTTATCCGATCGTATCAAAGATGTCATAACCTCCCCTCACAAAAACTATGTTTTTATAGTTGTTTTAGATTATATTGGGTTTAAATTATTATTAGACCCTCATTAAAACTAGTAGGTGGGATGGGAAGGTTGGGCAATTGTTTTGTATTTACTTTAGCAGTATTTTATGATATAATATTTACTATATGGATAGTTTTAATAAAATCATATCTTTTGTTTTAGGTTTGGTTGTTGTAGTGGTTTTTCTAGCGGTAATAACGGGGAAATTAAATCTGAGAGGGAAAGCTCCCTTTTTAACAAAATCAACTACTCCAACTACGTTGCCAACGGTTACCCCCACCCCGATTTCGACGCTTAAAATCTTACCAACTCCAAGAGAAAAAACTCAAAGCTATAATCGTTATCAAAAAAGCCCATCAACTATTCCCGCTACCGGCTCACCAACAATTATTGTTCCCTTTCTTTTTTCTCTTTCCGGATTGGGTTTTTTCTTAAGGGGAAGAAAACCCAGGGATTTTTAATACCCCAGAAGCTAAAAGATTAATAATAAAAACCGCGGAAAAAGAGAAGATAACACCAATAATAGCCCCATAAACTAATTGCTTGCCATAGTTAAGTCGTTCGGGGCTGTTTTGGGAGGTTAAAATAACAAAAGCTCCATAAATAATAAATAATAAAGCAACACCGCCAATGATGGAAAACATAATATTAAGGAGAACCTGGACTACCCCGGCCGCCGCTCCTTCTTGACGAAAACTACCAAGATTTGTTCGGATACAACCAAGCATCGTATATTGACGTCCTGGGTAAGGGGTGGGAGGAATTTTTTCTTGGGGATCAATAAGGAGGGTTTGATTACTATATGGATCAGTTATTCCCGGATAAAGACACTGAGCGCATTTTTCCCAATTAGAGGGAGGATGGCTTGGTGGACAATAACCACATAAATCACAAACAGCATAACGTGGTTCTGTAGCAAAAGCTGACTTTTTAATAAAAATGAAAAAAAAAGAAAAAAGAAGCAAAAAAATAAACACCTTTTTCATATAGATAGTATAACAATTATAATTATTACATGAAAAAGGTTTTGGTTTTGATATTTTTTTTAATACTTTTTCTTACGGTGGGTTTTTACGTGAGGGCGGATATTTGTGATGAAGATGATCGTTGTCGGCAAATAAAAAAAGAATTAAATGAGCTTAATCAAGCCTTAAGCAGCCAAACCGCTGATTACCAACAACTAACAAAACGACTTAATGAGATTAAAAATCGGGTGCTGGTATTAGAAAATCAGATTAAAGAGAAAGAAATTGAGCTAAGCAAAGAAGAGATGGTTTTAACTTACCAAAAAAAACTTCTTAATGAAAGGGCCCGATCTTATTATAAAAATCTTACCCAAACACCTTTTTCTTTATTTAATATCTTAATAACAGACAAACTCGATATTTCCTTAAGGGAGTTTTTTTATAAAAAATCACTGGTTGAGGAGGATAAAAAAACGATCATTAAAATTGTTCTCTATATTAAAAGACTAGAAGAAATTAAAAGAAACTTAGAGATAGAAAAAAAACAATTGGCTTTTCTTCAACAAGAGATTGCCCATCAATCGCAAATTCTTGAGGAAAGAATTTCCCAAACAAGACAAAAAATCGCCCAACTTTCTGCTCTTCAGCAACAATTAATTGCCCAAAAATTGGCCAGTCTTAATATTTCTCGGTCAGCCGCCAGTTTGGGTCGGTGCGATAGTGATTTAACTAATGGTCGGGATCCAGGATTTAATCCAAAGTTTGGTTTTTTTACCTATGGCGTTCCCAATCGCGTCGGAATGAATCAATGGGGTGCTTACGGAAGAGCAAAGGCTGGACAAAACGCCGAGGAAATTTTGCGCGCCTATTATGATAATTTTGAAATAAAAAAAGATTATGACCGGGGAATAAATATCTCTGTTGATGGCTATGGTGTTTATAATATTGAGGAATATGTGAAAAGAATTTATGAGATGCCTTCTAATTGGCCGCTTGAGGCTTTAAAAGCCCAAGCCATCGCCGCCCGTTCTTATGCTTTAGCTTATACCAACAATGGTCAAAGAAATATTTGTCCTACAGAAAACTGCCAGGTTTTTAAACCCGAACCAAAAGGTGGTGCTTGGGAGCAGGCGGTTAATGAAACGGCCGGTTGGGTGATGGTGCAAGGAGGATCACCAATTAAAGCCTGGTATTCCTCAACTCATGGGGGGTATGTTTTTTCTTCCGAAGAGATTGGTTGGTCGGCCACCTCATGGACAAAGGGGGCTATTGATGCGGCAGGAGGTGTTAATAATTTTTCTGACCTAAACAATAATGCTTACGATCGCGACTCTCCTTGGTTTTACTGTAATTGGGGATCGCGACCGCAATATAACAAAACCGCCTGGCTTAAAATTGAGGAGGTGGCTGATATTGTTAATGTTCTTTTATTAGTAAAAACAGATTCATCAGTAGGTGAACATTTATACCAAATTGACAAGCCCAATCCGGCCGGTAAAGAGACTTGGGGTGGGGAAAAGGTTAAAGGACAATTGCGGGCGCGAGGAAAGACGCCTTTTAATAACATTACTGACGCTTCGGTTTCCGTTGATTTTAACAGAGGAAAAACAACCAGTATTACTTTTTTCGGCGACGCCGGGTCAGTCACTTTTGATGGTAGGGAATTTAAAGACTGGTTTAATCTGCGGGCTCCCGCCAACATCCAAATTGTTGGCCCGCTTTATAATGTGGAAAAAAGATAGTCTCACCGTCGTTAATTAACCCCAATTAAAGTTTGACTCACCAACCGAAATCTGATAACAAACCAAGATGGCTATATAAAAAATGATTTTTTATGGTAAATAGCAATGGTATTTTTGCCACGATCGGATAAAGATATACATACATATTTTCCCAATATCCAACCAGACCAGTTGGATGGCTTGGAATTGGATAAGTAATTAAATAAACTAATCAAGTAAAGAGGAAGAACAATTCATACGACCTTACTTGAAACCCCAAGCGTAAGCTTGAGGGAGGTAGTTTACTCCAGAATCCTCGTTAGTTGAGGATATAATAGAGTAATGAAATTTGTAAAATTGTCTCATTGTGTTTACTTTTGTGATTACCATATAGAACTCACGACCAAATACAGACACCAATGGTTAAATGAGGGAATTTTTGCGTATCTTAAAACCAAGATTAAAGAAATACAAAAACATGACCCTCTTATAAACTTAAAACCATCAATTACGACAAGAAACAAAAAGACCATCCCCATCTTTTAGTCTCAATTCCACCTTCAAAAAGTGTTGGTTTTGTTGTGAAACTAATAAAAACCAACACGACCAACTCTTTAAAGCAAAAATTCCCGTTTCTTAAGAAACTTTACTTCGGAACTGATGGTCTTTGGTTTGATGGTTATTTTGTTTCAACCGTTGGTGTCAATGAGCAAATTATAAAATCCTACATTGAAAAACAAGGTCAAGAGGATTCTGGACAAGCCCTGTTTGATTTCCCCTAAAAACCCCGAGCGTAAGCTCGTGGGTTGTTTATAATAATTTTATGGAGGGTTATTTTGCTGATTTACATCTTCATTTAGGAGCCTCAACAAACCTCCATCTTCTATGGGAACTTGCTCATGAACAGGGCATTCGGTTAAAAGAGAAGAACTATTGGAGTTTTATAAAAAAATTAAATATCAAAAAAATCGACAGTAACAAATATTTAAGAAAACTTAACAAAGATGATCAATCACCATTTTCTATCACTCAATTAATTCAATCATCTCCTTACGCAATAGAAAAATCAGTTCACCAGTTGATTAGTTATTATTATCGGGTTGCTAATGTTACCTTAATTGAAATCAGGTTCAATCCTTTATTACGTAATCGACAAGGAGAGTTTGATGTTGACAAAATTATTCTTTCCGCCATTATTGGGATGCAAAAGGCAATGATTGATTACCCAGTAAAAGCAGGTTTAATCTTGGAAAGCGATCGTCAGTTTGATTATCAAAAAACCAAAATTATTTTTGAAAAAGCTGTTAAGTACAAAAAACTTGGGGTTGTTGGAGTTGATATTTCCGGGCCAAACCATAATCAATTTAATATCTTATCGTTGGTGGATCTTTATTCGTTTGCTAAAAAAAACGGCTTAAAGACAACAATTCATACGGGTGAGCTGACAGACATTGATGAAATGTGGCAAGTGGTGGAAAAACTCAAACCTGAAAGAATTGGTCATGGAATTGCCGCCCACAAAGATAAAAAACTACTCCATTTTCTGAAGAAAAACAATATCGTTTTGGAAATATGTCCTACTTCTAATCTTAAAACTGGCCTTATTAAAAATTGGTTAGAATTTAAAAAAATCATCGACACCTTTCTAAAAAATGATGTTTTGTTTACGATTAATTCTGATGGGCCAGTGTTTTTTAATACTAATGTTAAGCAAGAATTTGCCATGCTTTTAAGAAAAAATATTTTAACTTTAAAACAAGCAAAATCGATTATTAGTTTAGCTTTTAAATTTAGTTTTATATGAAAAAATCTCTTCTTCTTAAAAAAATTGCCCAAGTAGTGGAGGGTTTCACTTTTGATGATATTTTACTTTTGCCCAATTATACTGATTGTCAAAGGCAAGCGGTTGATCTAACCACAGCACTCCACCCAAAAATCATTCTTAAGATTCCTATCATCTCCTCACCAATGGACACCGTTACTGAGGAAAAAATGGCTAAAGAAATGGCTAAAAATGGCGGGTTGGGGATAATTCATAGAAACCTTTCCATTGAGAAACAATCAACTATCGTTAGTCGAATAAAAAAAGAAAAAAGTTTCAATCCAAAAAATGCCGCGGTTGACGATAAAGGTAGACTTTTAGTGGGAGCAGCTGTTGGCGTGGGTGAAGATCTAAAAAAAAGAGTTTTTAATTTAATTAAAGCCGAGGTTGATCTCATTGTTATAGATTCAGCTCACGGATTTTCTAGTTTTATCTTTACCGCTTTAAGATATATTAAAAAAAATTTCTCCACTATACCAGTGATGGCGGGAAATATTGCTACTTTCGAGGGTGCTAAAGCGTTAATTAAAGAGGGAGCAGATATTCTCAGGGTGGGCATGGGACCAGGCAGCATTTGTACCACAAGAGTAATTACTGGTGTTGGCGTGCCTCAATTAACTGCCATTCAAAATGCCGTTCTTGCCGTTGATAAAAATAAAGCAGTGAGTATTGTTGCCGATGGGGGAATAAAGCAATTTGGCGACATTGCTAAAGCCTTAGCTTTTGGTGCTGATGCTGTTATGTTGGGAGCGATGTTGGCAGGTTGTCAAGAGTCAGCCGGAGAAAAAATAAAGATAGGAGGAGAGATTTATAAGAAATATCAAGGAATGGGGTCAATTAGCGCTATGAAAAAAGGGAGCGCTGAGCGTTATGGTCAAAAGAAAAAGATTGATGAAAAAAAACTGATACCTGAAGGAATTGAGGGGTTAGTGAAATACCAGGGTTATTTGGCTGATTTTCTCTACCAAATCACCGGTTCTTTAAAGTCGGCTTTTTATTATGTTGGAGCAAGAAATATCAAAGATTTTTTCAAAAAAACCAAATTTATCAAAATTACTCAATCGTCTTTAATTGAAAATCACCCCCATGGGGTAAAAATTATTAATCCAGGTAAGAATTATCAAATATGATTATCATTGTTGATTTTGGTTCTCAAACAACCCATTTAATCAGTAGGAGATTAAATTGGTTGGGGGCAGACAACAAGATTGTTAAACCCAATTTTTTTGATAATAGTAAACAAAAAAACTTTATTAAAGGTATTATTTTGTCAGGCGGGCCAGCTAGTGTTTATAAAAAAGATGCTTTGTTAATCAATAAAAAAATTTTTTCTCTATCGATTCCTATTCTTGGTATTTGTTATGGTCTACAATTAATTGCCCATTCTTTAGGAGGAAAAGTTGCATCAAAAAACAAAGAATATGGACCAGAAACCTTATGGATTGACAAGGAATCGCTTTTATTTCATTCGTTTCCTAAAAAAACTCGTGTTTGGATGTCTCATGGTGATCAGGTAATTAAATTACCGCCAGGATTTAAAACGATTGCCTCAACTAAAAAATTAATTTATGCGGCCATTGCCGATGAAGAGAGAAAAATTTATGGTGTTCAATTTCATCCGGAGCTTTATCATACGGAAAAAGGTAATTTATTGTTAAAAAATTTTGTTCAAAAGATATGTCTTTTAAAGTCAAAAAAACAACCTCTTCTTGTTAGTGAAATAATTAAACAAATAAAAAAACAGTGGCAGCAGGAAGGAAAAGGAAAGTTGATCTCTGCTGTTTCTGGTGGCATTGATTCAACGGTGGCCACTCTCTTAGTAAAAAAAGCTGTCGGCGATGGGATCATCCCCATTTATATTGACACTGGTTTAATGAGGGATGAGAATAAAAAAAATGTTAAGAAAATTTTTAAGGGAAGCTTAAAAATTATCGAAGCAAAAGAAATTTTTTTAAAAAAATTAAAAGGCGTTACTAATCCTGAAATAAAAAGAAAAATTATCGGCGAAACCTATATAAAACTTTTTGAGAAAGAGGCAAAAAAAATAAAGGGAGTCAGGTTTTTAGTTCAAGGGACGATTTACTCAGATGTTGTTGAAAGTGGTAAATCTTATGGAAAATCGGCATTGATTAAATCACATCATAACGTTGGTGGTTTGCCGAAAAAGATGAACCTGAAGTTAATTGAGCCATTAAGGTATTTTTATAAAGACGAGGTAAAAACGATAGGAAAAATTTTAGGATTACCAGAAGCAATTATAAATACTCAACCTTTTCCCGGCCCTGGTTATGCGATCAGAATCATTGGCGAGGTTACCGAAAGAAGAATAGCAAAAATTAAAAAAATTGATGGAATTTTAAATAAAATTTTAAAAAAACACCATTTGCTTGAAAAAGTCTTTCAGAGTTTTCCTATTTTAACCGGCATTAAAAGCACGGCTGTTAGGGGTGATAATAGGGTTTATGGCGAGGTGGTGGCATTAAGAATTTATGAAAGCGTTGATATTATGAGTGCCTCTTGGGCAAAGATTCCTTTTGCTGTTTTAGACGAAATCGCTAAAGAAATTCTTCAAAATTTTTCTGATGTGTCAAGGGTTGTTTATGATATTTCAACCAAACCGCCGGCGACAATGGAGTGGGAGTAATTTTCTAAAGCAAGTTTTAATCTAAAGAAGCGATTGATATATTCTATTTTTAAAATTAATAGGCTTGAAAAAATCTTTCAAAAAGGAAAGGTTTACTAAAGGAATAGGAAAAAGGAGTTATAATATCTTTATGGAGTCATATCATCGAATTTTTTATCCCTCCTCTCATAAAGCCAACTATTTATCATTACTTTTTTTAGCAACGGCCTTAAGAACTTTTGTTTTTTCTTTTCTAGGTTTATTTTTACCAATTTTGTTGTTTAATCAACTTAGAGAGGAATTAGGTTATCAAGAAAATCAGGCGATTTTATTTGTTGGCATCGTGTTTTTTGTTTTACCCTTAACCCATAGTTTGTTAACATTTATTGTTGTCAAGATTAATGCCAAGTTAGGAACAAGGGCTGGTTTAATTATTGGTCAACTATTTTTTTTGTTTTTTTTAATTATAATATCCCTTACTAAGGAAATTAGTTTTTTTATTCTCGGCTTCATACTTTGGGGCTTTTCCACATCCTTTTGGTGGGTATCATATCATAGTTTATTTTTAGAACTAAGCGAGAGAAAAAAGTTTAGCAAAGAGATAGGGACAAAAGAAATTTTTAGTTTTATCGCTGGTTTGATTGCTCCGATTTTTGCCGGCGTGCTACTTAGTTATTATAACCGAACCATTCTGTTTTTTATTAGTGTGATAATCATTGGTTTGAGTATGGTTTTTTTGTTATTAGAACATGATTCTGAAAAATTAAACCCAGTTAGTATAAAAGATATAGGATTTGAGATGAAAAAAAGAACAAGAGATTTTTTAGCTTTTATAGGAGCCGGTGGGGTGGAGATTATTTATTCATTAGCCTGGCCGATTTTCTTATACACAATTTTAAAAAATTATTTAAAAATTGGTGGTTTTTCTTCTTTGGTTTTAGGAATGGCGGCTTTTTTCACTTATGTCGTTAGTAATTTGATTGATAAATTTGACAGAGACAAACTAAAAAAGTTAGGTACCGTAATAATTGCCTCAACTTGGTTGGGGAGATTTTTCTTTCAAAGCCCCCTGGTAATTTTTATTTGTGACGCAATTTACCGAACTTTTTTTTCCAGTTTTTTTTATCTTCCCTTAACAGCGTTGGCTTATAGTCATGCCCTTCACGATAATAAAATAAAATATGTTGTTTTTAGAGAAATTGCTTATAAAATAGGGAACTTATTAGGACTAATTTTTTTTGTCGCCTTTATTTTTTTCAACATCTCTTTTCAGTTTATTTTTTTATTTGGAGCAATGTTTGCCCTGATGGCGGCATTGATAAAAGAGAAATAGTTAAGTTTTTTTTGCAGAAACGGAAAAAGCCTATAGCCCATACAACCGCGGCGGTTGGATGGACTTGTTTTTTTGGAGGTGTTTTGATATATTTTATACTTTAACATCTCTAAAACATCTCTAAATATCCCTATGGCAAAACCAACAACAAAATCATCTCATCCAATGGAGGTGCTTCTTAAAAAAGAAAAGATTAAGTTAATAAAAAAAGGTCAAGAGATTGAGGCAAAAATTATCTTTCTTTCCAAAAAAAAAGTGTTATTTGATATTGGTGGTAAGGCTCCAGCCGCTCTTGGTGATTTGGAATTATCTCAGATTACCACCTATCTTCCTTATTTAAAGACTGGTGATATAGTAAAAGTAAAAGTTATTTCTGAGGAGTCAAAAATGGGTTTTCCTGTTGTTTCTTTACAAAAATTTTTTGAAAAAGGCAAGTGGGAGATATTAGAGAAAAAAAAAGAAAAAGAGGAAGAAGTAGAAGTTATCTGTGGTGAATATGGTAAGGGAGGCGTTTTTGTTGATTTTATGGGTATACGGGGAGTTATCCCTAAAATTCAATTAACAGAACCGTATTTTACTCATCCTGATAAGTTGCGTAATCAAAAAATTAAGGTAAAAATTTTAGAGGTTAATGAGGAAAAAAATCGTTTAGTGGTTTCCCAAAAAGCCGCCGTTCTTAAAATTTCTCAACAACAATTGAAGGAAAAATTTGATGCTATTGAGGCGGGAAAAGTTTATCAAGCTAAAGTACTTGGCGTTTCTGAATTTGGTATTTTTTGTGAGGTTGATGGGGTCGAGGGCTTAATTCATATTTCAGAGATTTCCTGGGAAAAAGTTAGTGACCCAACTACCTATGTTCGATCGGGAGAAAAAATTAAAGTTTTAGTTGTGGAAAAAAACCCCACTGATTTAAAACTCAATCTCTCCTTAAAAAGGTTAACACCAGATCCATGGGAGAAAATTGAGGAGAAATATCCCAAAGACAAAGAGGTTGAGGGCGAGGTAATTCGTAAAGAAAAATATGGTTATTTTGTCAGATTAGAACCAGGAGTTGAGGGTTTAATTCATATTAGCAAACTAACCGGAAAAGAAGATATTAAAATTGGTCAAAGAATAAAGACTTTTATTGAAAAAATCAATAAAAAAGATCGACGGATGAGTTTAGTTTTTCTCCAAAAAGAAAAACCTGTTATGTATCGGTGATCATTCTATTAGCAATCTTTCTTCTTCTGAGGCGATTACTTTAAAACCAACATGAGAGTGGCCGGCAAAAAATAAACCTTCACCCACACCTGCTGATAAAAGAAAATGTTTTTCTCCGCCGGTTAAATAAAAAGTTTGGGTAATTTTTTCAACGGCCGCTGTCGATTGTTTAAGAATAATCTGAAGAGAAGAGTTGGTAATAATAGCCTTTCCTTCATTAGTTGATAAAAAATCTTCAACATCTTGGGTAATCGTTGTTAGTCCCAAAAGATATTTACGAGCTCTTTTAGCAAAAGAGTGAAGATAAGCCCCAGAGTCCTTTTGTTTGATTAAATACCACGCCTCATCAACAACCAAAACCCTTTTTTTTCGTTCTTTGCGGATTCGGTTCCAGACATAATCAAGAATAATATACATAGCTACTGGTCGAAGATTTTCCTCCAGATCGCGAATACCAAAAACTGTGAAAGGGTTTTGAATGTCAAAATTTGATTGCTGATTAAAAATACCGGCGGCTGAACCAGAGACAAACTTTTCCAATCGGTCAGCTAACTCTTTTGCCTCCGGCGTCTCCATTCCTAAAAAGATTTTATAAAGATCCTCAAGAAGTGGTGGCTCATTATTAAAGGTTTCTGGGTCAGGCGTGATACCTTTTTCTTTATAAGTTGAAACTAAGGCGCGATCCAAAAGAGCATCTTGGGAGGGAGTTAACTCTCCCATAATTACCCGCATTAATGAGTGCAAGTCAAGAATTTTATTGGAAAGCTCATCAGGAGCCGGGTCAACTGTTGTTAAATCAAAAGGATTAATTTTATAAGGTGAGGCAGTTGAAAAAACAACAAATTCCCCCCCCACTGAGGAGGCTAGTTTTTGATACTCATTTTCTGGATCAATAATAATCACATCCACTCCCATCATTAACAGTCGCAAAGCCTCAAGCTTAACGAGAAAACTTTTGCCTCCGCCGGATTTTCCTAAAATTACCGAATTAGCATTTTCCAAAGTAAAACGGTCAAAAATAATAAGAGAACCATCATGCTCATTAACACCATACAAAATTCCCTCGTTGCGGGTTAGGGAGGCAGTAGCAAAGGGGAAAGTAGTCGCTAAAGAGGTTGTATCCATATTGCGCCACACTTCAAGCTTATCGTAAAAAAGCGGAAGCGTTGATTTGAATCCTTCTTCCATTTGTAAAGTAGCTTGACGAGCAATAATTAAAAGAGATGAGAGGACCGAATCAACTTCTTTAGTGATTTGATTTAACTCTTCTAAACTATCAGCCGGGATGGTGATGTATAAGGCAAACTGAAAAAATCGCTCCGCGCCCTTGGCTAATTCTGCTTGAAGAGCTAAAGCATCATCTAAAGCTACCTGAATTGCGGGATCAATTACTTTCCCTGCTTTAATATCATTTTCAATTGTCGCCTCCATTTCGGCAATTTTTCTTTTTAATTCTTCCAAAACTCCTTTTGACTCAGTAGGGTAGATGTACATTGAGATATAGAGAGGGTGATCAAAAGTAATTAAAGAATAAAGCCAGTTAGCCGAAACATAACGAGGGTAGCCAACGACATATAAAGTCCGATAATATTTATCATCAATTTTTAGGTGATTAAAATCAACCTCAATAAAAGAAGGGGCGATAATATCTTTTATTGACACAGCGCCTTTGGCTAAAAAATCAGCCACCGGCGGGCCACTTTTTAGATTAGTTGGTGAAGAAGACTGGGTTTTTTTGGCGAAAAAATTAACCATAAGATAAAAATTTTTTAACCACTGGTTAAAACAACATCGGTATAACTTTCAACTGGTGCTAGTTTTCTTCCTGTTGGGGAGGGATTGTATAGGTTGTAAAAAAGCTCGGTTAACTCTTGTTTTTGAAGGGCAACTCCTCCTAAACCAATCTTAGACAATAGTCGCAAAAGATGATCTCTTTTTGGGTAAAGAGAGGTTTTTGCCCGGGCGATGACATATTCTTTTTGTAGTGAGCTGGCGTTGGCTCCCGATAAACCAAGCTCAAGCGGCGAAAAAGGGATGATAAAGAAAAATCTTTTTTCAAGAACAGTGTTTTTTTTAACGATGTTTTTTATAAAATCTTTATAACTAGCCAGACGTTTCTTGATAACCTCTTGGGGTTGTTTAGCAATATGATCATCTAAATAATCAAGGTAAGAGGAAATATCCATTTTTTTTGAAAGAATAAGGATTTGGATGGGAAAGGAAAGAGAGTTTAAAAGTTCAGCATAGGCATAAATCATCGATGACTGTTCCTCAGCCGATAAAAGCCAGAAGTTAACCGCGGAAACCTCAATAACTAAGGCAGCCGAGCGATCTTTCATCAATAAAATATCATCTTTAATTTCCTCAATTTCGATAAAGTTTTGGGTGGTTGATTTAATTGGCGCGGTTGGTTTAGCGACAGGCATACAATAAAACAGCAAGAAATAAATAATCAATAAAAATTTAAAGCAACTCTTTTGAAAAAATTTCTATCGGTGTTTTATTAACAGAATCAATCTTAATTTTCATTGTATCAAAAAAATAGGTATTTTTTGGGTCCTTAATTTCAAAGGTGTATTCACCGGGAGAGAGGGGAGTAAAGGTGGCAAAAACACCATGAGGATTGGTTTTTAAAAGCCGCAAAGTTTCCCCCTTTTCATCTTTGACATAAATTAAAATGCCCGGCAGTGGTAAAAGTTTGTGGTTTTTGACGACACCAGAAAAAAAAGGTAATTTCGGCGCCCCAACATCGGGTGAGGGGATGGATGAAGGTTGATTAGCGTTTTCTTTAACAACACGATCAGGGACACTTTTTGGTTTTAACGATTGATTAAATAATTGATTAATGGTTTGTTTTCGGTTATTTGTCTTTTTCAGAATGCCTTTTTTTGTTGTCAGGTATTGATTTAAAAGTTCCTGAGAGCGAATATGACTGACTACTCGATGGGGATCACTTTCAAAGACTAAATTTTTTAAAAAATAAATTGAGGGATTGTTTTTTTGGTAAATATATTGGGTAGGTGAGGTAAGGCGCTTGTAAAGATTTTTAAGCCAAATATCAAGGGGGCGGTCATTAATGGGTAAAAAAGCCAATGCCAAACCAAGCGAACCAACGGCAATAGCAAAAAGAATGTTTAAGATGGGAATGGGAAAAATATAAAAAACAACAACCCCCGAAGGAATAAATATAACAAGGTAAATAAATTGCTTTAAGGTTAAGAAACCAATCAGTTTAAATTCAAATGTGGTGATCTGACGAGGGACAGGATGCTGCTCCATATAAATTAGTATAACCCATGTTGACTTGTTTAATTAACAATTAACTTTTTTATTATTTTTTTAACCTCCTCGTTTTCCACCGGCGGAAATTTTTCGTAAAATTGGGAGACCGCTGATAAAAATGGGTCTTTATGAAGAATAAAAACCTGATCAAAATTTTTCTCGTCAAAATCAGCTGGCGCCACCGGAACAGCTAAAAATACTTTTTTAGGTTTTTTACTCTGAATAAAAAGAAGGGCAGCTTTTATTGATGAACCGGTGGCGATACCATCATCAACTAAGATGATGGAGGCATTTTTTAATTGATTAAATTGGCGTTTATTAAGAGAAAACTGTTTTTGATAGTTTTTAAATTTTTCTGAGGCTATTGCTATTTGTTTTTTAATTAGGGCTTGGTCATCGCCCAATGATGAGGCAACCGATGGTTCAAGATAAATAAAATCGAAACAGAGAGCCCCTAAAGCTAACTCAGGATTAGACGGCGCTGGGATTTTTGCCACGGCCAGTGGTTGATGATTAATTTTTAGATCTTTTGCGATGATATCGCCGAGAATAACACCTCCTCTTAATAAAGAAACAACCACTCCCCCACTCTGATCAAAACGTCGTTTAATGTGTGGATCATTCTTAAGCATTGTTGCCAGTTTTTTTCCCGCCTCGGCTCGATCTTTGAAAATCATTAATATTATTTTACACTTCTTTGTAAAATAAAGACGCAGGTATTTTAAAAGGGTAAATAAAGATTAATCGTGTATAATAAAAAGTAAATAATAAGCAGTTTTTAATTTTAACTTTTATTTTTATCTGGGCCCGTAGTTTAGTTGGCTAAAACATCTGGCTGGCAGTCAGAAGAGCAGGGGTTCGAGTCCCCTCGGGTCCACCAAATTAAATAAGCGCCTTAAATAAATCCCCAAGAGGGACTGTCTTTAAAAAAGACTGTCTTTAAGGAAATAAATTCTATGAATACCATTCAAAAATTTAAAGATCTACTTAAAAAACTTTTTCAGTTTGAGACATCGGATTTAGATTTTGGAATCTATCGGATTTTA
>CAZWBE010000007.1:0-20556 GCA_964632205.1 uncultured Gammaproteobacteria bacterium | reverse complement strand
TGGTGTGGTCCTTGTCAGATGGTGGGACCGATAATTGATCAATTAGCGGATGAGTTAACTAGTGTTAAATTTGTTAAGATCAACGTTGATCAAAATCCCGACTTAGCCACCGAATATTCCATTTTTTCTATCCCCACTTTTTTAATTTTTAAAGACGGACAAGTAGTTCGCCAAATGGTAGGCGTTGTCGGGAAAGAAACGTTGTTGGATGAGCTTAAAAAAATTCTTTAACCCCTCTGTTTTAGATTTTTTTATGATTGGTTTTTAAATTATTCTTGCCAATTAATTTTCCACAACAGCCCTAATATTTTTCAAAATATCTAATAGAAAATTATGGTTTTAATAATGTTTATTTTCTAATTACCCTCACTACGTGACCATGGATAATTTTTAACTGCAGATGAGCCATTTTAAGAAGGTAAACCGCCAACGTTGCCAACCAACGCAAAGAAGAAGAAACAGGGGCATGAAGACCAACAATGATTTTTTCATCAGAGATGGGGAGTTTAATATTTTGATAGGTAGGAAAACTAGTCGTTGTCGATGGCTGAAGACCTAATTTTTTTAAATCAGGAGGAAGCTTAATTGTTTCAGAGCGAGTATGAACAAAAGGCCTAACTTCTTTTTCAACCCTATGTTCTACGACTTCTTTTATTTCCAAAACCTCTGGTTGCCTACTAACAGGCTCAGCTTCTTTTAACAAAGAGGTTGGTTGAGGGGCGGATTTTTTGAGTAAATGATTAATTGGGGTAAAATTTTTTGTGGTCATAAAAAAAATTATAAACAAACCTTGATCAAAATTAAAAATTTTTTTAATTAAACAATTTTAAGGCTTTTGGATTTTTTTAGCTATAAGTTATTTAAATTAATGTGGCGATCGCCGATTAAAATTAAAACATAATTGATAAAAAATTTTCGTCTAAATGATTTGGTTGAGTTTTAAATAATTACTTCGCGATTATTATTAAAGAAACGAGCTAAAAGGAAAAGAAAATCAGAGAGGCGATTTATATAAGCAATAATTTTTCCCCTTTCCCGGTCAATTTCTAAATAATTTTCCTTTTGAAAAGATCGGACTAATACTCTTTCCGCTCGTCGACAAACAGTTCGGGTAATATGAAGAATGCAGCTGATTTCATTTCCCTGAGGAAGAAGAAAGCGAGTTAATTGAGGGAGTTTTTTTTCCAGTTTTCTAATTTCTTTTTCAATTTTTTCAGTTTTTATAGCCAAAAAATTAAGATCAAACTTTCCTTCCGATAAAAAAGACATTATCAGGTAAAGATCTTTTTGGATAGTGGTTAAAATTTTTTCGTAGTAGGAAGAATTAATTTTTGCTATGGTAAGGCCGATGAAGCTGGAAAGTTCGTCCAATTGTCCATAAACTTCAATCAGCCGATCTGATTTTAAAACCCGTTTACCGCTATAAAGAAAAGTTGTTCCCCCATCGCCGGTTTTAGTGCAAACAGACATAAATTTAGAGTTTAAAGATAAAAAATCCCCAAAAAATTGGCTATATTAAAACTCAAAACCTCCTCCCACATTAACTGAGTTTTTATGATAGTTTTATTTAACATTCTGAATAACCACACCCATAGCATTTTTTACAACCTTCCTCATGGACTAAGGTGGCTTCACCACAGGAGGGACAAATGTCAAAAGAACCACTTAAATCTTGCGTTGGTAATGGCGATTGAAGAAGAGTGGGTTGGCTGGTTTGAGAAATCAACTCCCCCCGACTCTCTCCGTTATTAGTTGACTCCCCTTTTTTATTATTTAAACCATAGTGAAGGGATAAAATTTTTGCCACCGCATCTGGTAAACTTCTGATTTTTTCTTTACCAAAACCTAGACTTCTTGCCCCACCGATTCCTTTAAGTTGTTCGACAATTTCTTTAATTCGGGTCGTGGGTGATAAATGAGAGGAGAATCTTAATGCCAAAGAAATCATTCGGCCCAATCCTTCTGCCATGGCATAAACGTCGCTCCCTGCTTTCCCAACATTGATGAATATCTCCAGTGGCTCAGGAGGATTGCCACCATTGGTATTGATGGTGATAAAAGCAATACCCACTGGTGTAGCGATGCGATAGGTTGAGCCGTGGACAACTAAAGGTCGGGGTTTAACCGGTATTGATGATGATTCTGGTTTTTCCTCACTTTTTCTTTCTAAAACTCCTGGTCGAGAACCTTCTCGCATATAAGTTATTCCCTTACAACCTAGTTTGTAAGCGAGAGTGTAGAGTTTTTTAACATCTTCAACGGTGTGCGTTTTTGGCGCGTTGACTGTTTTTGAGATTGAGGCATCGACATACTTTTGGATAGCGGCCTGGACCTTAACATGGTCTTCGGGAGTTAGCTCATTTGCCGAGACAAACCATTCAGGTTTTTTTATTTTTCCCCCACGAATTTCTTTTTCATGATTTTTATACCATTGATTATATAAATGGTGGCGGATGACATGTGTTCCCAATCGATCTTTTCTTATAAATTCAAACTCAAACACTGGTTCAATCCCTGAGGTGGTGTTGGCCATCAAGGAGGTTGAACCGGTAGGCGCCTGCATTAAAAGAAGCGAGTTTCGAATCCCATATTTTTCTATCTTTTTTTTCACCTCTTTGGGTAATTGTTTAATAAATTCTCCTTGCAAATATAATTTTTTATCAAATTTAGGAAAAGCTCCCTTCTCGAGGGCAATCTCTGCGGAAGTTTCATAAGCGACATCTCGAATGAGTTTGTAAACCTTATCAATAAATCTTAATGATTCTTTTGAACCATATCGCAAATGAAGTTTGATTAAAGCATCGCCTAATCCCATTGTCCCCAACCCGATTCGTCTTTCTCCTTCTAATTGGGTTTTTCTTATTCCCTCAAAAATATAAGGATCCATATCAATAACATTATCTTGAAAACGAACAGCCGCCTTAACCAACCGTTTTAAGGTAACAAAGTCAAACCAGCCTTTTTTTTCGATGTTGTCTCCTTTAACTAAAGCCGAGAGGTTAATGGAGCCAAGATTACATACTCCCCATGGTGGTAAACCCTCCTCGCCACATGGGTTAACACAGTTTATCCGATTCCAATACCAATTATTATAAAGTTTATTATACCGTTCCATAAAAACTACACCTGGCTCGGCTGAACGCCAGGCGGCCTGGGCAATTAAATCCCAAATTTTGCGGGCTTTAACTACTTTATAAGTAATAACTTTTTTTCCTTGTTTTTTCCAAACTTCAAGATCACCATCCCATTTTTCATCATATTCTGGATCATTAATATCAGGAAACACCAGCGGCCAATCAGCATCTTTTTCTACCGCCGTCATAAACTTATCAGAAACACACACAGAGAGATTGGCACCGTTAATTCGTGAAAGATCTTGTTTAACAGTGATAAATTCTTCAATATCCGGGTGCCAATCCCAAAGCATTAGCATCAATGCGCCTCGACGCGATCCTCCCTGCTGAATGATGTCTTTGGTAGCAACAGAAAAGAGCTCAGCCCAATTACAAGGACCGGAAGAAAAACCATTGACTTTTTTTACCCGAGTACCTCGGGGACGAAGAGATGAAAGATTAATTCCCACTCCCCCACCGCGGGCCATAATTTCAACCATTTGTTTTAAGGTTTCCAAAATACCATGACGAGAATCTTTAGGACTAGGGATGACAAAGCAATTATAAAAAGTAACAGCAAAACCACTGCCGGCACCAGCAAGAATCCGGCCGCCTGGGACATATTTAAAATCTTTCATCGCCCAAAAAAATTCTTTTTCCCAAAATTTCTGTTTATTTTTGGTTTCAATTAAAGCAACCGCTTTCGCTATTCGTTGCCACATTTCCGCCGGTGTTTTTTCAATCGGTTGACCGGCGGGGGTTTTTAAAGCATAACGGTCAAGAAAAACCCTTTCGGAAACGCCAGTTAGTTTCATAATGATTATTGTATTGTTTTGACTAATTTTTATTAGGCTTATAACTTTTTTAACTCCTTTTCAAAATCCTCCAAATCAACAAATCGCCGAAATACCGAGGCAAAGCGGATATAGGCAACCTTATCAATTTTTTTTAAATGGCGAGCAACTAAATCGCCAATAAATCTGCTTTCTATTTCGGTTGTTTCTTGTTGTTTTAACTCTCCTTCAATCGCGGCCATTATTTTTTCAATCTCATCTAATGTCACTTTAGTTTTTTCACAAGCCTTAATAACCCCTTTTCTTAATTTTTCTCTATCAAACCTTTCTCTTCTTCCGTCTCTTTTGATTACCAATATTGGCAATTCTTCGACGCGTTCATAAGTGGTAAATCTTTTATCACATTTTGGACAGCGTCTTCTTCTTCTTACGCTTTTACCATCATCTGATAGTCGAGTTTCGATTACCTCCGTGTCGGTGTTTTGACAAAAAATGCAAAACATATAGCGCCTCTGAAAATTTATAACACTACTAATAGTTTTTCAAGAGGTCAAAATATAATCAAAATATATCAGTTTAAAAATTAGCTTTAATTAGTAAGGTGGTTTTTTAAAAAAGTTTGGTTCAAAAAAATTTTTTGAACAAGATAGGGAAAAATAATTGTTATAATGATTATAACCACGATTAAAAACCATGTCTTTTATCGACTTTCTTTTTCCTAAAGCTTGTTTAAGTTGTGGTTTTCTTGGCAGCTATATTTGTCTTAATTGTCGTTACCAGCTTAAACCTATAGAAAAAGACCGATGTCTTTATTGTCATTCTTCCAGCCCCTTAGGCTTAACTCATCCTTCTTGTTCTAGAAAGTTGTCAATAGATGGAGCAATATCTATTTTTTATTACAATGAGACAATGAGAAAAATTATTAAAAATATTAAATACCATTTAGTGAGACAGGCGTTTAGTGAGTTATTTATTATTGTTTCTCAACAAATTATTGAGAGAATAAGGCTTTATAAAGAGCTTTTTAATAATTGCTTGATTCAACCAATTCCTCTTCATTCCAGTCGCTTAAGAAAACGGGGCTTTAATCAGGCACAAATTATTAGTGATTTTTTGAGCAAAATCTTAGGATTATCAATTGTTGATTTTTTAGAAAGAAAAAAGGCCACCCATTTTCTGGCTCAAATGGCAACAAAAAAAGAACGTTATTTTGAAACTCGTGGTGCTTTTATTATTAAGAATCAACCCCAACTTTTCAATAAAAACATCCTTTTAGTTGATGATATAATCACTTCCGGAGCAACCGTAAAGGAAGCTGGCCGGACATTAAAAAAAGCCGGCGCAAAAAAAATTTATGTTTTCACCCTGGCCAAAGGATAAATGAGTTATAATTAATAGCATAAGTTATAATTGTTATTAATATGTCAAAAGTTTATAAAATTGAGATTTCAGCCCGAACAATTGTCTTTACGGTTTTTTTTCTTTTGTTTTTAAAACTTATTTGGATTGCTCGTGATCTTGTTTTTTCTTTATTTATTGCTTTCATTATTATGAGCGCTGTTAAGCCGTTAGTTGATTTTTTGGAACGGATTCGGATACCACGGCCACTATCAACATTGGCCATCTTCGTTCTTTTTATTTTTAGCCTTATTTATCTTTTCTATTGGTTTTTACCACCCATTGTTTTAGACATGAGTATTTTCTTTAAGAATTTACCCCAGATAATCATGAGGTTAACGCCGGGAATTTTTCCTTTTTTTAATTTTTCCTCCTTAACGCAATATTTACCCGATGCGACGAATCAATTTTTTTCTTTAATTAAAAATGTTTTCTCCAACGCGCTTTTTGTTGTTTCAACGATCTTTTTTAGTTTTTATTTTGTTGTTGAGGAAAATTTTATTAAAAAACTTCTTCTTAGATTTTTTAATGAGGAAAAAGCTCAGATGGTAGCCGATATTTTTGATAAAGTGGAAAAAAGATTGCGCGCTTGGTTTTGGGGAGAACTTATTTTAATGATAGTGGTGGGAGGGCTAACATTTGTTGGTTTAACCTTGATTGGTGTTCGTCATGCCAGTTTTCTTGCTATTATTGCTGGTCTTTTGGAGTTGGTGCCTAATTTTGGTCCGGTGGTTTCCACCATTCCGGCGGTTTTAGTCGCCGCAAGTCAATCGTATTTTTTAGGTCTCTCTACCCTCGCTTTGTATTTTCTAGTTCAACAATTGGAAAATAATTTAATTGTTCCTTTAGTGATGAAAAAAGCAGTTGGCTTAAATCCCATTATTACTTTAATAGCTTTAATTATTGGTGGAAAAATCGGTGGGGTTTTGGGGGTGATTTTAGCAATTCCTATAACCTTGTTTTTAGAGGTAATTTTAATAGAGATAATTAAAAATAGAGCAAAATAGTAATCTTTTCGGTTTTTCTTCGGTTAATCTGCGGAAATTTTATGAAAATTGCCATTCTCGGCGGTGGGTTTACCGGCTTAACAGCCGCTTATTATTTAGCAAAAAAAAAACACCAAGTGACGCTTTTTGAAAAAGAAAAATACTTGGGTGGTCTGGCGGCTGGGTTTAAAATTGTTGGTTGGGATTGGTATTTAGAGCGAGCTATTCACCATATTTTTGTCAATGACCATGATATTTTAAATTTTGCTCAAGAAGTTGGTTTTAAGGATATTTTTTTTAGAGAGCCAGAGACGGCCTCTCTTTATAAAAATCCTAAATTTAGCAGTCAAAAAAAACAAGATAATTTTTCTTATCAAGACTTGAGAATTTTCCCCCTAGATGATCTTAGTGATTTATTAAAATTTCCGCTTCTTTCTTTTCCTCAAAAACTGCGGATGGGGTTAGTGTTGCTTTTTCTTAAATGTTCGCCCTTTCTTAAATTTTACGAAAAACAAACTGCGGTGGAATTTCTTAAAAAGAGTATGGGTGAGACGACATGGAATATCCTTTGGGAGCAGCTTTTTCGGAAAAAGTTCGGAAAATATGCGGAAAAAATATTAGCCAGCTTTATTTGGGCAAGAATAAAAAAAAGGACAAAAAAGTTAGGTTATATTAAGGGAGGATTTCAAAATTTTATTAATTACTTAGAGACAAGATTAAAAAGTTTAAATGTTAAGGTGATTAAAGGCTTTCCTATCGAAAAAGTATTGAAAACAAAAGACGGTTATCAAATAGTAAAGAGTTTTCAAAATCTTTCCAACCCAACCAATGTTTTTGGCTATTTTGATTTGATTATTTCTACCTTACCAACTCCGGTTTTAATCGCCGTTGGTAAAAATTTATTTCCGGGCCATTATTTGGCAAAACTTGGAAAAATAAGATATCTTCAGGCGATTTCCTTGATTTTACAGACCGATAAGCCGATTCTTCCCAAAACTTACTGGTTGAATGTGACACCGTCAGAGGTTCCTTTGATGGGGATTTTTCAACAAACAAATTTTATTGATAAAAAATATTACGGCGGCAAACATATTTGTTATTGCGGGTGGTATGTTGAGAAAAAAGATAAATTATGGCAGATGGACAAAAAAGAGATTTTTAATTTTGCTCAACCATACCTTAAAAAAATCTCCCCGATCAATTATCAAGTGTTAAACAGTTATTTATTTAAATCTCCTTATGCTCAGCCAATTTTTGACGACATTTTTTTAAAAAACAAGCCTGACTTTATCACGCCGGCAAAAAATTTTTTTATTGCCAATTTAGATATGACCTACCCTTATGACCGAGGAACAAATTATGCCGTTAAATTAGGAAAAACAATCGCTGGGTTAATTAAATAAACCTAATTAAAGCAACCTGAGTCACACCTGAGAAAAAAAGACCGAATTATTTCTTTAATCTTCTCTTAAAGTAATCGACATAAGGAATAATCGAGGGGTTTTCTTGATAAAGAGCGGCCAGATACATGGTGAGATACCCACCCAAACTCATAGCATAAAAGACTTGTTCAATCGGATTGTTTCCCTTAAGATCAACCCATAAAGTTTTAATATTATTTTTTTCAATCACCTCTTGAGTGATTTTAAATCTTTTCTGAATCGGGGCCGAATAAAAAGAGGAGAAGAAAAAAACAAACACTAAAAGCCTTCTTATTGCTTGTGGGTGTTTTAATCCTTCCATTAAATGGTGGTTTAATTCAGGAATCACCCGGAAAGTAGAAATAGTTTTAGCAGTTTCATTTGTTTGATTGGCCAAGGCATTCCCCCAGCCGGTTAGAAACTCCGCGACAACAAAATAAGGATATTTTTGAAAAATTTTTATCGCTAAATCTTTAGCGGGATTGTCTTTTCGAGGAACATCGATTTTAAAATTATTTATCATTTGGTTAAGAGTTTTAAGAGCATCAAGAATAATCTCTTTTTTTAGTTTTAAAACCTTGAGTTTAATTAAAAATCCCAGCAGTCCGCCGACACTATAACCAAAGCCAATCCGTGGTTGGCCGGAGGGATTATAGATGGGATTAAAAATATAACCAGGGCAACGATTTTCTTTGATAATTTTAGCGATTTCTCCTCCGCTGGTTATGGCGGTGATTTTGGCTTTTTTTTCTTTAGCTTGTTGATAACTGGCGATAACCTCCTCAGTTGTTCCTGAGTATGAAGAAAGGATTACTAAAGTATTTTTATTAACAAACTGGGGGAGAAGATAATCGTCGTTAATAATGATTGGGATGTTAAGATTGTCTTTAAATAATTCTTTGATTATTAAAGCGGGGAACCGTGAGCCACCCATACCACAGACAACAATATTATTCAATTTTTGATAATTTTTTGGAAAGTTGACTTTTAAAGATTCATTAAAGGCTTGTTGGAGTTGATGAGGGAGATAATCAATTGATTTAAGAACAGCGTCACCGCCTTGACTTTTTAAAATATTTTTTTTATCGTCCAGATTAATCATAAAATATTATAATATAACATAACTGGGGAAAATTTATAATGGAAAAAAAAATAATTGATAAAAAACGGATTTTGGTTTTTCTTCAAGCTCTTCGTGTTAATCAGTGGATAAAAAACTTAGTTGTTTTTACCGCGATAATTTTCTCAGGAAAGTTACTAGAAATTGATCTTTTTTTAAAATCACTTTTTGCTTTTTTTGTTTTCTGTCTTCTTTCCTCAACATCTTATGTTTTAAACGATATTATTGATTATTCTTATGATAAAAAACACCCTTTGAAAAAAAATCGGCCGATTGCCTCAGGTCAAATAACGATTGCTGAGGCTACGTTTATTGTTTTTCTTCTCACTCTTTTCTCTTTAATTATTGCCTTGTTTTTTTCTCTTTCGTTTTTCTTTTTAAGCCTTATTTTTATTCTTCTTCATTTTTTTTACTCGCTATATTTAAAAAAACAACCAGTGTTAGATATTTTTTCAATTTCTTTTTCTTTTATGCTGCGGGCTTTCGCGGGAAAAGTGGTTACTGGTTACCATATTCCTATTTGGCTTCTTTTAACCATTTTTTTCCTCTCTCTTTTTATGGCGTCAGTTAAACGCCATGCCGAGTTAGTCACTCAAGGAAAAGAAACAAGGATTTCTCTTTATCGTTACAATGAACATTTCCTTGATTTTTTAACCTACACTAGTGCCACTTTGGCAATTGTTACTTATGCCTTTTATACCTACTTTGAAAAGCTACCGGCCGTGAGGACGCTTTTCGCAGATTTTTTTTCTCTATATTTTCCTAGTTTTGAAATAAGAAAATGGCTGATGATAACTATTCCTTTAGTCGTATATGGCGTTGCCCGCTACGCTCAGCTTTTATATGAAAAATATGAGGGTGAGCGACCAGAAAAAATTATTACCACCGATCGCCCTTTACTAATTACCATTATTATTTGGGGGTTGGTTGTGATATTATTAATTTATATCTTATGAAAAACTCAATTGATTCTCAAAAAAAACAAGCCATTTCTTTAGCAGTTGAACAAATTCAAAAACAGTTTGGTCGGGGAGCGATTATGCGGTTAGGGGAGTCTCCCGCCACGGCTGTTGAAGTAATTAAAACCGGGATTTTGCCCCTTGATTTAGCTTTGGGAGTAGGCGGTATTCCTCGAGGAAGAATTATTGAAATTTTTGGACCAGAATCATCAGGAAAAACCACCCTTTGTTTATCATTAATTGCCCAAACGCAAAAAAACGGTGGTGTGGCCGCCTTTATTGATGCCGAGCATGCTATGGATCCTTCCTGGGCCAAAGTCTTGGGAGTGAAGCTAGAAGATTTATTAATTTCCCAACCTGATACCGGTGAGCAAGCTTTGGAAATTGCCGAAACTCTAATTCGCTCAGGCGCAATTGATTTAGTAGTGATTGATTCGGTAGCCGCTCTTGTTCCCCGCAGTGAAATTGAGGGTGAGATGGGAGAAGCTCAGATTGGTTTACAAGCAAGATTGATGTCACAAGCCCTTCGTAAATTAACCGGTGTGGTGTCAAAATCAAAAACAACGGTTATTTTTACCAACCAGATCAGATTAAAAGTCGGGATTATGTTTGGCAATCCAGAGACAACTCCGGGTGGATTGGCTTTAAAATTTTATGCTTCAGTAAGACTTGAAGTGCGTAAAATTGAGACTTTAAAGAAAAATAATCAGGTTTATGGGGCTCGTGTGAGGGTGAGAGTGGTTAAAAATAAAGTCGCTCCTCCGTTTCGGGAAGCAGAAATGGTGATTACTAGTAATGGTATTGATAAAGAGGAAGGTTTGGTTGATGCGGCAATAAACGCTGGCTTAATTACTCGAAGCGGCTCGTTTTTTAAACTTGAGGATAAAGTTCTAGGCCAAGGAAAGGAACAAATTAAAGAGGCGATTGTCAACAATGAAAAATTAAAAAGCCAACTAATTAAGGGAGTAATGGAAAAATTTAATAAGTAAATAAGTAATTTCTAGATTAGAATGTTTATTTTCAGCAAAATTTCCTCGACATAAATAATTAACAATTAGGAATTACAAATTTAGTGACCGACTCAAAAAACCTTCACCGTCTTCTTAATTTAGCCTATTTCTTCTTAAAATTTCGGCCCCGGACAGAAAAAGAGATAGAACAATATCTTTTTAAGAAAGCAAAAAAGCGCCACTTTTCCGTTAACGAGATAGAGAAAGTTATTAAAAAACTTAAAGAGGAGAACTTAATCAATGATAAAGAGTTTATCAATTGGTTTGTTGAACAAAGAAAGACAAATAAACCTAAAAGTCAGTATGTTTTAAAAAGAGAATTAATCCGCTTAGGGATTAAGGAAGATTTAATTGATAAATATTTTTTAGATCACCCCATTAATGAGGAAGATTTAGCTTACAAAGCTCTTTTATCAAAATGGTCCTCTTTCAAAAATCTTTCCTCAGAAAAACGTTTTCAGAAGGCAATTAATTTTTTATTTCGGCGGGGATTTAATTTTGAAGTTAGTAAAAAAACGGTCAAAAAGATGATAAACAACGAAAATAACTGATTTATTATTGATTTAGCTTGTCTCACCAACCCCTATACGACCTGCCAGGTCGTATGCGGAGCCTAGTAATAAGCTAAATATCAATAAAAAAAGGTTTTTTGTGCGATTTTTATAAAAAAACTATGACATCTTTATTACGATCGGATAAAGATATACATACAAGCGGGGCGGTTAGATAGTAATCAGCGTGGTGATATTAGGGAAGGTAAAATAGATATGGGTTATATATTCCATTGCACAACTTTAACTAATAGGTTAAAATATAAATAATTAAAAATTGACCTGGAGAACTTTTTAAAAAGTCAAAGATGCTATTTCACCACAAAGCCAGTCAATCTTTAGGTAGCAAGATTAAAAAATGGAAAAATTATTTTCATATTTTAATTGGTAATGGTGACTTTCATTGTTATCTTTGACTTTCGCGTTCTTCAGGCTTGCTTGTAAATGGATTATGCTACAAAAATTTTTCAAAAAATTCATTTCTCCTAAAAAAGAGAGAGAAAAAATCATTGAGGAGGCCAAACTTCAAGCGCGAGAGATTATTATCCATGCCAATGAAGAGGCGAGAAAAATGATGAGTGAAGCGATGGCGCTGGAAAGAAGATTAGTAAAAAAAGAGCAGCAATTAGAGGATAAAGAAGAATTTATTGCTCAGGAACGGCGAAAGATTGATCAGTTGAAAGAAGATTTAGAGAGGTTAAAAAGAGAATTAGAAGAAAAGCGAGAGGCGACGCTGGCTAAATTAGAAAAAATCGCTCGCTTAACCAAAGAGGAAGCGAAAGAGTTGATTTTATCAGGTTGGGAGGAAAAACTTAAGGCAGAGATTGCTAAGAAGATAAAAAAAGCAGAAGAGGAAATTAGATATCAAGCCGATGAAAAAGCTAAACAAATATTAGCAGATGCAATGCGTTACGGAGCGATTGATTATGTTGCCGAGTACACTCTTTCTGTAGTAAATTTGCCTAGCGAGGACTATAAAGGCAGAATTATTGGCAAAGAGGGAAGAAATATTCGTGCTTTTGAATTGGCTACTGGTGTTGATGTTGATTTGGAGGAAGAAAAAGTAATTCGGCTTTCTTCTTTTGATGCGGTGAGAAGGGAGGTAGCACGGCTATCTTTGGAGCGATTAATAAAAGACGGCCGAATTCAACCAGAACGAATTGAGGAGATCGTCAAAAAAACCAAAGAAGAAGTTGATAAGATTATTTATAAAGCAGGTGAGGAATTATCCCATAAAGTCGGCGTTTTCAATCTACCGGCGGAGATAATAAAATTATTGGGGAAATTTAAATACCGCTATTCTTACGGTCAAAACATGATCGCTCACACTCTTGAAGAGACAAGGATTGGAGTGGCTATCGCTTATGAATTAAAAGCTGATGTTAATATCGTTCGGTTGGGTTGTTTACTTCATGATATTGGTAAAGTGATCAGTGATCGGGAAGGTTCTCATATTGAATTAGGGGTTGAGGTTCTTAAAAAATATCGATTTCCTCAAAAGGTAGTCGATTGTATTGCCGCTCACCATGAAGATATTCCTTTTCCTTCAATAGAGGCAGTTATTGTTTATGTAGCCGATGCTATTTCTGGTAGTCGACCTGGGGCAAGGCATGAAGATTTTGAGGAATATCTTAAAAGAATTAAAACCATTGAAGAGGTAGCGAAATCAAAAAAAGGGGTCAAAGAAGCCTATGCTCTCCAAGCCGGCCGAGAACTG
Source organism: uncultured Gammaproteobacteria bacterium (assembly GCA_964632205.1). GTDB lineage: Bacteria > Patescibacteriota > Microgenomatia > UBA1406 > GWC2-37-13 > CALLVF01. The sequence continues at coordinate 7,487 of CAZWBE010000007.1, read as the reverse complement.
CGGGTGATTATTAAACCAGAGGAGTTAACAGACGAGGAAAGTACTGTCTTAGCCCAGAAAATTAAAGATGAACTGGAGACAAAATTTGAAACTTTTCCCGGCCAGATAAAAATTACCGTCATTCGCGAATATCGGGCAGAGGCGATTACTAAAATTTGAAAATAACTTTCACCACAAACCTCAAATCTTAACCTTGTTTTTAGTCGTTTTAATATTTGTTTTCAAGTTTTAAGATTATTCTGATTTTCGTTGCCACTTTTCTTCAAAAAAAATATTTTGAGTTGCCCTAACAAGCCAATTTTGATATAGATTGTTATATAAAGATATTTTAAATATAGATTGACAAGAGGCTTTAAATTAACTATGCTGTAGATGTTTGGTAATTAATTACCAGTTTATTTTTAAAAAAAATATTTAAAAGGAGGTGAAAATATATGACCAAAGCAGATTTAGTCGCTCAAGTGGCTAAAAAAGCCGGTTTAACAACAAAGGCCGCTAAAGATGCCGTGGCGGCCGTTTTTGGGACAATGACTGATGCTTTAAAAAGAGGAGAAAAAGTGGTGGTGACCGGTTTTGGAACTTTTATGGTGAGGCGAAGAGCGGCTCGAAAAGGCCGCAACCCACAAACTGGAGCGGAGATTCAAATCCCAGCCACAAAAACACCTGGGTTTACCGCCGGAAAAAGTTTAAAGAGATTAGTCAAGTAATATTTTTTTATGCAACCCTGAAGGAGAGAGGAGCCTATCAATATCTCAAAAAATCCTTTCTTACTCAGGGTTGTTTTTTTCTTAAAAAGTGGTACAATTTAAATAATAGTTAATATGATTAAGAAAAAGATTGTTTTTTTGCTTTTTCTTTTATTCATTCTTTTAGTACCGGTTACCGTTTATTTACTTGAATATCCGATTAAAGTAGAAGCGGCCCAAGAGAAAGTTATTTATAACTTGCCCTATCCTGGTATCTTACCCGATCATCCTTTATATTTTTTAAAAGCAGCTCGCGATCAATTACTTGATTTTGTCACTCGAGACAACTTCAAAAAGGCGGAACTTTATTTACTTTTTTCTGACAAACAAATAGCCATGGCCCAGTTTTTAGCAAAAAAAGGGAAAAATAGTTTAGCCATTTCTAGTCTTTCAAAAGGAGAAAAATATTTTTTAAAGATTACTCAGGTTTTAACCGAATCAAAAAAGCAAGGCTCAAGTCCCCCTTCCGGTTTTGTTGAAAAACTTAAATTAGCCAACAGCAAGCATAAAGAAGTGGCTGAATCGCTTCTTAAAGAAATTCCTCAAGGCGCCGGTCACCCAATAGTGGAGATTATTAAATTAAACGAAGAAATAAAAAGTCAATTAGAAAAACTCTAATTCTTCAACGCCAACGTTGATTTAAACTAAACCCTAAAACTACCCCCATAAGAAGCAAATTCTGCTGGAGAGTTAGCCAATAATGATCAAATAACCCAGTGATGAGAATGACAAATAATGAATAACAAATAAACAAGAGGCTTTTTTTAAAAAAAACAAAGAGTTTATAAAAAATAAAAAGACTCAAAGGAAGCCCCATTTCTGTCAAAAAAAGTAAGAAAATATTATGAACCGGTTGATTAAGGGGGAAAAAATAAGCTGAGATTAGTTGATTTTGGACGACAAGATAATTGCCTAAACCAACACCAAAAATTGGATAAGCAGTGATAATAATAAAAGCATTTTTTAAAAGCATCAGTCGTTTTTGCCAACTAAGAGGATCGGTGGTTGCTTGTAAAAAAAGAAAAGGGACAGTTAATAAAATTAATAAGCGGGCAACGAGGCATACTCGGCAAAATTTAGATTTGGGTTTTGATATTAATGGTAAAAAAGCATAGATAATATTTAATATTAGATAACTAATAATAGCTACTTTAGAAAAAGAAATAAAAATAAGAGCGCTAAAAACAAAAAGAGAAAGCGATTTTAAATATATAAATTGAGAAAAAAACTTGTTAGTTAACACAAAAAAATAAAGCAATAAATAAAAACCAGCCAAGGAGTTTGGATGAGAAAAAGTTCCGTAAGGACGCAAAAACTCTATCCCATTTATTGAGGCCTTAGCAATTCCCGGTGTTCCTAAAGTAAAATGACGCTCACCTAAAAAGTAAAAAAAACCCTGGAGTGACCGTTGATAAAAAATTTGACTTACTGATAAAAAAAGTTCTAATATTGCGCCAATACAAAAACCGAAAAGAACTATTTTCGCTGAAATTCTTATTTTTCTGAAAATAAAAAAAACAGCCAGCAATTGTAATATCTTAAGAGAATAATAAAGAGAGAGAGGTTTTACAAAGGTGGTAAAAAAATTAATTATTAAAAAAATAAAGAGCCACCAAACATTCCCAAAACCATTCACGATCGTGGGATAATTTAGGGATATTAAAAGAAAACTTAAAATATCAGTCAGATAAATTTTTGGCGCCAGATAGTCGACCTTAACGCCGGAAAGATAGGAAAAATCAAAAAAGAAATGCTTACCAAGCTGAGTGGGGAGAAATAAAATAAATAAAAATAACAGAAGCGGCGTTAGTCTTTTTTGAAATTGAGACAAAAAATTTTTTTCAAAAAAGACGCGGCTGAGTTTCGTTCTTTTCCTGGTTGCTATTATTTTCATCTTTATTTTGTTGATGATTAAAAATTTTTACCTTGCCAAAAACCCCGTCATAGCCAGGGTCAACCGAGACTTTTCTTTCCCTGACAATTTTAACTGCCTCTTTTAATTTTTCTCCGCCTATTTTTTCAATTTCCTCATACGATTTTTTTAATAAAATATCAAACTCATTTCCTAATGAGGAGATAAGTAATTCATATTGGCGAAGAGCGTTAGTGATTGACTGGTGATTGATTTCGGTTAAAATTTCCAAAAGAGGAACAAGAGAGACAAAAGGTCGTCGTTTTTTTTCAGCATCATAAACAAAAGTCGTGCCGTATTTATTGGGTAAAAATAACAAGTCACTTTCTTTTAAAATTTTGTAAGATAAATCAATAACACGATTTTCCACTCCCACGGTTAATGGTCGCTGACAAACCGGACAGATTGCCCCTTTTTCTTTAAGGTCCAATGGCGAAAGACGAACCTGACATTGACGATGACCTGACCAATGATATTTACCCTCTTCAGGAAAAAATTCTATTGTGTAGCCTATTTTTAATTTGCTATTAGGGTTTTGTTTTATCGCCTCGGCGACATCAGAGAAGGAAAGCTGCTTCAGCGAATATTCAAGGGAGGGATTTTGAGGTACAAAAACAGTCGCCTCTCTTCCTAATTTAGGACCGGAGTGGGCATCAGAAAAGGAGACGATTGAGCGAGAGGTTAATTCCTTAATTTGCCAATTCATAATCGGATCGCTTGAAAGACCAGTTTCCACCGCATAAATATACTTGGATAATTCTCCAAAACACTCCTCCAGTGAGTCAAAACCACTTTTTGAGCCATACAAGGAAAACCATGGCGTCCAGACATGAGCGGGGATGAATAAGACACTCTCATCAATTTCTAAAACCATTGCTAAAAGATCTTTAGCAGAAATACCAACAATTGGTCGACCATCAGATAAAAGATTGGCTCCGCGACTTTGCAACTGATGAATAATTTTTTCGCAAGATTCAATTGAAGGAGAAAAGATTAAATTATGAATGCGACGTTGTTTGCCTCCTTGCACATAAATACTGGATATTTCCGTTGATAATAAAAATTTGACATTGGAGAAAGGTGGCTGGTTTTTTTTCTTGGCTAAAGAAAATATTCCCGGGGCAGTTTCTTTCAAATGGGTTTGAATTTCACGAAACCATAAAGGATGAGTCCAATCACCGGTGGCAACCAGATTAATGCCTTTTTTTTCTGCCCAGTGAGCGATTTCGAATAAATCCATTTTTTGAGAGACGGCCCGTGAGTACTTAGAATGGATTTGCAGATCGGCAATAATTGACATGAAAAATATTTTAGCAGATTATTTTGATCATAAATAAAAGTTGCAAATAATTTAATTTAAAACTTTTGTCATTAATTATTAAAATTAGAGACAGACTAATTATAATTTATGCTGGTTGGTAGCAAAAAATAGGTTAGAATATTTTAATGAAAATCCATAATCGTAAATTTCGCCGACAATATCAAGAGATTGAAAGGTATGAAGCGGGCATTGTTTTATCAGGAGCTGAGGTTAAATCGATTCGGCAGGGAAGAATAAAACTGGAAGATGCTTATGTGAAGATTTTAGAAGGCCAGGCTTATTTAATCAATGCCCAGATTCCTCTTTATCAATATGCCCAGATTTTTAATTATAACCCAAGCCGCCGCCGAAAACTACTTTTACATAGAAGGGAATTAATTCGCTTAAAGACGAAAATGGCTTCCTCTCCCGGCTTGACTCTCATACCTGTTTCTTGCTATAATAAAGGAAGGCTAATTAAAATAGAGATAGCCTTGGCAAAGGGAAGAAAAGAGATTGAAAAGCGTCAATTAGAAAAACGCCGGGTTGTTAAACGGGAACAAGAAAGAGAGGCTAAGGACTATTTAAAACCTCAACATTGATAATTTTAGATTTAGGATTTAAAACTTGATTTTTGGGGATGACAGGCATCGACGAAAAGACGAGCTCTTTTAAAAACGGTAAGGGCGGATCTATCCGATAAATAGAAAAAACAACTGCTGAAGAAGCAGAAGCCGCTTTCTATGCCCGAAGAACTAACTATGCTTTTGCTTATGTTAACTAAGCGGGCATAAAAGCTCTCTTTTTAGGTTTTTTCCGGTTTAACCTAAAAAGGGATAAACCAACCGGAATAAGGTTTTAAAAAGTTTTCGGTCTTTTTAAAACCGATTTTCCCCAAACCGACAATTTAAATAAGGTTTGGTTATTTTCCTTATTTAAACACCAGTTGAAAAATAACCTAACCTTTACTAAACGTTTTTAAAAGAGCCTTTTCGGACTCCGGTTCAATTCCGGACATCTCCACCAAATAATTTTTTTAACTTTAAAAAAACAATAGTCTCATTTTTTATTGATGTTTCTTTTACTAAGTGATAAAGGAGATAGTATTCTTGAAGGAAAATTTTAAAAGAGATTAGATCTTACTAAAACTTCTAAAATAAATTGGTGTTTTTTTAACCAAGTTTACAAACGGTGTAATAAAAGGTTTAGTCACCTTTTTCGCTATAGATAGACACTTCGTTTAATATTTGTCTCAATTTTTTCAAGGATTTTTTTACCCATGGGGCTAGATTATTTTTGATTATCAATGGCAGATAAGTGATTTGTGATTTCTTTACCAATTGATATTGATAAGCATATTGAGGGTTGGGGGTAGGTTGATATTTTAATTCAGCGGTAAAAATATAATCAATTTCATGCTCCGTATAAATGCTTTTTGGATCGCGCGCCTGATAGTAAATTTTGCCTAAAAAATTAAGCTGGTTTTTTAAACTGTTTTTATCAATATTCCACTCTCTTTTTAAGACTTCATTAATAGCTTCTTGGTCTGAAATAAGAGTATTATTTTTATATATTTGATGTGATGAAAAAGTTAGATCCCAAAAACCATCAAATGCCGGATGCTTGCGTTGCTGTAAAACTAATTGGTCATTCCAAAACAATAAATATAACAGTAAAACCTCGGTGGAGAATGCCTCGCTGGTGAGCCTTCCACCTTTCAATTGCGTTGATGATATTATCGTTTTTATCAACTTGAGCAAGAAATAATTTTTTTCGATAGTAATTCACTAATTGATTTTACTAGTTGTTATAATATTTTTCATTTATGTTAAGAATAAAGAAATTGCGCCAGCTTTTTAATCAAATTGGAATCGATGCCTTGTTGATTTCCAATTTTTATAACATACTTTATCTGACAAATTTTAAGAGCTTAACTCAAAACGAAAGAGAGGCCTGGTTATTGATAACGAATGATAACGTTTATCTTTTTACCGACAGGCGTTATTTAAATAAGGATTTACAATTGTCAGACGGTGATATTCAATTAAAGCTAATCGAACCTGATAAGGGAATTTTTGAACATCTTAAAGAAATTATTAATAAAGAAAAAATTACTTCCCTAGGAGTGGAAGGAGAGGATTTGAGATTGATTGAATATGAGCGTCTGCGAAAAGTTTTTTTTAATTTAAGAATCATTACCACTCAAAAGTTAATAGTCAAATTAAGAGAAATTAAAGACACCCAGGAGATTAAAAAGATTAAGCAATCTTGTCAACTAGCGGATCAATGTTTGAAAGAGATTGTCAAAACGCTTAAGATTGGGATGAAAGAAAAAGAGATTGCTTTTAAAATAGAGGATTGGTTAAGAGAAAAAGATTGTCAGTTAGCCTTTTTTCCTATCGTGGCTATTGATAAAAATACCAGTCTTCCCCACTACAATACAAAAGAGGGAAAAGGAGAGGTAGGCAAAAGTTCGGTTATTCTTATTGATTTTGGGGTAAAATATCAGGACTATAATTCGGATATAACCAGAATGATTTTTATCGCTCCCTCGGCGCAGATTTTAAATATTTATCAAAGGTTATTATCAATTCAAAAAAAGACAATTAAAGCTATTGGGCAACAATCATTGTTAAATAGTAGGGAGATAGATATTTATTGTCGTAAACTTATTACCGAAAGCGAGTTGCCTAACTATTGTCACTCTACCGGCCATGGTGTCGGTCTTGAGATTCATGAGTATCCAAAAATTTCCCAAAAATCAGTCGACCGTCTTCATCTTGGCCAGGTTTTTACCATTGAGCCAGGCGTTTATTTTGAGGATAAATGGGGAATGAGAATTGAGGACACGATTTTAATAAATGATAATAACCAGGCAGAAGTATTAACAAATTTTAGCAAAGAGCCATTGATTCTTAAATTATAACTTAACGCGTGGCGTGAGAGCAATTTTAATTTTTACTAATTTTTACTATTTATATTTTCCTCACTATAGTTAGGGGATGATTTAGTCGTTTGACTTTCAAGCGGCAACTCTTCTTTCATCTCTATGACTTTTTCCGCTTTTTTTGTTGTTGGTTTTGACACCTGGACAACCTCTTCCTCATCCTGGGCTTTTATCTTTTCCGCAAATGCCTTTTCTTTTTGCCTTTCTTCTTTAACCGCCTTAGCCGCTTCCAGTTTAGCTTTCAAATAGACGACGAGCTGTTCACCAGTTAGATTATTAATTAAAAATATCGGCAAAATGTAACCAACATCATCTAAACCCTCATCCTGAAGTTTTCTATCAGGAGAAAGAATTTTATTTAAAGTATTAGTAATAAAAATAATATCGTTTTCTATCCATTGATCGCGAGATCTAATGTTTTCCGTAATTGGCACCTCCCCTTTTTCATATTGATTTTTCCACATTCGTTTTACTTCTTCATACTCTTCTATTGAAACAGTCGGTGGAATGGCGACGGTTTCCTCGATATGTTTTTCCGGTTCGATAATGGCGGGAAGTTGGTAATTGATAATTTTTTCCACT
>CAZWBE010000006.1:3304-49944 GCA_964632205.1 uncultured Gammaproteobacteria bacterium | reverse complement strand
TGTACCAGCGCTTGACAGGCCCGAAAAGGGGGTACTGAAGAGTGAAGCGAGAGCAGAACAAACCTATGATGAGGTGGGGAAATGGAGAAAATGAGATCTGCGGCAGCGGTAATATTCTTTGGGGTGCTGGCGGTGTGCACCCTGCTGATGAGCGAAGTGTGGCCGGTGGTCGGCCTGCCCGAGAAAGCCCTGGTTATAGCAGGGCTGTTCGGCGCCATCGGTCTGCGCACCCTCCCCCGTCATTGCGCCATGGCCTTCCTGTTGGGCGCAGTCGGTGGGGTAACTCTCGTTGAGTTATTCCACCAGGTCGCCGTCCAGGGAGGCCGGATGGGGCCGCGTGATGCGGTTTCCATGCTGAGCATCCTCGTGACAGTGTGGGTGGGGGGGGTGGCAATCAGCTGGCTCTCAAAGCGCCTCCAGTAGCGTGAGGGCCACCACCCAAAGGGGGGCATCTCCCATCCCACAAACGTGTGGCTTGGTATAAACTTTTTATGCCCCCCTTCATTCTTAAATCTACAAAAAATTGTGGATTGAAGAATGAAAAATTTTATTATTGCTTGTTGTAATTTTTTCTCATTTTGAGAATAAATAATCTAGCCAACTTTCTTAACAATTGTTCCCATATAAAAATATACAAATATCATCTCCCAAGTCGTATAAGGATCTAGGTGGCAAGCTGAATGGTGATAAAGAAGTAGTTTCTTGATATTTTAAAACCGAAAGGGGGTGGTGATATTACTAATTTTTGACATTTTTAACAGCGGGCGAAAAAAAGAAGGTAAAAAAACCTAAAGAGTTAACAAAAGTATAGAGGGTAAAATGGATGTAAGTTTATAATACATCCTCTTGACGAAGCAGGAAGGAAACAGTATCATATCAGTTATGAAGGGAAAAATAGAAGTTGTTACTGCCCAATTTCCTTCAAGAGGGGAGGCTTTAATCTACATTGTTTTTGAGGGTGACTTTAGAAAAGATGATAATTTAAAACTGCTGGATAAAAAAACAAGAGGAAGATTGACAGAGAAAATTAAAACTTATCATTTTGAAGGAAAAGAAGGACAAATTTTCAGTTTAGAACTCAATGATTTCTATAAAGAAATCATTATTGTTGGCGCTGAAAAAGCCGGTTGGAAAAAAGCTTTAGCCGAGGCATTGCGGTTTGCCCAATCAAAAAAATTATCCTCGGTTACTTTTTTTTACCAGAGACAGTTGGGAGAAGATTTTTTTGAGGTCGGAAAGCAAGTCGCCATAGCTTTTTACTTAGCTAATTATTATTTTGATTATTACAAAGGCACTGAAGAGAAGAAAAAGATAAAAAAAATTGAACTTTTAAAGTTTGCTTTTATTCCTCAGTTAACCGGTCAAGTAGTAACTGGGGCTTTAGAAAAAATTAAACATGGGGTAGAGTATGGAGGATTGCTTACAGACGGAGTGTATTTGGCGCGGGATCTTGTTAATCAACCCGCTTCTCATCTTCATCCCGAGACTTTAGTTGAAGAAGCCTTTAAGATAGAAAAGGAGTCGCAAGGAAAGATAAAAGTGGAGGTCTTTGATGAAGATGAATGTCGTCGTTTAGGAATGGGGGCGTTTTTAGGTGTTGCCCAGGGAAGCGAAAGAAAGCCAAAATTTATAATCTTAAAATTTCAAAATCCAAAAATAAAAAGCCAAAAAGAAAAGTTAAAAATTAAAAAAATTTGTTTAATTGGCAAATCAATCACTTTTGATTCGGGCGGCTTATCATTAAAACCTTCGGAGGGAATGGAGACAATGAAAATGGATATGGCCGGTGGGGCGGCGGTTCTTGGTGTTTTTAAAATTCTTGCTCATTTAGATGAGGTTGGATTGGAGATTAACAAAGAGGTTTGTGGTATTTTGCCCGCCTGTGAAAATATGCCTTCTGGCAAATCTTTAAAACCGGGAGATGTTGTTACCGCTTTAAATGGTAAGACAATTGAAGTGTTAAATACGGACGCGGAGGGTCGTTTGACTTTTGCTGATGCCATATCTTATGCTGAAAAATATTTTAAGCCAGACATCATCATTGATTTAGCCACTTTGACAGGAGCTTGTATGGTGGCCTTAGGTCAAGAGATTGCCGGCATGTGGGGGAATGATGAATCTTTGCTGAAATTATTAACTCAGATAGCGGCACAAGAGGGGGAAGAACTGTGGTTGATGCCTCTTTTTAAAGCCTATGCCAAAAAATTAAAAAGCGATGTCGCCGATATCAAAAACATCACTGGCGACCGTTATGGAGGAGCGATTACCGCCGCTTTATTTTTAGCAGAATTTGTTAAAAAGTCAAAATGGGTTCATTTAGATATCGCCGGACCTGCCTTTAGCACACAAAATCAAGGGTTAATTACTAAAGGAGGAACGGGTTGGGGAGTGTTAACCATAATTGAATTTTTAAGAAAATATGCCGCTTAAAGATATTCTTAAAAAGGAAAATATTATTAAGATTTCTCCCGAGGAAACCTTGTCTTTTGCTTTAACAAAAATGCGCAGCTCTCATGATAGTGCTTTTGTTTTTTCGCCAGATAATCAATATTTAGGAGTAATTAATCCCTATTATTGTTTGATAAAATCTTCCTATCCCGGCAACGCCAAAGTAGCTAAGTGTCTTTATCATGCTCCCAAGATTTATATTAACGATTCTTTAATCAAAGTAGCGCAACTTTTTATTGAATCAAAAATTCACTATTTGCCTGTTTTTGACCAAGAAAATCGTTTTTTAGGGATAATTTCTGCCCGACGGTTACTTTCTTGTTTTCAAGATAAAAAAGAGTTTAAAGTTAAGATTGACGAGGTTTTAAAAAATAAAAAACCTTTGGCAGTTGTTTATGAGGATGATAGTATCTCTGTCGCCCTTAATCTTTTTAAGACAACTAAATTTTCAAAACTGGTTGTGATTGATAGAGATTTTAAATTAAAAGGAATTTTAAGTTATTTTGATCTTATTTATTATTTAGTCCTACCTAAAAAGTCACCCGGCAAGGGAGAAAGAGAAGGAAACAAAGTAAGTTTTTTCCGTCATCAAGTAAAAAATTTTATGAAGACTTATGTTTTAACTTTAACAAAAGAAAATTACTTATCAGAGGCTCTTCATTTGATTTTAGCCAAAAAGATTGGTAGTGTGGTTATTGTTGGTGAAAAAAGAAAACCGATAGGAATCATTACGACGCGTGACCTTTTGAGATTTTTTGTCCAAAAGGAAAAGGAAAAAGAAAAACCGGCTGTTTTCGGGCGGTTTTTTAAAAAAATTTTTCTTCAAGATAAGATAAAGGGATGAAATGTCTAACTTTAGAAACAAACGGTTGATGATTAAGCATGGAACCTCTAAAAATTAAGATTAACCATCTTCTCATCCTTCTTTTAATTATTGGATTTTTCTTTCGCTTTTACAACTTGAATTGGGATGACAACTTTCATCTTCATCCTGATGAAAGATTTCTGACAATGGTAGGTAATACTATGAGTTTGCCTGAAAATTTTTCTGAATATTTAGATCGAAAAAATTCTCCTCTCAATCCTGATAATATTGGTTATCGTTTTTTTGTTTATGGTAGCCTTCCATTAATTTTAAATAAGTATTTAGCGACGCTGACTAATGCAGATAACTATAATTTTTTTACTCTGCAAGGAAGATTTTTATCTGCTTTGTTTGATTTTTTAACCCTGATTTTAGTTTACAAAACTGCTAAATTATTATTTTTACAAAAAAAAAACCATATTACTTTATTCTCTCTCTTTTTTTACGCCATTTCCGTTTATCCCATCCAATCGGCTCATTTTTTTACAGTTGATACTTTTTTAAATTTTTTTATGTTTACTAGCTTCTACTTCATTTTAAGGTTTTATATATTTAATAAATACGTTCTACGATCTACGTTTTACGTTTTAATTTCTAGTGTTTTTTTTGGTTTAGCTTTAGCTTGTAAAATCAGCGCTTTATATATTTTGCCTTTAAATTTAGGGGTAATTCTTTTCGGTTTTTGGCAAGAAAAAAGTAATTTTTTGAAAAAAATAAAAAAATATTTCCTCTACATTGCTTGCTATTTTTTATTCTTTTACCTAACGGTCAGGTTAGCTAGTCCATATTATTTTCAATCAGAGAATTTTTTTGACCCCAGATTGGCTGAAAGTTTTATGACCAGTATTAAGACTTTAAAATCGTTTAGTGATAAAGATGTTTGGTATCCACCAGCAATTCAATGGATTAATAAACCGTGGTGGGGATTATTATCAACAACAATTTTGGTAGGGTTAGGGCCAGTAAATTTTATATTGATGCTTACTGGTATTATTTGGTTATTAAAAAATTTAAATTTAAAAGTTAAGAATTCAAAATTACAATTAAAAATTAAAAATGAAGAAATTATTTTGTTTTTAATTTTTTTTTGGGTTATTGGTTATTTTGTTTATCAATCTCTTCAGTTTGTTAAATCAATCCGTTACACTCTTTATCTTTATCCTTTTTTTGCGATTTTTGGCGGATTAGGGATAAGAGTTATCAGTTATTGGTTATTAATTATTGGAAGAATTTTTTTTAAAAATAAATTTTTCTTACACGTTCTACGTTCTACGTTTTACGTTTTACTTTTTACTTGGCCCTTGTTATTTTTTACTATTTATTTTCATAAAAACACCCGTGTTGAAGCTTCTGAGTGGATTTATCAAAATTTACCCTCCAATTCAGTTATTTTAGGCGAACATTGGGATGATCCTTTGCCATTACCGGTCGTTAATAATTATGGAAAGAACTTTCAAGTTGACCTTTTGCCAATTTTTGATCCGGACACAAGCGAGAAATGGAATAAAATAAAAGAACTACTTTCAAAAGCTGATTATTATGTTTTATCATCAAACAGAGGTTGGGGAAGTATTCCGACAGTACCGGAAAGATATCCAATAATGAGTCAGTACTATAAAAGTTTATTAAATAATGATTGTCAAGAACAGATAAAAATTACCGGTGTTTGTTATAAAAAAATTAAGAAATTTTTGCCATATTATTATAAATTTATCCGTTATCCCGACAGTTGGGTAGAGGAGACTTTTACTGTCTACGATCATCAGACGGTTTTAATATATGAAAGGGTTAGATAAAAAAAATTTTAAATATACAAAGATCTTTAAAAATTTATTCAGTAAAGATAAGTTTATTAATTGGTTGGTTTTTACTTTTCTTTTTACTATTTACTTTTGCTCTTCTGTTGGATTAATTAATTCAGGAGACATATTTTTTACAATAGAGCGTTAGTTAACATTAGACTAAAACTAATATGGTGCTAAAGAAAGAAAAAACAATGAGAATAATTTTTTATTTGATGTTAAGTATATTAATAATACTTTATTTTTACAAATTAGGAAATATTCCATCAGGACTTTTTTGTGATGAGGCAGTAATTGGATATCGTGCATATGAAATTATAAATAATGATACCTCAGGTTTTATAAATCCATTTTTTTATAAACATTTTCATTATGTATTAGGTGCGTTACCCGTTTATGGAACGGTTTTTTTCGTTAAATTATTTGGTTTAAATGATCATTCGGTTAGATTGTCTTCTGTTTTTTTTTCCTTATTAAGTTTATTTGTCCTATATAAAATTTTTAAAAAAATTAAAGCAAAATACACAATATTTTTAGTTATTATGTTCGCATTTACTCCGATTTTTTTCCATATTTCTCGTATTAATTTTGGACATTTAATTTCTTTTTTCTTTTTAATACTAGGTTATTATTATTACATTAAACCAAATCCTTGGTTAAGCGGTATATTTTTTTCAGTCAGTCTTTATGGATATTCCGGATTTGTTTTAGGCACGAGTGGTTTGATTTTTTCAATAATTTTAACTGAGATTTTTATTAACAGATATAAACTTAAAAAATATAAAAATATTTTAATTATTATATTTATCCTTTTTTTGTCATCGACTCCAGTTTTAAAGATAACAATTACTAATTCTCAATACTTGCAGAGACTAAGTGATAAAAATCAAAATTCTTTAGATTTTTTCTCAAAAGAAAAAATTATTAATATAATTAAAAATTATCCAAAATATTACTCATATGATTTTCTATTTGCCAGAGGAGAAGTAGAGATGCCCGGAAGTTTTATTACGCGTCATTCAATCCATGGGGTTGGTATTTTTTTTAAAACTAGTTTAATAATATTAATTTTTTCTTTTATCGGCTTATTTTCAAAAAAAATACGAGAAAAAAGATATTATTTACCTTTTTTTATTCTTTTTTTAATTTATCCATTACCAGATATAATTACAACAAATATAAATTCTCCGCCATATAGTTTTTCTATTTTCTCAACGATAATATTTTATCCATTTTTAATAGCCTTTGGCTTTAATTTTTTAGATAAATTAAATCCATATATAAATACAAGAAAAATAACAACATTCTTGTCCTTTTTTTTTCTAATTGAATTAATTTTTTTTTATAAAAATTATCTTAATTACCCATTAAAATCTTCTGATTATTGGGGTTGGCAGTATGGCCCAAAAGAAATTATTAAACAATTTTTATTGAAAAATAAAGAATATGATGAATTATTTATGACAGGGAGTTTTAATGAACCCGGTATTTTTCTAAAATTCTATGATCCCCAAAAAAGATGTAGAAATTGCTTTATAGGGTCATTAGAAAAATATAACCCAGATAAAAGGCAACTGTTTGCCATAAGAGAGGATGAGTTAAGTAATTCTTTGATTGACGACAGATTTATTGTTAAAATTCAAAATATCATATATTATCAAGATAAAAAGCCAGCTTTCTATCTTGTTGAGATAAAAGACAAACATTATTCTAAAACAGATCTAGATTAAACCTAATGATGTCAAAAATCGCTTTTACACCATCAATCCAGTTTATCTTTTTTCCCTCTTGATAAGTTCTTCCATAATAAGAGATACCAACCTCATAAATTTTAATTCCTTTTATTTTTGAAACTTTAGCGGTTATTTCTGGTTCAAAACCAAAACGTTTACTTTTAAGTATCCGGGCAATTTTTCTTATTAGATTTCCTCTGAAAACCTTATACCCAGTTTCCATATCAGTTAGATTTAAATTAGTGAGAATATTAGAAAATAAAGTTAAAAGTTGATTTGCTAAATAATGCCAAAAGTATAAAACTCGATGAGGTGATTCGCTTATAAACCTTGATCCATAAACAACATCAGCGTTATTTTCTAAAAAAGGCTTAATAAGTTTAGGATAATCTTTTGGAGAATATTCTAAATCAGCATCCTGAATTAAAATAATATCACCATTTGAGGCTAAAAACCCTTTTTTAACAGAGTATCCTTTACCTTGATTTTTATTGTTATTTATTATTTTTAAATTTTTATTTTTCTTTTTTATTTTATTTAAAATTTTTAAGGTGTTGTCTGTTGAACCATCGTTTATTACAATTATTTCTTTCTTTAATTTTAAAGTATCTGATTTGATAACTGATTTTATTGTTTCTTCAATAAATTTTTCTTCGTTAAAAACTGGAATTATAATAGAAATTTTTTTATATTTTTTCATTTCTTCAAAACAAAAAATAACCCGGCACCGATTTTTGGATGTTTTTCCTTTAAGATTTTCTCAATAATTTTATCGACAAAAAATATTTTATACCAATTTATTATCTTAGCTGGACAATAAAACTAAAATATTTACAGATGATTTTGTTGGCACTAAATTATCTAATAGAATAGAGGGGATTTTAAAAAACTGGCTAATTACCTGTGTCGAGATACTTTTTTTATTAAAGTTAAAACGACTTAAATTATAAAGATTGAGTTTCTCTATTAGATTTTTTCCTAATCCATAAAGCAAAAAATGAGAAAAAGGCCAACAATGTCTAACTGCGTATTCAATTTTTTTTATTTTGAAATTAACTGATAAAACAAGCTTACTTATTTTTTCCACAGTATATAGTCTTTGATGATCTGCCCAAATTCCTGCTAACCACCAGATATCTTTATTAATATGAGTATTAAAAAATTTCATTAAAATCCAATTTATCGGGTCCCATAAAAAAGGAAAATTGTAATTAGGAACAGTTATCACAACTATTCCTTTTGGCCTGAGAACTCTTTTAATCTCTAATAAGGCAGCTTTATCATTTTTTAGATGTTCTAGAATTTCAGAAGCAATGATAAAATCAAAATAGTTGTTTGGAAAAGGTAGCGAGTAAATATTTGCTTGCTGTATAAAAACTCTATTATCATTACAAATATTCTTGGCAACTTTTAGATAATCCTTATTTATATCGATTCCGTGAATTTCTTTTGGAAATTTGAAAAGACTTGAGGCTTTTAAGTAAAATCCTCGACCACAACCAACATCAAGAATCTTTTTGGGTTTATAATATTTCATTGCCTGAAGGATAAAAAAGGCTCTTTTTGCAAAAGCAGGATCTATTTCACTCATTAAAATTTTGGATAATTTTAGCGACATTTTTTTTAGGGTTTAAAATTTTTAAAAGCTTTCTATAATTTTTTAAAAAATTATCTTTTAAGCGCGTAGCCTCAATTAGTTTTTTGGCTAAATCATTGGGATCTTTATTTTTAAAAATAAGCCCAAAATTGGAATTTTTAACAAGATAAGAGGCTCCGGGGATATCGCTTACAATGGAGGGTTTTTTAAGAGACATAGCTTCTGCTTGGACTATAGGAAAGCAATCAGAGCGAGAGGAAACGACAATAAAATCGATCATTTTATAAAAACTGGCTAATTGATCATCGTTTAAAAGGCCTAAAAAAGTAATGTGCGATTTTAGTTTTTTTATCTTGGGTAGAAGATTTTCAAAAGTTTTTTCATAGTCAATTTTCTTTTTTCCAGCAAATACAAAATGAGATTGCGGTAAGTCTTTGATCACTTTTGGCATTGCCTCGAGTAAGATATCAAAGCCTTTTTCCTCAACAAATCGACCGGCAAAACCGAAAATTATTTTCTTTTTATTTTTAAGATCAATCAATTTTTTGATCACTTTGTTTTGGTCTTTATTATATTGAGGTCGAATGACTATAGGCATTATCATAGGGGTAAATTTTTTAATAAAATATTTTAAAACAGATGAGTGATAAGCATAATCTGTGGTATAAGTACTAACTTTATTTGCCAACAAAAAGGAAAAAAAAGTAGATATAAAGTAGATTATTTCAATTATTCTATTAAAAATTCCTGAGGTTAAAATTAAATCACCTTGATGAAATATGATGACTTTTTTATTGAAAATTTTGGCTATTAAAGTCAAGGGAAGTATATTGGATAGTGGCGAATTTAAAAAAACCAGATCATAATTTTTTACTAAGGCTATAAATTTAAAAATCATCGAAAAAGAATATTTTAATCGACTAAAAGAAACCAGGCTGTCTTCTCTTATGATTCTCACTCCATCCAGATTTTCTTCCTTTTTCAGATTGTTTTTGAATCTTACTGTTAAAACAGTAAAATCAAATTTATTTTTTAAAGTTCTGGTTAGATTGTATATTGATTTAGAAATACCAGTCCAATGAGGATGAAAATAATCAGAAACAATAAGGATTTTATTTTTTTCTCTTAAGAAATTTTTTTTTATTGAATTAATGGCAGCTTTTAAATGAGGATATTTAAAATTATAATGAATTTTTCTATCAAATAAATTATAAATCCAAAAGACTTTTAATTTTTGATTTTTGATTTTTAATTTTTTTACGATGTCCCAATTATCCTCAACAAAAATATCTAACTTTAATTTTTTAATCATCTTTTTTTTAAATAAATGGGGTTGTTCATTGTTGGTATTATAAAAATAACCGGAGAATAGTTTTTCTTTATCAATTTTTTTTATCCAACGGTAAAAATCCATTTCTAAAAACTCATAACGGGCCGAGATAATATAGGCTTTAATCTTCTTTGCCCTGATTAATTTTTTTATATCATCAATCCCGGGCTGGGGAAAAAGACTAGTTTTATGAAGAAAAAGCCAAATTAATTGCTCAATTTTTGTTTTCGGGTAATAAAATTTATTAACGTCTCTTTTTAAAAAATATTTTTTGAGGAAATAGATGATTGGTCGAAAAATTCGGGTTGGATTATAAAGCAAAACTCCGTCCAGATCAAAACCAATCTTAATGATCTTTCTTGATTGTTTTTTCATTAGAAATAAATTATACTAAAAGAGTACCGGGATTGATTATTAGTTATTGATAAGTAACATTTTTTATGGTACCAGTTCTTTTGCATTTAGGTCCTATAAAAATTTACACCTTTGGTGTTTTTTTGATGTTAGCTTTTTTTTGGGGTAGTTTTTTGCTTTGGAAAAATATTCGTCTCACTTCCTTTAAGGAAGAGGAAATTTTTGATGGATTATTTATTGCTTTAGCTAGTGGTCTTTTTTTCAGTCGTTTAGTCTATTTTCTTCTTAATTTCAGTGATTTTGGTTTTGATTTGTTGAAATTTATCCTTATTAATGGTTATCCTGGGCTGAATTTTTACGGTTTTTTATTGGGGAGCTTTATTGCTTTACACATTTTCTTTCGTTACAAAAAAATTAAATTTAGCCAGGTAATTGATTATTTTATCGGCCCAATTTTTATCGCTTTAGGATTTGGCTCGTTGGGAGGTTTTTTTTCCGAATTGCCTCTTCAGATGAGTTTTTTTTATCAGGCAGTGATTTTTTTTATAGGCGTGGTTTTAGCGCAAAAATTGTTGTTTGATATAAGAAGGGGAAAATATTCTTTAGGTTTTCTTTTTTTCTTTTTTCTTTGGTTTATAGGGGCGACTTATTTTGTGTTTGACAAATTAAAAAGTAATCATTTATACTGGAAGGGATTGAGTTTTAATAGTTTAGTTTCGCTAATAATCCTATTGTTAACAAGCGCCTATTTTATTTATTATTTTCGAGAGAAAATAATTGCTTATGGTTACAAAACTTACCAAAAAATTTATCAAAGAACAGAAAGTTTCTTTAGAAACCGAGCTAAAAAAGGTTAAGCAACAGATAGAAGAATTAAAAGAAAATGATCCTTTTACCGACCCGGATCATGTTACTGATAACGCCGCAGTTGACACTGATGTTCGAGAACAAGTTGGTCATGAGACGATTGAAGCTCAGATAAAAGATTTAAAAAGAAGATTAGAAGACATTACTAATGCTTTAAATAAAATCGCTAAAAATCGTTATGGCTTTTGTACTCGGTGTCATCAACCCATCCCACTGGCTCGTTTAAAACTTATTCCCGAGGCCCATTACTGCGTTGACTGTGAGAAAAAACTTAAAAAATGAAGGTATTTCTTAATAATTTATTATAAAACAAAATAAAGTTAAAAAAACGAAATAAAACCCTTTCTTTTATTTTGCCCTAATTGCTTAACTTTTTTTATTTTCAATTATTTTTTAGTCGTTTAGCCCTTCATTTATTGGATTTATTTTAGTGGTTAAGCTTTTGACTTTTATTCCAGCTATTTTTATACTGATTATTATGGCAGATATTTCCGCATCAATTCTTATTAACTTTTTCCTTTTTCTTTTTGTCCCTTTTATTTTTGCTCTCTTGTTACAAAGATTTAAGCTTTCGCCGCTCGTTGGCTATATTCTTGGTGGTTTAGTTCTAGGAAATATTTTTCCTCCAATATCCACTAACGATGCAATTCGCAGTTTTGCCTATTTGGGTATCGTTCTTCTTCTTTTTACGGTCGGATTGGAGGTAAATTTTAGTCGTCTTTTAAACTTGAAAAAATTTATTGTTATTGGTGGCACACTTCAACTTCTCCTTTCAATTATTTTTATCATTATCTTCAGTCTGATTTTTCATTTTTCAATCATTGAAGCCTTGTTAATGGGTATTGCCTTATCTTCTTCCTCAACCACCCTTGTGGCGAAAATTATTCAAGATAGGGGAGAAGAGCATTCACTTATCGGCGAAATTGCCATTGGATTGTTAATGTTTCAGGCACTCGCTTTTATTCCCTACCTGATAATTTTTACCTCTATTACAACGATGAATTTATCAATTTTTTCTTTAAGTTTGAGTATTGTTCGTAGTCTTTTTGAGGCGATGGTAATTATCGTTTTTTTGTGGTATTTAGGCCAAAAAGTAGTTCCTTGGGTATTTAACCGCGTGGCCAAAATCTCTCGTGAGCTTCTTAATCTTTTTATTATTGTTTTTATATTTTCTGTCGCTTATTTATCTTCTGTGCTTCAAATTCCAATATTGATTGGAGTTTTTATCGCCGGGGTTTTGGTAGCACAGACTTTAGAGCATTACCATATCTTTTCTGAGGTGAGACCACTGCGTGATCTTTTGTCAGTCATTTTTTTCATTTTTATCGGTTCTCATGTCAAAATGTCTCTTATTATTGATTTTCTTCCTCAAATTTTTATTTTTACTTTAGGGGTAATTTTTATTAAGATAATGGTCATTATTTTTATTTTTCTGTTCTTAAGATTTCACTCTAAGACTGCCTTTAACTTAGCGACTTATCTTTTTCAGATAGATGAAGATGCGTTTATTTTGATGTCAGCGGCTTATGCTAATAAAGTAATTTCCCAACAAACCTATCTTTTTATCATCTCTTCAGTTTTGTTAACTCTGATTATGACTCCGGTTCTGATTAAAAATAGAGAAAAAATTTATAACACTATTCGTCTTTTTATAAAAAAATTTTTGCCCTTTCTTGATAATTTCATTAAATATCGGATAGATCGCGATCTTTCTCCAATTGATGTTTTACCGATTAAAGACCATATTGTTATTTGTGGCTATGGAAGAGTTGGCGAGCTTATTGGTCGTTCGCTTTTGTTGGCTAATATTCCCTAT
This sequence comes from uncultured Gammaproteobacteria bacterium, assembly GCA_964632205.1. GTDB lineage: Bacteria > Patescibacteriota > Microgenomatia > UBA1406 > GWC2-37-13 > CALLVF01. The sequence continues at coordinate 37,132 of CAZWBE010000006.1, read as the reverse complement.
ATTGCTATCGATTACAACTTTCACGTAGTTGAAAAAGCCCGGAAACAGGGAGTGAATATCATTTATGGAGACCCCACTGATCGTGATATTTTAGATTATGCCCAAGTGGATGAGGCAAGAATTCTTATTTTAGCTCTTCCGGAAAGATTCTCTCAGGAGGTAATCATTCTTAATGCCAAAAAACTTAACCCCCAGATTTATATTATCAGCCGAGTTCATACTGAAATTGATCGCCAAAGAATGAGAAATTTAGGCGTTGATATTGTTATTTCTCCTGAATTTGAGGCTTCTCTATCGATTATTAAAAAAATTTATCTCTCCCACCATTTATCAAGAGAGGAAATTATTAATAAAATAAAAAGACTTCAGGTAGAATATGGCCTGTCTTAGGTAAATTTATGAAAAGGGAAGGAAGAAAATTTAATAAACTTTATTTAATTTTTTTAGCCGGGTTTTGTGTTTTTTATTTTTTGTATTTTATTTTTAAGTTATTTAACTCCTCTGTCTTTTTAAAAGGAAGAGAAAGGATAAACGTTGTTTTTTATGGAGAGAAAACTCTTTATTATTCATTAGGTAAGGAGATTAATTACTTTTTAACCTTTCCCTCAGAGATTGAGGTCTTAATTCCTGGCGGTTATGGTTATTACCGACTGGGAGGATTAGGGAAGCTAGTTTCTTTAGAAAAAAAGCCGGATATTTTTAAAATGAGTTTTTCTTCTCTGACTTCTTCAGCGGTTGATCTTTATTTTTATCCATCAACGACAAAGATTTACTACGGTGATAGAAAAATCCCTTTCTCTCTCGTTTTTCCCTCTTTGAAGGAAATTTTTTTTAACAAAACTAATGGCAACATTATCGATAGGATTTTCATCGCCTTGTCTTTTATTAATAAAAACCCCAATCGCTATGAAATAATTAGCAATTATTCCCTAGTTGAAAAAGGTGAGAGGCTCTTATTTGATGAAGAAAGATTCTTTAAAGAAAACCAAGGTTTCTTTTATAAAAAGACCTATAGAAATAAAAAAGATAATGTTCAAATTTTATATACGAAATCTTATAAAACGGCAAAATTATTAAGTCGGATTATTGAAGGAGAAGGGGTGAGGGTGGTAGATATTAGCCAATTGTCAATTGCTAATTTTCAATCGTTAGATTTAAAAAGTTGTTTTTTTATTGAAAATAAGCAGAGACCATCACTGATAACCGCTGATTTACAAAAATTTTTTAACTGTCAATTTAAGAAGGGAGAAACGGACATTTCTGATATAATTTTAGTACTGGGGAAGCTAGAAAAAGAGTGGGAGGTTAATTAATTATAAATTCATTCTTAATAAAAGGTGTGATTTATATTTTTATTGTCATATTTATTTTTTCCTTTTTTCTTGCTTTTCTTTCCATGCGGGATTTTCAACCACCAAAAGAGATTAGACAACTTCTTTTAACAAGAAGAGTTAGAGGGACAATTCTTTTTTTTAAGAATAAAATTATTCATTATCGAAGTCATTCTTCCTCGAGTTCTTCTTTTTCCTCTGGATTGAAAGGGAGATAATCTTCCTTTTCTTGAGAAACTAAATTTTCCGCTAGACGTTCTAAATCAGCATCGGTTAACTCCTCATTCTCCTCCTCAATTTGTTCTCCCAAGCTGCTTTCCTCGCTAAGTTGACTGAGGTGAGATTGGGCGTTGATAGGGAAAGGGAGGTATTTCCATACTCTTTTCCCTCTTTTTTCTTCTTTTAAAAAGACAACTACTGATTTGAGAGACGCTTGTTTGATATAGGCGCTAAACTGGCTACCTGCTTTTATTAGGATAGATAATCTTCGTGATAAATCGTCAGGAAGGCAACCGACGTATTCTTTTTCCATTGTTCGAATTTCAATACGGCGTTTTTTTAATCGCAAAATTACTTTTTGACCAACCGTCAGTTGGGCGAGGAGATTTTTTTGACCAGGATTAACTAAGGTGACGCTTTTAGTTCGGCCCGGAATTTCAAGAAATAGATTGGGGTTAAGAGTAAGAGATTTTTTTCCTATTTTTTTTCCGGCAAGAATCTTTATTCGCTCTAAATTCTCAAGTGCGGTTTGATTATTAGGTTGCAGTTGAAGGACTTTTTGATAGCATTTTTTTGCCTCATTAATTTTTTTAAGTTGCAGGTAGGCAAAACCTAATCTGAGATAGGCATCAATATTTTTTTTATCTTGTCGAGTGATTTTAAGATTCAAAGCAAGGGCTTCTTTCCAGTGTGTATTAATTGCCGCGTCGATTGCTCGTTGTTCTAAGATATTAATTGATTCCATAATAATTAATTTTCAAATAAGTATATTTTAATTTTTAAGAATGTCAAGTATAATGATAATGCTGGAAATAACAAGTTTGATCGACAAATCGGAAAGATCCAATTTAAACAATAAAAAAATGCGCCGTTTTATTATTCAATATTTAAATTAAATAATAATGTTGAGAATTTAATAATTTTGAATTTATAGTTTATGAGCGGTCATTCAAAATGGGCTAATATTAAAAGACAAAAGCAGGCAGCCGATTTAAAAAGGGGTAATCTTTTTTCCAAGCTCTCTCGGGCGATTACCGTGGCAGTTCTGGAAGGGGGTAAAATTACCGATCCCGAACACAATATAAAATTGCGACTAGCGATTGAAAGAGCAAAGGAAGCAAATATGCCTAAAGAGAATATTCAGCGGGCAATCGAGCGGGGGATAGGAAAAGGAGATGAAGCGCTTAGAGAGTTGGTTATTGAAGCCTTTGGTCCTGCTGGTATTGCTTTATTGATTTTGGTGGCTTCCGACAATATCAATAGAACTGTTTCTCAAATTCGCCAGGTTTTAGAACATAATGGAGGCAAATTGGGAACACCGGGTTCTGTCACTTATCAATTTAATCGCTGCGGCTTGGTTATTTTTTTAAAAGAGCGAGTTCAAGAGGAAGCGGTGTTTACTTTTGCTGAGAAGATTGGTGCTTTTGATATTGACAGTGATAAGGATTATTTTTATGTTTATTTTCCCTTTCAAAATTTAGGAAAAATAAAAGAGGCTATGACAGAAGGGATGGTTTATCAAGCTGCCGAAATTGATTTTAAGCCTAATTCTTCTGTTGCCATTGCTGATAAAGATACGGCCCAAAAAATTATTAGTTTAATTAACAAATTAGAGGAGCTTGATGATGTTCAAAAGGTTTTTAGTAATTGTGATATTCCGGAAGAATTCTTGAACTAAGGTTTTCCTAAAGCCTAATTTTTTAATAACATTTAAAATAACATTTAAAAAAAAATTTTACAAGGAAAGAGTTTACCTTATTTAAAAAATTATATTTATTCAAAAAATAAATCATCAACCTTTTATTTTAATTTTATGAGTCAATTTTTGAAATTATTTAAAAAAGTTGTCAAAAAAATTGCTGTTTTTTTTGATAAAAAAGCTGGCAGAATAGAGAAACGTTTCCGCTTAATGATAAGTGTTATTATTTTAAGCACTCTCATGCTTTTTTCCACTTTCTTCTTTTTTGATAAAGCCATTTTTTTTCTTCCCCTTTTGATTTTTACCACCTATTTTTTGACTTATTTTTCGCTTCTTGAAGGAATTAAAAATATTGGTTGGTTTAGTCTTTTTTTTATGCCGATAACAGTGACAGTATCATTTTATCTTTTTTATTTTTTATTTCCAATTCGGTGGCTTACACGGTTGCCATTTATTATTATTTACAGCATCTCTATTTATGCTAATTTGCTAACAAGTAATATTTTTAATGTGGGAGTAGAGAAGTCGCTTCAGCTTTATCGGGCGGCTTTTTCGGTTAATTTTTTATATCAGGCTATCGTTGGCTACCTGCTTTTTAATTTTTTATTTTCTTTAAAACAAATTTTTCTTATCAATGTCTTGGGAGGGGGGACAATCGCTTTTTTATTGGCTTTTCATTTATTTTGGAGTATTCGCTTAAAGAAATATATTGAGAGAGAAGTTTTAAACTACTCTTTGTTAGTGGGGATAATTTTAGCTCAATTGGCTTTTATTATTTCTTTTATGCCGGCAAATACGACGATTGCCTCTCTTTTTTTAACGGCTTCTTATTATAGTCTGGGAGGTATATTTTATAACTTCCTTGATCAACGATTGTTTAAGGAAACGATTCGAGAGTATGTGGTGGTTTGGCTTTTTGTTTTGGTGGTGACTTTTCTTTCTTTAAATTGGTAGAAAAGCGATTAATATTTGTCAAAATAATTATAGAAAATTAATTTGGTGAGAAGATTTTTAAAATACGAGAGAGAAAGAAAAGGGGAGAGGGAAGAGGTGGTTGGGATGAAAAATAAACGGACGTGAATCTTATATCCTATAGTTTTTATATCCTATAGTATATAAATTAAAATATTTTTAATAGCCAGCAATTGAAAAAACTGAATGACAATTTTCTGAGAAAAATAAGGCCAATTTTCGGTTTTCTTCTTCTTACTATGCTCTAAAAACTATTAAAAGGTTTTTGTGGATAATCATGATAAAACAGCCTCAAATTTTAAAATTTAGATCGTATTGACAATCTAAACTTGATCATATTTTTATAAATGATAATAAAAATTTAGCTTCAAAAGTAAGCATTTAGATTGTATTAATAAGCTAAATTTTAATATTTTTCTCTTACCTAATTATTATTAGATTCAAAATTAGCCTCGAAATTGATATTTCAGAGCATATAAATAATCTAAAATGTCAGAGAAAGAAATAGGTCGATAATTTCCCTAGAGAAGTGACGGAGATGATTAAATAATCAATAAATAAAAGTGATTAATAAAAAATTTTTTTAATAAGAATAAATAGAGAATAAAAAACAGACCAAACTCTTATTCTCTTGTCCGGCTTGTTGTCAAATTTTCCGGAACGATGTTAAGTTGTTAATTTAAGAGTGACATCTAATGGGGTGAAAAGATAAACAACGTCGTAAATTGTATCTTTTACGACGTTATGGAGTGTTGATAGAAGAGAAGAGGTTGGATTTTAATATCAATCCAAAATTAAAAATTGTTAAAAATTTTTTTACTTTAAAAATTAATTTCGTTAAAAAGACAGCTTATTCCCTGTTTTGATTATTGACTTAATTTTTAAGGCTTTCTTCGATTGATTTAAAGTTTTGGACTGTTATAATGCTCTTTTTACACCTCTACCCTTTGATTTTGTTTTTAGGTGAGTGGTTGTGGGAATTTAAAATTTAAAATTTAAAATTCAAATCTCAATCTCTGATGGATTAAAAAAATAATTGAGTTTTGTCAGGGAAAAGTGATTAATTATAAAATTAAGGACGAAATGGTGTTTTAAATTTTTAAATTCTTCTTTTCCAATTTAAAATCTTTTCCCAAAGATAAGTAAGATAATATTTTGGTGTGAGAATATAATCTTGGGTGGGTAAATAACGGATGGCATGGCCGCCGAAGCCAGTTTTAAATAAGGTTAATCCTTGCCAAGATTTAGGTGTGCGACCGGATTTTTCATCATAAATCCCCCAGAAATTGTAAAATCGACAACCGCGTCTTTTAGCTTCCCGGATCGCCTCCCATTGAAGGAGATAAGAAACCGGGATCTTGGTATGAAGGGAGGCGCCTTGGTGATAAAAAGCAGTTGATTTAGTAAAAAGGATTAAAGCACTTGCTAAGATTTGGTTAATTGTGGGAGGTTGATTATTGAGAGCGTTTTTTATTTTCCCAAAAAGAAAAATTACATCGCCAGTTTTTTGAAAGGCGTCAAATTCTTTTTGGATAAAATCTTTGGAAAATGGGATAAATTTTTCTCGTTTAGCCGTTTCTTGGTAAATTCGGTAAAAATCATCAACAGCTTTCTTATCAGTTCTTATTTCAACAACAACATGTTCACGTTGGGCTTTTTTAATCAGATAACGGGTGGTTTTGCGCATTTGTTTTAAAAGTTCCTCTTCTGACTGATTTAATGGTAAAAGCCAAATAGTTTCTGCATGCATATAAATTGGGGCAGTTTTGAAGCCTAAATCTTTAAAGATTTTTTGGTTTTTCGAAGTGTTTTCTAAAACTGGGGCGACTCTGATAAAATCAAAATTTTCATTTCTGGCTATCCAAATTAAATAATTTTTAATTTTTTCTATGTAATTTTTGATTTTTGATGTTTGATTTTTGATTTTTATTAATGGTCCATGAGGAATAAATAAAAAATTTCCCCGGCGGGATTTAATTTTAATTACTTGGGCAATGGCGTTTAATTTTCGGTTAGAATATAAACCAAGTCTTACTACCCCATAATTTAAAGACTTTTGGAATTCTCCCCATTGAAAAGATGGTAAAAAAGAAGGTGAGCCAGCTTTATCAAAAAATTCTTGCCAAACTTTTTGGTTGATTATTTCTTTGATTTCCATATCTGAACCTCAAGGGTTGATTTATATCTGAACCTTACTAATTTCTTCATTTAAAACGTCGTTTAATGTTTGAATTATCTTTTTAGCATTATTTAGGTCAACATTCGTAGGCAAATTGATAATTTCCTGACAAGTTTTTTCAGCGATAGGGCAACTACCCTTTCGGTACCCTACTCTTTCAAGATTTACATCCTCTGGGGCGACTGGTTGTGTATACCAATTGCCTAAAAAAATGCTTTTTTTTGCCATTGTCTCCATCACCAGATCGCGGTTTTTAACCAGTAAAGGATAACGGATAAGAGGTTGATTAAAGCATAACGTAGAACGGGTAACTTGGAACATATTTTTAAAATGTTTTTGATAAAAATTGACGATTTTTTGGCGGTTTTGATTGATTTTGTTAAATTTTTTTAGTTGATGAAGCAAAAGTATTGCTAAGGCATTAGGATAATTTTTATTTAAAGCCTGATCAAAATCGCCGCTTTTTTCTTTTTTTGAGATCTCCGGAATTAAAAGGTTTAAAAAATTGGCCATTTTATGAAGAATTTTTCCCCAATAAATATTATAGGCTGTTTTTATTATCATAACTATAGGTTTATAAAGTAAGCATTTAAATATAAAACTATAAGATGGTTGTTTAAGGGTTGAATCTTCCAACTTTTCCATTATTTTTTTATGATTGCCCACAACCGCTCCTCCAAAAACCGAACTGATGCTTTTTGACCGGCCAAATGACAGCAAAAAGAAATGTTTATTAATTTTTGATTTTTGATTTTTGATTTTTAATTTTTTAATTGAATGGGCTATATCTTCAATTAGCACTAAATTGCGTTGTTTGACAATGGCAAGGATCTTTTTAATATAGATTGGTGTGATACCAAAACTATGTTGAAGGATTAAAACTTTGGAGCGTTTTGATAACTTCTTTTCCAAGTCTATAGGATTCATTGAAAAAGATTGTCTTTCAATATCAATATAGACTGGTTTTAGGTTTAGGGCTATAATAGGCAAAACTACCGCTTCACAAGTAAAAGCTTGTACTAAAACTTCATCACCAGGTTTAAGATCTAAAACTTTAAGGAGATGATAAAGGGCGCTTCTGCCGGAAAGAAAAAAAGATATTGAAAATTGATTGTTGGTATTGATTAATTTTTTTAAAATAATTTTTTTAATTATCGCTGACTCTTTTCCATTTATCCATCGCCAAGGTTGAAATAAAAGTTTAAAACCTATCCAGGCATCGTCCCATGATTCGTTGGGTGAAAAATTACAAGATACCATCTTGATTTTTTATCACTAGTGTTATTATAATATAAATATTTATGGATGTTAAATTTAGAATGAAGGATTTGATTGATAAAAACCTACCGGTGGGGGATGAAAATACTATCATTTCTGAAGTGATGAGGCAGATGATTAGGACAAAGCATAATTTCTTTATCATTCTTTCAAAAGAAAAAAAAATTCTTGGGGTAGTAACTTTGTATGATGTTTTGAATAAAATAATTCCTTACTTTGTTAAAGTTGATCATTTGTTAGGTTTTATATCGACAAATATATTATTAGATAAAGATAAAATTAAGAAAATCTTGCAACAAAAAGTTAATTCAATCATGACAAAAAAAGTTTATAGTTTAAATAACGACGATGATATGATGAAAGCAGTTATTCTCATGTATATGAAAAATTTTGATTATATCCCAGTAATTGATAGAAAAAGTAATAAATATTTAGGATCAGTCTCGCGAACAGCTATAGAAAAAAAATTATTGGAAATTATTAACAAATCTAATAAATAGTTTTTTATGATTTCTTCGGTAGATATTTTGCCGATTATTTTTTTTATCCTTCTTCTTCTATTTTTAATTACAGAAAAAATTAACCGATCAATTCTAGCGAGCTTATTTGCTATTTTTTTTATTATTTTTGAGTTTACTAGTTTTGAGGAAGCAATTAAAAGTATAGATTTTAATACCATTGGTCTTTTGGTGGGAATGATGATTATTGTTTCTGTTTTAGCAAAAACTGGTTTTTTTCAGTTTTTGGCTGTTAAAATGGTAAAAATTTCCAAAGGAAGACCAGTGCGATTAATGATTGCTTTATCGCTCTTAAGTGCTTTTTTATCGGCTTTTTTAGATAATGTCACAACTATCCTTTTAATCACACCAATAACAATTTACATCACTAAAGTCTTAAACATCACTTCTTTACCAATTATTTTATCTTTGATCTATTTTTCTAATATTGGGGGAACGGCAACTCTAATCGGAGACCCTCCAAACATTATTATTGGAAGCAAAGCGGGTTTAAGTTTTAATCAATTTTTAATTTACAATGGTCCGATTGTTATTATTAATATTTTTTTAATTTTAATACTTTTGTATTTCTTTTTTAAGAATCAATTACGGTCTAAAATCGTTGACAAAAAAACCTTACAGATGATTAATGAGGAAAATTTAATTCGAGATAGGACATTTCTTATTAAGAGTTTATTAATCTTATTATTTGTTATAATCGGTTTTTTAACTCATAACATTACCCATATTGAAAATTCCATTATTGCCTTAGGGGGTGCTTTTTTGCTATTGCTTATAACAACAAAAGAACCAGATCATATTTATAAAGAAATTGAATGGGCGTCAATTTTTTTCTTTATTGGTTTATTTGTTATTATTGGCGCTATAGAACAAACGGGTATTCTTGAATTTATTGCCAAAGAAATCATTAAAGCAACAGGAGGTAATACAGAAATTGCCGCTTATACGATATTAAGTTTTGTTGGTTTAATTTCTGGCTTAGTGGATAATATCCCCATTACGGCAGTTTTTGTTAAAATAATTCAAGATATGGCTAAATTTTCTGTTGATGTTTTTCCTTTATGGTGGGCGCTTTCTTTGGGAGCATGTTTTGGCGGAAATATAACCCTGATTGGCGCCTCCGCCAATATAGTGGCCGCTGATATTTACAACAAAAATAACAGTAATAATAACAAAGACAAGATTACTTTTTTTAATTTTTTTAAATACGGCTTTTTTATCACCATTGTTTCTCTTGTTTCAAGTCTCTTATACCTGCGATTTGTTTTCTTTAAATAAAAAGAGGGTTTTGTAGGAAATCTATTTTTAAGATTTTTTTGTTAATTTTTAAATTAAAATCACAACCATAAGAGATAACCAATCTATCGTTAGGAATAAAACCAAAGCCGCCTTTTCTTTCGGTTAAACCCTTATTTCTTCGCCATTCAATTGCTGGATCAAGTGGAAACCAGGAACCATCGGGTAGTAAAATCTCCAACCAAACATGCATTGATAATGAATTAAAATTTAAAAATTTAAAATTAAAAGTTAAAAATCGCTCAAGGAGATTATTTTTTATCAAAAAACCAACCACCAACCTTGGAGGGATGTTAATTGAAGCAAAAAGCGACGCCAAAAAAGTGGAAAAACCGCCACAATCGGTAATTTTGTCTTTTAATGCCTGTTTGTAAGAGTAAAGTCCCTCTATTGGTTTGCCATAGGTTAAGAAATCTAAGGTAAAGGAATAAAGTTCCTTAACAATTTTTTTAAGGTTTTTTTCTTTACCAACAACAGAGAGGGATAATTTTTTTATTTGCTGATCTTTGCCGTTGATAAAGCGATTGGTAATAACTTTAAATCTTTTCTTTTGATAGTCATCTAAGGTAAATTGAGGGTTAATTTTTGTTTGATAGGTTTGGGGAAGAAACCGAAAAGAAATCTGCGGGGCAGCTTGAGAGACGTCGTTTAATCTAAAAACCCCTACTCTATTGCCCCACTTTGTTTCTTGCATGATGAGGTAATTCTGCCAATTAATTTTTAGATTATTTATTTGTTGATACAGGTTAGAAAAAGGAAGAGCAAAAATAATCGTTTTTTTATTATTTTTAGGTTTGAATTTAAGAGAGAATTTCATCTTAAATTTAATATATTATTTTTTAGCCCTTATTGTTTCTAATTTAAAATGTTATTTAGCTTTTAAAAATGACAGTGCTCATACGGACACAGTTCCCTTCGGCAGCAAACCGGTTGATTATTTAAAATTTTGATAATTCGCCATAAATTGCGCAGAAGAGAACTTTTTAAATAAAGAAAATCGCCCGGTTGGATAATTTTTTTTAAGATTGAAGCCGCCTCAAAAACATCGCTGGCATAAAAAATTTTATTTTTAGGAAAACCTAATTTAATGGCTTCTTTAACGGTAAATTTTCGCCACTCTCCTACTCCCAAAACATAGTCAGGGGGAAATTTTATTAAAGTTTGTCCCGTTTTTCTGTGTTCAAGCGCTGGGTCATAAAGTTCGCCCATCACTCCCAAAATCGCTATTTTTCTTCCTTGGCGATAGTCAATTTCATAAAAAGTTCTTAGTCCTTCATCGGTTGATTTAGGATTGGCGCGAAGGCAATCATTTAAAAGCAGAGTTTTTAATGGTCCTTTTTCAATATTCATCCGGCCACGAAGGGGGGTAATTGAGGTTAAAGATTTTTTTATTAACCGATATGATTTTTCTGAGTCGGCAAAAATGTTAATAAGACAACTAAAAATCGCCGCGAAGGTGTAGACATGATGTTTGCCAATTAATTTTGTTTTAATCGGGTAATTTTTATTTTTATATTTTAAAATAAACTGCGTATTATTAAGCGAAACCTTTACTTTTTGAAGATTAAAATAAACAGGACAATTTTTTTTATCCGAGCCGTAAAAGAAAACTTTAGCTTTAGTAAAAGGAGCCATTTTTCTGACGTTATCATCATCAAAATTTAAAATGGCTACCTCATTATTATTTTTATTAGTTAATTTTTCAATCAGTTTTCTTTTTTCTTTAATGACATTTTCAATTGAGCCTAAGTGCTCTGCGTCAGTGTGAACTGGAGAGATACCAGTAATAATGCCAATGGTAGGTTTGGCGATTGCTAAATGTTTATCCATCTCACCATGGTGATCAATTCCTAGTTCCCAGACTAGATATTTTGTCCATGGTTTAACTTTGAGAGCCGTGATGGGGACATTGAAATTGGTATCAAGGTTAATATCAGTGACTACCGTTGGGCCATCGCCAGCTAAGATTTTGGCTAAAATTTGTGTCGTTGAGGTTTTTCCGTAGCTGCCAGTGATGCCAATTTGTCGAGGTCGCCAGAGAGTTAACCATTTTTTTGCCAGCCAACGGCGGCTTTGGTGAAAAAGTTTTTTTAGGCCTTCGGGTTGGTACGACATAAAAAATATTTTATCATATTTTTTTGTTTTATGATATACTATAGGTTTTGTTATGAATAATTCAGAAATTATTACGGAGATACCTAAAGAAAACCAACCTGTTTCAAGGTCGCTGGTGTTAACTTTAGCGCCAGCTTCTGAGATATATAATTATTTCATGGGTGTAGGTGGGGTGTCTGACAGTGACAGTGACAGGAAGTTTTCTTTTTTGAGATTTTTATTAGCTAAAAAGAGCTCGCAAGAAAAGGGAGGTGAAAGATGGACTTTTTTTGGAGGAAAACTTGATCCGTATGAAGATTATGAGGAAGCAGCTCAAAGAGAAGTAATAGAAGAATTAGGATTAACAGGTATACCCCATGGTGATCGCAGACTATTAAGAAAAAGATTAAGACGAGAGTTAAAAAACCCGTTTAATAAGAATGAAGGTGTTTATTCTTATTCATTAGTGATAAACGGAGAATCAATTTGTAGAACTGTTCATTTAACTGCTTTTTTTGTTTTACCTTGTGGAGGTAGTGATGAGGATTTAATTGGTGGTTTAATTGGCGATAAAAAAATTAGAGAAGTAGTAATAGTGTCGCTTAGTGATCTAAAAAGATTAATTGAAGGAGGACAGTTCGATGGTTTATTTCTTGAAGAGCATTTAAGATTGTCTGAATCTGATCCGTCAAAAAATTTTGATTCTCAATCAGGTATAAGATTTTCTATTTCTCAGGACAATATTGAGAAAAGAGCTCAAGTTTTTCGTCAAGCATTAGCTCATTTAAGCAGAATTGAGGCCTTTCTTGAACGAAGATTTACTGATATTTTCAAAGCAAATGAAAATTTAACTCTCGAGGATTTTCAAAAAATATATCACCAAGAAGTAATTAGATTTATGCGACGAGGTTTAGAAAGGAGTTTAGAGCGAAAGAGAGTTCAGTCCCAAGACTTAGAAAATGAGGAGGCAAAAAAAATTTATGAAGGATTAAATGGGGCTTTTTTAGGAAATGATGTTTTGTATTTTATGCCTATGTTATTATCTCGTTTACTTGAAGGAAAAAATATAGATCCTTTTTTAAATGAGACAACTGAGGCGACAGGGGCTTTTTTTAGATATTTTTTTCAATTGAAAAAAAGTTTTTTTAAAGAACGAGGGATACCAGATGATCGTAATTATTTTCAAGACATTAATATTTCTCATAAGGAAAAAGACGAATTAATTGCGGCTTTTAATCAATATGTGAAAGAGGCCTTAATACGAGACTTTAAAATTACTGATAAAGAGATGGATTTGACCTTTGCTTATTTTAATAATTTTTGGCTCCATCTTGAAGAAAATTTAAAAACAGCTGATAAAAGCTTACACGAAGGTTTGATTCAAAATTATCGATTAATGAATGAAGTATCTGGAGCACCGTTAGGAAAATTGATTCTTTTATTTTTAGGGACATTTCAATATCAAAATCCTGAATCAAAAAAATATCAATTGCAAATGATGTTTGAGGCTGGGCGACAACTTCTTCTTTTAATGAAAGGCTTCTTATCAGTTAGGTATTTTCATGAACATACACATCCTGATAAAATATTTGCAATAAATTCTATTGTTGAGAATCTTTTCACTGAGCCTGTACATCAGGAAATTATTAAGCGTAAAGGAATAAAAGGTCTCTATTCAATTTTAGTGAGAAAAATTAAAATTAAAATAGGAGAAAAGGATGCAGAATGTTTTATTGTAGATAAAAAACCCCCAAAATCTTGGTTATCTTTTTTAAGAAAGTCATTTAAAGAAAAACCAGAAAATATCCGCGATTTTTTTTCTTACAGCCTGGTTTATGCTGGTAATAATCCAGAGAACTTGATTGAAAGCTTAATGAATGATTCATTTGCTCGGAGTTTGGAAACATATTTTAGCCAAAATTATCCTAAACTAAATATTATTATAAAAAAAACACCATCTTATGGTTTACAAGGATTTAAGGAAGGAAAAAAAGAGATGGAAGGAAAAAGAACCGGATCGCAAGGTAAAAGAATTTTGGCGGTGAAATATATTATCGAAGTTGGTGATCAACAGATAGAGCTGGTGGTTTATCCTTATTTATCGTCAAAAGAAGCAGAAGTTGATGAAGGTGGTTTTTGGATGGGTTGGTTAGAAAAAAGAGCCGATGATCAAGATTATGTGGTAAGAAGAATGTTGGCTGGAGAAAATGGCATACCTTCTTTTTACGATCTTTTATTTCCTCCAGAAATCTACCCGCTATTATATCAGGAAAGATTAAGGTCTAATTATCATCGATAAGAATCTTACTCAAGGCTTAAGAGTAAAAACATTATTAAAATTCCAAAAAAGAAGCTTATAATCTGTTTTAATCCTTTTTTAAGTTCACTTTCTTTATGAAGTTCGGGAATCAAATCAGAGCCGGCGATATAAATGAAGTTACCGGCCGCAAAAGGGATAAGGTATAAAGTAAGATTCTCAACCTGATTGTTTAAAAATAAACCAACAATTGCTCCCACAACCGCCGCTAAAGCGGTTAAAAAATTTAGAAACAAGGCTTTTTTAGTCGATAAACCACCATGAAGCAAAACGCCAAAATCACCAATCTCTTGGGGAATTTCATGAAAGATGACAGCTAAAGTAGTGGCGATGCCGGTGGGAATATTGACAAGATAAGAAACAGCAATACTTAAGCCGTCTATAAAATTATGAAAAAAATCTCCCCAGAGATTCATATAGGCGAATCGATGAATATGATTTTTATTTAGTGGTATGTGGCAATGGCGCCAGCCAATAATTTTTTCTAAAATAAAACTAAAAACTATACCTGTTAAAACAGAGAATGAAACGACTAAGGTAAAGCCATGTTCCTCAATAATTTCTGGCAAAAGATGAAAAAACACATCGCCAAAAAGAGCGCCGGCGGAAAAAGAAACCAGGTAAATTAAAAAATTTTTAACATTGTTTTTTTTAAAAAATAAAGCCAGCAATCCAAGAAGCGCGATTAGGCTAACGCCAATGACACTGACAATCGTTAGTAAGGAAACATTACTTATAAAAGCCATATTATTATATTTATTTATTATAGTATAACTTAAATTTTTCTAGTTTATTTATTTTTTTAATTAACAATGAAAGAAAGAATTCACATCATTAATCAATATTCACTTGAAAGAAAGGGTGACTTTGTTGTTTACTGGGTCCAGACAAGTTTGCGGGTTGATTACAATTACGGCCTTAATTTGGCTATTAATTTAGCCAATGATGTAAAGCAACCTTTGGTAGTTTATTTTGGTCTGAGAAATAATCAAGCAGGCAACTTAAGACAATATCAATTTTTAAAAGAGGGACTACTTGAATTAAGAGACTCTTTAAATAAATTAGGAATAAATTTTTTTGTTGAAAAAATTGAAGATTTCAATGATATTGTCAAATTCAGTCAAAAAGCCAGCTGTTTTGTTTGTGATTTTGGTTATTTAAAAAGACAGCGAGTTTGGCGGAGAGAAATTTTTAAAAGATTGACAATACCAACTTTTGTTGTTGAAAGCGATGTTTTGGTGCCGGTTAAGATTTTAAGCGATCGACGAGTTAATTTTGCCTTTCAAATCAGAAAAAAAATTTTTAGGGCTCTCCCCTACTTTGCCCAACCGTTTAGGTTAAACACTCTCTTAAATAAAACAAAGATCTTTAATCAAACTGAGGATGAGATTGAGAAAATATTTGATAAATTAAATATAGATAAATCTGTTAAACCGACTCAGTTTATTGGCGGTGAGGAAATGGCGAGAAGACAATTGAAGATATTTTTGGAAAAAAAACTGGTATTCTATCAAAAATACCGTAGTGATCCTACAAAAGATTATCAATCCAACCTATCACCCTATCTTCATTTTGGTTTCATTTCACCAGTGAAAATTATCCGGGAAGTTTTAAAGCATTACTCATCTGAAGATGAAAATGTTATTGCTTTTTTTAATGAGCTTATTGTTTGGCGAGAGTTGGCGAGAAATTTTGTTTTTTATGATCCTAATTATCGCAATTGGCAAAGTCTTCCCTATTGGGCGAAAAAAACTCTTGATGATCATCGGCTAGATAAAAAAAATTATATTTATGATCTAAAAACATTGGAGGAGGGGAAAACCCATGATCCTTATTGGAACAGTGCTCAAAAAGAGATGGTAATAACAGGAAAAATGCATAATTATATGAGAATGTATTGGGGAAAGAAAGTCATTGAATGGGTTGATGATTGGAGGAAAGCTTATCAGATCTTGATTTATTTAAACGATAAATATGAGCTTGATGGCAGAGATCCCAACGGTTATGCCGGTGTCTCTTGGTGTTTTGGTAATTTTGATCGCCCTTGGTTTGAGCGTCCTATATTGGGAAAAGTAAGACATATGAGCGATTCCGGATTAAAGAGAAAATTTAACATTGATATTTATGTTGACAATATAGAAAAGTTGGAAAAATCGCAGTTAAAATGTTAGAAAAACAGATATTGATTTATTTTACTAATAGAAATTTTTTTAACCCAAGGAGCAAAGTTAAATTGCTTAAATTTTTTTGGAAGATTGTCAATAGTTAACTGATCCATCCCATAAGCAAATTTCGGGTTATGTTCAATTTTTCCTTTCAAATTAAGCAAAAAAAGATAATTAATTTCGTGTTCCTCAAAACTGGTTTGCTTATCTTTTTCCTTATAATAATACTTTTCTAAAAATTTTAGATCTAAAATTTTACCTTTAAAAAACCATTCGCGGCGAAAGGCTGTTTTAACTGCCTCATCAATTTTTTCTATCTTGTTATTGACAAAAGTTTGATGAGAGGAAAATGAGAGATCAAAAACATTATCAAAAACGCGATGTTTTCTTTTCTGGATGATAACATGTTCATTAATTTTAATTATCACGGTAAAACCTCGGTGGAGAGTCCCATCTTGATGAGCCTGCCAGCGTTCAATTGGTCCTAAAACCTCATCTTTTTTATTAACTTTAACGATATTCAATATTTTTTTTTGATAATCCATTATAATATTTTATAAAATTTTTAACATATCGGCAATAACACAAAAAATCGAAAATAATGCAAAAAATTTCTCTAGTGAGTTAAGATTTTTAATTTTATTAATTGCTTGGTGTTATTAAGTCACTGTCTGCTTTAGGCAGATGGGAAGACTTTTTTAATTGAATTGGGAACGCCGGTGAAAATCCGGGGCTGTGCCGCAGCGGTAACTCCGCCCTTTGCAAAGAGTGGAGAAGCCCGAAGACCGACCAAGCTTTTTCCCCGAGCAGGGAAACTTATGAGTGTTTTAGAAAAAAGATTTTTAACCCCGGAAGCAGTTTATCCTTCTTTAACAGATAATAATTTAAGGTACGAAATTGAGTATCAAAGTTTTTTAAACTGGTGGAAAGAAAATCCAAATTACTTTGACAGTCTTTCTTTTAGAATTGAAAATCAAACAAATTTGTTTTTAGAACAATGCAATAAAGAAGGAATGTTAACTGCTTTAAATCAACTGCGGATGGATCTTTATGGATATTATTTGGAATATATCCTTCAGGAAGGCGTGATTCCTTTTAGTTTAAGATTCAATAATTCAGGTCGGTTAGTAGGTGAATTTTATGGTGATAAGCCGATTGTTGAGATGATTGATGGACGAGAAAGAAATGGCGCTGTTTTGAAAGCAATGAATGACCTAGAGAAAAAATTAAAAGTTTTAGAACAAGGGGAAATTGTTTTTAGAATTTCGCCAGCCGGTTGGACAGGATTAGATTATGATTATAAAGAAACTCAAGCCCAAGTTTTATGGAAAGATAAGGAAGGAAAGATTAGAGGTTTAACTATAAGAACCCAAATTCATTTACAGGGCATTTTGTCAATAATATCTTCGTTGGGGGTTGATATTCCTTGCCAGTTAATATCAGGAGACGAAACAAATTTAGTCAGTTATATTACCTCTTTAAATATTACTTGTGACTGGCCTTTATTAGAACTAATCGAATTTTTAACAGATAAATTTAATTATCAAGATCATCGAAAAAGAGATTTAAGATCGCAAATTAATAATTGGTGGCACGAAGATTATGATTTTAAACATTTTGATGAAATAGCGGGGTTAATTGATTTTTTAGAAAAAAGAATCAAGAAACTAGTTGATGTTAATTATTCAGCGGAAGAAATAAAAAAAGAGCTGAAGGGATTGATTAGTTTTGTATTAGTGGGGATGGTGAGCGGGAGGGGTAAATCTGAGGATGATAGCTGGAAAGTTTGTTTTTATCCTGACACAAGATTTTTACCTGATAATTATTATGATCAAGCTGTTATTTATTTGCAGTCTTTAACGGGATGTGCTGGAGGTGGAAGTGCAGAAAAAGGATTTCTTTTAACTCCTTTCGGGACAGTGACAATATTTGAGGATGACAAATATGGTTCGAGAGAGTTTGAGTGTCCTCATTGCCATAAAACGGTTTTGCGGCCGGAAGGTGAACTTTTAGATAAATGCCCTTATTGCGGGGAGAATGTTAAATGTGATTAAAGTTTAGTCTTAGAATATTCGGTTACTAGGGTTTCATTTATTTTTTAATCAGCGGAAGGGGCGGGATTCGAACCCGCGATCCGCTTAACACGGATACACGCTCTCCAGGCGTGCCGATTCAACCGCTCTCGCACCCTTCCAAATTTTAAATCTCAACCCTTGAGGTTGTTTTATATCTGAACCTTAAGTTTTTATATTTAATGTATACTTTTAATATGACAACTAGAAAAATTATTTTAGTTAATAATGAATTTTATCATATCTACAACCAGACTGTTGGTGATGAAATTATTTTTGCAAAAAAGCACAATTTTAATCGAGCTATCTCATTGATAAATTTTTATCGATTCAAGCCGCAGATAAGTTATTCTAGGTTTAAAGATTTTCCTCTTGAAAAACAAAAGGAGATTTTTTCCGTTATCTCCTCTACTCCTCCTTTAGTAGAAATTTATGCCTTTTGTTTTATGCCTAATCACTATCATTTTTTATTAAGACAAATTAGCAATGACGGAATAGATAGTTTTATTTCCAACTTTCAAAACAGTTTTTCTAAATATTACAACAAAAAACAGGAAAGGAGAGGAGCGCTTTTTTGTCATTCATATAAGCGGGTAAGAATTGAAACAGAAGAGCAATTTATCCATCTTTCTCGATATATACATCTCAATCCAGTAACCGCTTATTTGATAAAATTAGAGGAACTTGAGGCTTATTCTTATACTTCGTTTTCTCATTATATGGGGAAAAAGTTTTTTAATTTTTTAAGTGAAGAGTGGATTTCAAATTATTTTAAAACAGCTGATCGTTATAAAAAATTTGTTTATAATCAAGCTGATTATCAACAAAGACTACAGAAGATTAAGAATTTAATTTTTGAAAAAAAAGGTAAGGTTCGGCTATAACTTAACCCTTGAGGTTGTTTTGTATCTGAACCTTAGTAGATAACATCAATGACTGATAGGTTTTTTACGACGCATTTTTGCTTTAATACTTCACTAAATGATGGTTTAGTTCTTCCGTTATCACCGCTTATTAATTCTTTAATGTAGGTACCGGCTTCGGTTTTTATTTCAAAGACAGGATTTATTTTGTCATATTTTTTTAATTTAAAATAATAAATTTTTTTTCTTCTCTCTAAATCATATCTTCGACGAAGAACTCGTTGAGGGGTTTTTTGGCGAATCGTGATGTTGCTTAATTTTTTGCCCGTCTTTGATAACTCTTCCTTGCTGACAGAATTTTTTAATTGAACTTCGGCAAGATAAATTTTATCTGGTTTGGCTAATTTAATTTCTTTAATTTTTTCTTTAGAGGCAAAATTTAGCTCAAGAACATTAACCCACTTTGATTGATTAATTTTTTTTCTAATCTCTTCTAAATTAATGTCTCTTATTTTTGGCTTTTTGATTTCAACAACAAAAGGTCGACCAGTGCCAAGCATCAGAACATCGATATCTTCTCTTCCGCAGCCATGAAAGACATGTTTATCGCCTTGGGTATGTTTTAAGATAACCTCGCCTATCTCTTCTTGAACTGAAGTGTGATAGATTTTTTTATGCCAGCGGGTTTGAGGAATGCCGGCTTTAATTTTTTGGTAGCGGCCATAAAAATAAAGAGGTTTAATCTGATAGTTAATTGTTTGATATTTTAAATCAATTTTTATAACAATATCGGGATTAGCGAAATCAACCTGTTTACCAAGTTTTTCCTCAATCATTTGTCCAAGCTCTCTTTTAAGAAGCTTTCTTTCTTCTTCAGTACTTTTTTGTTTGTCTATCCCTATTAAAAAAGTTTTAAATTGATACGCTTGTAAATCTTTTCCGATTTTTTTAAAATAAAAAAATTTTTTCATATTTTTTGTTTATAATTAAGAAATGTTACCCCTTCGTGATTCTCAACCAACAAAAAGATTTCCTCTAATTAATTATTTTTTGATTATTATAACTCTTATAGTTTTCTTTTTTCAGATTACTGCTTCGGATTTTGAGGCTTTTGTTTATCAGTATGGTTTCGTACCAGCTCGTTTTGATTTTTTTAATTTAGACAGTTATCGTTATATTTTTTACTCAATTTTCCTTCATGGCGGCTGGTTCCATCTTTTATCAAATCTTTGGTTTCTACATATCTTTGGCGATAATGTGGAAGATCATTTGGGACATTTGAGTTATTTAGGATTTTATTTAGCCGGTGGTTTCGCCGCCGCTTTTGCTCAGTTGATATTTAATCTTGGCAGCAATATTCCTATGATTGGCGCTTCAGGAGCCATTTCTGGAGTGACTGGCGCCTATTTTGCTTTATTTAAAAAATCAAAAATTGAGGCGTTAGTTCCGACTTTTTTTGGTTTTTATGATGTGATCAGATTGCCAGCTTGGTTTTTCCTTGGCTATTGGTTTATTATTCAGGTTTTCTCTGGTGTTGGTTCCTTGGTAACTTTTGATATTCAGCGAGGTGGAATAGCTTGGTTTGCCCACATTGGTGGCTTTGTTTTTGGGTATTTGGTAGGTAAAAGATTAAAAAGTTAACCGGTTTAAGCAACAAGTGATATAATTTAAAAAAAATATCAAGCCGCAGTGGCGGAATTGGCAGACGCGCAAGGTTTAGGACCTTGTGCCCGTTAAGGGCGTAGGGGTTCAACTCCTCTCTGCGGCACATCAGGAGAAAAATTCTTTTTACTTAATCCTAAAGAATTTCTTGGTTGTTTTTTGGTTGTTTTTCACTTGATTTTTTTTACATTAAATCGCCATTGAATTCTTTGATAACGTCGATTAATATTTAGATATGTCATTAAAAGAAGCGATCTTCCGCTTTTTGGAATATTGCGAGCTTGATCGAAATCTTTCCCCAAAAACTGTCAGAATGTATAGTTATTATTTGCAATTTTTTAAAGAATGGTTGATAAAAAACCACTTATTGACAATCCAAAATCAAAATGAGACAGATATTGATATAGAAAAAATCAATGAGGAAACCATTCGTCAATTTAGATTATACTTATCGCGCTATTACAAAAATCCTCACAAAGGTGAGTTAAAAAAACAAACTCAGAATTATTTTTTAGTGGCACTTCGTTCCTTTTTTCGTTATCTTCTTAAGCAGGGATTCAAAGTGGTGGCGCCAGAAATGGTTGAGTTGGGTAAAGTACGTGATCGAAATATAAAATTTTTGTTACCTGATGAGCTGGAAAGAATTTTTAACGCGGTGGTGGTGAAAGATATAATTGGTCTTCGTGATCGAGCGATTTTAGAAATTTTATTTTCCACGGGGTTGCGAGTCTCTGAATTGGTTTCCCTTAATCGGGAACAAGTTAATCTGGAAAAAGGAGAATTTGGGGTTATTGGTAAGGGAGGTAAAGCCAGGGTAGTTTTTCTTTCAAAAAGGGCTAAAGAATGGTTGTCAAAATACTTACACAAAAGAGATGATCCTTATCGCCCGCTTTTTATCCGCTATTCTGGACCAAAACCAAAAGAAGGATTAACCGATGAAAAATTAAGACTATCGGTCCGATCGATTGAGAGAATGGTTGATAAATATCGCAAAAAAGCTGGTCTTTTGTTTAGAATCGGTCCTCATGCTATTCGTCATAGTTACGCGACTGATTTATTGTCACATGGGGCTGATTTGCGTTCAGTTCAAGAGATGTTGGGTCATAAGAATATCTCTACCACCCAAATCTATACCCATGTCACTAATGTTCGCTTAAAAGAAGTTCACGAAAAATATCACTCGGGAAATAAATAACCTTAAACGATATACTTTTTAATCTTTGGTGAAATTATCGGTTATTGTTTTTTAAAATTTTTAACTATGGAATTTTTATTGAAAAATAAATATCCCGTCATTTTGGCTATTTTAATTGGGTTTTTTGTGATTTATTTCTCTTACTTATCAATTCTTCGTTATCGGACTTTAAACTCTCATTATTATGATTTGGGAATTATGAATCAGGTTGTTTACAACACTGCCAAAGGGAGAATCTTAGAGATGACTAATCAAGATTTAAAAAAGAATATTAACCGATTAGCGGTTCATTTTGATCCCATTTTAATCGTTTTTGCTCCCTTTTATTGGTTCTTCCCTTATCCAGACGTACTTTTAGTCGCCCAAGCAGCAATCTTAGGGTTAGGCGCTTGGGTGATATATCTTATCGCTAAAAAGAAATTAAAAAATCAATTGATTAGTTTTTTGTTTGCCGTTGTCTATCTTTCTTATTTTCCTATTCAAAGAGTTTTACTTTTTGATTTTCATGCGGTGGTTTTTGCGACAACTTTTTTTTTATTCGCTTTGTATTTTCAGGAAGAAAAAAATTGGTTTTGGTATTTCGTTTTTGTTTTTTTAAGTCTTTTTACTAAAGAGCATGTTGGCTTAACAGTTTTTCTTTTGGGTTTTTATCTTTATTTCATCAAAAGAGAAAAAATTATTGGATTAGTGACGAGTATTGTTGGGATATTATTTTTTATTACCACAGTTTATGTAATTATCCCCTATTTTAGAGGCGAGCCACATTTTGCCACTGGTTATTTTTTTGGCATAATGGCAAGAAAAGAAACAATTCTCAAGGAGGGTTTTGTCTATATTGGACGATTAATTCTACCAACTTTTTATGCTTTATTCTCTCCTCTAACTTTAATTATTAGTTCTCCTGAGTGGGTAATCAATATTGTCAGTCTTAACAATAATATGAGAGCGATATTTTTTCATTACAATTCAATTATCGTTCCTTTTCTTTTTTATTCATTAATTGAGGGGTATAAAAATTTTAATCGGTTAATTACCAACAAGAAGGTTCAGTCGTTGTTTTTAGCTGTTTTTTTTATTTTGAATTTAAGATCAATTTATTTATATAATCCTACTCCTTCCTTCGTTAAACAACCAGTTAAATATGAGAAGCTTGATAAAATAACAGAAAGCTCAATAAAAATTTGGCAGGGGAGATTAGCAGATGAAAAAATTAAAGTATCGACTACTCCCCGCTTAGCGCCTTTCTTTACTAATAGACAATATTATCATAATTTCCTTTTTGACCTAGCTTATCCTCTAATGGGTCTAACAGATGATGATATAATGAAAAAGATTAATGATTACAAAGCATTTGACTATGTAATTATTTACCGACCAGAAATTGGTGACATCAGCAAAGGAACTTTGTCTGTTAAGTTTTATCAAAAATTAAGGGAGGATGATAATTTTGCGATGATTTTTTCCAATAACTTGCAGGATAAAGAGATTGAAGTATACAAAAAAATTAAAGATTAATTAATTTTTTTTAAAAAAATGATTTCCGTTATTATTCCTTTCTACAACGAAGAAAAAAATTTGCCTATTTTGCTTGATTCGTTAATCAATGTTACGAAGCAGTTAAAAAAAGAGTGGGAGATAATTTTAGTTGATGATGGTTCGGATGATAAATCGGTCATAAATATTAAAAACCACCTCGGAAAAAAACATGTTAAACAGCAACAGTTTATCAAATTAATTTCTCATCGCAAACGTTTGGGAAAAGGAGAGGCATTAAACACCGGCGTTAAAAATGCCAGGGGTGAAGTTATTGTTTTTATGGATGCTGATTTACAAGATGATCCTCATGATTTGCCCCAATTTTTAAACAAAATTGAAGCCGGTTATGATTTTGTCAATGGAGTAAGAAGCCAAAGGCAGGAGGGTTTTTTAGTGAAATTATATTCTCGTCTTGCCCAATTATTCTTGTGTAAATTTCTTAATTCACCGTATCGTGATATTAACTGTGGTTTTAAAGCTTTTCGACGGGAGGTTTTACAGGAGTTTATTTTTTATGGTAATAATTTTCGTTTTTTTCCTTTAGCCGTTTATTATCATGGATTTTCTGTGACAGAAGTTTCGGTTAGAAATCATCCGCGGCGGTTTGGTCGGTCAAAATTTGGTCGGGGAAAAATCTTTATTGGTTTGCTGGATATGTTAACGGCCTATTTTTTGTATAAATTTGCCGAGCGGCCGCTTCACTTTTTTGGAATAATTGGCGGCGCTTTGTTTCTGGCGGGCTTTTTTTTAACTTTATATTTGGTAATTGAAAGAATTTTTTTTAATGTTCTTTTATATCGAAGACCGATTTTGTTACTGGGAATTTTATTGATTATCGCCGGAATTCAAATAGTGACAACTGGGGTAATCGGCGAGTTATTAGTTTATTTGAACAAAAAAAATAAAGGTTCAGATACAAAACAACCTCGAGGGTTAAGCCATAGATGAATCCTATTTTAAGTTTAATCATTACCAATATTATCTGGGGAGGAGCCTCGCCAATTTTTAAATTTGCTTTGCAAAATATTCCTCCCTTCACACTCGCCTTTATTCGCTTTTTCTTTGCCGGTCTAATTTTTTTGCCATTGATTTTTTTTTATTATCAGAAGGTTTCCTTTAAAAGATGGTGGCAAATTTTTCTAGTCAGTTTCTTTGGCATTTTTATTAATATCACTTTTTTCTTTTTAGGTCTGAAAAAGACAGAGAGTATTAATGCGCCGATTATCGCCTCCGCCGGTCCGGTTTTTTTATATCTTTTTTCAATAATTTTTTTAAAAGAAAAACCAAAAATAAAAGTTGCCGCCGGTATGATTATTTCCCTTTTGGGAGTGTTAATCATTATTCTTTCTCCTCTTCTTTTTGATGGGAAAACAGTTTTTTTCGGCGAGGTGGAGGGTAATTTTTTTATTCTTTTGGCAACGTTAGGGACTGTTTTTGCCACTCTTATTGGAAAAGATTTATTTAAAAAGGTTAATCCTCTATTTGCCACCTCTTTTACTTTTCTAATCAGCAGCCTTTTATTTTTCGCTTTTGTCCCTTATGAATTATCAAAATGGTCATTGACAGATTTGAATTTAAATGGTTGGCTGGGGATTATCTATGGTATATTTTTCTCCTCAGCCATTGCTTACTTTCTTTATTATTGGGGAATTGCCAAAATTGATGGGCAGGAAGTTGGGCTTTTTACCTACATTGACCCGGTGGTAGCGGTTTTAATCGCCGTCCCTCTTTTAGGCGAGTATCCTAATCTGTTTTATATCATAGGCAGCATTTTGGTTTTTGGCGGAATTTATTTAGCTGAGGGAAGAATTCACTGGCACCCCTTCTACAAATTAAAAATTAAAAATCAAAAATCAAAAATTAAAAATTCAATTTATAATAGAGGTAATGAATAAAATTTTAATCACAGGCGCCGGTGGTTATATCGGCTCCATTGCCTGTTATTTATTTTTGCAAAAAGGGTACCAAGTAGTGGCCGTTGATAATTTTTCCACCGGTTTTCGTCAGCCATTGCAATTGTTGCAAAAAAAATTTAATGCCAACATCCTTCATGTTTACGAGGCTGATTTAAAAAACGACCTCTCCCCTATTTTTAAAAAGGAAGGTGAGATTAAAGCAGTTGTTCATTATGCCGCCTCGTGTTTGGTGGATGAGTCGATGAAAAATCCCTATAAATATTTTCACAACAATGTTTTAGCCACCCTAAATTTATTGGAAACGATGAAAAATTTTAATATTAACAAAATTGTTTTTTCCTCAACTTGCGCTGTTTATGGTGAGGCATCCTATGTGCCAGTTGATGAGGTTCATCCGACAATCCCTACCAATCCTTACGGTGAGTCAAAAAAAATGGCGGAGAAGATAATCCAATGGTATGGAAAAAGATTTAATATTAACTATTTGATATTGCGCTATTTTAATGTTTGCGGTGCTTCTGATGATGGGTTGATTGGTGATTCAAAAAAGCCCTCGACTCTTTTAGTCCAAAACGCTGTCCGCGGCGCATTGGGTATTGAACCATTTTATCTTACCTGTCCTTCAGTTGAGACTCCCGATAAAACCCCTATTCGTGATTATATAAATGCCGTTGATTTAAACGAAGCCCATCTGTCGGCAGTTGAGCATCTGCTTTCTCAAAACCAATGTCAGGACCTGCTTAATTTAGGGACCGGTGAAGGTAATTCAGTTTTGGAGATCATTAAAAAAGTTGAGGAGGTAACCGGCAAAAAAATTGAGGTGAAAAAGACTGTCCCCCGTCAAGGTGAATATGCCAAAATCTTTGCCTCAATTGAAAAAGCGAAAAAAGTTTTAGGTTGGCACCCTAAAAGAACGATTAAAGAAAGCATTATTTCTTTAGTTAAATGGTATGAAAAACACCCTCATGGTTGGCAGTATTAAAGTAAGTTAAAAATTAAAAATTAATTATGATTATAGGATTAATTTTAGCAGCCGGAAAAGGAACAAGAATGAAGTCAAAAGATAAAAATAAAGTCACTCTTCCTTTTTTGAATAAACCGCTGATTGTTTATTCGGTGGAGTTAATGGAGAAAGTCGCTGACAAAGTTGTGGTCGTGATCGGTGCTTTTTATGAAAGTGTGAAAGAGGTATTGAAAAATTTCTCCGTTGACTATGTTTATCAAAAAAAACGTTTGGGGACAGCCCATGCTGTTAAAGTGGCTTTGCCGGTGGTGCAGAAATATCAACCGCAATTAATTTTAGTTGGCTACGGCGATCATACCATGTTTTATCGGAAAGAAAATATTGAAGATTTAATAAGTTTACACAGAAAGGAAAAGGCCGCTATGACGATAGTTACCGTTGAACACGATAATACCAATCTTCACTGGGGTTACATTATTCGCAATAAAAAAGGAGAGATTGTTGATAGCGTTGAATTTAAAGATGCCACCCAATCACAAAGGCAAATTAAGGAACTAAACGCTGGTTTTTACTGTTTTGATTTTGATTTTCTTAAGAAAAATTTAAGTAAAGTACCCAAATCACCCGTTTCTGGTGAATATTATCTTAATGGCTTAATTAAAATTGCCAGCAATCAAGGAAAAAAAGTGGCTGGTTTAAAAATTCCATTTTCCTCGGTAGGGATTGGGATTAATCGCTGGGATGAGCTTGAAGAGAGTCAGAGATTATATCTTAAATTAAAATAAAATATTAAGGTTTAAACTTAACATAAAATAACCCTAAAGGTTTAAGATAATTTTGCTATAATTTTACATATTCTTATGCGGGATTAGTTAAGCGGTTTAACGCCACCCTTCCAAGGTGGAGAGACGGGTTCGATTCCCGTATCCCGCTCCCGGTTTAATGAGAGAATCAATCATTGTTCCAGCTATTCTTCCTTTATCATTAAATCAACTAAAAAATGATTTAAAAAAGATTAAATCATTTTCTGATTGTCTTCAATTAGATATCACCGATGGAAATTTTACTGCTAGCAAAACTGTTTCTCTGAGTGAAATAGAAAAAGAAATCAGTTTTAATGATTTTTTTTTGGAAATTCATTTGATGGTCAATGATCCGTTTAATCATTTTTCTCATTGTCAAAAAGTAAAAGCAAAAAGAGTATTTATTCATTATGAGTCATTGGAAAACAAACAAAAATTGATTAACGGAAGAAAAAAGTTAGCTTTTGAATTAGGTTTAGCCATCAATCCTTCAACTTCCTTAGATAATCTAATTGATTTAATTCCCTCTTTCGATTGGTTTCTTTTTTTAACTGTTAATCCTGGTTTTCAGGGACAAAAGCTTATCACCTCTGTTTTAAAGAAGATCAAGAAATTTAAAGCAAAATTTCCCGAAAAAAAAGTTGGTCTTGATGGAGGCGTTAATGATGAAAATATTCATTTGTTAAAAAAACTTAATCTTGACGAAATTGTTGTTGGCAGTTTTATTTTGAAAAGTAAAGACCCTGGCAAAAATTATCTCTTTCTCAAAAAAATTTTTGCTACTTAAAAGTAATTTTATAAAATTAAGAAAATTTTTGTTGTCATTGAGGGTTAATTTAAAAATAAGCGATTGTATTTTAATTAAATGAGCTCCATATAAGGTAAAATAGAATTTATGGGCATGAAACAGCTTAAAGAATTAGCTGAGCTTTTGCGTTATTTAATTATTCTTTCCACCACTAAGGCAGGTTCAGGGCATCCGAGTTCTTCCTTATCATCAGTTGAGATAGTAACTAGTCTTTTTTTCGATAACTTTTTTGAGTTAAACAAAACAGATCCAAAAAATTTTTTAAATGACCGGTTTATTCTTTCAAAAGGTCACGCTTCTCCCCTGCTTTATTCTTTATATGTTTTATTAGGTTATTTAGACAAAAACGACTTACTCACTCTTCGTCAGTTCAAAAGTAAACTTCCAGGCCACCCTTTACCGGATGAATTTTTAGTCGACGTCGCCACTGGTTCTTTAGGTCAAGGTTTATCAATCGGTTTAGGAATGGCAATGGGAATCAATTTAAAAATTAAAAATCAAAATTTAAAAGTCAAAAAAACGCCAAAAGTTTGGGTGTTGCTTGGGGATTCTGAAATAGCCGAGGGTCAGGTGTGGGAGGCGGTTCAGTTAGCTAGTTATTATCAAGTTAGCAATTTACTGGCAATTGTTGATGTTAACCGATTAGGTCAGCGAGGAGAGACCATGCTAGGATGGGATATGAAGAGTTATCAAAAGCGATTTAGTGCTTTTGGTTGGGCAACTTATCTAGTTGATGATGGTCATAATTTTTTAAAGTTAAAAAAAGCCTTTCAGGAGGCGATTAAAGAAACAAGCAAACCAAAAATTATCTTTGCTAAAACAATTAAAGGAAAAGGAGTTTCTTTTTTAGAAAACAAAGAGAACTGGCATGGCAAAAGTTTAAACGAGAACGAATTTAAAAAAGCAGTTGAAGAGTTGGGTGGTTTTGATTATCTTAATAAACTTGAATTAAAATATATTGGTAAAAAAATTAGAGTTAATACTTCTGATTTCAAGAGGAGCTTTGAGAAAATAAAGATTGATACTAACTATACAAAAAGAGAGTTAATTTCAACAAGAAAAGCTTACGGGATAGGGTTAGAAAAACTCGGGAGAAAGATAAGAGAAATAGTTGTTTTGGATGCAGAGGTTTCCAATTCGACCGGTGCTGAGTTTTTCAAAAAAAGCTTCCCCGATCGTTTTTTTGAGATGTTTATCGCTGAGCAGAATATGATCTCTTGCGGCGTGGGTTTATCAAAGGTTGGTTTGACACCTTTTTGTTCGAGTTTTGCCGCTTTTTTAACCAGAGGCTTTGATCAGATAAGAATAGCGGCCTATTCAAATGCTAACTTAAAGATTGTTGGATCTCATAGTGGTGTCGCCATCGGAGAAGATGGGGTTTCTCAAATGGGTTTAGAAGATATAGCGATGATGAGAGCGATTTTTGACAGTGTTGTTTTGTATCCGTGTGATGCGGTAGCGACGGAAAAATTATTAGTGAAAGCATTAAATTATCAAGGGATTGTCTATCTAAAAACTACCCGAGGAGAAACACCAGTCATTTATGATAATAATCAAGAATTTGAAATCGGCGGGTTAACAATTTTAAAATCTTCGGCTTTTGACAAGATAGCTCTAATAGCAGCCGGGATAACTGTTTTTGAAGGATTAAAGGCTTATGAAAAATTAAAAAGC
This sequence comes from uncultured Gammaproteobacteria bacterium, assembly GCA_964632205.1. Lineage (GTDB taxonomy): Bacteria > Patescibacteriota > Microgenomatia > UBA1406 > GWC2-37-13 > CALLVF01. The sequence goes on along the minus strand of CAZWBE010000006.1, from coordinate 7,571 downwards.
CAAGGCATCTTAATCCGTCTGATTGATCTTTATTCGATAAAACCGATTAATAAAGAAAAATTAGTGGCTGCGGTGAAAGGCGTTAATTTAATTATTACTGTTGAAGACCATTATTACCAAGGCGGTTTAGGAGAAGCAGTATCTTCAATTTTGACTGATATTCCAATTCCTATTTTTCATTTGGCTGTTAAAAAAATGCCGGTCAGTGGCAAGACAGATGAACTTTTAAATTATGAGGAGATTGATAGTGAGGCAATAATAAAAAAAATAAAAGAATGTTTGTCTCTTGAAAGTAATTTGATTTATAAGACAGAAGAAGAAAAAAACGAGTCTCTTCCTCAAATAATAAAAAGATTAGAAAAATTCTCAAAAATTAAATAAATGAGGTATAAAACCTTATCTATTATCATCCCGGTTTATAACGAAGAAAAATTTATTTCGCAGGTAATTAGACGAGTAATTAACGCTGACAGTTTAAAATTAAAAAAGGAGATAATTATTATTAATGATGGTTCAGTTGATAACACAGGGTTGAAGTTGAGAAAGGAAAAGGAAAAATTAAACGCGGAAACAAAAAATAACAAGATTACTTTAAAAGTTATTTTTAAAAAGAAAAATGAGGGAAAAGGAGCTGCTTTGAAAGCTGGTTTTTTAAAGTCAACCGGCGATATTGTTTTAGTTCAAGATGCTGATTTGGAGTATAACCCCGACGACTATCCTTTATTACTTGAGCCTTTTTTAAAATACGACGCTGATGTAGTGTATGGTTCACGATTTGTCTCTCAATATCCAAAAAGAGTTCTCTACTTTTGGCATTATGTGGCCAATATAATTTTAACCACGTTTTCCAACATGTTAACTAATTTGAATCTTACTGATATGGAAACAGGTTATAAGGTGTTTAGAGGTGAATTAATTAGAAAACTTGCTCCTCATCTTGAAAGTAAAAGATTTGGTTTTGAGCCAGAGATTACCGCGAAAATAGCCAAGATTAACAGTCTTAAAATCTATGAGGTCGGTATTTCCTATCGGGGACGAACATACGAAGAAGGGAAAAAAATAGGCTGGCGAGATGGAATAAAAGCCTTATGGGAGATAGTCAAATATAATTTCTTTCGTAGGAGATAAAAAGAGTTAATTATTAACTGTTCCTTAGAAAGAATTTTTTTAATTTTTAACTTCGCTTATCGAAATATTTAAATTCAATATAATTATATAAGTGGAAAAAAAGTTATTGTTTGTTTTTCTTTTTGCTTTTTTCATTCGTTTAGTTGCTCTCAATCAGTCTCTTTGGCTGGATGAGGCGACGACAGCCAGAGTGGTTAAAGAGTATCAATTTTTATCTATTATTACTCAATTCTCCCCGTACGATTTCCACCCACCCGGTTATTACCTCTTTATGAAGTTTTGGTCTAACTTATTTGGCGATTCGGAAATTTCTTTAAGATTGCCATCAATTTTATTTTCACTTTTAACAGGATACTTTATTTATAAAATGGTCAAACTTTTGTATGGCGGAATTATGGCTTTCTGGGCGAGTGTTTTCTTTCTTTTTAATCCATTAGTGGTTTATTACAGTCAAGAGGCAAGAATGTATACGATGGTCACTTTTTCTTTAACCGCCGGCTTATATTTTCTTTTTAAGCAATTTGCCATTTCTCAATCCAAAAAATCAAAGCAAAAACTTAAATCTCAAAACGGGAAAAATCTTTTGTTATTTAATTTATTTTTAACTCTTTCACTTTTTATTTTTTACGGTTCGATTTTTTTGATTATTCCTATACTTCTTTATTTAGCTTATAAAAAGCAATATAAAAATTTTTTTACCTCATTTTTTGTTTTAATGGTAGCTTTAATTTCTCTTTTGCCTCTCCTTTATCAGCAACTTTTGCAGGCAAAAGATTCTTTAACATTAATTCCTGATTGGTCTTTAGTCTTAGGAAAAGCTAGTCTTAAAAATCTGGTGTTAATTCCGGTTAAGTTTTCAATCGGAAGAATTAGTTTTCATCCTAAGTGGTTGTATTGGTTAATAGCCGGTAGTTGGACAATATTTATTTTATATCAAATTTTAAATATTATATATCAAAAACACATAACTAAAGACAGACATATTGTTATTTTCTTTTATCTGCTTGTTTTTCCTTTAGTTTTAGGATTAATATTTTCATTTTTTACTCCCCTCCTCCAATATTTCCGTTTCTTATATTTACTGCCAATTGTTAGTGTTCTTTTAGCATATTCCCCGAAGCCAACTTTATTTGACCGAGTAAAAATAGTCACTTTTTGCGGATTTTTAATTTTTTCATTAGTTTATCTTTTTAATCCGCTTTTTCACCGGGAAGATTGGAAAAGTTTAGCGAAGAGCTTACCGAAAGAGGCGACAATTTTTATAATAAAAAGTTCTGCTGATGGATTAACATATTATCAACCAGATATCAAAATTTTTGATTTAAGATTTATTAGCGATGAAAATCTTAAAAATTATCGTCAATTAATTATTGTTCCCTATACGAGCGAAATTTATAGGATTAATTATCGCCATTTTTTGTTAAAAAATGAATTTTATCTTTATAAAAAGGTTAATTTCCACATGCTTCCTCTTGAGTTTTGGAGAAAAAAAGTAAAGGTTCAAAGCTAAACAACCCTTGAGGTTGATTTACTATAAGATTTTTAAGTCTTGAGATTGTTATGCGGACAGGGTTGATATAATTATTAACATGGTTAAAAAAATCTTTCGGTTTATTAAGTCACCAACTACTTTAGCCGTTACCATTAATACTTTTGGTAATTATCTAAATATTTTTTTTACCGCTTTTTTTGCCATTTTGTTAGTCAGAGTGATGAATCCTGTTGATTATGGCACTCTCTCCGTTCTTTTGGGTATTGCTTATGTTTTAGCCAATATTTTAGATTTTGGCGTCTCGGCTTCAATTTACAGTTATCTTCCTGAGTTATTGGAAAATAAAAGTGATCGTCTTTTTTCTTTTCTTAAAGCGACATTTTTTTATCAATTTTCGTTTGCCAGTGTTGTTGTTTTTATTTTAATTATTTTTTTTCCCTTCTTAGACAAAATTTTTTTTAAGACTTATGCTCCTTGGTGGGAATTATATTTAACAATTTTTTCTGTAGTTTTTTTAATTTGGCAAAATTACGCTTTAAACACTTTATTGGCGGCGAGAAAAGTTTTCAAGGCGAATCTCTTTTTAAATTTGAGCAATATTTTAAAGGCGGGTTTTGTTTTTATTTTAATAGCTTTAAACAAGATTAATGTTGCCACTATTCTCTTTACTTTTGGTATTGTTGGTCCGGCGCTTTTTTTCTTTTTTTTGTTTTTTGAAAAGAAAACTATTATAGTAAAGATTATTAAAGCTAAAATTGATAAAAAAGATTTTAAATTAAGTTATACCCTGACCTATTTTATTGCCTCCCAATTTTTTAATTTAGGGACAAGGATGGATTTATTTTTACTTTCCTATTATTTTCCTAAAAACGAGATTATCGGTTATTATGGTTTATCAACCAAAATTATTCTTACTCTTTTTGCCGCCATTACTTCAATTACGCAAATTTTATCCCCCCATTTTGCCAAAGTTAAATATAAAGCAGAACTTGCTTTGCTTACTAAAAAAAGTTTTTTTTATCTGCTTTTTCCCTCCGGGCTTTTTCTTATGCTTTTTTTGACTCCGAAAATAGTTTTTCAAATCGCTTTTACGGAAAAGTTTCTCAATGCTGTTTCAATTACTCATATGCTGTCGTTAGCTTACCTCTTTTATCCGTTATTCAATATTCCTCTCCTTTTCTTTCTTTACACTTTAAAACAACCAAAACATATTTTAATTGCCAATCTAATTTTTTTTATTTTAATTAGTCTTTTATGTTTTTTCTTAATACCAAAGTTTGGTGTTTACGCTGGACCAATAGCAGTTTTTGTAAGCTTAATGATTTCCGGAGGGTATTTAACCTTGGTTTTTATTAATAAAATTAAAAGTTTATCTAATACATTATGACGGAAAATTTTCCAGAAACAGAAAAAAAATTACCGGATATTAATTTTACCGACTGGAAGCCATATCAAAGCGAAGCTTTAAAAAAAGCGCTTGCAAAGATTGAAGTTAGTTATGAACCCCCAACAGCAGATGAAGAAGTAAGAAAAGAAATAACTAGTAAGTGGTCAGGTATAGGTGAGGAGCAACGGGGATGGATTATAATACTTTCAGATCTGGAGCCAATTGATGATTTTGCTAGGCGAATGATTCGATTAATAATT
>CAZWBE010000006.1:0-3204 GCA_964632205.1 uncultured Gammaproteobacteria bacterium | reverse complement strand
TTCAGATCTGGAGCCAATTGATGATTTTGCTAGGCGAATGATTCGATTAATAATTCAAAAATAAAGGCATTGAAATATTTAATTTTTTATTTTGACTTTGTGTTTTTTTTCTTATCAGTTATAATTAAAAAACATTAAAATTTTTTTATTTTATGTTAAAAAAAAGCGCTTTAATCACAGGAATTTTAGGTCAGGATGGTCCTTATTTGGCTAAACTTCTTCTTAATAAAGGTTATAAAGTTTATGGAATGATTCGCCGTTACTCCAATCCCAATTTTGAAAATTTAGACTATCTGGGGGTTACTAATCAGATTGAATATGTCGATGGCGATATGACAGATGAATCATCATTAAATCAACTTATCCGCACCCTTCGTCCCGATGAAGTCTATAATTTAGCCGCTCAATCTTTTGTCGGTGATTCATGGACAATGGCAAAACTAACTACAGAAGTCAATGCTTTAGGAGTACTTTATCTTTTAAATGCCATTAAACTTTTTTCTCCGACAACTAAATTTTATCAAGCATCAACCTCAGAAATGTTTGGTTTACAACACACTAATGGTTTCCAAGATGAAAAAACGCCTTTTCACCCACGCAGTCCTTATGGAATTTCAAAGGTTTATGCTTATTGGATGACAGTTAATTTTCGCGAATCTTACGGATTATTTGCTTGCAATGGCATTTTATTCAATCATGAATCACCTATTCGAGGCGTTCAGTTTGTCACAAGGAAAATCACCGATGGCGTGGCAAGAATTAAATATGGTCTGGCTAAAAATTTACGCTTGGGCAATCTGGAAGCCAAAAGAGATTGGGGTTTTGCCGGTGATTATGTGGAGGCAATGTATTTAATCCTTCAACAAAAAAATCCCGATGATTATGTTGTTGGGACAGGCGAAAACCATTCAGTGGAGGAATTTGTTAAACTGGCATTTGATTACGCCGGAATTAAAGATTGGCGAAAATATGTTGTTGTTGACCCTCAATTTAAGCGACCGGCTGAGGTGCCGGCTTTAAAGGCTAATCCAAAAAAAGCCAAGGAAAAACTAGGTTGGCGTCCAAAGGTAAGTTTTAAAGAATTAGTTAAAATGATGGTTGAGGCTGATTTGGCAAGGATAAAAAAATTTAAAAATAGGTGAGATGATGGAACAATTTTAAAATGAAAAAGATTGATTGGTTTTTTGTCTTCTTTTTTGTTTTTATTTATCTAACTTTACTTTATAGTTTAAAAAAAGAAATTTTTAGCTATCGATTTGATAACAATTTAATAAAAAGATACTTTTGTTCCCAAAATATCCCCTATGAGCCTAAATGTAAAAGAATCTGGTTGTCTGATGAAGAAATTTATATAGCTTCTGGCTATCTTTACGCAAAAGGTCAAGACCCAACCGCAATCAATTTTCAACATATGCCTTTTTTTTCGTTAGTTTTAGGTTTTATCACGAAGTATTTCGGTAATCCTTACTTAGGAGTTTTATTTTTTGGCGTTTTGTATATAATTTTAATTTATTTTTTAGGGATTAAAATTTTTAAAAAAAGACTGATTAGTTTTTTAGCGGTTTTATTTATCCTTGTTGACCCCCTATTCATTGACATATCAAGTCAGGTCTCCAATGAGCTTGGACAGGCCTTTTTTAATTTACTTTATTTTTCTAGCTTAATTTTGTGGAAAAACTGGTTTTTGGCAGGAATATTTTTAGGCATGTTTGCTGGAAGTAAATTTTATGGTGCCACAATTTTTTTTGGAATTATTTATCATTTGTATATCTGGTTGAAAAAAGAGTTTAATTTTAAAAAATTTATTTGGCATCTTTTTTTAGCTTTTTTTATTTTCAATCTTTTTTATCTAAATACTTATTTAAAACAAGGCTTAAAATTCAATATTTTTTTCTTTCAATTAAAAGTAATTAAGTTTTGGCTGAGTCATTCGATTACCAACATTCCTTTTGCTTCCGTTCTCCTTTTTGTTTTTGGAATTTTTAAGAAATGGTGGGATAATTATCAATTAACATTATCCCATGTTTACTCTTTTCTATGGCCGGTGAGTTTATTAGCAAGTTTGCATCTTTTAAAGAAAACTTTTGTTAAAAAGAGAAAAAAGATTGATAATGAAATTAAAGTATATAATTCTATTTTGATAGCCACGAATTTAAAGCTGAGGTTTTATCTTAAATGTTTTTATGAAAATCTTAATTTAAAAACTTTGATTTTTTTGATGACTCCCTTATATCTTTTATATTTGGGACCACAAGTCCCTTTTGTTAGATATTTTGTTATTATTTTACCTTTTTCTTATTTGACGCTTGCCTATTTTTTAAATAAGTATTTAATTAAATAATTTTTTAATGAATTTTTTTATTGATGGGTAAATTTTTCAAATCAGGCGAATTTCTTTTTAAAATCCTTCAATGTTAGCCCGTTTCTATCTTTCTCAGAGATGAGGATTTTATTTTTAATTTTATTAAAAATTTTTTGAATTTCTTGGGGAGCAAGGGTCCAGTTAATTTCTTTATCAAGGGGATAAATCCCAATTTCTCCTTTTGGATTATAAGTTGAGGTTGCAAAATATTCAATAGTTGACTCTTGAAGATAAAGATTACCGTGAGCAAAACCGGGTGGGATCCATATCCATTCATCATAGTTATCCTCCCAGCGTGATGGCATCCGATAAGCGCCAATAAACCCAAAAGTTCTTGAGTCTTCTCTTAAATCCAAAAAAAAGTCAATCATTTCACCAACGACAGTGCGCACTAGTTTGCCCATCGGTGGGTCATACTGCAAATGAAAGCCTCGTAAGACGCCTTTTTTTGAATGACTTTCCATCACTTGTTTAATTTTCAATTCTGGGATTATCTGCTCTAATTCTTGAAAACGGTAGGTTTCCGTAAAATAACCACGGTTATCAGTAAAGCGGGCAAATTTGATCACTTTTACTTCAGGAAAAACCAGTGATTTAATGTCAAGAATTTTCATATGGTTATCGTTTGACTTGAAAAGAAGGCCTTTGCGATATAAAAACAATGCTCCAACAGCCAAAGATAAATAACCATAAATGATTATATCATACATCATACATTGAAAAATATAACCAGTTACACTATGATTACATGATAAAAGATGAGATCTAATTTAGGGATTAAATAATTATTTAATTACCTGAGAGAGAGTTTTTAAGAGTAAATCAATAACTTTTTTATGGTG
>CAZWBE010000005.1:0-58668 GCA_964632205.1 uncultured Gammaproteobacteria bacterium | reverse complement strand
AAAACAGTGGAGGAGCATCTTAAGCTATATCAAGGCTATGTTGTTAAATACAATGAAATCCAAGAAAAATTGGCATCTTTGATGGAAGCAGATTATCAAAAAGCCAATCAAACTTTTTCCTTAATTCGTGAGTTAAAAATGGAACTTTCTTTTGCTTGGGGAGGGGTGATTAACCATGAGATTTATTTTAGTCATTTAGGCGGTGATGGCGATGAGCCAAAAGATAAACTATTGAAGCAGATAAAAAAGGATTTCGGTAGTTTTGAAAATTACAAAAAGGATGTTAAAGCCACCGGGATGGCGGCGCGTGGCTGGGTATGGACGGCTTGGAATGAAAGAGAAAAGAGATTATTTAATTATTTAGGTGATGCGCAGAACACTTTTCCTGTCTGGTGGGCAAAGCCTATTTTAGCTCTTGATACCTATGAGCATGCCTACTTTATTGATTATGGTGTTAATCGCGCCTCTTATATTGATGCCTTTTTTGATAATTTAGATTGGCGAGTAGTGGAGGAAAATTTTCAAGCCGTTTTTAAAAAAACTTGTTCATGTGTGGGTGATACTGATGGTAACTGTCAATGCTAAAATCATGAGTAGAACAGTTGATAGGATTTTCTTGCGTCTTTAATAATGGTTGGTTGATAATTAAAAATTATTATGTCTTCTTTATTTTGATTTAATTTTTTAACACAGCCATAAAAAGGATAACAAACTTGAGTTCGGGCCAGTAAAACATCAAAATTATTTTTATCTTTCAAGTAGCCAGCGGCATTGACAAAACAAAGACAAATTTCGTTCTCAAAACTTCGCGCTTGACATAAGGTGTTAACTACTTTTATTTCCGATGAAAAACGATATTGATTTTTTAACTGATGCTTTTGGTAATCACTGGAACGCTTTGACCAAAAGGCTGGAATAAAAATAATGGCGACATTTTGTCTTCTTAATTTTTGAAAAAGTTGCGGATAAAAAAGCTCTCGGCAAATTAAAACACCCCATTTTATCCCATAAATAATAAACGGTTTAATTTTGTTGTTTCCTTGGGTGATGTTATTTTTTTCAAAACCAAAAGGAACGAGTTTTTGTTTATCATGTTGATAAATAATTTTGCCTTGATCATTAAAAAGTGGTAATAGTCAATATATTTACGCGGCCGTGTCAAAATTAGAAGAAGGAAATCCTAAAACAACTTCTTTAAGGCGGATATATTTTAACAATCTTTATGAAGGAAAAGAGCAGGAACTATTTACGCTTCCTTTTGGTGCTTTATACTCAGTTTCTCCCGAAGGAGATAAGGTTGTTTACCAAAAAGAGGACAGTCTTTATATTTATTGAGGCAAATCGACGGCTTAATTCTTTTTTTCAAAAAGGGTCAGTTTCCAAAATCGTCTGGCTTCGCAACGGTAATATTATCGCTAAAGATTTTTTCTTTGTTATTGATTATGATGGAGAGTTTCTTGTTTCAAGTGAAAATCAATTATTAAAAGTCATCGATTTAAATGCTAGTAAAGAAAAAAAATTTTATAGAGGAAAGAATTTTTACGGTACAGCCTTAGTGTTTTTTTATTAAATTTTCTACTTGTTAAATTAAAAAAGTTTTGGTATATCTAATAGCTATCTATGATTTCTTTAAAGGCGGTAACGAAAAGGTTTAATCAGAAAATCGCGGTTGATAATATTAGCTTTAAAACTAAAGAAGGAGAAATAATTGGTTTTGTTGGACCAAACGGGGCTGGAAAAACAACCACAATGCGATTAATTTTAGGTTACCTTAAGCCTTCAGAGGGAGAAATTAAAGTTGATGGTTTTGATCCCATCAACGAGCGAGTTAAAGTTTTACAAAGGATAGGCTATTTACCGGAGAATAATCCTCTTTATCAGGAAATGAAAGTGGTTGAATATTTGCAATTTATTGCCGATGTTAAAGGAGATAATCGATGGCAAAATATTGCTAACCAGGTGGAAATAGATGAAGTTGTGCTTCAAAAAGTTGAGGAGCTATCAAGAGGCTACAAACAACGGGTTGGTTTGGCGGCCGCCTTATTGGGTGACCCCAAAATCTTAATTTTAGATGAACCTACCTCTGGTTTAGATCCCTTAGAACAAGAAAAGATAAGACAACTTATCAAAAAACTGGCAAAGAGAAAAACGATTATTTTTTCCACCCATATTTTATCTGAAGTAGAAGATGTCGCCAATCGATTGATTGTTATTAACAAGGGAAAAATAGTTTATGATGGATTAAAGCCAAAAGGAAAAGGAACGGTGGAAAGATTATTTAAAAAAGTAGTTAGATAAATAATTATTTTTTACTGTTTGACGGAGGTTTAAGAAGATTGTAAATGATCATTTATCACCTTTATGAAAAGTTTATATAAAAAAGAATTAAATTATTATCTTAACAATCCGGTTGGTTATATAATCCTTGCTCTTTTTGCTATTTTTGTTAATTTTCTTTTTGTTAAAGATATTTTTGCCGTTGGAGTGGCTTCGATGAGGGGATTTTTTGATATCGCTCCGTGGCTTTTGATGATTTTTATTCCTGCTCTGGCTATGAGGATTTGGGCTGAGGAGAAAAGAAATAATACTTTAGAAGTACTGCTTACTTTACCGGTTAGTGAGACAAAAGTTGTCATCGCTAAATTTTTTGCTCTTTTAACCTTGGCAACCACCGCTTTAGTTTTGACTTTTAGTTTGCCTTTGTCGCTGGGTTTGTTGACGAAAATTTACATACCGGAGATCATAATTGCTTATTTAGGTTTGATCTTTTTTTCGATGATGACGATCACTCTTGCTATGATTTTCTCTTTATTAACAAAAAATCAAGTGGTGGCTTTTTTAGTTTCGGTTATTGTTATTTTTATCACTCTTGTTTTAGGCGGAGATTTTTTTGCCGGTGTTTTACCAAGATTGGTAAGAGACTTTTTAAGTTATTTTAGCCCGCAATATCATTTAGTGAGTTTTGAAAAAGGATTGATTGATTTTCGCAGTCTTTTTTATTTTTTAACCGCGACATTAACGTTTTTAGCGATTAATATTTTATTATTAAAAAACCGTGATTAAGCTAATATTTAAAAAAATCTCGGTTCCCTTGTTGATCGGTTGTTTTTTTGGTTTTAATTGGTTGATTTCATTTTTGCCAGCCCGATTAGATTTTTCTGCCGGTAGGGCTTATACTCTTTCTTCCTCAACAAAAAAGATTTTGAAAAGCTTGGAAAAACCTGTGGAAATAAAATTTTTTGTTTCCTCTGATTTGCCAACGAGATTATTACCGCTTAAAAGAGATATTTTAGATTTCTTAAATGAATACAAAAGAGCCGGTGGCGCAAAAGTTAATTTTAAGGTTCTTGATCCAGCTAAAGATGCAAAAGCAAAGGAGGAGGCGCAAAAGGAAGGTTTACCACAATTGCAATTCTCGCAATTAGAGCGTAATAAATATGCTTTATCTAATGCTTATTTAGGGATAGTTTTCTCGTACAAAGATAAAAAAGAAACCATTCCTCAGGTAACCGATATTGAAAGTTTGGAGTACAATTTGACCGCGACTATTTATAAACTGGCAAAAAAAGAATTACCGAAGGTAGGAATTATTGGGCAGACGGAGATGTTTCTTCAGCAAAATGATCCGTTGTTCACTTTTAAAAGAATTGCCGGCCAACAATTTGATTTTCGATTTATTGATAGGGAATGGGAGACTGATTTAGCTACTTTAATAATTTTTGATGATAATAAAAAGACCTATTCTGAGGAGGAAATAAATAAAATTCAACAATATTTTAATAAAGGGGGAAAGATGCTTTTATTTGTTGACGGTGTTTGGGTAAATGACAATCTTTTGGCGGCGCCGGCTAACCATAACCTTTTTTCTTTTCTTGAAAAAAATGGCGTTAAGCTTAATCAAAATCTTATTCTTTCCACTTCTGCTGAGTTAGTTAATTTTGGTAATCAGATGGTTCAGTTTTTGACGGCTTACCCTTTTTGGTTGAGGACAAATGTTTTTAGTGAAGGGCAGTCTTATTTTTCCAATATAAACCAATTAACTTATCCTTGGGTTTCCTCACTTGATTTATTAAGCAAAAAAGGGTTAAAAGAGACAGTTCTTGTTCGCTCAACGACAAAATCATGGCAACAAAAAGAGGCGACTGGTTCGGCTGGTTTTATTTTGGATCCGCAATCAATTCCTCAGCCAACGGTTAACGATTTAAAACAATTTATTTTAACGGCAAAAATCACTAATGAAAAAAGAGGAGAAATGGTGGTTATTCCTTCCTCTAGGTTTATTTTAGAACAATATTTGACCAGAGGAAGCGATAATCTTAATTTTGTCATTAATATTCTTAATGATTTAGCCTCTGCAGGTGCTCTGGCTGGCATTAGACAAAGGGTAGTTAGTTTTTATCCCTTACCTGATTTGTCCGAGTCTCAAAAAGATCTCTTTCGATATGCTAATATTTTTCTTTTTCCGGCGGTTTTTTCCCTTTTTGGGGTAATAAAATTAATAAAAAGAAGACAATTTTAGCGCTTTCTACCAATCTTCCTACGACCTGTCAGGTCAAATTTAGATGGCGGTGTTGCTCCGAAATATATTTTCTTAAAGCATTTTTTATTCCTGGAAAGGCGATTTTTTCCCAAGGTAGGTTATTTTTAGGAAAAAATTTAATTTCCGAAACATCATCTTTAGGTTTTAAAGACAAATTTTTAGAGATCTTTGTATAGAAAATGAAACAAACAGTCTGGTAGTTTATCCCTTTGTAAAAATAGCGATCAGTAAAAGACCCTAAATAATTAAATTGGTTAATTTTTATACGAAGATTAATTTCTTCCTTAATTTCTCGCTTTAATGATTCCTCCACTGTCTCTTTAAAATCTAAAAACCCCCCTGGCAAATCCCACTTATTTTTGTGGGGATTAAATTTTCTTCTAACCAAAAGAATTTCTTCCTGCGGGTTTTCGATGATTAAAGCGTTGGTGGGGCAAGGGTTAAGATAAAAATGAAAGCCACAAGAGGAACAATCAATGAGGCGATGAGTAATTTTTTTAACTTTATTTTGGCAATTGGGACAAAATTGGAATTTATTAACCACTCGAATATTATATAATTTTTCCGTATGATTAGAACAAGAATTGCTCCGTCACCAACAGGCGAGGATTTACATATCGGTAATTTATATACGGCATTAATTAACTATGCATGGGCAAAGAAAAATAAAGGCAAGTTTGTCATACGCATTGAGGATACCGATAGACAAAGATTAGTTAAAGGAGCCGAAGAGAAAATCTTAAAAACGTTAAAAGATTATGGTTTAGAACCAGACGAGGACCCAATAAAAAAAGGCCCTTATGGCCCGTATCGCCAGTCAGAAAGACTGGTAATTTATCAGAAATTTGCCCGCCAGTTGGTAGAGAAAGGTTTTGCTTATTACTGTTTTTGCTCAAAAGAAAGATTGGCCCAATTAAGGGAGAAACAGATGGCGGAAAAACAAATTCCTCGTTATGATGGACATTGTCGCAATTTAAATCCGTCAGCCGTCAATCTTAAATCTGAGCGTTGGGTGGTAAGACTTAAAGTCCCAAAAGATAAGAAAATTATTGTTAACGATTTATTAAGAGGGGAAGTTGTTTTTGATTCTAATCATATTGATGATCAAATTCTTCTTAAATCTGATGGCTATCCTACCTATCATTTAGCAGTTGTTGTTGATGATTATCTGATGAAGATCTCTCATGTGATTCGGGCGGAGGAGTGGTTATCATCAACACCAAAACACATTCTTTTGTATGAAGCTTTTGGTTGGCAGAAGCCGATTTTTTGTCATCTGCCGATTTTGCGCAATCCTGACAGATCAAAACTTTCCAAAAGAAAAAGCCCCGTCTGGGCTTCTTGGTATTTACAGCAGGGATATTTTCCTTGGGCGGTTTTGAATTATTTAGCCTTAATGGGTTGGTCTCATCCGCTAGAAAAAGAAAAAGAGATTTTTTCTATGGAAGAATTTATTCATGTTTTTGATTTAAAAGATCTGCAAGTAGTTGGTCCGGCATTTGATCCGGTTAAATTAACCTGGCTGAATGGCGAGTATATTAGAAAATCTCAAATCTCAAATCTCAAATCACAAATTTTAAATTATTATGAAAAATATCATAATAAAAAATTAAAAGAAAATTTAGTTGAAAAAACAGTTTCTTTAGTTAAGGAGCGAATGAAAAAACTTTCTGATTACTGGTTTTATTGTCAGTTTTTCTTTGAAAGACCCAGCCATTATGAGATTGATTTATCGGATAAAGAAAAATTATTAGCAAAAGTCTATCAAGAATTGGAAAAAATGCAAAATTGGTCAATAGAAAACATTGGTCAGTCGATGATTAATTTAGCTAAAAAGGAAGCAGTTAGCACCGGTGATCTTTTTATGATTCTTCGGGTGGCCATTACCGGCAAAAAAATCTCCCCTCCTCTTAATGAGTCGATGGTGATTTTGGGGAAGAAGGAGTGTTTAGAGAGGATTAGAAGGTGGGTTTAAAATTAAATTATGGTTTAAAAAAAATTATAATTTTAAACTCGCGCCAATTGAAAATAAAGACAGGAAAGAGGTTAAGGATTTTGTAAAAAAACACTGGGGTTCAGAAGAAATTGTTTATAATGGTAAGGCTTTTTATCCTCATAAATTATTTGGTTTTATTGTTAAAGATGAACATAAAATTATTGGCTTGATTACTTATAAAAGATATAGGAGTTATTTTTTTATAATTACGGTAAATTCTTTGATTGCAAAAAGGTATAGGAACAAGGTTAATTGATGTAGTTAAAAAAGAAATAAAGAGATACGGTGTGAAAAAAATTAAAGTTAGAACAAGCAACGATAATCTTTATGCCTTAAGGTTTTACCAAAAACGTGAATTTAGGTTGGTAAAAATCTACAGAGGAGCAGTGATAAAATCAAGAAAAATAAAACAAAATATTCCATTAACTGGTAAAAATGGAATTCCGCTAAGAGATGAAATAGAACTCGAATTTAAGGAGTTATGAATAAAAAACTTCTTGCCAGTGAGGATCGGTTTCAACAGTTAAATCAAGATAAATTTTTTTATTGGTGGCTAGGGCAATTTCTTTTCTGGCATAGGCGCCGATTTCTTTGATTTTTCGACCAGATTTGCCGATTAACATTTTTTTATAGCGATCATTGGTAGTTAATATGCGAGCTTTAATATAGGTTAATTTTTCGTGGCGCTCCGTTATCTCATCAACAACAACGGTAGTTGTATAAGGAATCTCCTCTCCCATCATTAAAAAAATTTTTTCCCTAATCAACTCAGCAATAAAAGTTTTACTGTCAAGATTTAAAAGAGGAGGTGAAGTGGGGTTGACGTCTTGATATTGGTTATTAGCCACTTGTCCTATAGCCTGTCCAACCGGGGCGGTTGGACTGGTTTTTGGTAGGAGGCTAAAGATACGGTCAAGGAGTGGTTTTAAGTGGAGTTTTTTCAGAGCTGAAATTTGATGAATATAAGAAAATTCTTCCTCTAAAAATTTATATTGAGGCAGATACGATTTATCTTGAATATCAATTTTATTAATGACTAAGATTTTTGGTTTGTTAATTTGGCGAACTAATCCTAAAACGCGTGCTTCTTCAAAATCGCGTTTTCTTGTATGGTCAATCATATAAAGGACTAGGTCTACTTCTTCATGAAGGGCCTGGAGAGTTTTTTTATTAATTTTTTCGGAAAGATAGTCCTCAGTTTTACGCATTAGTCCTGGGGTATCAATGAAAATAATCTGACCGCGGCTGTCTTGATACACGGCCTTAATGGGAAAGCGGGTGGTTTGGGGTTTGGGAGAGGTGATGGCTACTTTTTGACCGATGAGATTATTAAGAAATGTTGATTTGCCGACGTTGGGTCGGCCGATTAAAATAACTTTTCCGCCTCTCATGGCATTAATTTTATCAGAAGTTTAAAATAAAATTATGAGAGAATATTCAGATAAGGAATTAATTTTAAAGGTTAAAAATGGTGAGATTGATTATTTTGCTTACATTGTTAGACGATATAGCGGGGTAATTTATCAAAAAATTAAACTTAAGATAAAAGATAAAAATGATGCTGAGGATTTAACCCAGAATACTTTTATAAAATTTTATAAAACTATTGACAATTTTAATGAATCAAAGCCAATTTTTCCCTATCTTTCCCAAATTGCCAACAATGAGCTAAAAATGTTTTTTCGCTCAAAAAAGCCGATGGTGTCACTTAAAGACTGGCATCATCTTAAAACTGATCAAGTGATAGATGAGGTTGATGATTATGAAAAATATTTAGCGGAATTAAAGGAGGAGGAAAAGGCGATGCTCTTGATGATTGCCGACGGTTATTCTTATCAGGAGGTGGCCAAAAAATTTCGGCGGCCATTAAATACGGTAAAATCAATTATCAGGAGAGCCAGAAAAAAATTAATAATTAGCAGGTAAATATGTCTCAAGAAAAAAATTTAGAGAAAAAAATTTTAGACAAAGTTTACCAATTTGAAGCCAAAAGAACCACGGTAGAAATATTACTCAAAATTACCGTTTTTATTTTTTTAAGTGGGCTGATTTTTATTTTTGCCAAATTTTTCTTTAACATTTTAAAGACGCAAAAAACCCTTGATCTTTTGGAAATTTTTAAGGAGGACACTGAGGTTTTAAAAAGATATTTTTTTGATAATCTCTTCCTTCTCTTTTTTGAATTGCCAAAAGCATTGCTATTTATTTTATTCATTTTTTTATCTCTTCTGGTTTTTTTACTCTTGACAGTAATTAAAAATTTTAAGAAAATCAAGAACAGGATTAAAAGTTTATTAAAACAAAAGGAGAAAAAAACATGAAAAAAGGAATTTTATTTTTAGCCTTGTTTTTATTAATTTTAACCGGCGTTTATTTGTTTGAAAAAAGCCGGCAATTATCCATAAACTTGTCTTCCCTTAACCAAAAAAATACACCCGTGGTTTTAGAAAATGAAGAAAAATCAACAGTTGAAGAAGTTAATCAGGGTTTGACTTTAGAAATTGACCAACCGAAAGATAAGACAAAAGTTAATTCCTCAAACATCATTGTTTCCGGTCGAACCAGTCCTGGGGCTGATGTTTTTATTAACGATAAAGAATTAAAGGCCAACCATCAAGGGAAATTTAGCACCAATATAAATTTAGATGAAGGAGAAAATATTATTACCATTGTAGCCTCAGATTCTCAAGGAAATTATGCGGAAAAAGAGTTGGTGATAACGCTTGAAACGATTAATTAAGAAATTAAGGCAACTTTTTTAAAATCGGCGCATATATTATTAATAGATAAAAGTTGTTATTGAAACAAAAGCAAGTTAAAAATTTTTAATTAAAAAAATATGAAACAAAAAATCTTTCTTTTAATACTTCTTTTTTTAATTTTAGCTTTTACCCAAAAGGTGCAGGCAAGACCTATAAGAGATGTTATTCAAAATGAAATCAAGCCAACAGGAAAGGCAATAAAGGAAGAAATTAAACCAACAATAATCAAGTTGAGAGAAGAAAGAAGAAACGAGATAAGAGAAAGGTTAAATCAAGCGACAACACCGGCCCAAAGAAAGGAAATAAGAAATGAAATCAAAGAGCAAAATCAAGGCTTGTTGGACCAAATAAAAAATCAAGTCAAAGAAAGATTACAAAATCTTCGTTTCTCAGCCAAAGTCTCGGGAAAAATAATGGAACAAGGAGACAATTTTATGAAAGTAAGGGCAAATGATGAGAAAATTTATCAGGTTAATATTAATGACAAGACTCAATTAAGACGAAGATTTTGGGGAAAAGCTGAGTTAGAGGAATTTTCTGTTGGCGATGAGGTGAATGTGATTGGTCGATATACTAATGAGGAGAAAACCACTATCGAGGCAGTTTTAATTCGCAATCTTTCAATTGAGAAAAGGTGGGGAGTGTTTTTCGGTCAGATTGTTGCTAAAGGCAGTGATAGTTTTGTGATGGAAACGGTTAATCGCGGCAAACAAACTGTTTATGTGGGAAAGGCGAAGCTAATTAACAGAAGAGGAGAGACGATTAACTTTAATGCCATTCAAGAAGGTCACCGAGTACGGGTAAAAGGAGTTTGGGATAAAAATTTATCAAAAATAATTGAGGTGGAGGAGATTAAAGATTTTTCTTTACCGCCTTTACCAACAAAAAAAACTAATCCGACCGTTACTCGATGATGGCTGAATAAAATCATTGCTTATCGAAAAAAAGGGTTTTTTCCCACCCTCTTTTTAATTAGTAGTGATTAGTACCATCTTCTTAAAAAAATCATTGAGGAAATTTGATAAAATATGGGTATTTGCGGGGTGGTGTAATTGGTAACACACCTGCCTTTGGAGCAGGGTAGTCTAGGTTCGAGCCCTAGCCCCGCAGCTAAGTATGACGAGAGGGTCGCAAAGACCCTTTTTGGGTTGAATTATCGGGCAATTTTGTAGGTTCGAAAATCTTCGCTCCATTTTTTGCCAAATTAGCCACTTTCAAACCGTTAGTCTTAACCACCGCATTGTAGATCAGTTTGAAGGCAGTTGTATACTCGTAAGCCAGCATTCCTTTATCAAGTGTCATGTTGGTAAAAACCAAGCTGATAAGTTTTCATCGCTCCTAAATAAAATGCACCAACCTAACCAAAGAAAAAGCTGAAAGTATCGCTTTTGATTATCTCAAGCAAGCCTTGCCAAACTTTGAGGAGTTGAAAGACCAGTTTGTTCACTCTTATTCACAAAAAGAGTCGCATACTTGGATGTGGGAAGATAAAGACTACGAGTTGCCTGAAGGTTTAAGTGGTAGACCTTATTTGTATCCTATTATCCGTCTGACAGTTTACGCCAATGGACAGATTTTGTAGTGGAATACCATCTCGTTATTCCAAAATTAAAATGTCTATCGGGAGACCCTCTCAGCCCCCTTCTTTTTTGCCCGCCCGAGCGAAATTTTAGAAATCAGCGTCAGGATTTTCTCGGAAAAAAGTTCGGATTTTGTTCAGGAGACACAGCCAGTAAGAAGAGTCGGCAGGTAGTGCTTACCGCGCCTCCCTCTGCAGCAAGCGCATCAAATATGCCTTTTTTAAAACTCATGGATAGCCGCCGGAAAAAGAATGGAGAAAAACGCAAAAATTTCAAAGAACTAAAATCTACTACCTCAATATGCCACCTCGCCTGAAAGATTGTTTCTGCCTGTATACTTGATCAATTTTCTCTCGAGCTCCGCTAAAAAAAGAAAAAAAGAATCTCATATTCTTTTGGATCTATTGTTTCTCTTCTGCTTTCTAAAATAGATAGTACTTGTAATCCAGAAATTGGAGTTTAATATCTCAAATATTATTAGTATAGATCTGTAATTATTATGTTTAGATTCAGCGACATTTTTATGAAAGCCTTTTTGCGCTCCTCCATATTAACTCTCAAACAATATCCTGACGGTCTTAACTAATATTCAATTTCATCTTTACCATAACCATCTTTGATAATTACCCCGCTTATTGCATTTGTTTCCGGTTATACTTAACTTTTGGAGATTTTCTTTAAGAGTCGGCAATTTTATATCTTTCCCTGATTTGTTGAGCCTGTGCCTGATTTAAATTACAATGATGAACAAAATGTGCAATCACATCTTCAATTTCCTCAGGAGAAGGAAAAAGGTGTTATATTTATCATCAAACTCATTATAGTATCCATGAGGAGTTAATCGAAGTAATTGCTCGCCAGAAAGCCGTGATTGATTTTGTGCCTGTCTTCTCAAAAAATCTTTGCTTGAATTATGCGACCCCGTGTTAGTTAGGGAAGCGATAACGATATTTTCTTCTGAAGCCTCAATGATAATTTCTCCTTGTTCCCAAGTTTTGGTATGTTCTTGATCTGTAAGAGACATGCTTAGAGAAACCTGCTCGCCTAATCTTTCTGGTTGATCAAAAAGATTTATGGATTGATCACCTTCTGATTTGTTAACTTTATATGCCCAGATAATTTCGAGGAGATTGCCAAAGATTTGCGAAAACCTTGCATGGGGATTGAAAGCATGAACTAAATAACGGAAATTTTTGGGACCATGTTTTTTTTGGATCGCTAACTTCACCCCAGATTTTTAATTCTGTTCCTTTTCTGATAATGCAGGATTTACTTTTTCAAAATTTATTGGTGGTAGTTGTTCAAATTGGTCTGACGCAGTATAATCTTGATAGCTGTTTCATTATTTTGATTTTATCAAATTTTAAACTTTTATCAAATGCTTGGCGAAGCCGAGTAAAATCGCACGCGCAAAAAATAGCGGAGGTACGGCAGGTAGAGGTGCCGCGCCGGAGCATAGCGAGGCCGAAGGCCGAGTTAATCAAATAAAGTTCGACATGTTTTGTAAACGGTCAGCCTAATTTAATTCAAATGATATCATCAAACGATTAACAGGGACATTAAGTTGGGGAAAGACTTAAATTTATAAAATCCTTAAACCCTCATGTGTTTCCCCTCATATGTTTCGTAACTTATCCAAATCGCAAATCGATGGTTTTAACTTTAATAGAATAAACCTCGTAGTTATGAAGAGCATATCTTAATGACTTTTCAAATTCCTTTTTGCTGCGTTTAGCGCACATTACCAAATCGACATGAATAACACTGTTTTCTGGGTAAGTATGCAATATAAGATGTGATTGGGAAAGAATATACGCAAGGGTAATTCCTGCTGGACTAAAAATGTGGGACATTTTTTTAACCACCTTTAAATCCAAATCAGAAATCATGTTGTCTGCCAACTCTTCAACGAACTCCAAGGAGTTATCGAATGGCTTTATTTTTATAAGCGCAACAAATTGTTTAATTAATGGTATAGATTGGTTTGTCATAATTCCCTCGTATTAAAGGTTTCGTCCTGGGTGTGATTTCAGCGATATATAGCGAACTTGCGCTTCCCACAGATTCAGCCCCTTCATATCTATTGAATCTATCAAACACCCATCTCAGCATTAACCCCGAATCCGTGAGGACATCCTGAATGGGTAGAAATCGCTCTTTGGCTCTATCGCTATTGCCATAACAAACATAAACTCTGGCTGTTTGATTTTTCCTATCAAGTGCCTCTATTGCCCTTGAAACAAATAGATTTATTCCTTCTGGAGTATAAGGTGGGTCAGTAAATACCGTATCGAATTTACCTCTCAACTCAGCGGGGATTGGTTTTCTCAAATCGTGTTTTATTCCTCTGATTCCCAGGTTAAGTTCATCTGAAATAACTCCGATGTTATCCAAAATCCTCTCATCGATATCCACTACTGCTATGTCTTGGGCAGATTTAATGTTTGCGGCCACCACAGAAGTAAAGTCGTCATCACCCAAAAACAATATCCGTTTAGCCTTTACATCTCCCAAGAATGCAAGAAGAGCAACTCTTTTTGCCGTTGTCTCAACAGTAGCGGTAAACTGGTCGTAACTCCTCTTTGGCGCAGGTCTTTTATCCCGATAATGGGATAGCAGTTCAACTGACCACTTGTATATATCATCCTCAGTTAATGTGGCTAACAATCTTTCTTCCACTAGGTAATTGTTATCATATAACACACACATTTTTCCCAACACTTCTTCTCTTAGGGATGTATCATTTCGAGTGGGATTCAAATAAGCGGATAGAGCTTTTTTTACCTGATTGAGAGCGTTTCTAGACACACCCACCAATCGAACCAGTTCATTGTTTCCGATAGCCTTTCCTTTTGATAAATGCCAAAACACATCTAGCACCTTTTTGACGGGCACTCCTGTTTGCTTTGAAACCTCCAAAAAATCTGAATACATTTTCTTCATAGTCTACTCTTTATTATATCAAAAAGAACTGGCTAGAATTCTTAGGAAGAGTTTTTAAAAAACATTTGTTAGTTGTTTAAATAATCATAGAAGAAACTCTAGAGTTTTTAAGACGGTTAACCATTTTCAATCTAAAATTTTTCTATTTATCGGATAAAAAAAATTTAAACACATTGTTATTTTTTTGCTCAACATTAAGATTGCCGCTTTTAAATTGGGTTAAGCTATCTTCAACTAATTTACAAATCAAGTTAGAATAGGTAAAATAAAGTGATGGGTAGTTATAAGGAATAAAGTTATGTTTCTTCTGTTAAGAGCACAGCTAATTAATAGGGAGGAGATCAATAGTTTTCAGTTTAAAAGACAGCAATAAATAAAGAAAAATGTCTCTCTTTTTTATCAAATCAGTTGAGGCAATGTGTCCGGTCTGCACGATTGCCACCGGCGTCGGGGTAGGCATAGCCAGAACGATTGGCATCGATGATACAATTGTTGGAGTGTGGATAGGGGGTTTAATTATCTCGGCTGGATTATGGCTGGCTAATTTTATCAGGAAAAAAAATTGGCCAATCCCTTTTCCTGAAATTTTTTCTATATTTTTAATGGCTTTTTTTGTTATTTTTCCCCTTTACTGGCCAAAAATAATCAAAGTTAATCAACAGGTTTTTTTAGGGTTAGATAAAATGACGGGCGGGATGATTATTGGAGTCTTTGTCTTTTTTTTAGCGGTTGTTCTTGATAAACTAGTAAGAGTGAGCAACAATAATAAAGGAGTTATTTATTATCAAAAAGTGATTATTCCTTTATTGTTATTATCTATTGCCAGTTTAATTTTATTATTAATCACCAGTTAAATTTGGCTACTTATGAAAAAACGCAACGATGAAGACATTAAGAAATTTATAGAGAAAGTAAAGGCGATAGAAAAAGGAGAAAAAGTTGACTTGTCAGCCGGGGAAGATTTGTCAATTGCTATTATGAATTTAATCTCTATTGAAGAACACTTGTTTTTTACTTTTAAAAAAACCAACAAAAAAAAATATTTGAATTTATTGCAAGAAGTTAGGGAAATGAGAAAAGAGGCTTTAAAAAAGATAATCAAAGATTACGAAGGAGAAATCTGGTGTATTAGCAAACACCTTCTGGCTGCCTCCATAAGATTTATGGAAGTTGGCACTAAGGCTCTAACTAAAGGCGATGACAAAGAAGCGGAGGAGATGTTTGAAAAATCATACCGACTTTATAATTTATTTTGGGGGATGAATCTAGGATTACTTAATATTAAAGACGTTAAAGACGTTGCCGGGAAGAATGACAAAGAGATAGTTTTTATTAATGACGAGGAAAAACCAGCCAAAAAAGGGACGGTTGGTTTGTTAGCCAAGTTAGGTGAGATTATTAAAAAAGCCGTTGATTGTTGCCGGGAATAAAATTTTAATATGAACTTTTTAATTAATCTTTTAGTTAATGGTTTTGCTGTTTTTATCACCGCTTATCTTTTATCCTCAGGAGTAAAGATCGATAATTTTTTTACCGCTATAGTGGTGGCTGTAATTTTAGGGATAGTCAATACCTTGATAAAACCTGTTTTAAACCTTCTTTTTTTACCATTAAACATCATTACCCTTGGTCTTTTTAGCTTTTTTCTTAACGGTGTGTTAATTCTTTTAGCAAGCAAATTTATTGTCGGTTTTTTTGTGGCTAATATCTGGTGGGCAATCTTATTTGGTTTAACGCTTTCCTTGATTAACTGGTTTTTTCATCTCCTTAAAAGATAGAGATTTTTCTTCCATGAAAATTGGGGGAATTTTGATAGAATTGTTTATATGAACGACGAAATTGTCTGTCCACACTGTAAAAAATCTATTCCTCTCACCCAGGCGCTTTCGGCTCAAATTCAAGAGAAATACCAAAAATTTTATAAAATACGATTGGAAGAAGAGAAACGGAAAATCGAGGAAACTTTAAAAGAGCAGCTAGCCAAAAAAGTTAAAGATGAGATGGAGTTGCAACTGAGAGATAAAGTGAATGAAGTGGAAGAATTGAGAAAACAAAATAAAAATCTTCAAGAACAATTATTAGAGTTAAATCGCCTTCTTCGCCAACTGAAAAGGGAAAATGAGCAAGCCCGTTTAGAACTGGAAAAAAAATTAGCCCAAGAACAAGAGAAAATTCGTCAAGAAGAACAGCAACGATTAAGTGAGGAATATCGCCTCAAGATTTTAGAGAAAGATAAAAAACTTGAGGACGCGTTAAAGTTAGTTGAGGAATATAAGAGAAAATTAGAACAAGGATCACAACAACTGCAGGGAGAGGTATTGGAGTTAGAATTAGAAAACATTTTAAAAAAAGAATTTCCTTATGATGAGATAAGAGAAGTGCCAAAAGGAGTCGTCGGCGCTGATGTTTTGCAAATTGTTAAAAATGATTATGGTCGACCATGCGGGACAATTATTTGGGAGTCAAAAAGAACCAAAGCGTGGAGTGAATCATGGATTATGAAATTAAAAAGCGATCAGCGGCAAGTCAAGGCTGATATTGCTGTTCTCATTTCTCAGGTTCTTCCTCCAGGGGTAAAAAATTTTGCTGAAAGAAATGGCGTCTGGATTGGTAATTATGACTCAATTTACAGTTTAGCTTTAGCTCTAAGAAAAATTTTACTTGAGTTGGCGGCGGTTAAATCCTCAATTGTTGGCCGACAAGATAAAAAGGAGATTTTGTGGAATTATTTAACCAGCATTGAGTTTAAACAGCGAATTGATGCTTTTTATGATGCTTATACTCAAATAAGAGACGATTTAAAAAAAGAACAAGAATGGTTTCGACGCAAATGGGCAAAAGAAGAAAAAAATATCACCCAATTAGTTGACAGTATTTTAGGTTTTCATGGCGATCTTCAGGGCATCATCGGTAAGAGCTTGCCAGATATTAAAGGGTTGGCGGTTTTATCTTCGGGAGACAAGGAGGATAAATTATTTTAATATTTTTAGAGTTTTAATAATTTATGGATAAATTTTTTTATTTTGCTTCTAAGGTAGTTATTATTCTTCCTATTATCATTATCCTTATTGCTTTGATTATTAAGTTTAATCAGAATAGGCAATATTCTCAAAAATTTACTCTTCCGCCAACAAACAAATCAATATCAACAATTACCACCATACCAACCGCCACCACCGCTGCTCAATTTAATCTTGTTGGCCCTTTAATTTGTCAGATAAAAGAAAATAAAGCCTCTATTAGCGCTTATATTAAAGACAGAAAAGTTTTTCTTACAAAAAATGAGGAGAATAAAATTGATTACTTTTTAATTAAAGATGATTGTTTATATTGGTGGGAGGGAAGAAAGTATTCCGGACAGAAAATGTGTGGCGTGGGATATTATTTGTCTTACTTTGAGAAATTTTTCCATCTTGGTTTATTAGGAAGGAGCAATTTAAATCTTGCTCCATTGATTAATAATTGTAAAAAAGAAGAAATTAAAGAAGAAAGAGTTTTCGAGGTCCCCTCAAATATTTTATTTAAAAATATCAATCTTTAATAACAAAGGACTGTTGCGGTTTAGATTTTTTAAAAAATGCCCTGGCTACGACCTACTTTCCCCGTCTCCGCTTTGGAGCGAGTATCATCGGCGCTGACTTGTTTCACTTCCTTGTTCGGGATGGGAAAGGGTGGGGCCAAGTCGCTCCAGTAACCAGGGCAGAAAATAGTATATAATATTTATCAATGAAAGACAATACCAAAACTTACCACGAACTTTTTCATTCTTATTGTTCTTATCCTGATATTCATTTTGAAACTCAGCATCGTTCGGAAAAAGTAATTTTAGTTTTAAGAGCTCATCCTATTACTCAAATTTCATGGCTTATTAATAGTTTAATTTTCTTTATCTTTCTCATCTTTTTAAATTTTATTCCTCTTTCTTTTTTTAGTCTTAGTCAAATTATATTTATCAATATTTTTGGGACATTTATTATTTTAAGTTATCTCTGGTTTAACTTCTTAAGTTGGTTTTTTAATGTGGGAATCGTTACTTCTGAGAGGATTATTGATATTGATTTTCATATGATTCTTTATAAAGAGGTAACCGCTAGCCGTTTAGACCGGATTGAAGATATTACTTCCAAAAGTGGCGGTTATTTAGCTTCATTCTTTGATTATGGTAATGTTTTTGTTCAAACAGCAGGAACAGAAGCAAATATTGAATTTTTTAACATTCCTCATCCTTCGCGAGTGGTTCAAATAATTAATGGTTTATTAGCAAGAAGTCATGGATCTTAGACAGATTTTTGAAATATTTAGTCAGCAAAATATTTTTTCTATTACTTTTAAAGTATTGGCGATATTCTTTTCTTTTTTTTATCTTTTATATGCAATAGTGATAGCTAAACAGACCCAAGTGATGAATAAAACTTTGGAAATAAAAAGAAAAGAAGTGTTTGTTTTGATTTCAACCGCTCAAATTGCAGGCGCTATATTCATTTTAATTTTAGCTATTTTTTTAATTTAAGCGATGTTTCAAAAAGATTTTGCCGTTTACTTAGGTAAAGAGCGGGAAAAAGGATTTAGTGGCTTTATTGCCGAAGAAAAATTTTTCTTAATTTTAGTAATCGAGGAGGGGTTAGATCAAGAATTGGGTCAAGATTTTATATTAACAATAAAAAAAGAAATAATTTCACGAGCCATAGACCATCTTGCCGATTTTGAAGCATATATTAGTGAAAAAATAAAAGAAAAAAATTTACCCGCCAGTCTATCTTTAAGCACCGGTTTTGTAAAAGGAAATATTCTTTATCTTAAAACCATTGGTCAAGGTGAGGTTTATATTATTCGGGGTGATAAACTAATCCCCATCATCAGTGGTAATTTATCTGCTTCCGGTTACATCAAACCGAATGATCTATTTATTTTTACCACGACTTCTTTTATGAAGTTAGTTGAAGAAGAGGATTTAAAAAGTTTTTTTGATAAAAAAAATCCTCATGAAATAATTGAGCAAATTACTCCCGAATTAAAAAGAAAAGAAAATGAGGGGATGATAGCTCTTTTAGTTCAATTTAAAGAAGAAAAAGAAAAAAAAGTCTTTGCGCCATTGATTTTTAAATCATCAATTATTGATAAAATATTCAGTTTATATAAAGACACTCTCTTATATCATAAAAAAATAGGGAGAAAGAAAATTATTACCTTTATGGCGGTGTTTATTATTTTCTTTATTTTAGTATGGAGTGTTTTCTTAGGATATCAAAGAAGAAAACAAGCAGTTATTAAAAAAAGAATACAAACAACAAAAACATTGGTTGTTCAAAAACTTGAAGAGGCTGGTGAGTCTTCTTTTTTTTCCATGACGCAGGCAAAAAATTTAATTAATGAGGCAACCAGCGAAGTGGAACAATTAAGAAAAGAGGTAGGGGTAAGAAAAGAAACTGAGGAACTGGTAAAACTAATAAAAAAAACAGAAAATGAGATCTTTAAAAGAGAAGAAAAAAAAGCGGAAGAATTTTTTGACCTGGCGGTTGATTATAAACAAGCCAAGGGAGATAAATTATATCTTGATGACAGTTTAATTGCTATCCTTGATAGCGGCGGGGGAAATATTTACACTTTGTCATTATTAAAAAAATCACTCGATAAAAGAAATTTTAACGAAATAAAGAGAGGGGAACTGCTTGCTAGTTATCAAAATGAAATATTCTTTTATATTAGTGACGAAGGATTATATAAAATTGACTCACAAGGAAAATTAAAACGAGTGGTGGAAAAAGATAATGATTGGGGAAAAATTGTTGATTTTTGGATTTATAATGGCAACCTTTATCTTTTAGATGAAGAAAAGGGTGATATTTATAAATATTTGGTAGCAGCGGATAGCTATTCAGCTAAAACTTCTTATTTTAAAGGAGGAACCTTTGGTTTAAAAAAGGCTAATTCTTTAGCGATTGATTTTTCAGTTTATGTTGGTTTTAGTGACCGCATTCTCAAGTTTACCTCAGGTACTCAGGATGAATTTAAAACTTCATTTCCAGAATCATCAGTTCAGTTAAAAAAGATATTTACCACCAAAAATTTAGAAAAAATTTATGCTTGGGATAAAAGTAAAGGAACAATTTATATTTTAGGGAAAAATGGGACATATGAGCGACAAGTGAATTCTTACCTTCTTAAAGAAGCAACCGATTTTATTGTTTATCAAAATTGGGCCTATATTTTATCTGGTTCTAAAATTTATAAGATGAGTTTGGATTAGTTTTTT
Organism: uncultured Gammaproteobacteria bacterium; assembly: GCA_964632205.1. Lineage (GTDB taxonomy): Bacteria > Patescibacteriota > Microgenomatia > UBA1406 > GWC2-37-13 > CALLVF01. The sequence continues at coordinate 38,594 of CAZWBE010000005.1, read as the reverse complement.
ATGGAAATCAGCGAAAAAGATAGAGAATTATTACAGAAGTTGATAAAAAGAGACGAGAAAACTCTTCTTAATTTTTATCGACAGTTTAATTTAGCGGTTTTTAATTTTGTTTATCATCAACTTGGCAACAAACATTTAGCCGAGGAAGTTACTCAAGATGTTTTTTTAGATTTTATTGAATCGCTGCGCGATTTTCGAGGGCAGTGTTCTCTTAACACTTATCTTTTTACCATCGCAAGAAATAAAACAATTGATGTTATTCGTAAAAAAAAGCTCAAAAAAATTTTGTTTTCCACCCTTCCTTTTTATATTGTTGAGGGATTAAAAACAATTTTAATTGATGAGGAGATTGAAAAAAAAGAATTAGCCGCCAAAATAAAAAAAGTTTTTCAAAGATTACCAAATGATTATCAACTTGTTTTAAGACTAAAGTATATTGAAGGAGAAAAAGTAAAAAAAATTGCCCAAAAATTATCCTTAGGGTTTAAAGCGACAGAAAGTCTTATTTTTCGGGCAAGAAAAGCCTTTATTAAAGTTTTTCAGAGTTTACCATGAAGACATTTAATTTGCGATTAAAGAAAAAATTGGATGAAGTTTTTTTTATTGAACCAAATAATTTAGGTCTGAAATTTTTAACCGATCTATACAAATTTTTAACGGCTCGTTTTAAAACCGCTCCTTTTATCATCATTATTCCTCTTTCTCTTATTTTTGCTGGTTCTCTTTATTTAATTTTTGGCAGATTGATGGTTAGGTTGGTTACTTTACTACAATATGGTTTCTAAAAGAGATGGATTAGTTTCCAAAAAGAGTTGGCCTTTAAACCAAAAGCGGATAAGAAAACGAATTTACAATAATAAAATCATTGATCTGGTTGCAAATTTATTGGCTTCTTTTATTTTAGTAATACGAAATTTTTTTCTACTGATATTTTATCCATACAAAACAATGCGGAAATTGAGTTTAAATTTCGACTACTATCAATTAGCAATTATTCTTTTAATCGTTTTTTCTTATTTTAAATTCGCTTATTTTCTAAAAGACAAACCATATCCGGCAACGGTGATTTTTCTTATTTTTCTAATAAATTTTTTTCTCACGATTGGTTTTTTTTATTTTTTAGCAAGAATTTTCAAAAGACCGTTATCTTTATCAAGTTTTCTCTTTACTTTTTCTTATTCACTTTTTCCCACTTTGATTTGGTTTGGGGCAACCTCAATTTTATATATTATTCTTCCTCCGCCTCGGACGATGTCTCTTTTAGGCGGGGGATTTAGTATTTTTTTTATTGCTTTTTCTTTGAGTCTTTTGGCTTGGAAAGTAATTTTGGTTTTTTTATCATTACGGTTTTCTTTGCGGTTAAGTTTTTACCAGATTGTTTATTTTTTTATTTTATACCTACTATGGTTTTTGCCTTACAGCGTTTTGCTTTATCAATTAAGACTTTTTAGAATTCCTTTTATTTAATTTGTCATTTAAATTTAATCGTCTAATCTCCACATTTTATTCCTCAGCTTTTAGTTGATTATTTTTAAGCTACAAAGAGTCAAAAAACACAGATTTTTTTAGGGAAATAAGAGGAAGATAATAAGAGAAAGATAATAAATGATTTTTATCCTGTAAGCGACTTTTATTATTATGAGAGCGACAAAAGAATTTTTAGAAGGAACCTTGAATATAAAGTTGAAGAAAATTACAGCAGCCTTTGTTGATGATAAAAAACACATCCATTGCGAAAATCTAATTGGTGAAACAACCTTACCTTTGGGAGTGGCGGGGCCGATAAAGATTAAAAATCAAGAAGAGAAAGTAAAAGATTATTTTATTCCTTTGGCAACAACTGAGGGAGCATTAGTGGCCTCGGTTAACCGGGGATGCAAAGCGATTAATCAGTCAGGAGGAGTTAAAGTTTATATTAAAAGATTAGGAACCACCCGCGGACCAGTTTATGAAACCGGTGATGTTGAGAAAGGACTTTGGTTTTTATCTTGGTTGAGAAAAAATGAGACAAAGATAAAAAAAGAGGCAGAAAAGACATCCTCTCATCTTAAATATTTAAGACACGAAGGCAGGGTAATTGGCCCCTATGTTTATCTTCGTTTTTATTTCGATACCGCCGAAGCCATGGGAATGAATATGGTAACAATAGCAACAGCAGCGATTAACCAGTTGATTGAAAAAGAAACAAAAATAAAATGTCTTAGTTTAAGCGGAAATTTTTGTGTCGACAAAAAACCATCATGGATGAATTTTATCAACAAACGCGGTTTTGAGGGATGGGGAGAAGCGGTTTTTAAAAAAGAAACGATAAAAAAGGTGCTTAAATCATCAGGGGAAGAAATTTTTCAAACTTGGTTGAGTAAATGTATGATTGGTTCCGCAATCAGTGGAGCGCTTGGGTTTAATGCTCATTTTGCCAATATTGTCGCCGCTTTTTTTGCCGCCACAGGTCAAGATTTAGCTCATGTTGTTGAAGGAAGTTTAGGGATGACGATCGTTAAAGCATTAAAAAATGGTGATTTGTATTTTTCAGTTTATCTACCGGCAATCATGTTGGGGACGGTCGGTGGAGGGACCAAGTTAGAAACAAAAAGAGAAGCATTATCAATAATTAAAGCACAAAACAGTCAAGATTTAGCCGGCGTGTTAACCGCAGCTGTGTTGGCCGGAGAGGTATCATTATTAGCCTCTTTAGCTGAAGGTAGTCTTGCTGAATCTCATAAAAAATTAGGTAGGTAATTTTTTTATTAATAGATAAGGAGTTTTAAATTGTTAGCAATTATAAAAAGTTAATAACAGTCTATGGTTGGTATTGTTTCTTACGGTTTCTATGTTCCTAAATATCGGATTAAAATTGAGGAAATTGCCAGAGTTTGGGGTAAAGATAGTTTAGCGATTAAGAATTCCTTAATGATTGAGGAAAAGGCCGTTGCTTGTCTTGATGAGGATTCTTTAACAATGGCTTTTGAAGCCGCCTCTATCGCTTTAGCTGGCTTTGATAAGAAAGAAAAAATTAAAGTCGTTTTTTTTGGATCTGAAACGCCGCCTTATGCCGTTAATCCCGTCTCAACCATATTGGCGCAATTTTTGGGAATTGAGGAAAATTATTTAGCTAATGATCACCAATTTGCCTGTAAAGCGGCTACTGGTGCAATAATTTCCGCAATTGGTTTAATTGGCACTGGTTTTACTGATTATGCTTTAGTTACGGCTAGTGATAAGGCAGTCGCCAAAACCCATGATATTTTAGAATACACCGTGGCTTCCGGTTCGGTTAGTCTTTTATTAGGAAAAGATGATTTGGTGGCAGAGATTGTTAATTTTGATTCTTTTTCCTCGGATACGCCTGATTTTTGGCGACGGGAAGGGATTCGTTATCCTTCCCATGGTGGTCGTTTTACTGGTAAACCGTCTTATTTTTATCATATTAAGAAAGCAAGTGAGTTGTTGTTAAGAAAAACTGGAATGAAGCCGACTGATTTTAAGTTTGCTGTTTTTCATATGCCCAATGGTAAATTTCCCTTAGAGGTTGGTCAGTCTTTGGGATTTACCAAGGAACAATTGGCACCTGGATTGGTCGTTAATTATTTAGGTAATTCTTATACAGCCTCTTCTTTAATGGGGTTGGTGGCGGTTTTGGAAAAAGCTAAGGGGGAAGATTTGATATTTCTGGCTTCCTACGGTTCAGGGGCGGGTTCAGATGTTTTTATCTTTAAAGCGACAAAGAATTTAGCAAAAAAACGCAAACAATTTTCTTCATTGATTAAAGAAAAAGAATATATTGACTATTCAATCTATTTAAAATTTATGAATATTATTTAATTTATGGTGTCTGTAATTGGTTATTACACGACAAAGTTTGGTGAGCTTTGGGAAAAATCGCTTTTTGACTTAGTTAAAGAAGCGATTTTTGGCGTCTTAAAAAACGCAGAGATAGAATTAGAGCGGATTGAAGGAATTTTTTTTGCCAATATGTTGGCGGGAGTTTTGGAGAACAATCTTCATACTGGGGCAAAAATTGCTGAGATTTTGAAAATTAATATCCCTATTTTTCGGGTTGAAGCAGCTTGTGCTTCTGGAGGTGTAGCCATTTACTTAGCTAAAAACTATCTTGACTCAGGAGTAGCCAAGACGGTAATGGTAGTTGGCGGAGAAAAAATGACTGATTATTCGCCCGAGGAGGTAACTGATGCTCTTTCAGCGGCGGCCTCAGGGGAGGAGCAAGAGGTTGGGTTAACTTTTCCGGGACTTTACGGATTAATAGCCAATTATTATCTTCAAAAATATCATTATACTGAGGAAAATTTAGCCTATGTTTCTTTAAAGAATCATTACCATGGCAGTTTAAATGAAAAGGCTCATTTCCGCAAAAAAGTTTCGATTGAAGAGGTGTTAAACAGTCCTTATGTGGCTTTTCCATTAAAAGTCCTTGACAGTTCACCTTTGTCTGATGGCGCTTCAGCTATTATTCTTACTTGTGATAAAGCTTTAATTAAAAAAGCAAAAAACAAAGTGAATATTCTTTCAACAAAAGTGGCAACTGATTCTATAAGCTTAACTAAAAGAAAAAGTCTTGATGAACTTTTAGCAACAAAAATTGCCGCAGAAAAAGCCTTTAGGGAAACTGGTTTAAAGAGAGAGGAGTTAAATGTAGCAGAATTACATGATTGTTTTTCCATTGCGGAGATTTTAGCCATGGAAGATTTAGGTTTTTGGAAAAAAGGCGCAGGGGGGGCTCAAATAAAAGATTTATCAACTATGTATGGGAGGGGAGGAGATTTAGTTATAAATACCTCAGGTGGCTTAAAAGCAGCCGGCCATCCAGTGGGAGCGACTGGGATTAAACAGATTGGAGAGATTTATTTACAATTAACTAATCAAGCCGGCGATCGTCAGGTTAAAAATGCTAAGTATGGATTAACCCATAATGTTGGGGGAAGCGGTGGTACAGCGGTGGTAACCATTTTAGGAGTTTGAAACGAAACAACCTTTAGGGTTGATTTGTAGCTGAACCTTTATATTTTTATGATTTCACCGGTTAAAATCTGGCGTCGACAAAAGGAGGTAAGAAAAATTTTAGGCAAAAAAGGGAAGATTATTTCTTGGACAAAAATTTTTGTTGCCGGAGTTCAATTTAAACAAATGGCTCCTTATTTTGTGATTTTAGTTGAGTTTGATGACAAAACTAAAGCGGTTGGCCAGCTAGTGGATTTTAATGGCGAAAAAATTAATTTCGGCGAAAGAGTTGTTGCTATTTTACGCAAGGTAAAAGACATTAAGGAGGAAGATGTTATCCCTTATGGAGTTAAATTTAAGTTTTTAAAAAGTTATTAATTTTATTTTTTTATTAAAGTGAACAGTCAGGAAAAAAACATTTCGTACTCAGCGCCGGGTAAGGTGATTTTATCAGGAGAACATGCGGTTGTTTATGGTAAGCCAGCATTGGTTTGCGCCATTGATCAACGATTGAGATTTACTTTATGGAAACGGCCATCGCAAAATGTTAATCTTAATAATAAAGATAAAAACATTCTCCTAATAGCCGATATAGTAAAAAATTATTTAAAAAATAAAAAAATAAAAATTACCTGCGGTGATTTTGATTTTGAAATTAAATCCCAAATTCCTCTCGGTCGAGGACTTGGTTCCTCCGCCGCTTTATCAGTGGCGGCTGTCGCCTCATTTCTGAGATTTTATACGGGAAAAAATTTTGAAAAAGAAATAATTAACAATATTGCTTATGAGGTAGAAAAACACTTTCATAAGAATCCTTCCGGCGTTGATAACACAGCCTCTTGTTTTGGTGGCTTAATTTATTATCGACGTGAATTTGAGTTTTTAAAAAACATTTCCCTCTTAAGTTTTAAAATTCCTCAAATAATTGAGAAAAATTTGTTTTTAATCGATTCAGGTCCTCCTTTTGAGACGACAGGTCAAATGGTTGAGTTTGTAGGAAAAAGATATAATAAAAAACCTGACTATATTGAGCAGATATTTAACGATATAGAAAAGGTGACCAAAAGGATGGTAGTGGCGATTATAAAAGAAGATGTTAATTTTTTCCAACAAGCGATCTTAGATAATCAAATTCTTCTCGAAATGTTGGGAGTAGTTTCTAAAAAAACAAAAGCGATGTTGACGAGCTTAAACCAATACGGAATAGGGAAAATTACGGGTGCGGGTGGAAAGAAAAAAGACTCAGGATTTATTTTGTTTTTCGCCACAAAAAGAAAAGCGCTTGAAAATTTTTTGAATAAAAAAAGACTAAAATATTATAAATTTAAAACCTACTATTACGGTTTGCAGTGAAAATAAAAACATCGGCGCCCGGGAAATTGATGCTTTTTGGTGAGCATGCCGTCATTTACGGTCGTCCTTGCCTTGTTACCGCTGTGTCCTCAAGAATTTATGTTGAAGCGGAGAAAAGTTCAAAGGGATTTTCCATTGATGCCCCTCAAGTTAAAGATGTGCGTTTTGTAGAAGAGACAGTGAAAATTTTTAAAGAAAAATATAAGATTGATAATGGATTATCAATTAAGACGCAAAGCGACTTCTCCAGTCAATATGGTTTTGGTTCTTCATCAGCGGTAACTGTAGCAACAATTTATGCTTTAAGCCAGCTTTATAAGAAAAAATTAACAAAAAAGGAAATTTTTGATTTAGGGTATAAAGTAACCTTAAATGTTCAAGGCATAGGAAGTGGTTTTGATATTGCCGCGGCGACTTATGGTAAAACACTTTATTTTATTGCCGGAGGAAAAATAATCAAACCATTAAAATTAAAGGCACTGCCACTAGTTGTTGGTTATTCGGGAATAAAAGCTGACACACCAAACATGGTTCAAAAAATTAAAGCAAAAATGACTAATAAAAAATCAAAATCGTCTATAAAAATTCAAAAAATATTTGAGGAAATTGAAAATATTGTTGAGACAGTAAAAGAGGAGTTGATAAACAATAATTGGCCCCGAGTCGGTAAACTTATGAATCAGAATCAAAAATTATTAAGGCAATTAGGGGTTAGTACCGAAAAACTAGATAAAATGTGTCAAATTTCTTTAAAGGCAGGTGCTTGGGGAGCAAAATTGTCAGGAGCAGGAGGAGGAGATTGTATGATTGCTTTGGTTTCCTATGAAAAAAAAGAAGCAGTGAAAGAGGCTATTGTTAGAGTCGGTGGAGAAGTGATAGAAGTTGACAATAACACCGAAGGAGTTAAGATTGAATAAATTTATGAAGGCAACCGCTATTGCTCCATCAAATATCGCTTTTATTAAATATTGGGGGAAGAAGAATAAAAGACTTCGTTTACCTACCAATGGAAGCATTTCTATGAATTTAAGCAATTTACAAACGACAACCACGGTTGAATTTTCACCAAGATTTAAAAACGATGAGGTTATTATCGACGGAGAAAAAGATATCAATAAGACTGACCGAGTTATAAAACATCTTGACCGAATAAGAAAAATAGCCAATCTAAATGATAGAGCTAAAGTGGTTTCTAAGAATAATTTTCCCTCAGACACTGGTCTTTCTTCTTCTGCTTCCGCTTTTGCTGCTTTAACTTTAGCCGGAATTAGTGCAGCTGGTATAAATATGTCAAAAAAAGAATTGTCAATCTTGGCTCGTCAAGGTTCAGGTTCTGCCTGTCGGTCTATTCCTGATGGTTTTGTTGAGTGGTTAGACGGAGAGACAAGCGACACTTCCTATGCTGTCTCTCTTTACCCGCCAGATTATTGGCATATTGCTGATGTGGTTGCCATCATTAGCAATGAAAAAAAAGAGGTTTCTTCCACCGGGGGACAGGAAATTGTCAAATCAAGCCCGTTCTTCTTAACCCGCCTTAATCACATGAGAGATAAAATAGAAAAATTAAAATTATTTTTAAGAGAAAGAAATTTTCGACAATTTGGAGAATTAATTGAAGCTGAAGCATTAGAGTTACATGCAATTATGATTACTTCCCAACCTTCTTTAATTTACTGGTTACCTGAAACAGTAATCATAATGAAATTAGTAAAAAAATTAAGAAAAGGAGGTTTGCCGGTTTATTTTACCATTAACACCGGTCAAGATGTTCATTTAATTGTCGAACAAAAAAATATTCAACGGTTGTTAAAAAAATTAAAATTAATAAGAGGAATAAAAAATCTGATTGTTAATTATCCCGCTGGCGGAGCGAAGTTAACCGAAAATCATTTATTTTAATTTTTTTATTGCATAGTGGGGATTTTTAACTGCCAAACACCGTTTTCATTAATAATAATTCCTAAAATATTACCAGTTAAGACACCAAAAACTGTGAGGGCGACAAAAACCAAAATCATTCCAATCACTGCATTAGTGATTTTTTGTTGAGCTTTTTGAACCTTTTCTTTTTCTCCACTAGAGGTAATCCAATCAAATGCTCCCCATAACATGTAGATAAGTAAAGCAGCGGCAGCAATGAGAATAAAAATTCTTATTCCAAACCCAATAAAATCAGCAAAAGCCCGGATTGGATCACCGCTACCTATACTCATTCCCGGAGGCGGACTAATTTTACCGAAAACTTGTTCAACTGATTGTTCAACTGAATCGGCAAAAACTTTCATTGGGGTAAAAGATTAGCAATTCCTAAAAGTCTACCAACTAATTGAACTGCTAAAAAGCTAATAACAACAATGATTAGACCCAAAACGGCAAAAGTTATTGTTTGTTTGGATTTTTTTATCTCGTCTGGTTTATCACCATGAGTGATGATTCTAAAAGCCGCTAGCAAGATCATTAATAAAAAAAGCAAAGCGGCTCCAGCGGTGATTAAAGGAAGAATAAGATTAAGAAGCGTAGCCACATTACCAAATTTGGCTGGTTTAAAAACACTAGGATCACTCATATCTATAGCATAAGTCATATTAAGAAGTCTAATAAAAATGATTTTTACTGTCAAGCAAGACTATATAAAATATAAAATAATAATTGATATAGACTTAAAACAAATACAAATTAATTTTTTCAAGCCGTTTTTATTTAGTTTACATAAACTGACAAAAGTTACGTTATGAATTTAAAAAATTTTCCTCATCATGTTGCAATTATTCCTGATGGTAATCGCCGATGGGCAAGAGAAAAAGCTTTACCTACTTTTTATGGTCACAAAAAAGGGTTTGATCAGTCAATTGAGCTTTCAAAAAAAGCCAGAACTCTAGGGGTTAAAGTTTTAACTTTTTGGGCTTTCTCAACAGAAAATTGGCAAAGGTCAAAAGAGGAGATTGCCTATCTAATGCAACTTTATTCTCAAATGATTGATAAAAATTTAGAAATAGCAGAAAAAGAACAGGTAAGAATAATCCATTTGGGTCGAAAAGATAGACTTCCTAAAGAATTAGCTAAAAAAATTGCCAGCGCTGAAAAAAAAACAGCCAACTTTAATCGGTATTATTTAGCCGTTGCCTTAGATTATGGTGGAAGAGATGAGTTATTGCGCGTGGTGTTAAAAATTAGACAGGCAAACTTAAGCAACCAAACTTTAACCGAAGAAAATTTTAATCAGCTCTTAGATACAAAAGATCTTCCCTATCCTGATCCTGATTTGATTATTCGCACAAGCGGTGAGGTAAGAACCTCTGGTTTTATGATTTGGCAATCAGCATATTCGGAATGGATTTTTTATCCAAAATATTTTCCCGATTTTACCCCCCAAGATTTAGAAAATTGTTTAGTTGAGTATTCAAATCGACAAAGAAGATTTGGGAGATAGGTTATAATATTTTTATGTTTCTTCCTTCCTATACCATAACTCACAAAATTCTAACAAACATTGCCAAAATTGAGGCAGCCGAGGAATTGATAAAACACGCCCCCCTTTTGCCTTTATGGGAAAAACAATTTAAGGAAGATGCGATTGTCCGTGCCGTTTATCATGGCACTCATCTTGAGGGTAATCTTTTAAATAGAGACGATGCGAAAGATGTCTTGCTAGGAAAAGAAGTGATTGGCAGACCACGAGATATCCAAGAAATTATTAATTACCGGAAGGTAATTGAGTTTATTGACGAGGAGGCAAAAAGAAAAATTGATAAGATTACCGAGACATTAATAAAAAAACTACACCGGATTATCGTTGATAAAATTCTTTCTCCAGAACAAGCCGGTGAATATCGAACTAAACAGGTGATTATTCGTAATTCCCAGACAGGTGAGGTAACTTTTCGGCCACCTCCCCCTCTTGAAGTTCCCTTTTTAATGAGAGATTTTATTTATTGGCTTAATCGGGAAAATCAGAATAATCTTCATCCTGTTTTAAAAGCCGGTATTGCCCATCATGAGTTGGTTCGGATTCATCCTTTCATTGATGGAAACGGCCGGGTGGCTCGTGTTTTAGCGACATTAATCTTACTTTTAGGTGGTTATGACATTCGTCGCTTTTTTTCTTTGGAAGAGTATTATGATCGTGATGCGGCGGTTTATTATGAAAATCTTCAAAAAGCCTCAGCTGGCGATTTAACTGCTTGGCTTGAATATTTTACTTACGGGGCGGCTGTTGAATTCGAAAAAATTAAGGAAAAAGTCTTAAAGCTTTCCAAGGATGCTAAATTAAAAGAACGATTTGGCGGTCAGCAAATTTATCTTACCGAAAGACAAATGAAGATTATTGAATATATTCAAGAGGTGGGTTATCTACAAAATCAATCTTTTCCTGACCTTTTTCCTGATATTTCCGAAGATACGATTTTGCGCGACATTAAATATTTAATTGAGAAAGGATTATTAAAAAAGATAGGGTCAACCAAAGCGGCAAGGTACGTCATGTTATAGTAAAATTATAATATTGTGGAACAAAAATCACTAGAATTTATCTATTTAGGATTTTTGTTGCCGGCTCTTTTTTCTTTAACCTTGGTAGCGGAGGGTGTATATAAAATTTCCAAACATGAGGAGGGCTTCTTTACCTTCGCTCTCGGTCTCTTATTTTTGCTTGGCTTAGGGTTGTTTTATCTGTTTATTTTTGGGCAATGAAATTTTCCCAATTAGCTTTTTATTTTGAAAAAATAGAAAATACTCCTTCCCGATTGGCAATGACTGGTTTATTAGCTAATCTTTTTAGAGAACTCAATGGTGAAGAGATAGAAAAAACAATTTATTTACTACAGGGAAGAGTAGTGCCTCTTTACGAAAAAATAGAATTTGGTATGGCGGAGAAAATGATTATTAAAAGTGCGCTGCTGGCGCTTAATTTAGAAGCTAAAATCTTTACTAATCGCTATAAAAAAATAGGTGATTTAGGTAAAACTATTGAGGAATTTAAAAAAGAACGACGTTCTTTTGAAAAGAAACCTCTTTCTGTGATGGAGGTTTACCAAAAACTTTATCAGTTAGCAACGGCAGCCGGTGAGGGGTCTCAAGAAGTAAAACTTAATATTTTATCCGGCCTTATTCGCCAACTTGATCCTTTATCTTCCCGTTATATTGTCCGGATTCCAGCCGGAGTGATGAGATTGGGTTTTTCTGATATGACAGTGCTGGACGCTTTTTCTTGGTTGATAAAAGGAGATAAAAGTTTGCGTCCTATTATTGAGAAGGCTTATCATGTTCGCCCTAATCTTGGTTTTATCGCCCGAACCATAAAAGAAAAAGGTATATTGGGATTAAAAAAGATTACTCCCAAAGTTTTTACACCGATTTTAATGATGAAAGCAGAAAGATTGTCTTCAGCTGTTGAGATTTTAGAAAAAATTGGTCGTTGCGCTGTTGAGGAGAAATTTGATGGGTTTAGGTTGCAAATTCATTATAAAAGAAAGTCTCAACACTCAAACGGCAAAGATGGGGAAGTAAAATTATATTCAAGAAATTTGGAGGATGTTACTTTTATGTATCCGGATATTGTTGAGGGAGTAAAAAAAGAAATTATTGCCGAGGAGATAATTTTTGAAGGCGAGGCGGTTGGTTTTGATAGGCAAACAGGTCATTTTCTTCCTTTTCAAGAAACGGTTCAGCGGAAAAGAAAATACGGCATTCAGGAAAAAGTTAAAGAACTTCCTTTAAAACTTTTTGCTTTTGAACTTTTATATTTAAATGGCAAAAGCTATTTGGAGACTCCTTTTATTGAAAGAAGAAAAAAATTGCTCTCTGTGATAAAAACCTCAGGAGATAAGTTTAAAGATATCATATTAATTGCCCCAGAAGAGATTGCAGATGAGGAAAAAAGAATTAATTTCTTATTTAATGAGGCGGTTGCTAAAGGGCTGGAGGGGATTATGGCTAAGAAATTAGATGGTATTTATCAGCCGGGAGCCCGGGGATGGAATTGGATAAAAATGAAACACAGTTACACTTCAAAAATTGCAGACACTCTTGATTGTTTAGTGATGGGATATGATTTTGGTCGAGGTAAAAGAGCTAGTTTTGGTATTGGGGCTTTTTTAGTGGGGGTTTTTGACGAGGAGAATGATAAATTTGTTACAGTGGCAAAAATTGGCACCGGCTTATCAGATGAAGAGTGGAGAAATTTAAAAACTCAAAGTTCAAGATTAAAAATAGAGGAAAAACCAAATCAATATGAGGTGGATAAAATGATGGAATGTGATGTTTGGTTGACGCCGGCGATTGTTGTTGAGATTCGGGCTGATGAAATTACTCGTTCACCCGTTCATACTGCCGGAAGAAAAATGAAACCGTCAAAGACAGGAGCGGCTTTAGAAGTTGATACACCCGGTTTTGCGTTAAGGTTTCCTCGACTTGAACGATTTCGCCCTGACAAAAAACCCCAAGAGATAACGACTTTAAAAGAAATAGAAAAAATGTTTAAAAGACAAGTTAAATAATAATGATATTGTAATTTCAAAATCAGCTCGATAAAAAAATTTTTTTATGAGTTTTTATCTCAATGAACAAGGAAAGTTTTTATTAATCTGATTGGATATTCAATAAAAAATGAACCCATATTATTTTTAATTCTTCTTCCTGAAAGAAAAACTAAAAGTTCAGGGTCAAAAATAATTTTTTCACCCAAACGATTGATATGGATAGCCAAATCAACATCTTCATGAATAATTTTCTCGTTAAAACAAGTTTCTTTCGCCACTTTTTGCCATACAGTTTTTTTTAATGCCATATTTGGTCCAATTAATGTTTCTTTCCCTTTTTGGATAAATCTCATAAATTTAAAATAAATATCTGCCCATAATTTTGTTTTAAAAGGCAGGTCGTAAAAAATAAAACTTCCACTTAAAGCAGCGATATCTTTTTTTTGGAAATTTTTTTTAATTTTTTTTATCCAGTTTTGGGGGAGAATGGTATCGGCATCACAGCGGGCGATAATTTCGTATTTAGCGGTATTAAATCCCGTGTTTCTGGCAAAGACCGCCCCTTGTTTTTTTTCCTCAATTATTCTGACCGGGTATTTTTTAGCAAGCGATATTGTTTTATCCGTGCAGTTATTATCAACAATGATAATCTCATCCGGTTTTTCCTCTTGTCTTTTTAAACTATTAAGGCAGTTGGTGATATATTTTTCTTCATTGAAAACGGGGATAACGACAGAAGTTTTCATGGGTTATGCCCATTATAGTAAACAGTTTTAATCCTTGCTATAATTTTTTTAATGAAAAAGCCTTATTTTTCAATAATTATACCAACTTTTAATGAAGAAAGATATTTGCCGCGTTTATTGAATGACTTGAAAAACCAAAAAGAGAAAATTTTTGAAGTAATAATTGTTGATGGTAGTTCTTTTGATAAAACTAGAAATATTGTTAATCAATTTAATCAAGACCTCACAATTAAATTTTTTCAGGTTAGAAAAAGGAATGTCTCCTATCAAAGAAATTTTGGTGCCAGTAAAGCCCAAGGTCAATATTTAATTTTTCTTGATGCTGATTGTGAAGTGAATTCTTTATTTATTAAGAACCTAAAAAATATTATCGAAAAAAGGAAAGGCTTGTTTTTTATTCCTTTTACTTTTCCTGATCGCGAGAACAGTGAATATAAAATCATTTTTAATTTCGTTAATATTTTAATTGAATTCAGTCAAAATTTTAACAAACCGTTTTCTGCGGGAGGTTCAATGGTGATAGATAAGCATTTTTTTAAACAGTTGGGTGGTTTTGATGAAAAATTATTTATGTGCGAGGATCATGATTTAGTTCAACGGGCTTGGCGATGGGGAGTGAGAGTAAAATTTCTGCCAAATATTAAAGTGAGATTTTCCTTGCGCAGATTAAAAAAAGAAGGCCATTTGAAACTTTTTTATAAATATTTAATAGCCTCAGCTCATTATCTTTTTGTCGGTAAAGTCAAAAACAAAATATTCGACTATGATATGGGAGGGCAGATTTATCAAAGTACTGAAAGAAATAGGACTAAGAAGAAATTATTTGAAGAATACCTTCAACAAGCAAAAGAAATTCTTAAAAAAATCACTTAATAATTATATATCAAAAATAGAAAGAATTGGGTAATGATCAGAATGCTTAATGTTAATTCTTTTAGTATTTTTTAGGGTGAGGTTTTTATAAAAAATATAATCGATTTTTAGTCTATTCGTAAAGAAAGTACTAAAAGCTTTTATAATCATTCTTGGGATAAAGCTATAATATAATTTTTTTAAATCACTACTGTATTGAATAGTATAGTTAACATTTTTAGTTGCTTCTTGAAAACCAAAACTTTTCATTAATTTTTCTAATCTTTTTCTCCCGTAAGGAAAGTAGTTAAAATCTCCGGCGATAATAACGGCGTTTTTTTCATACTTATCAAGCTGATTTAATGCTTGTTTTATTTGTTTTATTCTAACGTTGTTTAAACCCATGAGCGGCAAATGGGTGTTGTATACAATAAGTTTCCTTTTCGATTCTTTGTGTATAAGAACTGTTTTTAAAAAATTTGGGTTTAGATTTTTTCCTTGAGTTATTTTAAATAAAGGCAATATTTGATTAAGCAAAGATTGAATAATTGGGACCATTTGCGAGTCATTGAGATAAAACTTATTCTCATCGTAAAATGTCGCCATGCCGAAGATTTTTCCTGACTTAATAAGGTAATTGGAAAAATCAGCTAATTTATAATGGAATTTTTCTAGTACATTAAAATTTTTTTCATTAGTATCTACTTCTTGTAAACAGATGATATCAGGATGATATTTATGAATAATTGTTTCTAAACCAATGATTGCTTTATTAAAAAGGGTGTTATAAGTAAGAAAAGAGAATCGCATTCTTTTATTATACTAAAAAGCTTTCCATTCAATTGTCCTCAAGTTATCCACATTTTTTAATTAAAAAAAGACAGAGCAATAGAAAAAGCCCCTCGCGCTTTTAAAAATATAGGATATCTTATAAAAATTTATTATTTTTCTATAGGTCTTGACAAATTTTTTATTTTTGTGTATATTCAAAACATGCATAAAATTAAATTATTAGGACAATCTGATTTAGGGGATAAAAGACGAAAAATAACTTTTAAGGAAGATTTTATAAGTTTTGTCGGTATTCAATTTAAGCAGTTGAAAAGAAAGAATTTAAAATTACCAATGCAGTTATATCATCTTTAAAAATTTTTGAAAATATGCGACCATTACAAATTTTAATGGAAGGAAAGTAATTTATCTCCAAATTAATTAAGAGCATCACTACCGCTCGCATTTAGAGTGGACGACGAGTAGTAATGCTCTTGAATTATTACATTAGCAAAAAAATTTTGTTTTGTCAATAAGCAACCGTTAATCAAGTTAGCCACCCAGTAACACTCTCATTTTAACTAGAAATATTATTATATTATTATTAATGAATATTTTTATTGTTGCCAAGCTCTGTTTACAATCTCTCAAGTTATATAGAGGTTAGTGTAATCAATTAAAGTAAAAAAATTTTTTTAAGAAGTTTTGTATTTTTTATCTAACAATTAATATAACTTTATTTACTGATATTTATTAAGGAGAGAGGGCCGTTAATTTACTTGATATAAGGCTCCTAGACCATTGCTAGATTTTAACACTAATTGTCCAATAACCGGAAATTTGTCTTCATAAAGTTTAGGATATTTTTGTTTTTCCAATCGCGAAACGATGATATATTTTATCTGATATTTTTTAATTAATTGACGAGTTTTTTCTAAATCTTCTGACTCATAAATAGTTACTACATCAGGAATTCTTTTAGCAATAACATCAGAGGATCCTCGCCATAACCATTCATGCACCCACCAACCAGCAACCGTTGGTAAGCCGGTCATCGCTGATATTCGTTCGTAGTCTGTATAAGAATCTCCTTGTGCTTCAAGAATAACCGGTTGGTTTTTCTCATTTTTGTTTAACCAGTCAATAATCTCTTTATCTTCAGGATAGCTATTTTTAAGCCAATTTGAACCATCTAAATCAATTGGTTGGTTTAGAGAACCATAATAGGAGGGAATGGAAAAAAAGGGATAGAGACAAATTAAAGAAAATAACAACGCATAAATAATAAGAAAAAATATTTTTTTAGAGTTTTTTATTAAGAAAAGGACATAAGTGGAGGCAATTCCCATCATAATAAAAGCCTGATAACCAAGTTTGAACATCGTATTGGCACGGAAGTGGGTGGGATAGATATCTTTAATGTAAAAGAACTCAGGAATAAGAACAAGAATAGTACCTAAAAAGAACAAGATGAGAATAAAGTTAGATATTTGAACCTGGTTAGTTGATATGGGTTGTTTGAGGCGATTGATAAAAATAAAAAGTAAAAAATTAATCCAAAAAAATCCCCAGAGAACAAAAAGCATCCAGAAAGGAGAAATCTGACAATTGCCTTTTTCAAAAAGAAAAGGACCAAGTTTACCACTGTAAGACAAAATTTCAGCGCCGCAATTAACTCCGATACCAGAAATAAAAGGTTTAAAATGGGAGGAAAAAGGCAGAGAAAAAATCAAAAATGAAAAAAAGATAATAGACAATAAATAAAGAGACTTGAAGGAAAAACGATAAATAAAAAAGATACCCACCAAAGCTAATAAGAAATAAATAGGACCATCAAAAGCATTAGTCATATAATGAACAGCGACCAAAAACCCCAAAAAAACCATTATTAAAAATTGACCATTATTCACTATGGCTTTCCAATTTAAACTATTTTTGATTTTTGCGATATATTTTTGATTCTGCTTATATCTGTTGTTTTGATTATTTCTGAAGGAAATGAAATAAGCAAGAAGGATTCCTAAAGTTAAAAGGACAAAGGGAATATCGAACACATGCCCATGAAGATCAGCCACTACATAAGAATAAGAAGGAAATTCATGAATGGTATTAGGAATAAAACGAGTCGCATTGGGATACCAGTATTTTTCCGGGTTAAAACCTGATAAAATTTGCCAAAAAGGAAGAGGATTTTCATTCGGGTAGCCGGTGGTAAAAATATAAATAGTGTGAAGGTTGCCGCCTAGATTAACAATAAAAGCGCCGATTAAACCCAAAAAGATAGTCTTTATAAAAGATATCTTTTTTGAAGTGATAGTAATAATGTTAGTCACTAAAGAAAAAACTTGCGTAATGGCTAAAGCGAATATACTAGCAAGAATAAGGTTATAGCCAATAGCGGGTTTAATATTAATTAACTTAATAAGAACCGAGCCGGCTAAGTGACCAAAATAATAGTAGTTAATAGGAAAACCCGAGTACCAGATATCAGCCGGCGGAAAAAATTGAGAGCGCAGAATGGAATTGATAAAACCAAAATCCATAAATTTTTCCAGAGAGCGGATTGAGGGTTCTTGGCCACGGATGAACGTCCAGAGTAAAAATGAACTAAGAAAAAGAAGCTCTTCAAAAAAAATAAAAGAAGATTGGGAAATTGAGAGATTGAGTAATTGCCGAGATTTTTTTTTGTAAAAAACAAACCCGTTAATAATTATAAAAAAAGCTAGAATGGTTAAAAGACTAAATTGGGTAAAGGGAACCAGTTTAATTCTTCCTAAAACATAAGCAGTATAGCTAATGAAAATAATCGCCAACACTTTGGCAAAAGGATAACCAAAGTCACGAGGAAATCGGTTAAATATTTTTACAGTTAGTGGTAAAAATATTATTCCTATAATAAAAATTAATAAATACCAAGATAGCGAAATCATGAGCCAATTCATAATTTTTTTATTATATAATAAATAACATCAAAAAACTTAAAAATTAATTTATTGTCAATGGAATCTAAATTCCAACCCCAAAAAATAGAGAGATTAATATACCAATTTTGGGAAGAAAATAAATTGTTTGAAGCGAAAGTTGATAAAAAGAAAAAACCATTCTCTATCATTCTTCCTCCTCCCAACGCTAACGCCGATCTTCATTTGGGTCATGCCATGTATGTTTATGAGGATGTTATGATTCGTTACCATAAGCTTTTAGGAGAAGAGGTTTTGTGGTTGCCGGGAGCAGATCATGCCGGATTTGAAACTCAGTATGTTTTTGAGAAACAACTCCAAAAGGAGGGGCAAAGCCGGTTCGATTATGACCGTGTTACTCTTTATCAAATGATTTGGGATTTTGTTATGAAAAACAGGATCAATATGGAGAACCAATTAAGACGATTGGGATTTGCTTTGGATTGGGAGAAAAAGAAATTTACCTTAGATGAGGATATCGTCAGAATTGTTAAAGAAACATTTAAAAGGCTTTTTGATAAGGGTTTAGTCTATCATGATGAAGCTATCGTTAATTATTGCGTCAATTGCGGAACATCTTTTTCTGATTTAGAAGTTGTCTACAAAGAAAAAGAGGGAAAATTATGGTACATTCTATATCCTTTTGATTTTATCAACAAGAAAAAAGGCGGAGTAATTGTAGCCACGACTCGTCCGGAAACCATGTTGGGAGATGTAGCTGTGGCGGTTAACCCGAAAGATAAACGATATAAAAGTTTAGTTAACCAAACCGTTATTTTACCGATTGTGGAAAAAAAAATTCCTATTATTACTGATAATTTAGTTGACCCTCATTTCGGCACAGGGGCTGTTAAAGTAACCCCTTGTCATGATCCAAAGGATTGGCAAATTGCCAAACGCCAAAAAATTGATTCAGTTTTATATCGGCAAGTAATTGATACTAATGGTAAGATGACGGTTTTTGCCGGGGAAGCGTTTCAAGGTTTAACTATCAGTCAAGCCCGAGAAAAAATTTTACTATTGTTAAAAAAAGAGGCCCTTTTAATAAAAGAAAAAAATTATCGTCATCGCGTTGGTCATTGTTATAAATGTGATGGGGTAATTGAGCCTCTGCCGATGAAGCAGTGGTTTGTTAAGATTAAACCATTAGCTTTAAAAGCTAAGAAAAAAATTAATAAGAATGAAATCAAAATTTATCCAAAAAGATTTAAAAAAATTCTTCTTTGGTGGCTGGATAATTTTCACGACTGGAATATCTCAAGACAAATTGTTTGGGGGATTCAAATCCCTGCTTATTATTGTAATCTTTGTCAAAAATGGTTTATTTCTGTTGATGAACCAAAGAAATGCCCTTTCTGTCAAGGATCAAATTTCACTCAAGAGAAGGATACTTTTGACACTTGGTTTTCCTCAGGACAATGGCCATACGCGACATTGTTGACGTTGAGTGTCAAAAAGCCTGTTTTAAGCAATCTTGCCCCCAGTCAAAAAAATGTGAACGATTTTTTTAACTATTTTTATCCTACCTCGGTGATGGAGACCGGTTATGATATCTTACCATGGTGGGTGGCGCGGATGATTATGTTGGGGATTTTTTATACAGGCAGGGTACCTTTTAAAAATGTTTTTCTTCATGGTTTAGTTCGTGATAAATATGGTCGAAAAATGAGTAAAAGTAAAGGCAATGTGATTAGCCCCATGGAAATGATTGATAAATACGGAGCCGATGCTCTTCGAACCGCCCTAATTTTTGGTACTAAAGAGGGCAACGATCAATCTTTATCGGAAGAAAAAATTATTGGCATGAGAAATTTTGTTAATAAAGTTTGGAATATAGGGCGGTTTATCTATATAAATCGCGAAATCAAACATCAAACATCAAAAATCCAAAATACCAATAAAATATCAAAAATATTAAAAGAATTAGAAAAGGAATTTAAACAAGAAAAAGAAAAATATTTAAAGTTAATGAATAGTTATCGTTTTTCTCAGGCATTAGGATTAGTTTATGATTTTTTGTGGCATCGATTGGCTGATTATTATATTGAGGAGTTGAAAGAAAGCTTAAGAGATGGTAATATTAAAGCTCTTGAAAGCTTAAAGGAGGTTTATTTTGAAAATCTAAAAATGCTTCATCCTTTTGCACCGTTCGTGACGGAGGCGATTTGGAAAATATTTGAGGGAGAAAAAAGTTCAATTTTAAAGGAGAGATTAAAAATTTGTAAAATTTAGAAAGTCATTAGAAAGTCATGAAGAGAACTTGGCAACCAAAAAAGAAAAAAAGGCAAAGGAAGCATGGTTTCTTAAAAAGGATGTCCACTCACGATGGGAGAAGAGTAATTAAAAGAAGAAGAGCAAAGGGAAGAAAAAGGTTAGCTATATAACAATAAATTAACCTAATTAAGTTAATTTCTAAGTCATAGTGATAATTATTTAGATTTAAAGAGAATTATAGCGATTAGCAATTAGAAATTTTTAAATGCTTGAGCCTAATTTTTTTAACACGGTTTTTGTGTTTCCGATTCTGAATATTTTAGTGTTTCTTTACAAAGCATTTCTTTTTATTAAAATCCCCGGTGCTTTTGGTTTTTCCATTATTGGTTTGACTATCTTAGTAAGATTATCACTTCACCCTTTTTTTAAACAACAGCTGGAGACAGCTAAAAAAATCCAAGAACTTAAGCCCCACCTTGATAAATTATCGCGCAAACACAAAAACGATAAAAAAAAACTTCAGGAAGAACAAATGAGACTTTATAAACAAGCCGGCATAAATCCTGCCGCCGGCTGTCTTTTTATGATTATCCAAATCCCAATCTTTATTGCTCTGTATAATACTCTCTCTTTGTTTTTATTTAATGGGGATGAAGCTAGAATTATTAATCAAATAAATAATGTTTTGTATACTCCTTTATTACGGATTCAATCAATTGACCCATGGTTTTTTGGCTTCAACTTGGCGGTGACACCGGCTAAAGCAGACAAATGGTACTATTATCTTATTCCTATCATAACAGTAATATTGCAATATCTTCAGACAAAAACAATGATGTCTCAAGAATCGGTAAAGAAACAGTCAGAAGAAGAACAAAGCAACACCTCTTTATCTCAAAAAGAAGATAAGGAGCAAATTAAAGATGAATTCCAAAAGGCGATGAATACACAGATGAAATTTCTTTTCCCCATAATGATTGGATGGTTTTCCTATACTTTACCGGTGGGATTATCGTTATATTGGAATATCTTCTCGTTGTTTAGTATAATGCAATATAGACAATATAAACAATTGAAAGTTAAAAATGGAAATCTAAAAGTTATTAAAAATTTTTCAAAAAGGGCAAGTTAAATGTTTTAATTTTTAACTTATTTATATGAACAAACTTAAGATAATTAAATTGGAGGCGGAAGAGTTATTAACAAAATTAATTAACCAATTTGAAGTGGAAGTTAAGGAAGAGGAAGGTGTTTTTCACATTATTATTAAAACTCCAAATGAGGCCCCAACAGTAATTGGACGATATGGGGAGACAATCCGCGCTCTTCAGAAGATTTTTGAGGTAATTCTTTATAAAAAATTTAACGAGTCGGTTAATCTTTTAGTCAATGTTAATGATTATCAAGAAAAACAAAAAGCCCGTTTGGAGACTTTAGCGGCTCAATACGCTCAAAAAACTCAGACTTCGAAAGAAGCCAGTTATATTCGCGGTCTTTCTTCTTATGAGCGAAAAATAGTTCATGAATATATTACCAAAAACTATCCGGAATTAACTACTTATTCAATAGGTGAGGGTCGTGATAGGCGATTGGTGGTTGATATTAAAAACAATCAGTCAACAAGGTAATAATCTTGCTTCTTTTTTCTTCTTTAGTTAAAATGATTTTATTAGAATGATTACTGCCAAAAACGATGGAAAATAAAGAGAGGGGGATTGGTTCATCGATTGACCCAATCACTGAAGTTATTGAAGCAGTAAAAAAAGAGATACATGAATTACTGAAAAAAACAAGAGATCAAGAGGAAAGAAAAAAATTAGGAGAAAGGCTAAGAGAGGAAGCTGAAAAGAAAAAAACATCAGCCGAGGAATTTATTGAAGAGGAAAAGAAAATGGAAAGAGGTGGTTTAAGAATGCCTAGAAAGCAAGAAGAAGGAAAACAAGTTTTAGCTAATTTTACCAGACTAATTGAGGCAGTTAGAAGCGGTTTAGAGCCGGAATACATTTCCAAAAATAGAGAAGGAGCAATTCTTTTGAAAAAAATAGCTGAACAAAAAATAGACTTTACTCCCTCAACCGCCTCCTCAATTTTATTTTATTTTGGCGACTTTTTATTAGGAGAAAAGGAGATTGTTGATTCTACTACCGGAAAAATTAATCCTCTATTAATCGAGAGATTTAAAGAAATTGAAAAAAGTAATCCTATTGCCGCAAGAGTAATAAAAGAATCCCTTAGAAAAGCAATTAAAGAAGACAATATTTTATCTATTTCTGATGCAGAGTTTGAAAATTACTTTAATCTTAAAGAAGATGATTTGAGTGAGGAAGATTTTGGAATTCCTCCAGAATTAAAAGCTAATTTACCATTAGATCGACCAGAAATAAAAGAAACGATGCAAGCGATTTTATCGCCAGAGAATTTTATTAAATATCTAAAAAAACATCAGGAGAGAATAATAGAGGAAAAAAAACATCAGCTTGGAAGAGATTTAACAAAAGAAGAACTTGATATTGTTAATATAGAATTATCCGAATATATTGAGCATGCTATAGTCGATTTAGTATCAGAGTTATATAACAAAACTGATGCCGATCCTAGTTATCGGAGAATGTCTTTTCATGAAGTTGAGTCAATTGGTTATTTTCAAAGCTTACAAAGTGCTTATAATATAATTTCCACAAGAATTCAGCTTTTGGGAAGAGTTCTGTCAGAAAGAAAAGATCTAAACGGATTTTCCTTTTTTGCCAGATTTTCTCAAAGAAAAGAAGTCCAAAAAGATGTCGCGGGAAAAGAAATTGTTATTCCTTTTATTGATCCTCTTAAAAAACCAAAAAAAATCTCAACTGCGGATTTTTTTATGCTTTTAAATTTGGAAATTGCTCATATTAGAGAATTACGTGAGTTTACTCATAATGCTAGGCTTGTTTTTCGCTTTCCTTCAGGCGGAGATCAAAGTCTATGGGCTCAACTAGCTGGTTATGCCAATAAGATTATGACCACGTCTGATTTCGATACTATTCCTTTTTTACCTCACTCAGAAGTTTATCAAGATGCCTTAAACATTTATACTGGTTTGCTTCAGGCAGAGTTAGCAAAACATGATTGGATTCTTGAGCCGTCCCTTTTTGTTGGTGGCGATGATGGTTTGAATGATTTAGAGAGGCAAACACTTGATATTTTAAAGAAAAAATATAAAGGAGTAAAAAATGAATATCAGATCAATAACGCATTTTCTATAGCTCAAGGAGTAACGATGGCGATTCTTTTAACTGAGCCTGAAACAATTGCTAATGCTGACCCTAATTTTAAACTTAAAAGTACAGAAAAAGGAGGAAGAATCGAGCCAACTTATTTAGGAGAGTGGCTTTCTGATACGGTAGTAACCGGGGTTTTAAATCCTTTTATAAGAGGGTATTTGCGCTGGTTGGCAGAAGGAACAGTTGGTGGACCAATTGGTTTTTTGCCTATTCCCGATCCTAAATTAGTTGAAAGATGGCGAATTGGAATATGGGATCATAATACTGTTGTAAGAGATATTGAAAACTTTCAGCGTAGATTTTTTGAAGGAAGAACAGCTGGACTTAAAAAAGGACACTTAACTTTATTTGATATTAGAAACCCTGGACGAATTGGAAGTTTTGCTACTCGTGGTGGTTGGCGTTGGGGTGAGGCTTATAAAGGATTATTTTTTGATGTACGCGAAGGAAAACTTGTTGAGTTAGATTTTCCTGAGAAATGGCGAAGATTAGAAAATGTTGGTTTTGAACCATTACTCCATTTTCACTCTAATAATAAAAAGGATTTTTTAAAAAATTTAGAAGTTAATGAAGGTTTTAGAAGCTATATTTATAATAAGTATTTTAGAAGATTGTTTGACACCAAAGATGAGTTTATAACATCGTTAAGAAATGATCCTGACACTATCTACCTGGGAATAATGGTTGAACTATTAGTGGATCGTTTACCCGCAAAAATTATTACCGAAGAACGAACTAGATTTAGTGATGGTCAAAGAATCTGGGAGATTTTACGCGTTCGCCTTGGTTTTGATATGGCCACGATGGATCAAGCTGTTAAAGACTTAGTGGTGGCTCAAACAGCATTAAGGCAGGCTTTATCTCAAGAAATGAGACAGAGAGAACTAGAGGGTAAAGATATTGGTGTAGTTGGCGAATATGTATTAGATGAGAGTGTAGTTGAACAATATTTGAGAAATTCAGGTATAACTGAGGAGAAGCGAATTGACAATGTTAAAAGATTATTAACTCAATTTAGGCAATATTTTAATCTTAAAGGTGAGGGAAAAAATAAATACCGCCAATGGCTTGAAAAAATTAAGGGAGGAAGATCAACCATTCCTTTTGCTTTAGCTCCCGAAGAAACTGATTATCGTTATTTAACCTTAAAATCTTCAGGAGTGACAACAATTAAAAGGGTTTTGGGGGATACAGCAACTGTTGATAAAGTTTTAACACCGGCTTATGGAAAGTTTTTATCATTACTTTCGTCAATGGCAATTTCTGGGAAAAAAGATTTAAGTGAAATTGTGAATTTTATAAAAGAGATAAAAGTAACCCTAACAAGCTTTCATGGAAAAGAGTACGCTAACGAAATTGCCTGTTATTTTGCCTATTTAACTATTGCCTATTTTAAAAAAGACACTTTTGCTAAACCATTAGGAGGGTTGGTTGGATTGGGATTAAAAAATTCCATTGCCGCCGAGTTTGCTGGTGCACCAGGCCGGGTTTGGGAATGGGATTCAAGAGATATTGGCAGGTTTGTTTTTGCTTTAGAACAGGCAGGCGTTTTGGAAAAAGAACCCTATGAATTACACAAAGAACCAAGCTATGAACCAATAACAATAAAAATTTTTGGTAAACCGTTACCTTTACCGGAGGAAATTGATTTGTCAAAATTGTTAGGAAAAAAATTAGGAAGAAAAGATGAAAGAGGAGAGATAGTACCGGTTAAATTTTTTGGAAGAGAAATAAAAATTAGATTACCAAAAGTAAGGAAAAAAGATTTTACTATTTATTCTGCTACTTTGAAAAAAATGGCCGGAGGAGAATTTATTCATAAATTGTGGGATGCGGTTAATACTCTTCTCCCGATAGCTTTGATTATAATTTTAGTGATGTTAATTCAAAAGGCATTTAAGGAAGCTTTTGAACAAAAAAAATAGTATAAAATAAAAATATGAAGAAAAAATTGTTTATTTTCCTTATTTTTGTATTTATTTTTTTATTTTTTCAAAAAAAAACACTTGCTCAAGAACTAGTCTCAACTTCAGCGCTAGGAAGTTTGAATAACCCTTGTAAAAATATTACTTCAGATCAAATTTTAAATAATATTTCGCTTCCAAGATTTAGCGCTCCCGATGATCAATTAAACTCAAATAAATGGGGCTGTATAAATCTTCTTATTTTACAACCGTTTTGCATGAGTGATTTATTTGATTCTGCTAAGAAATCGGTTAATGAGTTTTTAAATATTGATGAATTAACAAAAGAGTTGGGTAATTTTAGTCTTTGCGATCCAGGGCTTGAACCTGAAATTAGACCCTCTGGTTGTGTTTGTGTTGACCCCAACAAAAAAAATTTAAATAAAATAAGCGATTGGTTTTGTAATAAATATATTCAAGGAACCGCTAGAGAAAAACTGCAATCAAATGAATTTTTAAATTGTTCTAATTGTTTTTCAAATGGTGGCTACTATTCAGGTATCGGTTGTGTTTATTTTGGCGATTGGCAGGAATTTTTTGAAAAAAATATTTTTGGCACTTTAATAGGGTTAGCGGGATTTATTGCCTTAATTTGTATTATTTATTCCGCTTTTCAATTGCAGCTATCTCAAGGAAATCCGGAAAAAATCAAAAAAGCACAAGAACTTTTAACGTCGTGCATTGTGGGTTTGATGTTAATAATTTTTTCTGTTTTTATTTTAAAAGTTATTGGGGTTGATATTTTAAGGATACCGGGGTTTGGGAGGTAAAAAGTTGATTAGGAAAAGGCACTATTTGTTAAAGTAAAAATAATAAAGCTTAAATAATAAAAATAATAATTTATAATTAATCTTAACCCTTCTGAGGAGGCCTTATTCCAGGATCGCCTGCCGGAGATTCTGCAATTGTAGCAGTTGTGTTATAAAACTCTTGGGCATCATTTGGTAACTTCCTTTTTCTAAAAATTCCATCAGCGCCGAATAAAAATTGGTAGGGAGTGTAAAATTGAGAAAGTAATCCAGCTCCTCCTCCAATAATTGATCCCGCTCCGGCAGTAAAGGCACCTAAATTTAATCCTAACGGAAGAGGTTTAACGCCAAAAAGATCTTTTATAGCTTTAATTAATTCAGGAATCATAAAAAGAATCCCCATAGAAATAATTACACTGATATATTGGTTATTAATCGCCATTAAAAATGGCGGTTGCCAAAAAGCCGTCGAATTAACGCTTTGATTCATTAAGGTGGCATTAATAAGAAGTAAAACAATTAATATTGGCCAAGTTGATAAATTGATAATCAAGTTTTTAATCCATAAAGAGAAAGTTGATTTGCCAGGGATCATTTCTGCTAATAAGATTAATGGAGCAAAAAAAATAAGAAGGATAACCTGAAGATATGAATAAAGCAAAACAAAAAAAATTCTTAAAAATAAATAAATTAATGTAGCCCATAAAACAAGAAATATTATAATAAGACCAGCACTAGAATATATTATTTGGAAAAAAATTAAATCTAAAACTAATAACAATAAACCTATAATTATAGATAACATTGGTGTTCCTGATCCGGCTCTCTCTAAATTTTTTTCTATAGGATTGAATCTTTCAAGTATGGCATGACCCACTGCACGAACCGCCGCTTCGGGTCCTACAGCTCTTGCTTTAGAAGTGATTAAATAAAGAATTTTATGCGGAGGGAAGACTAGTAAAGTAATAGTATTGATAATATTTTTTATTGTTTCAGGTAAGATTCCAAAAATAGAACCTGTTAATTGAAAAAGATCGGCATTAAAAGGAACGATATTAAAAGCCAAATCAAAAGGAATAATCAAATTCCATAATTTTATATTTTTTTCAAAATAAAAGTTTTCTAAAATTTTTTGAGGAGTATTGAATAGTTCAGGGATACCAGCGAGTCTACTAAAAAAAACCGCAATAACACCAATACTGATATACATCAAATCAATCATAAAGCCGGCAATAGGGAAGGAGAAAGTGATTAATAAAAGAGAAATAACAATTTTTGGTAGGGCGTTTTCAACGGTAATTACTGTTTGGGGGTTTAATTTCATCCGAAACATTATCATAAAACCGATGGTAATAAGGACTAAAACAACAAACATATAAGAAACATCGCGAAAGAGTTTCCAGATATTACTAAACGGTTTTAAAGCGGCAAAACCAATGCCTTCGGCGGCATAAGTTTTAGGGATAAGACCGGCATTTTGCAAACCATCGTAAGCCCAATATAAACCTGAGGCAGGTGGATTAACGTAGGGTAAAACGATTAGGGTACTTACAAAGCCAAAAAGACTTTTGTTGAAATTTTTATCACCATCATCAGGGTTACTGGTGCAAGCCTCACCTACCATGCCACACATCATGGCTCGGTAAAGGGCAATAGTTAGTTTTCCTTCTTCACTAGAATTTAATTTTTTATCATTTATCACCTTATAAATTTCCTCCCGGTTTTTTTTAACTGGATCATAGGCAATTCTTGGTTTATTTTTATTAATAAAATAGAAAAAAAGAGACATAACAACAAAATAAACAAGAAAGACTAAGAAAATTTTTTTAGCAATATTCAGGCCCTTTTTAAGATAATGAAGACAAAATAAAGCCATAATTTAATAGTAACAAAAAATTAAAGGAAGTCAATTATTGAAAAATAAATCGATTCCAGGGGATGGCGGGATAATTTTTTTTAAGCCAGTCTTCAAAGGCAACTTTCGCTTCACCTTTTGGTTCGTTTAACTTAACAATAAATTTATCCTCCTCATAATTAAATTCAATAGAAAAAAAATTATCAGTTATCGGAAGTTTGCTTTTTAATAATTGCTTTTGTTCTGAAAGGGTTTTAATTTCATAAGGCAAATCTTCTTCTTTAACACCGGTAAAACCGGTGGGAGGAATAATAATTGTGGGGGAAATAATATTGACTGGTGATATGTTTGATTGAATTTTTGTTGGTTTATTATTTTGATAGGGAGAGGAATAAATGGGTGTTGACGTAATATTAGTTGGCAGATTATTACGCGGAGTTGATTTTTCACCAAATGGTAAGATAATAACAAGAATAAAAAGCACCAATAAAATTATTCCTAAACCAAGATAGATTTTTATATTAGGTGGATACATAGAGTTTATATTAAAAATAATATCATTTTTTAACCCCAAAAGCTAATCGATAGCGAGGAAAAGGATAATAACGATTTTCATTAATTGGCGGTGCTTCTTTCCTTCCGTAATAAGGATCATATGCCCAAACATTGTTATTGTCGTCTAAATCAACGATCCAAAAAAAATGACCACATCCGCCATTACAATAATTTGCTAAGGCAAAAAGAGTCCACCCAGCTTTTAAATAGCCCTTAAAGTCTGAAGCAACTTGATCAACAGTTTGAGCCGAGTAAGTAAGATAATCAGTAATTTTTAAACCATAAGCAGAGAGGACATTTCTAGCATCAGAAGCTCTTGATCCGGCACATCCTAGATAATACCCTTTTTGTCCATAATAATTGACAATAGTTATTGGATTAACATTTTTATTAACTAAAGAAGCAATAATCATAGCTACCGTAGTTGGTCCACAACCCGCCGCGCAGATTGTACAGCCTTTCGGTAAAGGATAATTATCAAAACTACTACTACATTGAGGATAGTAAATAAAACTTTTATTTACTAATTGTTCATCTGTTTGGGGAGGTAAAACGTTATTAAATGGAGTGATAGTTTTATTCGAGGGATCGTGAGTAGTGGAAGGAGATAATTGTTGATTAGTACTAGGATCAAGAAAAGAAGCAATAATTTGTAGTAATTCAATAATTGGTTGAAAATTATTGTTTAATGGTTGAGTAACAACTGGTTGAAGATTATTGTTTAAAGACTGAGCGAAAAGAGGACGATTAAAGGAAAAAAAAAAGATAAAAAAAATAATAATGTTGACAATGATATAAATTTTTTTCATAATGAAAAAAGAATGGGAATATTTTTTAATTTTACAAAAAAACCAGTCGGGAATTCAAGCAGTGATCAAAAAGGGAATCAGAGAGGTAGTTTAGCTCAAACAATATCAACAAATCAAGTTGCTTATTCTGGAATTGGATCAACACCATCAGGTAAACAACCATATTCAGGTATTGGGACACCGCCAACAACTATCTCGTCTCCTCCTCAATCTTTTAATGAGCAAAAAAAACATGAGATTTTAGATATAATGACGCATTTGACTCAACGTTCTAACCGAGTTATTTTTTCAGCCCAAAAAAAAGCGAAAGATTTAAAAAATGAATATATAGATAGCGAACATCTTTTGCATGGTCTTCTTTCTGATTCAGAAATTTATAATTTTTTAATTGAGGTAAAGATTCAACCTCAGATAGTTGAGGATGAATTAAATAAAATATACAAAAGGGGAACTGTTGATAAAACTCCTCAAATATCTCCTCGGGTAAAAAGGATAATTGATAATTCTTTGATTATTGCGAGGAAAATGGGTTTTGAATTTATTTCTCCAGAACATCTTTTACTAGCTTTATACGAAGAAGGCGAAGGAGCCGGAGCGCGAATTTTAGCAAAATTAGGTTTAAAAAAAGAAGATCTAAACAAAAAAATTACCGGTAAAAAGGAAGGTCTAGAAGCGCAAGAAAAAGGAGCCGGAAAAAAGAAAAATACTCTAGAACAATTTACTATTGATTTAACAGCCAAGGCAGCGGAAGGAGTTTTAGATCCGGTGGTTGAGAGATCAGATGTAATTGAAAGAGTAATTCATATTTTATCTAGGCGGACTAAAAATAATCCGACATTAGTGGGAGAGGCAGGAGTGGGAAAAACCGCCATTGTTGAGGGATTGGCCCAAAAAATCATTGCTAAATCAGTGCCAGAACCGCTTCTTAACAAAAAAATTCTTCAACTTGATTTGATGAGTATTATCGCCGGGGCTTCTCATAGAGGGGAGTTTGAAGAGCGAATGAAAGATTTAATTGAACAGATAAAGGTTTCTCAAGGACAAATAATTCTTTTTGTTGATGAGATACATAATATTGTAGGGGCTGGTGCTTCTGGAGATAGCTCACTTGACGCCTCCAATTTTTTAAAACCGGCCTTAGCGAGAGGAGAACTTCAGATGATTGGTGCTACTACTTTAACCGAATATCGTAAATATATTGAAAAAGATCCTGCCTTAGAACGTCGTTTTCAACCGGTTTTTGTTCCTGAACCTACAGAAGAGCAGGCAATAAAAATGCTTCAGGCGCTTAAAGATAAATATGAGGCTTTTCATCGAGTAGTAATTCCTCAAGAAGTGATTGAAGCGGCGGTGAAGTTTTCTAAACGATATGTAGGCGATAGATTTTTACCGGATAAAGCGGTGGATTTGATTGATGAGGCAGCTTCAGCGGTTCGTTTACCTCTAATATCTTTACCAGAAGAAATTAAGTCTTTAGAAGAAAGAATAAGTCAGTTATCCCAAGAGTTGGTTGAATCAGAAAAAAGAGCCGATAGAGTTAAAGCACGAATTCTTCGATCAAAGATAGACGATCTTCAAGTGAAATTAAAGGAGAAAAAAAGTGATTATGAATGGAAAAAAGGACAAGCAACAACCAGTGTTACCGTTGATATTATTAAAGATATTGTCTCTCGTTGGACAGGAATTCCTGTTTCTAAAATTACTTCATCGGAAGTAGAGCGTTTAGCTAATCTAGAGAAGATAATGCATCAAAGATTGATTAATCAAGAGGCGGCGGTAAGCGTAGTAGCTCAAGCAATTCGTCGTAGTCGGGCTGGGTTAAAATCAACTCAACGCCCAATTGGCAGTTTTGTTTTTTTAGGACCAACGGGTGTGGGGAAAACCGAGCTGGCAAAAACTTTAGCTGATGTTCTCTTCGGACAAGAAGAGGCGGTTATTCGTTTTGATATGACAGAGTATATGGAAAAACATGAAGTGGCAAAACTTTTGGGAGCGCCACCAGGTTATGTAGGCTATGAGGAGGGAGGAAAATTAACAGAGGCGGTCCGACGGCGGCCATACAGTGTGGTTTTGTTTGATGAGGTAGAGAAGGCCCATCCGGATATTTTCAACATTCTACTTCAGATTTTAGATGATGGTCGACTAACTGACAATAAAGGACATGTTATTTCTTTTAAAAATACGGTAGTCATTTGCACTTCCAATATTGGTACAGTGGTTATCCAAGATGAGCTTTTAAAAAGAGGGAAAATAGAAATTGAGGAACCCCCAATGCTATCAACTTATACCATTTCTCCTCGTGGTCGGGAGATATTAACCATTGGTAATAAATATTTTGAGAGGATGATTAAGACAAACATAGACAACGACAACGGCAAAAAATCAGAGGAATTAGGATGGCAGCAAGGGATGCTTCTTGATTATTTTGCTGGACAAGAAATTAAGGAGGAGAAAAAAGACGGAGAAATAACAAAAACAGAATTTCCTATCCAAGGTTTTGATACCCATGTAATTTCACCAAAAGGAGTGGAAACAATTACGAAAGGAAGTGAGGTTTTTTATCGAACATCAACCACGGCTAAAATCTGGAGAAAAACTAACTTAATTGAGTTATTTAAAGACAACCTCGTCATTAATGCTTTGCCAGATGCGCCAGAGGAGCAATTACCCACCATTAAACTTAAAACTCACGCTATTTCGCCCGATGAGATTGAAATTATTTCTTATCGAGATAGATTTTGGCGAAGGAAAGGAGAAGGGAAGGATTGGGAGACGGGTTGTTTAAAAGATTATTTTTTTGGTCAAACAATCGAGAAAGGAGCTTTTCCGATAAGTCACTGGGACATTCACCTTTTTTCTCCAGTAGGAGATGAGGTGATTATTGTTGGAGATAATGTATGGATAAGAAAGTTTAATGACAATAAGTGGCAAACTAAAACTTTAAAAGAATATTTCGGCGAGGAATTTCCTTTGGAAAAAGAGATTGAGGAAAAGAATAAGGTGGAGAGCGAGATAGATAAAAAACGTTATGAGATGATTAAGGAAAAAGTGATGACGGAGCTGCGTAAATTTTTTCGACCAGAGTTGATTAATCGTTTTGATGAGATAGTCATTTTTGAGCCCTTACGATTCAATCACATGATGGCAATTGTTAATTTACAACTTAAAGGATTAGGTAAATTGCTTGAAGAGCAGAATATTGGATTTTTATATACCGAGGCAGCTGTTAAAGAAATTGTCCGTGCTGGTTTTGACCCTATTTATGGAGCCAGGCCGCTTCGTCGTGCGATACAAAAACTGATTGAAAATCCAATTTCCACGATGATTATTGAGGGAAAAGTGAAGATGGGTAATCAAATTATTGTTGATTTTGATGGTGACAGTTTTGTTTTTAATGTAGAAAAAGTTGAGTTAGTCGATGTCTCAAAAATTAAAAAAGAAAAAATTTCCAATTATTTATGTGAAACCTGTGCCAACTATTTTCAAACCGAGGTAGTCGACAATGCCACTGTTATCTGTCCCAAGTGCGCCTCAAAAAAAGTTCAGCAAGTAGTTAAAGAGAATAAAGAAGAAGACGAATATAAAACGCCAAATTCAAAATCTGTCGCTTATTCCAATCAACCACCTCAAGTTAACCAGGGAAAAGAAAGAGCCAATATAAGTTTTGCTAGCGCTTGAAATGGAAAACAATTTTACCCCTATTGATATCGAAAAATTAAAAGGGGGAGAAAACCGTCTGAATACTATTTTGCTTCTTATATTAACGATTACCACCGCTATTTTGGCAATAATGCTTTTTATTTTAATTCAAAAACAAATTAAAACCTCCAAACAGGAAACACCCAAAATACCCTTAATACCAACCGTCACCATCGCACCCGAAGAAAAAAAAGAAAGTTCTGAGATTAAAATATCTCCTACCAATTTACCTTCATTAACAGAAAACGAGACTTCTTCTCCCTCACTAAATATTAATCTTTTTCCCACAGAATCAATTACCGATAGTTCAACTCTTGAGACAACTGAGAGCGCTAGGTAATTATGAAAAAATTTTTTTTAGCACAAAGAATGACGGTCGGGGGACAACCTATTGAAGGACCCCTTCAAGGAATCAATAATATCGCTGATTTAATCAACAGAATTCTCCCCTTTTTTATAACAGCAGCGGGAATTATTCTTTTTTTTGTTTTCATTTGGGGTGGTTATGATTTTATTAGTTCCCAAGGCAATGCGGAAAAAATAAAAAGCGCTCAAGCAAAAATAACGACAGGTATCATTGGGTTTGTTTTACTTATTGTCTCTTATTTATTAGTTCGACTAATTGTTAGAATTTTTGGTTTGGGGGAAGGTATTTTTTAATATGCCACTGGAACTTCAATTGAATCTTTTAAATTAAAAAAGTATTTTCTAAAACTATTATTCTTTAAGGTTTTTATAGTTTTTATTCGAGAGTAACATCATTAGTCTTAAGTTGTTTTGTTTATAAAAGATGAGTAATTAATAAAAAAGTAAATATGAATATGAGAATATGAAAAAAAAGATTTTTAATCAATAAGAGATTAATCTTCATCTCGATCTTGCTATAAAATTAATTACTATTTACAATAAAAAACTTCAGCATTGATCAAGACGATTATTATTAAATAAAAATATTATTCTAATACTGATATGATTTTTTATTTTTATGAGTAAAAGTTTGTCTCCGCGACAAGAGTGCCAATTTTTTCTCCTCTTAAGATTTTTTCAATATTTTCTGGTTGACTAAAATTAAAAACAACAATAGGCATTTTTCTTGCTTGACATAAGGCAAAAGCAGTATTATCCATTACCTTAATTCCTTTTTCAAGGGCTTCCTGATAGTTAATAAAATCTAGTTTTTTAGCGTCGGAAAATTTATTCGGATCTTTATCATAAACGCCATCAACGTTTGATGCCTTAAGAAGAACATCACATTTAAGCTCAATTGCTCGCAAAGCAGCCGCTGAATCCGTAGTAAAATAAGGATTACCTGTTCCGCCAGCTAAAATTATGATTCTTCCTTTTTCAATATGACGAAGTGCTCGTCTTCTAATAAAAAGCTCACAAACAGATGGAATAAGTATAGCAGACATTACTCGGGTGCTGTTACCCAACCTTTCTATTCCTTCCTGAAGAGCTAAAGCATTAATAATTGTTCCCATCATTCCAATCTGATCAGCAACCGCGTGGTCAATGGCTGTTCCCTCTGTTAATCGTCCTCTCATGATATTACCGGCACCAATGACGATAGCTAATTCCACACCGGTATTTTTTCTTACTTTTTCAATAATTAAAGCAACCTTATTTACTTGATCAAAATCAACAGGACGTTTTTCACTACTGAAAATTTCTCCTGAAAGTTTAAGAAGCGCTCGCTTATAAATGAGTGATTTTTTCTTCATAAGTGTTATAAATATTATATCATTTATAAAATAAATCAATATAAAATAATTTAGCCTTATGATACTGAAGCAAATTTACTTTTATCACTTTCGTAATTTTAAGAAGCAATCGTTTTATTTTAATCCATTTTTCACTCTTATTATTGGAGAAAATGCGAGGGGAAAGACTAATCTTTTAGAGGGTATATATTTTTTAATTAATGGCAGTGGTTTTCGAGAGGAAAAAGAGATAGAATTAATTTTATTAGGCGAAAATAAGGGTTGGGTAGAGGGTATTTTTGGGGAGTTAGATAAAATTTTTCATTTCAAGATTGTTTTAGAAAAAAAAGAGTGGGTTATTGAAAAAAAATTTTATCTTGATAAAGTTAAAAAAAGTTATTGGCAATACGCTACATCTCTTCCTAAAACTGTCCTTTTTTCACCTGAGCAGATGGAGATAATTACTGGTCCACCATCAGCTCGTCGGTCTTATTTTGATAAACTTATTAGCCAATATGATATTGATTATAAAAATCACCTATTAAATTATGAAAACGCATTGCGGCGAAGGAATAAGATTTTAGAGAAAAATCAAGAATTAGAAAAATTAAAAGAAGAATTAAAGTTTTGGGACGAGTATCTGATTCAACAGGGGAGATATTTAACCGAAAAAAGAGACAATTATATTAATTATCTTAATCAGTTCGCCAAGATTGATGATAAAATTTTTACTATTAAATATTTAAAGAACGAAATTACCCAAGAAAGGCTGTTAGAAGTGTTTAAAGAAGAGTTAAGTTTAAAAAAAACTTTAATTGGTCCCCAAAGAGATGATTTTCAGATATTTCTTACAGATTCTTTTGAAAAAAACATTCATATTTATGGTTCTCGCAGTGAACAACGCCTTGCCTTGTTTTGGCTTAAGATTAATGAGATAAATTATTGTCTAAAGCAAAATAAAGTGAGACCAATTGTTCTTTTAGATGACATTTTTTCTGAACTGGATTTTTATCATAAAAAATTAGTCTTAAATCTGGTAAAAAAATATCAAACAATCATAACAACAACTGAGGGTGAAATTTCAAATTTACTTGAAACGCCAAAAACAGTGATAAGATTGTAAAATATAGTAGTTATTAGAATGATTAAAAGATGGAGGGTTGGCAGAATGGTAATGCGCCGGTCTCGAAAACCGGTGGGCGGATAGCCTTTAGAGGTTCGAATCCTCTACCCTCCGCTGAATTAATAAGAGACAAATTTTTTTATGATTATCATGCAATAATTTTTAGGGGAATCAATATTTTTAGCAAAATTATTAAAAAGATAAATTCAAGCAAAATAAAGAATTAGAAAAATTGTGTCAAATTGATAAGTTAAATAATGAGTAAGATAAAAAAAACAATAATTTTTTTTTCCATAATATCAATTATCTTTATTCTTGGAAAACATATTTTACCTACTAATAATTATTTTTTTGACTTTCATGATGAAACTCAACCAGCGCGGATTCATCAATTCGTCTTAAATTTAAAAAATTTTCAAATTCCCCCAAGAATTGCTCCTCAGTTTTCATTCAATCTTGGTTATCCTGTCTTTAATTATTATGCTCCCACCGCCTATTGGATTACTTCTTTCTTTCATCTTGTAGGATTTTCCATCATTGATGCTCTCAAGATATCTTTTATTCTTGCCTTAATTGTCGCTTTTATTTCGATGTATCTTTTATCTTCGTCTTTTTTTGGTTTCTATCAATCAATAATGGCTTCTTTTTTGTATGTTTCCTCACCATGGATGGCCGTTGAAATATTTGTTAGAGGTAACTTGGCAACCGTTTGGTTCTTAGCTTTTCTACCTTTAGCCTTTTGGGTTTTATATAAAAATTCAATTTTTGTCTCTATTAATAGATTTTTTATTTTAACTATCATTATTTTAGGAGCATCGCTTAGTGTCCACAATATTCTCTCATTTGTCCTTTTACCGCTTTTAATCGTTTTTATCTTAATCCAAAAAAATAAAGCAAAAAATTTTTTTGCCCTAATTTTGGCTTTACTTCTTAACGCCTATTTTTTTATTCCTGCAATTCTTGAAATTAATCAAACTCATGTTTTATTAATCGCAAAAAATGCAAATTATAGTTCTCATCTTTTATGTCTTTGGCAATTATGGACTACGCCTTTTTGGGGATACGGCGGATCAAATCCTGGTTGTATTGACGGTATGTCTTTTATGATTGGTAAACCACAGATAATTTTAGGAGGAATTGGATTGTTATTTATGGTTTACTTGATTATTAAAAAAAAGAAAAATTCTTTAACTTATATTTACTTTATAATATTAACTTTGATTTCTGTTTATTTATCAACCGATTTATCATATCCAATATCTTCATCATTTTTTAACCCTTATCTTAGCTTTTTCCAGTTTCCTTGGCGATTTTTAGCTTTTGCTGTTTTTGGCATGTCATTACTTGCCGCTTCCCTAATAATGCCCAAAAAGGTAAAAAAGGCCGAAATAATTCTTTTAGTTATTTCTCTAATTATTGTCTCTTATAACGCCAAATTTTTTACGAAATATAAATTACCAAACGAAATATTTAATAATGAATTTTTAGAGGAAAAATATATACTAAACAAGGTTGCCTATAAAATAGCCGAATATCTGCCAAAAACTGTTGATTATCAAACTTGGCTTAAGCATGAACCAAAAAAAGACAGAGAATATCTTATTGATAACAAATTAAACAATCAATCTTTTGTTTATTATCTAAATCAAAAAAAACCGAAAATAATCGCCAATGATTATTTTTATAAAAAATCAAAAATAGAGCAAGGGGGTGATATAATTATCAATATTTCTTATCTACCTTATTGGAGAATCTTTATTGATCAACAAGAAATTTTTCCCCAAAAATTTGATCCTTTAGGTAGACCAATAATTAAGGTTAAAGGCCAATCTACGTTAACGGTAAAATATGAACAAACATTAATTCAAAAAACAGCTAACATGGTAACATTCGTAACAATTTTTTATTTGTTTTTGCTTAATAAAAAATTATTAAATCAACGCCGAATTAAATTTTAAACAAGTGGAAAATTTAAAAAAAAATACGCTTATTTCTACGCTTTCTCTCTTTTTTCAATCGGGTTATTCTGCTTTTTTGGGTTTAATTGCCAATTTGGTTTTAACCATTCTTCTGACGCCAAAAATTTTTGGTATTTATTTCACTGTTCTTTCTATTATTTCTATTTTTAATTATTTTTCTGACATTGGTTTAGCCGCATCACTTGTTCAAAAAAAAGAAGTTAGTAATGATGATATCAAAACTACCTTTACTATTCAACAATTGTTAATAATTACTCTTATTAGTTTAGGTTACTTTGGGACTTCTTTTATTGTCAATTTTTATCAATTGCCAAAAGAAGGTGTTTATTTATACTGGGCTCTTTTATTATCCTTTTTCTTATCTTCTTTAAAAACTATTCCTTCTATTTTTCTTGAAAGACAAATTCAATTTCAAAAGATTGTTTTTGTTCAAATAATTGAAAATAGTATTTTTTACATTACCGTAATTATTTTAGCTCTTCTGCACTTTTCTCTTACAAGTTTTACTATTGCTGTTGTGCTTCGGTCAATAGTGGGGGTATTACTTATTTATCGAATTTCTTTTTGGCGACCGCA
>CAZWBE010000004.1:56923-58688 GCA_964632205.1 uncultured Gammaproteobacteria bacterium | reverse complement strand
AAACATCATGGTCGAGCGAGGATAGAAAAGGAATTATTTTTCTCTAGTAATCTATAAGGAATATTTTCTGCCAATAAATTATTAACTGCCCAATTGCGAGTGATAATAATAAAATTTTTTTCGTCAGATTTAAAAAATTTAACAAGAGTTCTTTTTTCGTCAGGAAGATCAATTAATGGCGTAATGTTTTTTCCTGAATAAAATATAGCAAGAGGGGTAAAGTCATCATCTAAATAAATTTTTTGATTGTATTTTGCCGCCTTTTTAGCAATATCAACATCATCGGGAATATATTTTGAAGTAGGATAAACTTCTCTGTAAAAATTTTTAAATTGAACCATTGTTAAAATAAGAAAAAATAATAGATAAACTGCCTCAACTAACCACTTTCTAATTTTTATAAATTTTTTCATAAAAGAAACTATCATCATGCCGGCAAAATACACTCCCGAAGCTGTTATGAGAGAAAAAGGCAAATATACTGGTATCAGATGCCAAATTTGAGTTTGATTGGTTGTTAAAAAGGGATAAAGAATAATAAAATTCCAAAGCAGAAGAAAGAAAAAAGATTTTTTCAAAAATTTAAAGGTTAATATTATAAAAACTAAACTAGCAAGCCAAAGATAGTACCATTTTCTTACTCCCATATGGAGGTAAAAAAGCGGCAATTGGGGGTCAATTTTAAAATAGGAAGAAAAAGTTTTATTGCGGGTGCCAATATTAATAAAATGATCTTGAAAAAAAAGTGGGTATGTTTTTAGGTGGATATAGTACCAAGGATAAACAATTATTACTAAAAGAATTAATCCTAAAATTATTAACCACCAATTTTTTTTTAAATTAAAAAACTGTTTTAAATTAAGAAACAAAATTAAAATACCAGCAGAAAATCCTATGAGAGTTTTTGATAATATTAAACATCCCCAAGAAATCATCGCCATTGGGAACCATCTAAAATTATGAGCGGATTTTAAAGATAAGTAAATGGTTAATATATAAAAAAAGACAAAGATTGAGTCTAAATTACCTGAGCGGACACGGATAAGATACCAAACAGAAGTACCTAATATTAAGGCAGAAACAAATCCAATACGGCGATTCTTAAAAAGTTCAAGCCCTACTTTATAAATAATTAAAATTGATAATAATCCCAAAAGAGCTGAAGGTAAACGGGTAGAAAATTCATTGATACCAAATAATTTGTAACATATCGCCATCAACCAGAAACCCAGCGGTGGATGATCATAATATGGTTTTTCTTTCCAAACCATATGAATAAAATTACCACTTTCTACTATATTGCGAGCGATTACCCCATACCAGGCCTCATCCCAGGAAACTAAAGAGTTCCAACCTAAGCGATAAAAAAAAAGAAAACCGAAGAAAATAATTAATAAAAAAACAAAAATATTATCTCTGATAACAATAAATTTTTGGTTTTTGTGATTTGCCATTTAAGAATTAAGACTATTTATCTAAATATCAGATTATGAATTAATGTGTCGTCAGATTTTTCTTGGATTTCTTTTTGGTTTAAATAATATTTTTCAATCCAAAAATTATTGTCGTAGTTAAAAATCTTAGCTGGTTTTCGATTAATTTTGACTTTCTCTTTTCTCCACCAATCATGAGAAATTGTTGGATTATTGCTTTTAAAAATTAACAAATAGGTTACTGAACGCTTCACATAGGGAAAAGCTTTTTTGTTTTTGTACTGACTGGCGACAAAATTCAGGGCGTATTTTGAAGGATAACCAAACTGATC
>CAZWBE010000004.1:19321-56823 GCA_964632205.1 uncultured Gammaproteobacteria bacterium | reverse complement strand
AAGGCGGTAATCACGGAAGTAAGAGTAGCCGCTATCAAGCCGATCTCTTTTTTAAAAATAAGACTACCAATTTTATAAACAATCCATAAATTAGCAAGGTATAGAATCAACCAAAACCAGGAAATGGCAGCCGGGTTGCCACCACCGATAATAAAAGCTGGTAAATTAAGATATGTCCATAACGGTCCATGAAATACACCAGGGATACCGCCGCTACGGGGACCAATCAAAGTAATAGGTTTATTTTTAACGATATCCTCCAACAATAAGAAATCACGAGCAATGTCGGTGTGAAAAATAATATCACCATGAAGAGCAAACCAAGAAGCGAAAAATGTACTAATCGTAATAATAATAAAGTTGATTAGCTTAAACATACAAATTAAAATAATACAATTTAAAATAATACAATATTACCATATGAAAAATAAAGCCACGGTTATTATCTATACTCACAACGAGGAAAAAAATATTAAAGATTGTATCAATTCGGCTAGACGTTTAACTAACGATATAATTGTTATCGATAGTCAAAGCACCGATAAAACAATTGAAATAGTAAAAAAAGAGGGTGTTTCTTTTTATTCTTGCCCTTACCGGCTTTATGTTGAATCAGCTCGCGAGTTTGGTATTCAAAAAGCAAAAAGCGATTGGGTTTTTATCCTTGATGCTGATGAGAGAGTGACAAAAGAATTAGCGAGGGAAATAACTGAAACAATAAGAAGTCAAGATTATGTAAAATCGATTAATCTCATTAAAAAACAATTTCCTGACGCAAACCAGGTTCGGGTCCCACTAAATAACATAGCGATTTCCCATTACAAAATTCCTCGCAAAAATATTTTTGGCAATAAATGGTTAAAACATGGGGGTTGGTGGCCTGATTACCAAATTAGATTGATCAACAAAAAATTTTTAAAAAATTGGCCAAAGCAAATTCATTCAACGCCGAAAATTGAGGGAGGCATGGGATATTTAAAAAACCCTCTGGTTCACTACTTTCATGGTGATTTAGATACAATGGTTAAAAAAACAATCGTTTTTGAAAATCTTGAGGCTGATTTACTTTTTCAAGCTCATCGATCAGTGTCAACATGTATTTTTTTCAGAAAATTTCTGGGCGAATTTTATCGAAGAACATTGAAAAACCTGGGATTCTTAGATGGCGAGATTGGTATAATTGAAGGCATATACCAAGCCTTTTCCAAAACGATTACCTATCTTTTTTTATATGAAAAAAAAATTAAGAGCGGCTCTTTATGATCCATACCTTGATGTTCTTGGTGGCGGTGAAAGACATATTTTGTCAATTTTAACAACACTTCAAGAAGAGGGATATCAGATAAATATTTTCTGGGATAGCAACTTAACAAATAAAATTAGGGAAAGATTTCAACTTGATTTCTCTAAGGCATCATGGCAATCTAACATCTTCAAAAAAAGATTCTTTCCTCTTTCTATCTTAAAAACTATCCAAATTTTAAGAACTTTTGAATTATTCTTTTACGTCACTAATGGGAGTTATTTTTTTTCCTCAGCTAAAAAAAACTTTGTCTTTTGCATGGTGCCCAATAAAAAACTTTACCCGATGAATTTTTTCAATAAAATAAAGACGTGGAATTATCATTTTATCACCAATTCACAATTTACCCAAAAAAGACTTCAGGAGAGGGGAATAAAAAGCGAAGTTATATATCCCTATGTTGAGGATAAGTTAATTAATACAAAGCTAAATCTCAAAAAAAAAGATAAAATTATTTTATCAGTGGGTCGTTTTTTTCAACACCTTCATTCTAAAAATCAAGAACAATTAGTTATTTCCTATAAAAAAATTAAACAAAAATACCCGGTGTTTAAAAAATTTAAACTAATATTAGCGGGAGGGTTAAAAAAAGAAGACGAAGATTATTTCAATAAACTTAAAGATTTGACGAAAAATGACCCTTTAATTATTTTTAAACCCAACATAACTTTCTCGCAACTCTACCAACTTTACCAACTTTCAACTTTCTTTTGGCACTTTACCGGCTATGGTCAAGATGAAGAGAAACAACCAGAAACTGTTGAACATTTAGGCATTGCGCCCCTTGAGGCAATGGCTTCGGGTTGCATTACCTTTTGCTACAATGCCGGTGGACCAAAAGAAATTATTCAAGACGGCAAGAATGGTTTTTTATTTTCCAATGAAAACGATTTATTCAAAAAAAATCTAATGATTTTGAAAAATCCTCATTTACAACAAAAGATTGTTACTAATGGCCAAAATTATGTTAAAAAATTTTTTTCTTATTCGGTTTTTAAAGAAAGAGTTAAAAAAATCATCTTATGATTTCAGTCATTATCCCCACTTATAAAAATAAAGAAATTCTTTTGAAAAATCTTAAACACAATCTTCGTTTTTTGAATAGCGTCGAAATAATTGTTATTAACGATGACCCAAAAGAATCATTAAAAGATTACCTATTAAAAAAAAAGATTATTCTTATTGAGAATAAAAAAAATTTAGGTTTTGGTCAAAGTGTTAATTTAGGAGTTCAAAAAGCGAGGAACCAATTTGTTATGCTTTTAAACACTGATGTCAGATTAATCAATAACAGCTATAAATCAGCAATTAAGTTTTTTATAAAAGACCCATCTCTTTTTGCTGTAGCTTTTGCTCAAAAAGAAAAAAATGGCGACTTAGTTGGAAAAAATGAAATTTATTGGCAACAAGGAATGATTTTCCATAAAAAAGCCAACAATCTTATCTTTGGTGAAACAGCCTGGGCTGAAGGAGGAGCTTGTCTAATTGATCGAAATAAATTTGTAAGACTGGGTGGATTTGATCCTATTTATTATCCTTTTTATTGGGAAGATATTGACCTCTCTTACCGAGCAAAAAAAGCCGGTTATAAAATTATTTTTGACCCTACCATTAAAGTCATCCATCATCATGAATCAACTATTGGCAAATATTACCCGCAATTCTTCATAGAAAAAGTTGCCTTCCGCAACCAACTTCTTTTTATCTGGAAAAATATTAATGATCCGAAAAAAAAACTATCTCACTTTTTATATTTACCTTATCATCTATTACGCTATATCGTTACTGGTAAAATAAATTATCTATTAGGATTTATTGAAGCGGTTAAAAAAATCATATGAGTAAAAAAAGTTTTTTTATATTAACGATTTTTATGGTTGTTAGTTTTATTCTTCATCTTGTCGGCATTGGGAAAACTCCCCCTTGTCTTAATGCTGATGAGGCAGCCCTAGGTTACAATGCCTACTCGATTTTAAAAACAGGCAAAGATGAATATGGAAATTTTCTTCCCTTGCGGCTTTTATCTTTCCAAGATTATAAGCTACCTATCTATTCTTATTTATCTTTACCGTTTATCGCCATTTTTGGATTAAAT
Source organism: uncultured Gammaproteobacteria bacterium (assembly GCA_964632205.1). Classification (GTDB taxonomy): domain Bacteria; phylum Patescibacteriota; class Microgenomatia; order UBA1406; family GWC2-37-13; genus CALLVF01. The sequence continues at coordinate 53,425 of CAZWBE010000004.1, read as the reverse complement.
GAATTTTCCACCCGGGTCCTTAATATTTTATTAGGTGCTCTCTTTGTTCCTTTAACTTTCATTATTATTAAAAAACTATTTAAAGATAGTAAAATCGCTTTAATTGGTTCTTTTTTAACAAGTGTTTCTCCTTGGATTCATCTTCTTTCCCATCATGCTCACGAAGGAGTTAGTGCTACTTTTTTTATTTTATTATCTTTTTATTTTCTAGTGCGCTATCTTGAAAAAAACAAGATAACTGATTTTTTTCTCAGTAATTTATTTATTTTCTTATCTACTTTTGCCTACCATTTTGGTCGAATTTTTCTTTTTTTCTTTGTGCTATATCAACTTTACTTTTTATTGAGAAATAAAAAACAGCAAAAGGCAAGCAGTGTTTTCATTAAAATAAGCACCTTGATTATTATAAGTCTTATTCCTTTAATAATTGATATCTCAACCCTTAATAGAGTAAATCGGTTAGTTTTTTATCAAAATCCTGGTTTTCAATTACGTTTAGATGAATATTTACGAGAACATAATCTTCGCCTTCTTCATAACAAACTAACTGAGGCGATCCGGTCAGTTAGTTATCGTTATTTAAAACAGATATCACCAGAGTTTTTAGTAATTTCAGGGGATAAAAATTGGCGGTTTGGTTTTGAAAATTTGGGACCGATAACAATCGTTGAATATGTTTTTATTTTTATTGGTTTATATTATCTTTTTAGGAATAAGGAAAAATACCGTTTTTTAATTTTATATATCTTAGCAGTCTCTCCTTTAGCCAATGCCTTAACCTGGCAAGAATATTCTTTAATCCGGACTTATCCATTAATTTTTCCTCTTATATTTATTATTTCTTACGGATTTTACTATTTTTTAAATCAAAGAGTCTTAAGAACTTTGTTAATTCTTTCTATATTTTTCTTTTATCTTATTAACAGCTGGGATATTTATTTATTGCATTATCCTAAACGAGCCGAAGTCATTAGAGCATGGCAATGTGGTTATAAAGAGTTGGTTAATTACGTTAAAAATAATTATTCAAGATTTGATAAATTCGTTATCACTGATAAGCTCGGCCAACCTTATATCTTTTTCCTATTCTATACACAATATGATCCCATTAAGTATCAAAAACAGGCTAAAATTTCCGAACCTGATGGGTACGGCTTTGGTCAAATTAGCCACTTTGATAAATTTTATTTTAAGTTTTCCTTTAATCCGCAAGTTAGAAAAACCGTTTTTGTTGGATATCCAGAAGATTTCAAAGACTTAAACATTAAAGAAGATAGAATAAAAAAAATCAAAATCCGCACCGAAGAAATCTTTTGGATATATGAGGTTTTTTAAATAAATAACATAATGGCTATATTGTAAAAAGCGTGAATAAAAATTGGTAGGGTAAGAGTTTTCCTTGTTAAAAAGGCAAATGAATTAACCAAGCTTAGAATGATATTTGTTATCATAAAGAGCAGAAACATATTGCCGGTAATTTTTTGATTAGTAAAAAGAATAGGGACATGAAGGAAAAAGAAAAGAAGACTGGCAAAAAAGGAAGAAGTAAAAATATTTTTCGATTCTTCATAGAGGCGTTTTAAAATAAAACCTCGTGATAATATTTCTTCGGAAATGCTTGTTGCCAATGCAGTAATCGAAATAATAATAAAAATAATTGGATTCATGATTTGATCGACAAAAAAAAATTTATTAAATTTAAAAAAATTGGCTAAAATAGCGGTAAGAAAAAAAGCGCCTCCGATTAGAAATCCTAATATTAAATCGCTTAAAAAAAAATTCGGTTTTATTGATACCGCTTCAAAAAAATTTTTTTTCTCGATTCTTTTTATATAATAATATACAGGAAAAACAAAAATTAACGGTTTAGCAATAAACTCATCAAAAATCTCTGGCATTCTGAAATTTGCCCTGTAAACCGCCCAAATAATCATAATTACCGCCCAAAGATTCAGGGCTTTTTGGGTAGGAGGATTTTTTTGTTTCATTAATTAATAAATTTACTCTCTTTGCTAAGATAATTCAAGTAATATTTTTATGTTTATCTTAGATTTCTTTAAGTAGTTGCCAGAGTTTTATCTTAAAGACACGGGAGATTTTGTTGAGAATTTTAATTGTTGGATTAGCTTTTCCTTCTTCAATTCGAGCAATATAAGTGCGGTCAATTCGGCAAAGGAGAGATAAATATTCTTGGGAGATTTTCTTCTTTTCTCTTTCTTCTCTAATTTTTCTCCCCAATCGGTAGCATAATGAATTACCGACAGACATATTAAAAATTAAGGATAAAGATTTTAATAAATATTGTCAAGCGACTATAATCTACAAGAAAGATTTTTCTAGGCTTTATAATAAATAAATCTATACTAAAATAAATGTAGTATATACGATACTATTATTCTAAAAAATCTTTTAATTTGCGAGCGCGGGTAGGGTGTTTTAATTTACGGATAGCTTTTGCCTCAATTTGCCTTATTCTTTCTCGTGTAACTTTGAATTCTTTTCCTACTTCCTCCAATGTTTTTGGTTTGCCGTCTTCTAGGCCAAACCGCATTATTAAAACTTTTTTTTCGCGGGGTGAAAGAGTGTCTAAAACTTTATTTAAGGCGTCTTTTAACAGTTCACGAGAAACTTTATCGTAGAGAGTTGGTTGATTAATATCAGTAACAAATTGTTCGAGAGTTGTTTCCTTATCATCGCCTACAGGAGTGGAAAGAGATTTTGGTTGCTGTGAAATTTTTATTAAATTTTCTATTTCTTCAACGCTCATCTGCATTTCCCGGGCTATCTCTTTAACGGTTGGTTCCCGACCTAATTTTTGGGTTAATCTTCTTTGGGTTTTATAGTAACGATTAATATGATCAACCATATGAACTGGGATTCTTATTGTTCTTGATTGGTCAGCAATCGCTCGGGTAATTGCTTGTCTTATCCACCAGGTAGCATAAGTTGAAAACTTGTATCCTCTTCTCCAATCATATTTTTCTACGCCCCTAATTAAACCACGATTTCCTTCTTGTATAAGATCAAGGAAGGAAAGTCTTCGCCCTAAATATTTTTTGGCAATGGAAACAACCAATCTTAAATTGGCTTTAATTAATTTATCTTTAGCTTTTTGATCACCCCCTTCATATTTTTTAGCCAAAGCAATTTCTTCCTCAAAAGTAAGAAGAGGGGTTTTACCTATCTCTTTTAAATACATCTTTATCGGATCAAGCGATTCTCCATGTTTTAAAACCACCAATTGCTCTAACTCTTTCTCCATTTCTTCTATGGTTTTCTTTGCCTCGTTTTCTTCTCGGGTGGAGATCGTTTCAAAGACATCAACTCCTCTTTTTAGGGCTTCATCAAAAAATTCGTCTATCTCACTAATGTGTTTTTCTGGTTCGGGGTAAATAAGAAGAATGTCGTCCTGAACTAAAAAACCATCTTCCTCGCCTTGGATTAGTAAATCTTTAAGACTTTTAGGTAATCGTTGTCTTGACATAGAAAAATTTTATAACGTTATTATCATTTTTTCTACCTCTTTTAACTCATTTGTTAAAAATGATAGTTTTTTTTTCCTTTCTCCTTTAATCTCTTCATTTGTTGTCAGAATTTCCTTTATTTTTCTTTTCAAGGCGAGTCTTTTAAGTTCATAAGCTAATTTGTTAACTTTTTCGCGACTAAACTCATGTTCAGTAGAGGCAAAAAGATAGATTTCGTCAAAAACCGCTTGTAATTCCCCAGAAAGGGAGGGGATAAACTTTGATAAATTAAATTCAAAGGGTGATTTTTTTATAAAATCTAAAAACAATTGACAAAGTCGTTGGTGCGAAATAAGAGAAAAATCGTCCGGATTAATAATTGAAAAAACCATCTCCGATATTTTACGTGGATCTTTATCTTGGAAAACTAAACTTAAGAGATATTTTTCCAGAAGTAATTCTCGGTTTATCTTTTTTTCTTTTGCTCTCAGTAAAAAGGGTGAAGGTGAACGTTTCTGCTCTCGTTTTGTTTGCGTTATTAAACGCTCAACGCTTGTTTCAGCGACATTAAGAATTTTAGCTAATTTTCTTATGTAATAAGATTGAACAATTGGGTTACTAATCCGTGAAATAATAGGGGCAACCTCTTCGCCAATTTTTTTCTTACTAAAAGAATCATCCTCTGGATATTTTTTTTGAGTTAAATTGATCAGGAAGTCATAGATTGGTTGTGGTTTTTGGAGAATTTTTTTAAACTTATTTTTATCTTTTTTCAAAGCCTCATCGGGATCTTTAGCATAATCAAAAGTAACTATTCTCACTTCAAATTCCAATTTTTCTGCCTCCTCAACTCCTCTTTTTATTGCCTCCTCGCCAGCTATATCAGCATCTAAGGCTAAAGTTAATCGTTCCGTATATCTTTTTAATACCATTAGTTGTTCTCTTGTTAAAGCCGAACCTTTTATTGCGACAAAATTAAGAAATCCATGTTGATATGGGGAAATAACATCAAATTCACCCTCAACAACAAAGGCGTTTTTTTCTTTTTTAATAAATTCTTTAGCTAAATTAATACCAAATAGGGTTTCTCTTTTGTGATAAATGGGTGTTTCGGGAGTGTTGATATATTTAGGTTCTTTTTCTTTATCTCCCAAGGTTCGTCCGGAAAAACCGAGGATGTTGTCTCGGGAATCCTTGATAGGGAAAATTAATCTTCCTCGGAAACGATCATAAAAACTACCTCTTTCATCTTTAATGATTAAACCATTTTCCAATATTTCTTCTTCTTCATATCTTTTTCTTTTTAAAAATTTTAATAAGGAATTCCAAGATTGAGGGGCGTAACCTAAAGAAAATTTTTTAATAACAGGAAGATTAATTTGCCTGTTTTTTAAATAGTCTAAGGCCTGTTTACCATAATTGCTTTTATGAAGAATGTATTCAAAAAAATCAGCAGCCAATTGATTCATCGTAAAGAATCTTTCTTTTTTTCTCCAAACACGATCTTCAAAACTTAATTTTGATAGTCTTAATCCCAATTTTTGCGCCAATTCTTTTACGGCTTCAAAAAAAGTAATATTCTCCCACTTCATTAAAAATTTAATTACATCACCTCCCTCGGAACAAGCACCAAAGCAATGCCAAATTTGCCGCTCAGGAGAGACGATGAAGGAAGGAGTTTTTTCTTGATGGAAAGGGCAAAGAGCCTTAAAATTCCTACCTGCTTTTTTGAGAGTAATAAAGCTACCGATGAATTCTATAATATCTATTCTTTTCTTTATCTCTTCAATCGGATTTTCCATTTTCTCTATTTTATCATTCTTTTCGATATTATTTGATATTTTATTTGGTATTTTATATTATAATAAATCATATGATTTATCTCTTTATTGACGATCATAGTATTAGAGTTCTTTCTCTTAAAAAAACGATTTTTGGTCAACAAGAGACAGCTTTTTTTCATAAAAAATATGAAACTCAACTTCTGAAAAATGGTCAAATTATAAATAGTGATCTTTTAGCTTCTGCCATTAAAGAAAGTCTTAATCTTGCCACTCCGATACCAATTACAGAAAAAGAAGTTTGTTTAATCTTGCCGCAAGAAGTTTTTTCATTTTTAAGATTCGAAATCCCTGTCGATGTCGCTTCTTCAGCGATAAGTGCCTTTATTAAAGATAAAGCGAGGGCCAAAATTCCTATTAATCTCGATGAAGCAATTAGTGACTCATTTATCGTGGAATCTGATAAACAAAAAGTAGTTAACTTTTATGCAATAAAAATTGAAGATTTTGAGAAATTTAAGCAAGCTTTATCGCTAACTGATCTAAAAATTGAAAATCTTATCCCCGATACCCTTGCTTATTTTAAGCTCTTTGAAAAAACCCTCCGTCAAGATAAAAAAGAAATTATTTTCTATGTCTCTTATGAAAAAAATAGCATTTCCGGATATCTTTTTGACTCATATGGTCAACTCGAGTCAAAAAAATGGTTGGCTGATGTTAATAATGATAAAGTAGAGGAAGTTTTAAGAGAAAAAGCAAGAGAATTTACACAGCAAAATCTAAGATTAAATAGGATTATTTTATCAGGCTCTTCCTCTGAGAAAATAAGACAAGATACCTTTACCAAATCAGTTGGGGTTTGGACTAACCCCTTAAAAAGAATTGCCGCTGATTTTTATAAGCATTACTTGAAATTACTTATTATTAGCGATAATAGACTATTTCCTCTTCTTGATCTTGATGTTTGTTTTGGCGCTTTTATTTTTAACACTGAGAACAAAAGTTTTTCTTTATTAAAAAAAGCTTTTTCCATATCTAAATCAAAAAAAATATCCTCAATTCATTCATTTTCTCTTCCTGTTAAAGAAATAATTATTTTTGCCAGCTCATTTTTTCTTTCCTTCTTGTTTTTTACCGTTATTTTCAATTCCAAACCTCAATTTAATTTACCGTTTCCTTCTTCTAATCCTACTCCTACTTTTTCACCAACCCCTACTCTGACGCCAACGCCAGCTTTTAAAAAAGAGGAATTAAAAATTAAGGTTTTAAACGGATCTGGAGTGAGGGGAAAAGCGGCTGAGGTCAAGGAAATCCTCAAAAATGCCCAATATGGAGAAATCCTCACTGACAATGCTGATAATTTTGATTATCAGATAACCGAAATTAATATAAAAAAGAATAAAATGTCAGTTATTCCTCTTATCAAAAACGACTTAAAAAATTATGTCTCTTCTCCTAAAATTGGTCAATTATCAGAGAAAGAAGCTTCCGATATCGTGATAATAATCGGTAAAGACTTTAAATGAACTTCGCTGTATCTTGTATAATATTAGACTTATGACTCAGCTTAAAGACGAATTAGAAAAAAAACTAGAGAGTATCTTAATGAAGATTAATCTTCCGAAAAAGAAGGAGATGATTGCCTTATTGGAAAAACAAACTTATGAAAGTTCTTTTTGGCAAGATGCGAAAAAATCAACCCAAATCATGAAACAGATTAACGAATTAAAAAAAGAGGTGGAGGAAATCGAAATGATCCACCTTCTGCTTGACGAGGGAGAGTTGTTAGAGGCAGAAAAATTAATCAAAAAATATGAAATCACTCTTTTTTTAGCCGGGCCTTATGACCAAGGTGATGCGATTTTTTCCATCCATGCCGGACAAGGAGGAACAGAGGCAATGGACTGGGCAGCCATGCTTTTTCGAATGTATACTCGCTATTTTGAGACAAAAGGTTGGCGTTTTGAAGAGGTTGATCGAGTCCCGGGAGAGGAGGCCGGTATTAAAAGTAGTACCTTAAACGTTACCGGCAATTTCGCTTATGGATATCTTAAGGCTGAAGCTGGTGTTCATCGATTGGTTAGACAATCGCCATTTAACGCCGATAAACTACGTCAAACATCATTTGCTTTAGTTGAAGTGCTTCCGGTAATTGAAAATCGGGAGATTGAAATTAAAGAAGAGGAGGTTGAATGGGAGTTTTTTAGAAGCGGGGGGAAAGGAGGGCAAAATGTTAATAAAGTTGCTACGGCGGTCCGTCTTAAACACAAACCAACAGGTATCGTTGTTACTTGTCAAACAGAAAGATATCAACGACAAAATCGGGAAAATGCTTTAAAAGTTTTACGGGCTAAACTTTGGCAATTATATCAGGAAAAAAAAGAGAAAACAATTGAAAGCTTTAAAAAAGAAAAAATTGCTTCCTGGGGGAGACAAATTCGTTCTTATGTTCTTCATCCATATAAACTAGTTAAAGATTTGCGGACTGACTTTGAAGAAACCGATGTTGAGGCGGTTTTGGATGGAAAGATTGATGGTTTTATTGAGGCATATTTAAAAAAATCATAAATATAAATATTGTATTTTTTTTGTCTTTTTGTTATTCTCATATCTGAATGAAAAACCTTAATCAAGACACCAATCTTATTCGCCCCTTAACTTCTCAACCATCAAAAGGAGAATGGTCTCTGACTAAATTTTTTACCACCTCAGTCATTGTCGTTATTTTGGGAATAATAGTCGGTTTCAGCCTCGCTAAAGTTAAGCAATTAACAAAAGGAAAAGCTACCACTACAGACTCGCTTGCCGCGAAGAAAACCGCCGGCATTGCTAATAAAAAAACATTCAAAGATCAAGCCACCGGTATTTTAAGAGAAGGCGGAATTAATGGGGAAGGGAATTTCCACTTAGAGCGACCCGGCGGAGAATCTCAAAACGTCTATCTTACTTCCTCCACCGTTGATCTTTCTCAATATATTGGTAAAAAAGTCCGTGTTTGGGGAGAAACGTTTAAAGGAGAAAAAGCCGGTTGGTTAATGGATGTTGGCTTTATTGAATTATTACAATGATTGTCTTTGAAGGCGTTACTAAAAAATTTCCCTTAGGCAATCTTGCCTTGGAAAATGTTTCTTTTGATATAGCCGATAACGAATTTATTTTTCTTGTCGGCCCCTCCGGCGCGGGAAAAACAACAATTTTAAAATTAATTTTAAGAGAATATATTCCCACGGCAGGGTCGATCACCATTAGCGATTGGCAAATCTCCTCCAAAAAATTTACTGATATAGTTTCACTGCGCCGGAGAATTGGTATGGTCTTTCAGGATTTTAAAATTTTAAATGATAAAACTGTTTTTGAGAATATTAGTTTAAGTTTAAAAGTTGTTGGTTATCCGAAAGAAAAAATTAAAAAAGAGGTGAGGGAAGCTTTAAAACTCGTTGGATTAGAAAATAAAGAAAAAGTCTTTCCCCTCCAACTGTCAGCGGGAGAAATACAACGGGTAGCCATTGCTCGCGCTGTTGTTGGTGAGAGAGAAATTATTTTAGCCGATGAACCAACTGGTAATTTGGACCCAAAAACCTCATGGGGAATAATGAAAATTTTTAAAAAACTGGAAGGAAAAAGAACGATTGTTATTGCCACCCATAATACAGATATTGTCAACAGCATGCAAAGACGAGTTATTGTTTTAAAAGAGGGACGGGTAATTAAAGATATCAAGAAAGGAGGATATGAGTTATGAAAGAAATAATTTTATCATTGCGCCGAACGCCTTATCAATCATTAAGCGCTTTTTTAGTTTTATTTTTCACTCTTTTTTTATCTCTTCTTTTGTTTATTTCTCTTTCTTTTCTCAATGGTATTTTAGGTTATATTGAAACCCGTCCTCAGGTTACCGTCTACTTTCAAACAAAAACACCGGAAAATGAAATTTTTAAAATCCGCGACCTTCTTAATGAATCAGGAAAAGTTCTTTCTATTAAATATATTTCTCAACAAGAAGCATTTCAAATTTATCGTCAACTCAATAAAGATAATCCTTTACTGTTAGAAATGGTTTCGGCTGATATTTTGCCTCCCTCCCTTGAAATTTATGCTAAAAAACCAGTTTTTTTACCGGAGATTGCCGAATTTCTAAAAAAACAGCCAGGGATTGATGAGGTCCAATACCAAAAAGATATTGTCGATCGCTTGCTAACTTTAACTAATATTTTAAGAAAGGGGGCTTTAATATTTTTCCTTTTTCTCTTGTTAATGTCGCTGGTCGTTTTAACAACAACCACCCTTTTTAAAATAGCCCTAAAAAAAGAGGAAATTGAGCTTTTGCGTTTTTTGGGAGCGACAAATTTTTATATTCAAAAACCTTTCCTGTGGGAGAGTTTGTTGCTGGGTTTTACCGCCTCAACCATGGCTTTTTTAATCATTCTGGCTTTACTTTTTTATCTGACGCCATTTTTGAATTCTTACTTAAGCGGTATCCCCCCTCTTTTTCTTAATTTTGAAATCTACCAACTCCAAGTTTGGCCTTTAAATCCTATCTTTTTATCAATCACTTATAGCGTCACCGCGATTTTCGGAATGGGCGTTGCTGCCGTCGCCAGCCTTCTTGCTACAGGTAAATACCTCAAGGTATAATATTATCTGATGGGAAAAAAGATTTTTTTGCTTTTTGCTATTTTCTCCTTGTTTTTAAGCAGCCTTTATTTACCAAAAAAAACTTTGGCAGTTGAATGTGATTTAAATATTAATCTATCCAACCTGTCTCGGGAAGAGCTGCAAGAGCTGATAAACAAATGTACCCCTCTTATAAATAATCTGCGCCAACAGATTAATAGTCTCTCTTCCCAAATTCAGCTGATCAATACCCAAATTTTTTTAACCACCCTTAAGATAAAAGAAACGGAAGAAAAAATTCTCAAGACCGAGAAAGAAATCGAAGTTTTAGAAGAGAGGATAGGAGGATTAGATCAATCTTTGGATTATTTATCGAAATTACTTTTAGTCAAGATTGTTAATGGCTATAAGACGCGCTCAATTAATCTGTTAACGCTGCTTCTTAATAGTGATAATATGAATGATCTTGTTTACCGAGTTAAATATCTAAAAGAAACTCAAGAAAACAATCAAAAGTTATTAATTCAAACCCAACAAACAAAACTTAATTTTGAGGAACAAAAGAATCTAAGAGAGGAAAAGAAAAAAGAACTTAATAAATTGGAAGAAACCTTAGGCAAGCAAAAAAATGAGCTTATCAATCAACAAAACGCGAAAAGAAATCTTCTGGAAATGACGAAAAATGATGAGAAAAGATATCAAAAACTTTTAGCCGATGCCCAAAGAGAACTCTCGCAAATTCTTAGTGCCGCTAAATTTTTATTCCAATCAGGAAAAGCTGTTGATGTCAAAAGAGGTGACTTGATTGGCACCCAAGGTAATACCGGTTATTCCTTTGGCGACCATCTTCATTTTGGTGTTTATCGTTACTCCTCAATTGATCAGCTAAACGCCGGTGATTGGTACCATAATAATTGGCTTGACCCGTCGGAAGTCCTCTCACCAAAAACAGTTCTCTGGGATACCGGCTGCGAACAGAAGGAATCAAAGACAATAGGAAGAGGCAGCTTGCCTTGGCCAATGGAGCCGACGGCCATTTCACAAGGTTCTGGCTTCACTTGTTATTCAAATCTTTACTATCGAGGGAACCCTCACCCCGCCTGGGATATGTGGGGACCAGTTAATAGTCCAATTTACGCCATCGATGATGGTAAGGCCTACTTTTGTCGCAATTGTTTAGGCGATGGCGGTAATGGAGTTTTTATTTTTCACAATAATGGCTACATGAGTTTATATTGGCATCTTCAATAAATTTGTCGATTATAGTCCGTTGATTAATGATTGATTTTATATTAACCTCTTTTTAATGGGAAAAAAAATTATCCTCATTTTATTCTTTAATTTTTTTATTGTTATCTTATTAAATCAAACAGTTGTGGCCGGATTAAAAATTAATGAGGTTTTTCCCCGACCATCACCGGGAGTTGATTGGGTTGAGTTTTATAATAGTTCCGATGAGATGATCGATTTAACTAACTATATTCTTACTGATGTTGCCGGCAACCGGATTACTTTTTCTTGTTGGTTAAATCCGAAGGGTTTTATCACGGTTGACTGGGGAGAGAATTTAAATAATGCCGGCGACACTATTAAATTAAAAAATGGTGATAATATCATAGACTGCCTTTCCTATGGTAATGGCGCTAATGATTCTTGTGGAGACCTTCTTCCTACCCGTTTGCCTACACCCGGATATAATCAGTCGTTAGCCAGAGTTAGAGATGGAGACGGCCAATGGATAGCAACGGCCAGCACCACGAAAAATGGACCAAATGATGGTAGTTTAAAAAATCCCGACGCTATTTGCGTCACTCCTACTCTTACTCCTACGCCTACTCCTACGCTTACGCCTACACCAATCCCAACTCAAGTTCCAACTAATACATCTACTCCCATCTCAACCCCCACTCCTATACCAACACCATCGCCAACACCGCTAATTTCAGTTGGCAACATCTACCTTTCTGAAGTAATGGTTTACCCTCCAACCGGTGAAAGTGAATGGGTGGAAATTTACAATGACAATGATTTTTCGGTCTCATTGGTTAAATGGTATATTGATGATGAGGAAAACAGTGGCGCCACCCCAAGGACGTTTTCTTTAGAGCTTCCCCCCAAAAGTTATCAAGTTTTTGAATTAAGCAGCTCAATTTTTAATAACACAGGCGATAGTGTTAGACTCTTAGATGCTAATAAAGTTTTAAAAGACAGTTTTGAATATCAAGACCCTCGCCAAGGTAAAACCTACGGAAGAATTTATTTTGACGCCGATAATTTTTGTCTTCAAGAACCAAGTAAAGGTTTGGCTAACTATCCTTGTCTTAATTTTTTCTCCACTGCTAAACCTACTCCAAAACCAACTCCTTATTTGACTCCCTCTCCTGCGACGGAACTACCCACTTTTTCTCCTCAACCAATTTTAAAAACCAACAATCCGATGACGGATGTTGTCAGACCTAATCAATCAACTGGATTAAGTCTTTACCAAAATCCCAGCGCTGGCGAGATGATGGGTGAGGTAATGGGAGAGGCAACAGAAAGAAAAAAAGTTAATAAACCGTTAGCCCAAGGTCTATCTTTTCTTTCCTTCTCTTATTCAGTGTTAACAATGCTTTCTTTAATTATTAAAAGGTTGTTATAAAAGTAATGATTCTAACGTAGGTCTTAACCTTTATTTTAGCTTCATTTAATGATTTGTAGGTAAAGAAGTGATGTTGGAGTGATTAAGAGAAATACTTGCTCAAATTTAAGGGTTACTAATTTTTGGTAAAAACCGTCACTCTTCCTCATCAAAGTCTTTGCTTTTGCATTATCAAATATGATTTTTTTTACCTTTTCCTCCTCTTTAAAAAATCCATTAACTGTGTTTCTGTGTAATCTTTTTTATATCTCTTGTATATTTTGCTATCTATCATGCCGGCAGTTTTAAAAAGAAACAGTTAATTAATTTATTAATCTTATCCTTTGTTAATTTGGTATACTTAAACAACTTAAACACAACTGCGCCTTTTTATTTTATTGTTTTTTTAGATAATTTTAAGTGGGGGATTAGTTAAATTTATCATCAAATTAACATAACCGCCTATACCTTTAATCATGGTGCTGTAAATACATCTTGTAATGATTGATAAAATTTTTGTTTTTTCGTTGTTTTATTCATAGTTTTATTGAATTGAGCCATCTAAAATGATTTTAACGCCTTGTTTATTTTTCAAGTGTGTTATTAATTTTCGCTGATTGATTTTTTGATAAACCTTATTTTTTCGCCAAAAATCATGTTTTCAATTTATTAAAAATGGTTTTTTTGATATTAGATAAATTTTGATTTATCCTAACTACTCTTTTTAATCAGTTTTAATCTTAAATAAATTTTATCCTTAATAACTTTTGCTTTAATATTAAATTCAGCTCTTAAAAATAAACCGCACAAATAATTAATTCCCATAAAAATTTTTATTAAAAACCATCTTAACAAGCCAATAACCCCAACCCCAGTGATAAGATAAGCCAAGATTATTAAAAAGAGAGATAAATGACTGCTTATTGACTGATTGTTTAAGATAAATCGAAATATGATTGATCCTAAAAAGGTTATTAAAAAATTTGGTAAAAAATTGTTCGGCAGGATTTTCTTTTGACAAAAATCAGCTTTTCTCATAATTGTATAGCAGTCTTTTCTAATTTTACTTATTTTAACAACCGTTGAGAAAAAATTTTAACTGCGCTCCGGTGCGTTAAAACCAACATAAAAGTTAAAGTAAAATTGAAAGAAAAAAATATTTTTTGTTATATTTTAATTAATGAAAAAACTGATTGATTTTTTTCATCATTTGTTGATTCCGCGGGAAGATAATAATTTCCGGGCTAAAGCTCTTCATCCTGACTTTCTCACTGTCTATCTGTTCATCGCTGTTTTTTTAACTTTTGCTTTTAAATATACTCCTTTATCCAATATCTTAGGATACGCCACTGATATTACCGTTGAAAAACTTTATCAACTGACTAATGAGGAAAGACAAAAGCGTGGTTTACCAAGTTTGATTTATAACGAAACTCTTTCTCAGGCAGCTGCGAAAAAAGCCCAAGATATGTTTACCAAAAACTACTGGGCTCATTATGCTCCAGATGGCAAAACGCCATGGGATTTTATTTTAGAGGCAGGTTATCAGTATAAATATGCGGGAGAAAATTTAGCAAAAAATTTTTTATTTAGCCAAGGGGTGGTGGATGCCTGGATGAACTCGCCTACCCATCGGGAAAATATTCTCAAAAAAGATTATGAGGAGGTAGGTTTTGCTGTTGTTAATGGGACATTAAACGGTGAGCCAACCACATTGGTGGTACAAATGTTTGGTAAACCAATTGCCTCTTCTCTTGTTCCAAAACCAGCCATGGCGGCTTCTCAACCTTCATCCTCATTTGCACAGCCGGTAACAAATCTGTCAAGCGCTAAAGAGACAGTTTTAGCCAAGCGGTCAACGGCGCAAAAATTTAATTTTACAAGCTTTTCTTTTAATTTTAACCTACTTTTCCTTCTCTTTTTACTTCTTATCTTAGTATTGGATTTTTATTTTGCCTACCGATTGCGTCTTATTAGAATAGGTGGTAAAAATTTAGCTCATTTTATCTTTATCAGTTTCTTATTTATTGGTTTAATTATTGCCAGTCGGGGGGCCATTTTATGAAAAAAGAAATTAAAAAACATCTTTTTGATTACCTTTTATTAATAACTGTCGGTATATTTTTTTTGATAGGAATTAATATATTTAAAGGCGAACGATTTATTGAATTTGTCGTCTTGCTTACCTTTGCTTCTTTTTATATTATTTGGGGAACTTATCATCACATTAGACATCAGTCACTGGCTTTAAAAATTGTGATAGAATATATTTTAATTGCCTTTACCTTAGTTTTTCTTTTAAAATTTATTATTTTCCCATGAAAGGATTGATTTTAGCCGGCGGTTTAGCGACAAGATTAAGACCATTGACACTAGTAACCAATAAACACTTATTGCCCATCTACAATAAACCGATGATTTTCTATCCATTAGAAGCAATGGTTAAGGCTGGTATTAAAGAAGTGTTAATTTCCAGTTCTCCTGACCATGCTGGTGATTTTACCAACTTACTTAAAGACGGAGCTGATTTTGGTTTGCGACTTTATTACGCTGTTCAACAAAATCCCAAAGGTGGCATTGCTAATGCCATTGCTTTGGCTGAGGAATTTGTCGCCAACGAAAAACTCTTAGTCATTTTGGGGGATAATATTTTTAACACTGACATGAAATCAGTGATCGCCCGTTTTGAAAAAAAAGAAAAAGGAGCAGTTATTTATGGCGTCAAGATGGCCACCGAATCTCAGCAATATGGGGTGATTGAAATGGATAAGAGTGGAAAAGTTATCTCAATTGAGGAAAAACCGGCTCATCCTAAATCAGACATCGCCCAAACAGGCATATATATGTATGATAATCGTGTTTTTGATTTTATCCGTAAACTTAAACCCTCAGCTAGAGGTGAATTGGAGGTTACCGACCTGAATAATTTTTATGTCCAAGAAGGTAGTCTAGAGTGCGTTTTGCTTGATTGGTGGATTGATGCCGGCACATCACATGATGAGCTTTTAAGAGCCAATAATCTAGTCGCAGAAAAAATTAAAAGAGGAGAATTATAAATTATTGAAATATAAATTTAAAAATATGGATACTCCCCAACTTTTATTAAGCGTTGCCTTAACGGTAAGTACAATCCTTCTTGTTGTTGTTGGTATTCAATTGATATTTATTTTAAAAGAATTACGGTTGGTTTTGAAAAAAATTAACGAGATTATTGCTGCTTTTGAGAAAGTGGGTGTATCAGTGGAGCATGGTTTTTCTGAAGTGTTAGGATTTTTTTCCGGAATAAAGACTCTATTTAAATTAATTAACATTCTTCAAACTAAAAAGGATGGAAAATCAAAAAATGCATAAAGTTTCTAACTTTTGGTTTGGTTTTCTTTCTGGATCTCTTATCGGGCTAGGGGGGGCGTTTTTATTGGGAACAAAAAAAGGCAGACAATTATTACATCACATTCTTGAGCTGTCAGAGAATCTTGAAGAAAATTTAACCACAGTAATTAAAGAGTTAGAGGAAAAATTTGAGAAAAAAAAAGAAGCAACTACCGATGAAGTTAGAAAAAATGAACAAATAAAGGGGCAACAAAGCTTAAACCATCTTCTTAATAAAATTAAAAATCGCTTGACTTTTTAAAGGTCGTCATGTATGCTATAATAGCTTTTTTAATCCCCTTCTTTTTGTGGGGGGATTTTTATTATTACCATTACCAAAATATTTTTCCCTTTCTTACTCCTGATGAGTAAACTAGACACGTCAAGAATAAAACTTCACCAAAACTTATTTCTGGGGAGGAAAGATAAAGAATTAGAAGAGCTTGACTTAATAGAAGTCCAGAAACAATCATGGCAAGAATTTATTGACAAGCAATTAAAAGAAATATTTAATGAATTTTTTCCGATTGAGGATTATACCGGCAAAAAGTTTAGTCTTTTTTTTGAGGATATTTATTTTGGTGAACCGCGTTATCCTTTAGAACTCTGTTTCAGAAAAAAGCTTACTTACGATACCCCTGTTTATTTAAAATTACGACTCCAAAATAAGAAAACGGGAACAGAAAAAACCCAAGATATCTATTTTTTTAATCTACCAAAAATGACCGATAGAGGAACATTTATTATCAATGGGATTGAGCGAGCCATTATTAATCAAATTGTCCGTTCTCCTGGTGTTTATTTTACCGCGGAGATTGATAAAACTACCGGATTAACTTTATACAACGCTGAAATTAGACCTTATATCGGCGCTTGGATTGATATTGGCATTAATAAAAACAATCTTATCGAAATGAAAGTAAATAAAAAAAGAAAATTTCTTGCCACGGTCTTTTTAAAAGTATTTGAAGGAGAAAATAATAACCAAATTCTTTCCTATTTCAGCGATCTTGATAAATCATTAATTGAGAGATATCTTTTGCCTACTTTAAAGAAAGATCAGACAAAAAACAGAGATGAAGCTGTTTTGGAGGTTTATCGCAAAGTTAGACCAGGAGAACCACTCGTATTAGAAAATGCCTATGAAACTGTTAATAATCTTTTCTTTAATCCCAGGCGCTACTCATTAGCCAACGTGGGAAGATATAAAATAAACAAGAAATTAGGAATTGATCTTGAGATAAAAGAAGAAAACTACCTTTTAACAAAAAAAGATATCATTGAAACAATTAAATATCTTCTTTTATTAACAACCAGTCGTGGTAAATTTGATGATATTGATCATTTAGGTAATCGAAGATTAAGAACGGTGGGAGAATTGGTGGGTATGTATGGAATAAGAGTAGGGATGGTGAGGGTGGAACGGGAGATTAAAGAAAGGATGAGTTTAGTCGCTGGAGAAACAAATGTGCTTCCCTCGCAAATTGTTAATTCAAAACCGCTGATTGTGGCGATAAATTCTTTTTATCGAACAAGTCAACTTTCTACTATTATTGATCAAACTAATCCTCTCTCTGAATTAGATAATTTAAGAAGAATTACGGTTGGTGGTCCAGGCGGCATAGAAAAAGAACGCGCCTCCTTTTCTATCCGTGACATCTCTTCCTCACAGTATGGAAGGATTTGTCCAATTAGAAGTCCTGAGGGTCCGAACATCGGCGTCGTTACTTATATGGCTTTATATGCCCGCGTCAATAAATATGGTTTTTTAGAAACTCCATATAGAAAGCTCATTAAAGAAAAAAAAGGCAATAAAATAAAAGTAAAAATTAGTTCCGAGATTGTCTATTTACAAGCCGATGATGAAGAAGATTATTATATCACCTCAAACGACATTACTGTTGACAATAACAATTACATTATTGACGAAACAGTTGTAGCAAGACATAAAGGAGAAATAGTTGAGGTACCGGTAGAAAAAGTTGATCTAATTGATATTTCTCCCCGACAACTAGTAGGAGCTTCCGCCGCTCTTATTCCCTTTCTCCAAAATGATGACGCCAGTCGTGCTCTTATGGGTACCCATATGCAATGTCAAGCCGTTCCATTGTTGAATCCTCAAGCTCCCATTGTTGGTACAGGCTTGGAAACAAAAGTAAGCACCATATTAGGGAGAACAATCACTGCTCCGGAGGCTGGCGTGGTGGAATATGTTGATGGAAAAAAAATAATTTTTAAGGGAAAGAGCGGTAAAAAATATCAATATATCCTTGATCGATATCGTCGGACCAATAAAGATGTTGCCTTTGATCAAAAACCAAAAGTAGAGCCAAAACAGTTAGTTAAAAAAGGCGAAATACTGGTTGATGGCCCCTCAAGTGAGAATGGTCGGCTGGCTTTAGGACAAAATTTAATCGTAGCTTATACCTCCTTAAACGGTTTGGGATATGAAGATGGATTTGTTATCTCGGAACGATTAGTAAACGAAGACATTTTTACTTCCATTACGATGGAGGAGTTTGTAGCTGATTTAGTTGATACTAAACTTGGTCCTGAGGAATTGACTCGTGATATTCCTAATGTGAGAGAGGAAGTATTAGCCAACCTTGATAAGGATGGTTTAGTGATTATTGGAACAGAAGTCAAAGGAGGAGATATTTTAGTTGGTAAAGTTGCTCCTAAAGGTGAAAAGGAGTTAACAGCTGAGGAGCGTTTATTAAGAGCGATATTCGGGGAAAAAGCCAAAGACGTTAAAGATACTTCTTTACAAATGCCTTACGGAAAGAAGGGGTACGTGGTTGACATTGAAATTATTGATAGCAAAAAGGATCCTAATGAACTGGAACCAAACGTTCTTAAACGAATTATTGTCAATACTGCGCAGTTGAGAAAAATCGCTGTTGGCGATAAACTGGCCGGGCGTCATGGTAATAAGGGAGTTATCTCTAAAATCTTACCCGTTTGGGAAATGCCTTATTTGTCCGATGGCACTCCCGTTGATGTTATTATCTCGCCTCTCTCTATTCTTTCTCGAATGAATTTAGGTCAACTTTTTGAAACTTTAATGGGGACGATTGCCCATAAAAATAATTTAATAATTTCAGTCCCTGTTTTTGAAAAAATTAAAGAAGAATTTATTACTGAGGCTCTCAAAAAATTTGGATTGCCAGTTGATGGTAAGGTTACTCTATATGATGGACAAACTGGCTTGCCTTACGAAAGACCCGTGCTTGTTGGGATAGGTTATATTATGAAATTAATCCATATGGTAGAGGACAAATTCCACGCTCGCTCCGTTGGTCCATATTCACTTGTCACCCAACAACCATTAGGAGGTAAATCTCAATTAGGTGGACAAAGATTTGGCGAAATGGAAGTATGGGCGCTTGAGGCTCATCGGGTTCCTTATACTTTACAAGAAATGTTGACGATTAAAAGCGATGATATCCGGGGTCGAACCAAAGCTTTTGAGTCAATTATTAAAGGAGCCGACATTCCCCAATCAAGTGTTCCCGAATCGTTTCATGTGTTAATAAAAGAGCTTAACGCATTAGGGTTAGCCATTGAGTACATTAAGTAATAAATAAAATTTAAGAAATAAAATTGTCATTTAAAAATTTAAAAGTTATCAATAAAGTTCATTTTTAAATCATTTTATGATTGAGGAATTTAATCTGGTTGATTTTTATGCGCTAAAAATTAAATTAGCCTCACCAGAAGATATTTTGTCTTGGTCCCGTGGAGAAGTCACAAAACCGGAGACAATTAATTATCGAACTTTCCGAGCGGAGAAAAATGGTCTTTTTGACGAAAAAATTTTTGGGCCGACGAAAGACTATGAATGCTACTGTGGTAAATATAAAAGAATTCGTTATAAGGGAATTGTTTGTGACCGCTGCGGGGTAGAAATAACTACCTCGGCTGTTCGTCGAGAAAGAATGGGTCATATTAAACTAGCTGCGCCGATTGCTCATATTTGGTATTTTAAAGGTCCCTCTTCAGTTTTATCGGTTATTCTTGATATTTCTCCTCAATCATTAGAAAGAATTATCTACTACGCCTTATATCTTGTTACTTATGTTGATAAAGAAAAACAAAAAAAAGCCTGGGTTGCCCTTGAAGAGATTAAAAAACAAGATTTGAAACAACTTGAAGAATTATTTAACCAAAAAAAAGAAGAGTTAGAGACCGATTTCGATCAGCAGCGAAATGAATTAATAAGAAAGATTACTAATAAAGAACAAAGAGAGATTGCTTTGCAAGAGTTAAATTTTAAAAAAAGAGAACAAATTAAATTTTTATCAGACCAATTTGCTGAGGATAAATTAAAAAAATTAACTTTTTTTGAGCGATTAATTAAGATAGTAAAATCAATTAAAATCGGCGACACTCTAGATGAGGATGATTATCTATATCTCAAAGAAAAAGGAATCGAAGACTTTCTTAATGTTGGGATGGGAGCCGAGACTATTTTTGAAATTCTTTCTTCCTACGATATTAATGATGACTACACTAAAACCCTTAAAATCCTCAATGAAACACATGGGGAAAAAAGAAATAAAATTCTTAAAAAATTGCGTCTTCTTGAGGCGTTTATTAAGGCTGACATTTCCCCAAAGTGGATGATATTAACTGTTTTGCCTGTTATTCCTCCTGATTTGCGGCCGGTAGTCCAATTACCAGGTGGAAAACTAGCCACTTCTGACCTAAATGATTTTTATCGCCGGGTAATTAATAGAAATAATCGGTTAAAACAGTTAATTGATTTAGGAGCTCCCGAGATAATTCTTCGCAATGAAAAACGAATGCTACAAGAAGCAGTTGATTCTCTTATTGATCTTTCAAAATCAAGAGGTCGTTCCCGGATTCAGGGTGGGGGAGCAAAAGTTCAAAAATCCCTTTCTGATATTCTGCGGGGGAAACAAGGACGGTTTAGGCAAAATTTACTCGGTAAAAGAGTTGATTACTCAGGACGGTCAACGATTATTGTTGGGCCAGAATTAAAGATTGATCAGTGTGGTATCCCTAAGGAGATGGCCCTTGAACTTTTTAAACCATTCCTACTCCATCAAATCATAGTTCGTGGGTTAGCTTCTAATATCAAAAGCGCCAAAAATTTCTTAGAAAAAAAAGAACCGATTGTTTATAGTATCTTAGAAGAAATAACTAAAAATCATCCGGTGTTATTAAATCGCGCCCCTACTCTTCACAAATTATCTATTTTGGGATTTTATCCTGTATTAACTGATTCCTACGCCATCCAGCTTCATCCAACAGTTTGTGCCGGTTATAACGCTGATTTTGATGGAGATGCCATGGGCGTATTTCTTCCTCTTTCTAAAAAATCGATTGAAGAAGTAAAAAACAGGATGTTTCCTTATCATAACCTACTTAAACCAGCTGATGGTTCACCTATAGTTCTTCCTAATAAAGAAATGGCTTTGGGGTGTTATTATCTTACGACAATTGACCATAATCTAGCTCAAAAAGCAGATAACGAATTAAAATTTTTTTCCGATGGGGAAGAGGCAGTTAATTTTTATCATTTAGGAAAAGTAAGTTTAAGGGAGCCAATTTTTGTCTTTATTAATGGAAAAATTTTAAAAACTACCGTAGGAAGAATTCTTTTTAATCAATTCCTTCCCGCCGAACTCCGTTATATTAACAAAGAAATAAAAGCTGCCGATCTGAAAAATCTAGTAGTAGAGTCGATGAAATTTTTTGATAATAAAAAAGTGGGCGAATTAATTGATAAATTGAAAGAAATTGGCTTTTGGGGAGCGACTGTTTCGGGGGGACTCTCCTTTTCTATTTTTGACTGTAAAATAATTGACGAAAAAGAAGAATTTATTAAGCAAACAGAAAAAGAAGTCAAAAAGATTGAAAAAAACTATCTTCAAGGATTATTAACGCTTCAAGAAAAAAAACGCTATTCCAATAAACTTTGGATTGAAACAACAGAAAAGCTAGCCGATAAGACATGGAATGCTTTGGAAGAGGAAAATCCTGTTAAAATTATTATCAAATCAGGGGGAGCGCGTGCTTCACGAGAACAATTAAAACAACTCTCAGCCATTAAAGGTTTGGTGGTTGATCCTTTAGGCAAGATTATTGAAGTTCCCACTAAATCTAACTATCGGCAAGGTTTATCGATATTTGAATATGTTATTTCAGCGCGGGGAGCTCGTAAAGGATTAACTGACTCTGCCTTAAAAACAGCTGATGCTGGTTATCTTACTCGCCGTTTAGTTGATGTTGCTCATGATATGATTGTAAGAGAAGAAGATTGTGAAACTCTTGAAGGACTAATTATTAGTACTACAGGTGAGAGAGGAGATAAATTTAAAGAAAGAATTAAAGGAAGATTTGAGCTGGAGACAAATCGGTTAATTGATGATAAAAGATTAACTGAGATTGAAAACAAAAATATTAAAAGTATAAAAGTTCGTTCACCTCTATGTTGCCAATCTAAATATGGGGTTTGTCAAAAATGTTATGGTATTGATCTTTCGACTAATAAAGTGGTAGAAATTGGTGTTCCGGTGGGAGTAATCGCCGCTCAATCAATTGGTGAACCTGGTACCCAGTTAACTATGAGAGTTCGCCATTTTGGTGGTATTGTCATTTCCGATGTTACTCAAGGATTACCTCGTGTTGAGGAGCTTTTTGAGACACGAACGCCAAAAATAGTTTCTCCTATCTGTGAAATTTCTGGCCGAGTTTCCATCCAAGAAGATACCGAAAAAGAAATCTATATGGTAAAAATAACCTCAATAGATAAAGATACTCCTGTTAAAGAACAAGAATTTATGATACCCACTTCCCAAAAATTGAAAGTAAAGGACGGAGAATTAGTAACGGTTGGAACTCCTTTATCTGAAGGATATCTTGATGTTCATGATATCTTATCGATCAAGGGATTACGAGCGGCTCAAATTTATCTTTTAGATGAAATCCAAAAAGTCTATGAATCTCAAGGAATTACTATTCACGATAAACATTTTGAGATTATTATTCGAAAAATGAGTGATAAGGTAATCATTGAAGAAGAAGGAGATACTTCTTTTATCAAAGATGAGGTTGTCTCTAGGATTCGATTTGAAGAAGAAAATAAAAAAGTATTAGCTAAAGGGCAAAAGCCAGCCATTGGTAAGGTTTCGATTTTAGGAGTAACGCGTGCGGCTATTCATACTGATTCTTGGCTTTCATCAGCCTCTTTTGAACAAACAACTAATGTTTTAGCTAATGCGGCTATCAAGGGCCAAATCGATTACTTGTTAGGATTAAAAGAAAATGTTATAATAGGCAGATTAATTCCAGTAACCGAGGAACTTATTAAAAAATATTATGGTAGTTTTTTAAACAAATATGCCAACTATCAACCAACTAGTGAAAAAAGGCAGAGCTAAGCGACCTAAAAAATCAAGAGCGACGGCTTTAAAACTTAGTTTTAATTCGCTTAAAAGGAAGTACATTAAATCTAATAATCCTCAAAAAAGAGGGGTATGTACGATTGTGCGAACCATGACTCCGAAAAAACCAAATTCTGCTCTAAGAAAAGTAGCTCGCGTTAGACTTTCTAATAAGATAGAAGTGACAGCATATATTCAAGGCATAGGTCATAATTTAGCTGAACATTCTATTGTTCTTGTTAGGGGAGGCAGAGTTAAAGATTTACCGGGTGTTAAATACCATATCGTAAGAGGCAAATTCGATACGGCTGGTGTTGTGAATAGAAAAACATCACGCTCAAAGTATGGCACTAAGATTACTGAGGCGTAAACAGCTTAATAAATCATAAATTTAAATCTTTATCTTTAAAGATAATAATTTGATTAGTTTCTTGAATTTTTAAGTTGTAATTTTTCCGTTGTTATGCCCCGTCATCCATATAAGAAACGATTAATCAAACCAGACTTAATTTACAATAGCCTTGAAGTGGCTAAGTTTATTAATTATGTGATGATTGATGGTAAAAAATCAGTAGCTCAAAGAATTGTTTATAATACCTTAGAGAGATTAAAAAAAACATCAAATAATCCTCTTAAAACATTACATCAAGCAATTACTAATGTTGCTCCTAATTTTGAAGTAAGACCAAGACGATTAGGAGGGGCTTCTTATTTGGTGCCTATCGAAGTTAGTCCACAAAGAAAATTATTTTTAGCTCTTAATTGGATTATCGAGGCGGCTAAAAAACGTTCTAACAAGGAATATCATACTTTTGAAGAAAAGCTATATCAAGAAATTTTAGACGCTGCGAACAATCAGGGAGAGGCGGTGGCAAAAAGATTACAGACCGAAAAATTAGCAGAGGCGAATAAAGCTTTTGCCCACCTGCGATGGTAATAAATCTTTAAAATCTAAATCCTAAATTTTTTTAATTTTTTACCACGTAATTTTTTTGTTGTTTAGGATTTAGAATCTAAATTTTATCATTTGAGATTTTTATTATATGGCTCAACAATCAATCATCACTAAAAATCGGGTAGTTTCCCTTGATAAAATCCGCAATGTAGGAATTATTGCCCATATTGACTCGGGAAAAACAACAACAACAGAAAGATTTTTGTTTTATACAGGACGGACTTATAAAATTGGCGACATTGATGAGGGAACGACCCAGATGGATTGGATGCCTCAAGAAAAAGAACGAGGAATTACCATTGTTTCAGCGGCCACAACTACTTTTTGGAGACAAGTAAGAATTAATATCATTGATACCCCTGGCCACGTTGATTTTACAGCAGAAGTAGAACGTTCTTTGAGAATTTTAGATGGAGCAGTGGTAATTTTTGATGCTGAAGAAGGAGTGCAAAGCCAGTCAGAAACGGTTTGGCGCCAGGCTGATAAATATAAAGTCCCCCGCATTTGTTTTATCAATAAAATGGATAAGTTGGGAGCGGATTTTGAAGGAACGATCAAAGAAATCGAGGAAAGATTGGGAGCAAAACCAGCGGTGATGGTTTATCCTATCGGTAAAGAACAGGATTTTAAAGGTGTTGTTGATCTTCTTACTTTAAAATCTCTTATTTGGGATCAGGATCCACAAGGAGCAAAATATACCGTCAAAGATGAAATCCCTTCGGATTTAAAAGAAAAAATTCACCTTTGCCGAGCAAAATTAATTGAACAAATTGCTGAGACTGATGATCTTCTTCTCCACCAATATTTAGAAAACCAACCACTAGCAGTTGAGGATTTAAAAAAAGCTTTAAGAAAGGCCGTTATTTCTTATAAACTTATTCCTGTTTTTTGTGGCTCTTCGTTAAAAAACAAAGGGGTTCAACCGGTACTTGATGCCATCGTTGATTATCTTCCTTCTCCTATTGATCTTAAAGAGATTAGGGGAATTAATCCAAAAACCAATGAAGAGGAGACCAGAAGATTAGTTAATGAGGAAAAATTTGCCGCTTTAGCTTTTAAAATTCAACTTGATCCTCATGTTGGGAAATTAACCTACGCTCGAATTTATTCAGGCACTCTTAAGGCTGGTTCTTATGTCTATAATGTTAATCGTGATCGTCAAGAAAGGGTTAGTCGAATTCTTCTTATGCATGCCAATCAAAGAGAAGAAATTGATAAGGCATATGCCGGTGAAATCGTTGCTTTAGTTGGTCCGAAAGATACTATAACTGGTGATACTTTATCTTATCAAGAAAATCCTATCCTTCTTGAAAAAATTTCATTTCCCGAACCGGTAATTTCTTTAGCTATTGAGCCAACAACCAAAGCTGATCAAGAAAAATTATCATATACTCTGCAACGATTATCTGAAGAAGATCCAACTTTTAAGGTTAAAGTTAACCACGAAACTGGTCAAACAATTATGTCGGGGATGGGAGAATTACACCTTGAAATTTTGGTTGACCGAATGAAACGGGAGATGGGAATGAATGTTAAGGTAGGTAAGCCACAAGTAGCCTATAAAGAAACAGTTACAAAAATGGCTGATGCGGAAGGTAAATATATAAGACAAACTGGCGGTCATGGCCAATACGGCCATTGTTTTATAAAAGTAGAGCCTTTACCTCGAGGTGAAGGGTTCAAATTTATTAATAAAATAAAAGGAGGGGTTATCCCCTCAGAGTTTATTCCTGCCGTTGAAAAAGGAGTAATTGAAGCGATGGAAAAAGGAGTTCTTTTAGGTTTTCCAATCACTGATATTCAAGTTACTCTTTATGATGGCAGTTATCATGAAGTTGATTCCTCTGATATTGCTTTTAAAATCGCCGGGTCAATGGCATTGCAAGAAGCGGCCAAAAAAGCCGGGTTAACTTTAATTGAGCCAGTTATGAAACTTGAGGTTACTGTCCCGGAAGAATTTATGGGGGTTGTCATAGGCGATATTTCTTCAAAAAGAGGAAAAATTTTAGGGACGGAAAAAAAATATAAAGCCGTTGTTATTAAGGCTTATGCACCGTTGGCAGAGCTTGCCGGTTATGCTACTATTCTTCGTTCATTAACCGAAGGGCGGGGATTTTTTTATATGGAGCCTTCTCATTATGAAGAAGTCCCCCAAAATATAATCCAGGCAATGTTGAATAAGTAAACATTAAATTCAGTCAGGTAAAAATCTACGCTTAATTTACTCTGAAAATTACACCTTGACAAAGTGAACGATTGTTTACTATAATGGCAATAAGAAATTGAATAAATAATAATTAAAAATTAAAAGTTAAATTATTAAATTAATGGATAACTCTAAACGACTTATAAAAATAAAAAATTTTTATAGAAAATGGCGACGTCTTCCTTCTTACTCTGAAATGTTAAAACTTTTTGGTTTTTCCTCAAAAAATGCGATTTTTAAAGTAATTAAAAATTTAATTAAAGAGGGTTTTTTGAAAAAAGAAAATAACAAATTATCACCGACAGCTAAATTTTTTGCCTTGCCGTTTTTAGGAGAAGTAAAAGCCGGATTTCCTATCTTAGCTGAGGAGGATAGAAATTATTTAACTTTAGATGAATATCTAATTGAAAATCCCAACTCCTCTTTTCTCTTAAAGGTGAGTGGTGATTCTCTTGCTGGTATTGGTATTTTTGATGGTGACATTGTTGTTGTTGAAAGAAAGAAAGAGGCTAACAGTGGAGATATAGTTTTAGCTCAGATTGATCGTGAGTGGACTTTGAAAATTTTAAAAAAAGATAGAATTCATCATCTTGTTTTCCTTGAGGCCGCCAATCCTAAGTATCCACCTCTTTACCCTCAGAAAGAATTACAAATCTTTGGCGTTGTTAAAGCAGTGATAAGAAAACTTAATTAAAAATTTAGAAATGTAAAATTTAATTATTTGTTAATTAAAAAATTAATCCAAACCTAAAATTTTTTTCTATTTGAGTTTAATTCTTCTCTTTTAGCAGTTTTTACAACTTATTGGGATGAGGTTAATCGTTTGGTTTAGAGGGTTATACAATATTTTAACAAGTCGTGTTATTTTTTTTAATTTATTTCTTTTACTATTTATTATCTTTATTTAACCAGCTCAAATAAATAAATACTTGATTTACCACCAACTTTGTCAAATTTATTAATAAACTTTAAGGGCCAATTCTTTGGAAAATCTTGACGATAAACAAAAACGACAAAAACTTGATTTTTATCTAGTTCTTTTTGATTTTCTAAAATGTTTTCAAGATTAAGCGGCCAGTATGATTTGATAAAAATCTTTTCATTTCGCTTGACAAAAACATCAAGAACATCCCCCGCCATCCCAAAATTTCCCTCAGCGATAATAATCGATGGTTTTTTTATTGATTTTTTTCTGACAAATTCAACAATCTCTTTGATGCCATAACCGCTTGAACTACCTTCAATATATTGACCTCTATCAATTGGCGGCAAAGGAATATTTTGCCAATTAAAAAGAATAGTGTAATTAAAATAGGCGACTGAAATAAAGAATAGGATTAAAGTTATTAAAATGACAGTCTTTCTTTTGACAAACAAGTTTACCAATAAATAACATATGAAAATGACAAACATACTAGCAAAGAAAATAAGGTAGCGAGGGTAGAGAACACGAGCAAAAAAAGCAATTGTTAGATAAGGAATAATAATCCAACAACTAAGATAGAGGCCTAATTTTTGATTATTTTTTAAAAGGAGCAGCCATCCTAAAGCGCCAATAATCGGTAAAAAAAATCCTGATTCAGCTAAAACATAATAAGGAACAAGATAAAAGTTAGATTTAAACCCACTGAGTGGGTTATTCAAAATTTCGCCCAAGGTATAAATAAAAGTTTTGTTTTTTTCCGTAACATAATGTAAGAACGGAGATAGGCGTTGGATATTATAGATTGCTAAAGATATAAGGAAAGCAATAGTAAACAGGATGTAGAAATTAACAATTCGGGATAAGTTTTTTTTGAGATTTTTTTCTAGAAAAATAAGCGGTGATAATGCTGCTAAGGCGGCGAAGAGCTTAGTTGATGATTTGGTTAAGAGTGATAAACCGGTTATTATTCCAAAAATTAAAGCGATGTCAAGTCTTAAAGTTTTCGCTAAGACAATTGATAAAAAAAGAATCCAAATAAAAGCGGCATTAACACCAGAATCCATAAGAGCCATTCGGTCATAAAATAAAAAGTAAGGGGTAAAAAGATAAAAAAAAGCGCCAAGATAAGCCGCTAATTTACCAAATAAATAATAAAGAAACATAAACATTCCAGAGAGAGCGACAAAACCACTTAATACTCCAAACAATCTTCCCGCCAGTAGAGCATTATTGGGAAAAAGCTTTAAGAAAGGAATAGTTGCCCAAGTTTGCAGGGGTTGACGACCATCAGTTAATGAGACAAAGCGCCAACTGGCATCATGCCAAGCGACTTTTGCCCAGTGAATATATATTCCTTCATCAGTAAAAATTGGCAGTTTTTCAATATTTATAAGGCGAGTAAGAAAATAAATCAAAATAATTATTCCTATTAAAAAGATATCTTTTTTTTTGAAATTATTTTTTAACCAAAAAAAAGTATTAAAAATATTAAACATAGAAAAGTTTTAGTAATGGTTTTGCCACTAATCAACAATAAACGAATAATATATTGATCAGATTCTATAGAGATTATTCAATTTTTTTAATAAAGGTTCCCTTACTTTTGTAAATTTTATCAAAATAAAAAGCAATATTAATATTCAGCATAATAAAAAGCAGGAGAAGATAACGTGGAAAAACAGGTACGATTAGAAGGAAAAAGTTGTAGATAATGATAAAAGAATTAAGCAAAATCCCTTGATTTGATTCGATGATTCTTGACAATAATGATTTTATCACTATCGCCATACCTAAAATAAAAACAGCCGGCCACAATACTGACCAGTTTTCATATTTAATATATGGGTACCCGTCACTCCAAAATCGCCATCGATTAAAAAGAATTAGAGATATGTAATTTGCAAAAAGTTTGGTTTTATCAATAGATGATGATGAATAAAAAAGGTATATCCATTTTTGAACACCTAAAAAACCTCGCCAGCTGCCCTGTTGAAGAAAGTATTGAAAGTAAGTAAGACAGTAAAAGATTAAAGCAATTACATTTAAGAGGGAGATATCAAAAAATGATTTTTTCAAGGAAACTCTTTTTATCAAATAAAAAAGTAACAACCACGCATTAAAAAGAAGATAGTAAAGAAAAAAAGCTTTAATAGAAACAAAAGCGCCGAAAAATATACCTGATAATAAAAGAGAAACAATTTTTTTATTTTTTAAATATGAAGAATAAGAGACTAAAAAAAGCAGCAGAAATAGAACTTGATAGATATCCAGTTGGCCTGAATGGATAATTTGGTCAAGAAAGATAGTATTAATCGATGTTAAAAAAACCGCTAGGGGACCGCCGGTAAAAAAAATTAAAGCCAAGACAAGAAAAGCACTAATAATTGCTATGACTCTGTGATTGTTAAAGAGAGAAATAGACAATCCTATAATATATTTGCCCAAAGGAGGAGTTTCGGGGTTGATTAAAATTGGATTTTCTCCTTGAATATAACGATAGCCGGCGTATGCATAAAGCTCCTCATCAGAAATAGGGTTTTTTGAATTGGGGATTACCCACTGTGATTGATGATACTTTTTTTGATAAAGTTCCGGATTAAATTTTTCGAAGATGATATTTTTATTTTTAT
This sequence comes from uncultured Gammaproteobacteria bacterium, assembly GCA_964632205.1. GTDB lineage: Bacteria > Patescibacteriota > Microgenomatia > UBA1406 > GWC2-37-13 > CALLVF01. Next base: position 23,449 of record CAZWBE010000004.1, on the reverse strand, counting down.
TAATAACAAAAAAAATATTTAATAGAGAAATAAAAATAAGGAACCAATTTATATTTTTCATTTAACAAAAATACTTAATTCTTTAAATTGATTTAATATACGCAGATCATTATTTAAATTTAAATATTTCTGATCTTCCTTATTTAAAACAAAACACTCATTTTTAACTTTTGATGATTTGATTGCCTTTTGAAACTTTTCCGGCGAGTAGATGAAGTTAACTTTTTTTCCTGAGTAGTAAACAATTGAAGGATGATTGCCCCACCAGGAGGTTGTTGAAATTGTTAGATTCATTCGACTTAGCGTTTCATAAGTTTGGCGGGTAGAAGGATCAATTAAAAGAGTTATTTGAGAACAATTTTTTCCAGCAAAAACAGCAAGTTCATAATATTGGTCATAATTTGAATAAAAGGTAGAAAAGAATTTATTCACTTTAAAAGCCTGATTAAAAATTATGATAATTATTAAAAATGTAATAATGAAATTTATCAATCTATTTTTAAAATAAGACAAAAAATAAACTCCCAAAAAAGCAAATTGAGCGATGACCGGGTATAGATACCAACTGATTTTCGTTTTAGTTAGATTAAGAAACAAGAACCAAGGAATGAAACAAAGAGAAAGAACAAAATTTGAAATCGAAGACTGTTTGTTTTGATAAGTTAAGAATTTCCTAACAACGAAAATAAAGCCAAGGATTGATAAATAAAAAAATATACCCAGTTGCTCGGCTATGACATCAATATAGAAAGTTCTTTTACCAAAATGAGATTCAATTGAGTTGGTTACTCTTTTTACCATCGATTCTAGAAAATGAGCCTTGATAAAGTCAAATTTAAAAATAATTAACATTATTAAGTACCACATTGAGATGATTGATATTTGTAAGATTATTGGGAAAATCTTTTTTCTTAACCTTGATTTATTAATTTGCTTAAAATAGGACTGAATTATACAAATAGCAAGAAGAATAAAAGCGGGATAAAATCCCAATAAAGATTTACTTAAAACCCCAATTGTTAAAAAGATGAGACTTATCCAGAAATGGTTGCGGAAGACTAAATAACCCATCCATCCCAAAAATAAAAATACATCAACATTTAAAACCTGTGATCGTTGGAGAAAGATAGGCGTAAACGCTGTTATGACTACCGTTAAAAGAGGAAGAGTGATATTTTTAGTTAAACGATAATAAAAATAATAAGTTAAAGCTAAACTCCCAATTGATAAAAGCAAGGTAAAAATTCTGGTTGATATTTCAGGAGGGATTATTTTAAAACTTTGCACAATTCCATAAACAAGCGGTGTCAAGGGGGGTTTATCTAGCCAATTTTGACCTTGCCAAAGAGGGATAAGGGATTTTTTTTCGACCATCTCTTTTCCGACTTGAGCGTAAATAGCCTCATCCCAGTCATAAAACGGAGTAGGATAAACTATTAACTTATAGGCAGTAATAATGAAATAAAAGAAGAGAAAAAATATGACTGGTAAATGTTTTTTCATGGCAATTTTTTTATTTTTAAACCGTTGGGCAAATCGTACTTTATCTCAAATGCTTGAGAAAAAACTTTTGCTTGGTACTTATAGTAGGTTCTTATTTCATAAAGGGAGGAGAGAATGATGAGAGCAAAAAGAATTAAACGAAATTTTCCCCATTTAATTAGTTGAAATAATCGAAACAAAGTTGATAAAGCAACACCAATAAAGTAGAAGATTGAGGGAAGAACGGTAAAAGTTCTGAGCATATTAGGATTTTCCCATGGATAGGTGAAAATACTCGGTAGGATAGAGAGAGTAAAATAGATAACAAATAACAATGAAGAGAGATTTTTATAATTTTTAAGAGATATAAAGAAACCCAAAATAAACAACGATCCCAAGATCGGGTTAAGGGCTGGTTTATTAGGATAGTTGTGTTTGCCATTAACATCCCCTTTAAAGTGAAACATAAGAATAATTGATTTAACATTTTGCCATGTATAATTTATCTTTTGATTTAAAGATAATTCATGATTCTTCCAAAAAAATTGCTGCTCAAAACGAATGTCGGAGTTTTTTAACAAATAGATGGATAGGGGGGCAATAGTAATAAGAAAAGGAATTAGAAACAATAGTAATTGTTTAATTATTTGATTATTTTTTTGGTTTATTATCTTTATAATTAAAAGTGTTAACGGCAATAAAAAAAAGATTCTTCCCGGCAGATAAGAATTAAAGGCAAGGCCGCTAAATACCGACGATAATATTAACAATAATCGATTTGGTTTATTGAGATATTCTAGCAAAAAGGTAATACTGACCAACTCAAGAAATAATAAAAAACTGGCTTCAAAAGAAAAGCGAGCAAAATTGAAATACCATCGAGAAGTTAAGAAAAGTAAGGAGATTAGAAAAGGAAGATTAAGAAATTCCATAATATAGTTAATCTTCCTTAAATTGGGTTGAGAGATTGAGAAAACCGGAGTTTGACGAAAAATTTTTTTAAGAATAAAATAAAAAATTAAAACGTTTATAACCCCAAAAAAGGCGGCCGGGAAACGTAAAGCAAAATTGTTTACACCGAATATATTAAAAGACAAAAGGAGTATATAAAAGTATAAAGTAGTATGACCCGTTGCTTGAGGAGAATATGGAGTGTAGGGTTTGCCTTCAAGCGATAAGGCTAGTTTGGCAGATTCAACTTCATCAAAGGCAAGATTTTTAGGAATCTGGTTAAATTTATAAAAGATAATTAAAATAGATGCACTAATAATAAAAATGGGACGAAAGAGTTTTATTATTTCTATTTCTGGTCGGTTTATTCGATTAAATAATTTATTGCAAACGATCATATTTTCCAATGATAGAAAAGTACTTGATTTTTAAAATATCGCCCAATGTTTCTAGGGAGTCTTTTAAAAAGTTAACATTTTTTGTTTCTACATGACGCCAAATAACAGGGACTTCTTTAATTTTATATTTCAAGCGAGAAGCCAAAAACAAAAATTCCAGATCAAAACCTGCCGAAACTGATGAGTTGTAAACTTTTCTATTATTATCGAATACTTTTAGGTTAGTAATGATTTTTAAGGCCGCTTTTCTTTCAAAAAGTTTAAACCCGCATTGAGTATCTTTAATTTTGTCTAAGCCAATTAAAAAATTCCTAATAATAATAAATCCTATTGCCATTAATTGGCGTAAAATTGGCGCGCCGGCTCTTTTGCTATTTCTTGAACCAATGATAATTTGATAACCTTTTTTCGCCTCCCCAATCAATTTTTCCGCTTCCTCAATAGGGGTGGCTAAATCAATATCGGAAAACATAACATAATCACTTTTAGCTTTCTTAATTCCGGCAATGACTGCCAGAGCTTTTCCTTGATGAGATTTTTCAACAAGTCTAAATTTAGAAAATCGTGGTAAATATCTTTCTTTAATAATTTTTTTTGAGGAGTCCCTTGAACCATCATCAACAATAATTACTTCGCTAAAACGATGATCATCTTTAGTAAAATTGCCAATCTTATCAAGGACACCTTTTTGAATATTTGCCTCTTCGTTATAGCATGGTATAACTAGGGAAATTTTCATTTATGGACAAGTTTATAAATTTTTATCCCTTCAAATTTCCATATTTTATCAATTTTTGCCGGTCCAAACATTGAGATATTCCACGACGGAGAATTTAATATTTGACATGGCTCTTGATTACAGAGGACAAACAACTGGTTGGTTATTTCTACTTTTTGGCGGTTAGCCGGATGTAAACCCTTTAGTTCAAGAAAGTAAATATAATTATCTTCAGTAAAACTAACAGGCCAAGTAGCAATATTAAAACTTTGATTGCCAATTTTATCAGCTAGAAATTCGGCGACTTTTTTAGAATGAGCAATCTGGTTGTTGCCTTGTTGATAAAGAAAATTATATTGTCGAGTATTAATTAATATATAAATAATTAACAGAAAGATGGCTATTTTTTTTGGCATCCTGTTGAGAATCAGAGCGGCAAGCAAAAAAAAGCTTAAGTAAACAGAGCTAAAATAATGAGGAAGCGGCTTAACATTTAGAAGACTGAAACCCAAAAAAAACATAAAAATATTTAAAGTATTTAATATTAAAAAATCATTGATTATATTTTTTTTCAATATA
>CAZWBE010000004.1:0-19221 GCA_964632205.1 uncultured Gammaproteobacteria bacterium | reverse complement strand
TATATTTTTTTTCAATATAAAGAAAAAAAATATGCCGATAATGAATAGAATTAAAATAACGTAAAGTTTATTTTGTGTATGGGTTGGTTCTAATTGAGTAAAAAATTTTACAAAATTTTTACTATTTAAAAATTGATGTCGCAAGTCAAAAATTAATAAAGGAAGGGAAAACAAGAAAAATGAAAAAAAAGATGCCAATAAACTGAAAGGTTTAGGAAGTAATTTATTATCTTTTACACCATAGGGAGAAAGTAGAGATATTTTAAATGTTAAAAAATGAATTAAAATGAATAAGATAGTCGCTAACATAAGCAGTAAAGATAAATAATGAAGTTGTAGAGAAAAAGAAAGGAAGGCGCCAAAAAGAAAACCGTGAATTTTTTTTTCAGTTTTTATTGTTTTATATAAAAAGTAAAGAGTGAGAAATGAAAAAAAAGGAAGAAGATTTGGATTCCAAGAAAAACGTGATTGTTCAACATTAATCGAAAAGAAACTAATTAAGGTTAAGAAAAACAAAGCGGTTGATTTATTAAATTCTTTTCTAACTATGATGTAACTTAAGATTATGCCCACAATCGATAAAAAAGCAACACCATAAGACATACCAACAGGATTGAAATTAAAAAGAAGAAGAAAAGGGGCAATAAGATAGTAATAAAAAGGACCAAGATAAATTTGACCTAAAGAGGTGGGTGGACCAATTGCTGGAAAATGTTTTAAAGTTAAAATATTTCTAACGATAATAGCATCCCTTCCTTGGTCAGAAAGAAACATTGTGAATTCAGAAAGACGATAGAGGCGCAGAAAGACGCCAATTAAAAGAATAAGGACGACGAGTTTATTTTTTGATAAAATACTCTTAATGTTTAAGCGCATATTACCTTATTTTATCTTAACTTTGATAGTTTTAGGAAGCACTCTTTTTCTTTGGCTCCCCTTTTTGCTTCGCTTGGCTAATCTTGATATGCTTATTATCTATAAAAATTATGACGGTCCTTTATATATCATTCCCGCAAAAACATTTTATAACCCCTCGGAAATTTTAAAATTACCGATGAATATTGATTTACCAGTAAAATATTTTACCGCCCATTTACCACTTTATCCATTATTTATTCGCTTAGTTAAAGAAATTGGTATTGTTGGCGGATATTTAAGATCGATGATTTTTGTTAACTTGGTGTTTACGATTTTTCTTGCCTGTTTCTTTTATCACCTACTTAAGCATTTTAAACTAACTAAAAATCCTCTTTTGCTTGTAACTATTTTTTTATTCCTTCCTCGCTTTTTAGTCGTTCGCAGTGTTGGCGCACCGGAAAGTTTATTTATCTTTTTAATTCTTACTTCCTTGTATTTTTTTGAGAAAGAGAAATATCTATTATCAGGCCTTTTTGGGGGATTGGCGGTGGCAACAAAAACACCGGGAATTTTGCTTTTTTTTGCCTATTTTTTAGTCTTAGGAGAAAAATGGTTAATCTCATTTTTTAAGGAAAAAAAGATACCGTCAATCAAAATCTATTTAAATTATTTCTGGATTTTATTAATTCCCTTATTCTTATTAGTCGTTTTTTACTTATATTGGAGGCAGTTGGGTGATTTTTTTGCCTATTTTAATTCAGGTGATAATATTCATTTAGTTTATCCTTTTTCTGTTTTTAATTTTCAAGCACGATGGGTAGAGACAGCTTGGTTGGAAGAGGTAATATTTTATTTTTTTCTTTATTTGTTAGCCATTTTTAATTTAAAAAATAGCAAGTATCGAAGTTTATTTTATTTTAGTTTAGTATTTTTTCTCGCCACCACTTTTATTCAGCATCGTGATATTGCCCGTTATAGTCTTCCCTTATGGCCAATGGCAGTAATCGCTTCTGAAACATTTTTTACCTCAAAAAAATTTTTGATTGCTTTAATAATTTTATTGCCAGCAATTTACCTTTACGCTTGGAATTTTCTTCTTTATAATGTAATGCCATTTGGCGATTGGCGACCATTTTTGTAAGCCTTAATATTTGGATAGAAATGATGTAGTAAAAAACCTTGATTTTTTAACATCAATTATCTAAAATAGTTAGATTATCTAATTATTTTCAAAATTATATGGATGAAGAGTTTATTAAAAAAATATTCTGCTGTTATCGATATTTAAAACAAAAGATCAATCAAGTCTTAAAACGAAGAAAAATAAGTTTTGTTCAATTTCATATTCTATATTTTATTAAAAATAATCAAAGAATTATTCATCGAGATTTAGCAGAAAAGCTAAATATTTGTTTACCAACTTTATCGATTTTTATTAATAAAATAATACACAAAAAACTTGTTATAAAAAAAGTCCCCAAAGAGGATAAAAGAAAAGCAATTATTTTATTAACTAAAAAAGGTGAAAACATCTTAGAGGAATCAAGGAAAGAAATTAGAAAATTAATTGATGCCCTTTTTAAAAATTTCACCGAAAGCGAAAAAAAGACATTTATGAACTTAATTAAAAAAATAAATTTGTTATAAATTTTTAAAAAGGATTATGAAATTCTTAATGAGAAAGAAAATCTGGTTTTTTATTTTTATTTTTATAATAATCACCATCTTTTTTTTTCAACAAAAGAGAATAAATGAGGTTAAAAGTAAAGGCTTTTATAAAGTCGTGAGTAAAGATTTAAAAGAAGAATTATCTCTATCAGGGCAAATAGATGCGGAAGAAAAGGTTACTCTTCGTTTTCAAACCGCTGGCAGATTGGCTTGGGTAGGAGTAAAAGAAGGTGATTATGTAAGGAAGTATCAAACAATTGCCAGTTTAGATCAACGAGATTTAAAAAATCGACTTCAGAAATATCTTAATGCCTATGTTAATCAACGATATAGTTTTGAACAGACAAAAGACGATAACTGGCAAAAGCAATTTGATTTATCAGAGGCAATAAGGACAAGAGCAGAAAGAGTTTTGAAGCAAAATCAACTAAATCTTGAAAACACCGTTTTAGATGTTGAATATCAAAATCTAACCATAGATTTTGCTAATTTATTTACTCCTATTGAGGGAATTGTTACCAAGGTGAATACTCCTTATGCAGGCGTTAACATTACACCAGCGCAAGCGGAATTTGAGGTTATTAACCCCAAGACTTTATATTTTTCCGTTACCGCTGACCAAACAGAAGTAGTTAATCTTAAAGAAGGACAAAAGGGAGTGATTGTTTTTGATTCATTTCCGGAAAAAGAATTTAGCGGAAAGATTTATTGGATCGCCTTCACTCCTAAAGCCGGCGAAACAGGCACTGTTTATCAAATAAAAATGCGGTTTGACCCCAAGAATATCAATTTTAAAATTGGTATGAGTGGCGATGTTAATTTTCTTATCAAAGAAAGAAAAAATGTTTTATCGGTTCCTTTAAGTTATCTTAAGTCAGATAGGAAAGGTGATTATGTTAATGTGTTGATTAATGGAAAAACGAAAAAAGTTTATGTTAAAAAAGGAGAAGAAATTGATGGCAGTATTGTGATTAAAAGAGGCTTGCAAGAAGGAGATTTGATAGTAAATTAGAAATTTAAAAATTCTTTTTAAAGACAAAACAATGGTTAAATTGGTGAATGTTTGGAAAGAATATAAGATCGATAATGAAATAACTTTTGTTGCTTTAAGAGAGATTAATTTAGAAATTAAAGACGGCGAATTTGTCTCAATTATGGGACCTTCGGGCTCTGGGAAATCAACCTTAATGCATATTATTGGTCTTTTAGATAAGCCCAATAAAGGAAAAGTGTTTATTGATAATCAGGAAATTTCTAAGTTAAGCGACGATAAGATCTCTAATCTAAGAAATAAAAAGATTGGTTTTATCTTTCAACAGTTCAATTTAATTAATAAATTAACAGTTTTAGAGAACATTCTTTTGCCAACAATTTATTGTCGAGAAAAATTAGATTTTGATCCAAAAAAGAAGGCTCTTGATTTAATAAAAAAATTTAATATCGAGGGCAAAGAAAATTCATTTCCTAATAAACTTTCTGGCGGTCAACAGCAAAGAGTCGCCATCGCGCGGGCGTTAATTATGGACCCAATGATTGTTTTAGCTGATGAGCCAACCGGCAATCTTGATTCAAAAAACGGCGAGATAATTTTGCAACTTGTTGAAAGACTTAATAAAGAAGAAAAAAGGACGGTAGTGATTGTTACTCACGATATAGAAATTGCTAAAAGAGCTAAAAGAATCATAAAAATTAGGGACGGCGCCATTGAAAATTAATCAAGCATTTTATTAATAATTCCTCCTTTAGTATGCCTAATTATTTATTTTTTGTACTTAAAACATCAATTTTAGATTTGTTAAAAAATAAGTTAAGAGCTTTTTTAACCACTTTAGGGATAGTCATTGGGGTTGCCTCGGTAGTTTTGCTTTTAGCCTTTGGTTTGGGATTAAAACAATATATTGCTGATCAATTCAATAATTTAGGCACAAATTTAGTTTTTGTGTTGCCGGGTCAAGTTTTTAATCGCAGTGGGGGTTTTTCTGCTGTGAGGACATCAATGACTTTTGATGAAAAAGATTTTCAAAATTTAAAAAAGGTTAAAAAAGCCAAAGCGGTTACTCCTATTTTTCAAAGATCAATCATTGTTGAGAGCAACGGAAGGGAAGAAGTAGCAATTTTATATGCTACGAATGAAGAGGTATTTTTTGTCAGGAATTTAATACCAAAATATGGACAAGTTTTTTATAAAACCGATATTGAAAAAAAAAGAAAAGTTGTCGTTTTAGGACCGGAGATTGCGCGAAAGTTATTTGATAGAGAAGAACTGGCTATTAATCAAAAAATAAGAATAGAGAATCAGAATTTTAAAATAATCGGAATTTTACAACCCAAAGGAGGAGGAGGATTTGGAGGGCCAAACTTTGATACTTTTATTTATACTCCATATACGACCGTCTTTAATATTACGGGAAAAAAAGATTTTACGACTTTTACAATAAAAGCTGCCTCTGAAGAAGAAATTGAGTCTTTGAAGGCGGAAGTGGAAAAAATAATGCTTGACAGATATGACGAAGGCGATTTTTCAATTTCTGATGCAAGAGAGATTTTATCAACGATTCAATCAATTTTTAATGTATTAAATATGGTTTTAGTTGGAATAGCGGCAATATCTTTGATAGTGGGTGGAGTAGGGATTATGAATATTATGTATGTCTCGGTGACGGAGAGAATAAAAGAAATTGGTATCAGGCGAGCGATAGGAGCTAAAGAAGCGGATATTCTCTGGCAATTTTTATCAGAATCGGTAATCTTGTCATTAATTGGTGGGATTATTGGATTGATTATTTCATACGTTATCGTTATTTTTGTGAGAATATTTTTTCCGGCAATGATTGATTGGCGGGCAATGATTTTAGCCATTTTTGTTTCTTCATTCATTGGGGTATTTTTTGGGGTTTTTCCCGCAAGAAAAGCAGCTAAGCTTTCTCCCATTGAAGCCATTCGCTACGAATAAATATAATTTAATTAAGCTATAATTAGATAAACAACTGATTTTTATGGGATGGTATTTTAATTTTATTGTTAAATCTTCAATTGATGACTTTAAACGGAATAGGTTAAGAACTTTTCTTACCGCATTAGGAATTTTTATTGGCGTTTTGTCAATTATTCTTCTTAACAGCTTGGGAGTAGGTCTTAAAAAATATATTAATGATCAATTTGAAGCCTTAGGAAGCAATCTTCTCTATATTTATCCTGGTAATAAAAAGGGGATTTACCGTGGTGGGGGTATGGTCGGGGGTATTAAGTTTGATACCCGAGATTGTTATCAAATTTCAAAAATTAATAATGTTTCTTTTTTAAGTCCGGTGATTGCCAAAGTGGGGGTAATTATTGAGGGTAGAGGAAAAGAGGAAATTGGAGATATGATAGGAGTTAATGAAAACTTAGGTGACCTTTTTAATTTAAATTTAAAAGAAGGACGCCTGATTGAAAGAAGAGATGTTAATAAAAAAAATAGAGTTGTAGTTATTTCGGAAAAGTTTTTTAAAAATTTGTTCAGTAGCGAAAATTTAATTGATCAAGAAATCACAATTGAAGGTAATAATTTTAAAATTATTGGCATTTTTGAGTCAAAAGGATCGAGAGGTTTAGGCTCAGATTTGGATCACAATCTTTTTGTTCCTTATCTTACTTTAGGTAATATTTTAGGTGAAAAAAAATTTCATTATATTTTTTTAAAAACAAAAGATAAAGAAGACATTTCCTTAGTTAAGAAAGAAATTGAGAGGATTTTAGAAAAAAGATACGATGAAAAAAGTTTTTCCGTTTTAGATCAAAAAGAAACAATGTCGATGCTTGATTCGATTTTTAAAGTAATTAATTTTGTCTTATTGGCAATTGCTGGTATATCACTGATTGTTGGTGGAGTAGGCATTATGAATATTATGTTTGTTTCTGTGACAGAGCGGATAAAAGAAATCGGGATTAGGCGCGCATTGGGAGCAAAGAAAAATGATATTTTATGGCTTTTTATTAGCGAATCGTTGATTATATGTTTACTTAGCGGACTTTTAGCTTTAATTGTTGCTTATTTAATCAATCTAATAATTAATTTCTATTTACCTGCCTATATAGATATCTTTAATATTATCCTAGCGTTAGGTGTATCTACCGCTATTGGTATTATTTTTGGTGTCTTACCTGCAAGAAGAGCAAGCGATTTGGATCCGGTGGAGGCGATACGTTATGAGTAGTTATAAATTATTGAACATCGTTATAATTAGTTAAAATTCCAAATAAGTAATATTAGAAAACTAAAAATCTATAATAAAGCTTTAGAATTGGTTGCAAAAATATACAAGCTCATTCAAGAAAATCCAAGATCTGCTAAAGATTTTTCGCTTTGTGCGCAAATGAAACGAGACGCTGTCTCCGTAGCAACAAATATTTCAGAGAATTATTGTCGCTTTTGAAAACAATTTAAAAATTACCTTAAATAGCGAAAGACTCCCTCAACGAAATGATAACCTTACTTGATATTGTCAATCCGGTTTGGCAGATAAACACCGTTACCATACAAGACGAATATGATCATTTAGAAAGATAAAAAAATTCTTTCTTTAATTATTTTTAATACAAATTCTAACGATTTTCGGGAAATTTTAACGAGTCTTAACTATATTATTTGACATTGTGAACAAAAGAAACTACTTCTCCCATTTTGTTTAAATCTCTTAATCGGAGTTTGACAAACAGGGCATGGCTGATTTTCTCGTTGATAAACGAGAAAAAAGCGTTGATGCTGACCTTTTGATCCATCAATTTGAACAAAAGCTTCATCAGCGCCAGAGGAGCCGCCATGTTTTATTCCTTCTTGAATAACTTTTTGTATTGACTGATAAAGATTTTCTATTTCTTGATTGGTTAATGTTTTAGCTTTTCTTGAAGGATGAATTTTGGCTAAAAATAAGGCATCATTGGCATAGATATTACCTATTCCGGTAATTTTTTCTTGGTCGATTAAAAGTAATTTAATTGGTTTGCTTGCTTTTTTGATAATATTATTTAAATAAATATTGGTAAATTCTTTTGATAAAACATCAATACCAAGCGGTATTTCTGGTTTATCAGTTAATTTTATCCAACCAAATTTTCGCAAGTCATTAAAAAATAAGGCGCTCCTATCACTAAATTTAATAATAATTCTTGTCGTATTGGCTGGCATTCGATTAGTATTAGTGAAGGGAATATTTTCTTTAAAAACTGCATTCTTAATATCTTTAGTAAACAATAGTTCGCCAGTTAACTTAAGGTGAATATTCAGGTATTTAGCCTGAGCGGGTTTTTTAACAGATGTGCTGATAAGTTTAAAAACAATAATTTTTCCATATCGACGAATTGACACAATTTTTTTTCCAATAATTTCTTCCTTTTTTCCAATAAATTGTTTTTGTTCTAAAACCTGTATTTCATTAATTATTTTGCCAATAATAGTTTTTAAAAGTTGACGGCGGATTGTTTCAACTTCGGGTAATTCAGGCATAAGAAAAATTTAAATCCCAGATGGAAATTTTAGAATTAAATTTTTATTTTAATTTTAACTTTTTGTTTATGAAATTTAAAATATTTCTTCTGAAATTTTCCTCTGAAAATTTCTCTGCTGTTTTTCGGGCATGTTTTTTCATTTCAATTAGTTTTTTCTTTGGTAGTGATTCAAAAATTTTTATTTTTTCAATTAAAGCTTCTGGTTTTAATTCATTAAAAAGATAGCCGTTGACACCATTTTTTAGATATTCAGGGATCCCGCCTGAATTGTATGCGATTACCGGTATTTTATGTCCCATTGCTTCAACGGGGGCAATGCCAAATTCCTCATCAACGGCAGCAAAAAGAAAAGCCTTAGCATTTTGATACAGCTTGGTGAGTTGATGATCAGACAGGTGATTTAAAAATTCAACTGTTTTACCAGCGATTGATTTTAAATATTTTTCATCACGACCAATACCGACAATTTTAAGATTAAATTTCATTTTATTGGCGGCATTAATTAAAACATCGATATGTTTTGCTTTTGCTAGGCGGGAGACGGTTAGAAAATAATTGCTTTTTTGATAAATTATGTTGCCGTTTGATTTTGGAGTAATGTAAACGGGCGGATAAATAACAGTGGCATCGCGACGATAAAATTTTTGGATACGTTGACGGGTCTCTTGAGAATTAGCAATTAAGTAGTCTGGTTTTTGCGATGATTCAAAATCCCAAAGTCTTAGAAAATGATTAATGATATGGCCGTAAATTTTAATAGGGAGGTACTTCTGCCACTCAATGGCTGTCTCGTACCCATAAAGGTAACGAGGTGGGTGGTGAATATAGGAAATGTGAAGAGTGGGTTTTTTTGTTTTTATGCCTTTTGACATCCATGAGCCTGAGGAAGAAATGACCAAATCATACTTTGAAAAATCAAAGCTTTCCCAAATTAAGGGAGTTAAAAATCGAAAAGGAGAATAATAATTTTTTAAAAAAGGAATCTTTCCAAACCAAGAGACTTTTATTGACCAATCTTTGATTAATTTTTGAAAACTTTCCAATTTCCGACGATCATAAACCAACGTATAAACATCAGCGCTGGGAAAAATTTTTTTTAAAGAAATAAGGACTCTTTCTGAGCCGCCAAATTCTTGTAATTGATCATGGACAAGAGCAACTTTCATATCACATGATGTCTTATTATAACATCAGATTTTTATAAAAGACTAATTTTGGGATTTTGTTACAATAAGAAAAAATGAGGAAAGCTTTTTTTGTAATGGTTATCGGTCCTCATGATCATATCGATGAGCAAAAGAATAATTTTGGTGAGGAGGAGGCCCTTCTAAATTCTCTTGGATATGAGATTAGCAAAAAATTTTTTCAGCACCGGGCGCGAATTGACTCTTCCACTTACATTGGTTCCGGCAAACTTAAACAGATTAAGGATGAGGTGGTTGAGGAAAAACCGGATTTAATTTATCTTAATGAAGTTTTAAATCCTGCCATTATTTTTAGAGTCGAGCAGAGTTTTTGGGAAGTTAACAGAAATATTATTGTTTGGGATAGGGTTGATTTGATTTTAAATGTTTTTAAGCGACATGCTTATTCTCTTGAGGCGAAATTGCAAATAGAGTTAGCGAGTTTGAAGCACTTAGGGCCAAGAATTTATGGTTTAGGAAAAAGTCTCTCCCAACAATATGGGGCGGTGGGCGTTCGCTCTGGTTTTGGTGAGACGGTTTTGGAGAGAATGAAAAGATATATTAAAATGCGAATAAATTTAGTGGAAAAAAGATTAAAAGAAATAGAAGAGAAAAAAAAGATTCAAATCAAAAGGAGAAAGGAAAAAAGATTATTGACCATTTCTTTAGTCGGCTATACAAATGCCGGTAAGACTACCCTATTTAATTTGTTAACTAACAAAAAAAAGTTAGTTGATAATAAACCTTTTAGCACATTGGAGACAGTAACGGGAAGATTTATAAAATTGAGTCAGCCCATTTTATTATCTGATACGATAGGTTTTATTGACAATTTACCTCCTTTTTTACTTGAGACGTTCAAGACAACCTTAATGGAGACAATTAACGCCGATTTAATTTTTCACATAATTGACTTATCTGCTGATGATTGGATTAAAAAAATTCATACCGTTAACATAATTTTAGATCAGTTAGAAATTGATCTAAAGAAGGTTTTTTTAGTTTTTAATAAGATCGATAAGTTAAAATGGCAAGATTTAGAAGTAATAAAAAAGCGATTTAATGATAAAATTTTCTTTATCAGCGCCAAAAATAATGATGGTATTGATAAATTAATTTATTTTACTAATGAATATTTTGCAAATAATTGTTCTTTCGGTAGTTGAGGGATTAACGGAATTTTTACCATTATCCTCAACAGCTCATTTAATTATTGCGGCGAAAATTTTACATATTCCTCAAGATAACTTTCAAAAACTTTTTGAAATTTTTATCCAGTCGGGAGCAATTTTATCGGTAATTTTTCTTTATTGGCGGGTTTTAATTAAAAATAAGAAAATTTTAATCAATATTTTTGCCGCTTTTTTACCGACGGCATTTTTTGGTTTTGTTTTTTACAAGCTGATTAAAAATATTTTTTTTGAAAGCCTCGCTTTAATTACCTATTCTTTATTTTTTGGTGGGTTAATCTTTATTTTAATGGAAATTTTAATAACAAGAAAAATTATTATTTTAACGAAAAAGAATAAACAAATGACTTTAAAAGAAGCAATTTTAATTGGTTTTTTTCAGTCATTATCGATAGTTCCTGGTGTTTCACGAGCAGGAGCGGTGATGATTGGGATGATGTTAATGCGTTTTAAAAGAGAGGAGGCGGCGCTTTTTTCTTTTTTATTGGCCGTGCCGACAATTTTTTCTGCCTCTCTTTTTGATTTATATAAGAACAAAGAGATTGTTTTCATGAGTAAAAACCATTTATCAGTACTTTTTTTGGGGAGTTTTTTTTCATTTCTTTTCGCCATTATTTCTATTAAGTTTTTCATTAATTTTTTAAGAAAGCGAAATTTGGTAATTTTTGGCGTCTATCGAATTGTTCTTGCTATAATAATAATGCTTTTAATGTTCCTGTAGCTTAATGGATAAAGCATTGGCCTCCGGAGCCAAAGATACCAGTTCGATTCTGGTCAGGAACACTTGGGGCCTAT
The DNA here is from genome assembly GCA_964632205.1 of uncultured Gammaproteobacteria bacterium. Classification (GTDB taxonomy): domain Bacteria; phylum Patescibacteriota; class Microgenomatia; order UBA1406; family GWC2-37-13; genus CALLVF01. The sequence continues at coordinate 8,039 of CAZWBE010000004.1, read as the reverse complement.
GGTTCAACGGCAGAACGCGGCATTCGCATTGCCGAGATCGGAGTTCAATTCTCCGTAGGTCCACCAAAACCAAAGATCAGGAGAAAAGTTAAAAATTAAAAGAAACATTAGATTAGTGAAAACTTATACCCATTATTTACAGATAAAAACAGACAAAAAGATAGAAATTATTAATATTACTAATCAGGTAAAAAAAGCCGTAGAAGAGAGCATGGTAAAAGAGGGTTTATGTTTAGTTAACTCTATGCATATCACTTCCTCGGTTTTTATTAACGATGAAGAAGAGGGGTTAAAAAAGGACTTCATTAATTGGTTAGAAAGTTTGGCACCTTATGATTTTGGGCGTTGGTTGCATAACAAAACAGGAGAAGATAACGCTCATGCTCATTTGAAACGAACAATAATGGGAAGAGAAGTGGTGATTGCCATTACCCATGGTCAACTTGATTTAGGTCCTTGGGAGGAAATTTTTTATGGCGAGTTTGATGGCCAAAGAGATAAACGGGTGCTTATAAAAATAATTGGGGAATGATATAATAAAAAGATAAAAGCGCTCGTAGCTCAGCGGCAGAGCACTACTCTTATAAAGTAGGAGTCCTTGGTTCGAATCCAAGCGAGCGCACTTAAGCCGAGGTAGCCAAGGTGGTCACGGCGGGGGTCTGAAAAACCTCAGATGTCAGTTCGACTCTGACCCTCGGCACCTGAATGTTAGCGGTGGTAGTTCAGCGGTAGAATGTCTCCTTGCCAAGGAGAAGGTCGTGGGTTCAAATCCCATCCACCGCTCATTTTTAAATCAAAGAAAGAGCTTTTTGGAAAGCTTCTTTATCGGATTGATAAGTGAGAGTTTTTTTTACTTCCTCTTCACTGACAAATTTTGCTTGAGAGACTTCCCAATCATGGTTTTTAGGATCGCCCGAGATATATTCCATGAGGAAATAATAAACGGTTTTTTTGATCAAAAACCCTTGCCATATGTATTGATACTTGGTAACAATTGGTCTATCATTAATTATTTTTGCTTTAACTCCCCCCTCTTCCTCGACCTCTCGTAAAGCCGCCTCTTTCATTGATTCCAATATATTCTTATCTCCCACTAATCCTTTTGGAAAAACCCAACCTTTATGCTGGGAGTGCTGGACTATTAACCAACTAATGTTTAATTTTTGATGATTATCTTTGGATTTTTTAAAGACAATTCCTCCGGCTGAGACTTCAAGTTTAACTTTTAACTTTTTCTTTTTTAATTTTAAGTTATTATTTTGCATTATTATTTTTGCCTTTTGAATTTTGATAATATTGTCCCCCCATTTGGTATTCAAAAATTGGTTGTTTAATTGGTCCAAAAAATTGTTGATGGAGGATTGCTTTAATTGATTTATATAAACTTAAAATTAATCCCTCCTTTTCAAATCTTCTTGTTGAAACATAAAGAAGAGGTTTTTTAAAAACCATAAATCTTCCCCCTTTTTTGACAATTCGTTGAGTTAAATCAAAATCTTCTCCAAAGACAATTTCTGTGTCAAATCCCCCCACCTCTAAAAACTTACTTTTTTTAATAATCATACACGGCCCATTAGCAGCGGGTTTAACTTTTACTGAGAAGCTCATCGCTATGTTCATCAAACCAAAAATGATTTTTCCCCTGATATCCTTTTTTGCCCGGTTCCAAACGGTTAGTATATCTAAGTGAAAGTGGTTAATTTTGTTATTAATTTCAGTTAAAAAAGTTTTTTCAATATCAACATCAGCATCAAAAAAAACTAGATAGTCCCCTTTTGCTTTATTTGCTCCAAAATTTCTTGCCTGTGAGACATTGAAAAACTTTTTTTGATAAAAACTTAAATCTAATTTTTTTAAATACAATAATGCTATCTCCTTAGTTTTATCTTTTGAGAGACTATCACAGATAATAACCTCAAAATTTTTATAATCCTGTTTTTCTATCGAAGATAAAATAATTGGTAAGTTAACTTCTTCATTTAGAGTAGGGATGATAATCGAGAAAAAAATATTGCTCATAAATTAATTAAAAGAAATTTTATCAAATTTTAAAATTCAAATAGGGTAAAATATAATAATAAAAATATTAAAATGGCGCGATGGCGAAGTGGAAACGCAGCTGTCTGCAAAACAGCTACTGCAGGGGTTCGATTCCCCTTCGCGCCTCAAAAGGAGATGTGCCGGAGTGGTTGAACGGGCTGGTCTTGAAAACCAGTATCCGCCTTAAGCGGATCGGGGGTTCGAATCCCTCCATCTCCGCTAGTTTTTGATACCTCTTATTATTTGTTTTCTGAGCAGTTTATGAAAAAGTGGATAGTGATTGAGAATAAAAATATTGCTGATTTAATAATTGAAGTCTATGGAAGCAGTAAAAAGTCTTTATTAAAAAATGTCCTTTTGGCATTCTCTTCATTAATAACAGATGTTAAGAGATTGAAAAACATTGTGAAAATGAAGGGATTAGAAATCACAGGAGAAAGTTTGGAGGAAAGGATTTTTCATTTTGTGGAGAAACTAATATATTTTAAAGACACACAATTTTTATTATTTAAAAAAGGAGAGTTTAAAATTTTAGAGGATAAGATAATTGCTAATCTATCTGGTCAAAAAATTACTCCTCTTTTGCCAGTAAAAGTTGATATTAAAGCATTAACTAGACATAAATTTAATTTAAAAGAGGAAAAAGGATATTACAAGCTTGTTATGGTTTTTGATGTCTAGAATATTATGTTTATTAGTTAATTTGAGCGACCAAGAATAAAAAAATATGAGATTATTTGAGTTTAATTTTAAAAAGAAAGGTGAGGCTGAATGGGAAATGGAGAAAGATTATCAAGGGCAGCCTTTGCGTATTTTTGCAACGGAGAAATTATTAACTCAATTGGAAAAGGAAGTTTTTACCCAAGGAAGAAACGTTGCTCAATTGCCTGGTTTAGCGGGAGCGGTTTATCTTATGCCTGATGCTCATTCTGGTTATGGGGCTCCTATTGGGACTGTTTTTGCGATGGATGGAGAGACTGGTTATGTGTCGCCAGGTGCAATTGGTTATGATATTAACTGCGGTATGCGTTTAATTACCACCAATTTAACAGTTAAAGAAGTGTTGCCACGGATCGAAAAATTGGTCAACCTCCTTTTTGAATATATTCCAGCTGGTGTTGGCCGGCGGGGATTTTTAAAAGTTAATCGTCAAGAATTAAAAAAGTTAACGGAAGAAGGGGTATCCTATCTTGTTGAAAATAAGGGAATTGGTTGGGAAGAGGATGTTTCTCGTATTGAGGAAGAAGGGAAGATTAATCAGGCTAATTTTTCTTCTGTCTCTCAAGAGGCAATTGAACGCGGCATTAATCAACTGGCAACCTTAGGTAGTGGCAATCATTATTTGGAGATTCAAAAAGTAGAAAAGATCTTTGCTTCCTCAATTGCTTCAAAATGGGGGATAGAGTTTCCTGGTCAAATAGTGATTATGGTTCATTGCGGCTCGCGTGGATTTGGTCATCAGGTGTGTAGTGATTATTTACGAATTTTTGAAAAACATCTTCCTGAATTCAAAATTTATTTACATGACAAACAGTTGGTTTGCGCTCCTGTTAAATCTTCTTTGGCAAAAAATTATCTTGAGGCAATGGCATGTGCCGCTAATTTTGCTTTTGTTAATAGAGAAGCGATTACTTATCAAATTCGGCGGGTTTTTGAAAAGATTTTTGGTAAAAAGGCCGAAGATTTAATGATGAGATTAGTTTATGACGTCGCTCACAATATTGGTAAATTTGAAAATGGTCTTTTAATTCACCGAAAAGGAGCAACTCGCTCTTTTCCTAACAAACCCGTTATCATTGGCGGATCAATGGAGACAGGCAGTTATTTATTAGTTGGTACCGATCAAGCCTTAAAAAAATCTTACGGATCAACCGCTCACGGAGCCGGTCGAACGATGTCGCGCTCGGCGGCTAAAAAATTAGTCAGAGGCGAGAAATTATGGGAAAAGATGAAAAAAGAAGGAATTTATGTGAAAACTGCCTCTTTTTCTGGTTTAGCGGAAGAGGCAGGTTTAGCTTATAAAGATCTTTCTGATGTGGTAAAATCAATAGAGTTAGCTCAATTATCGAGACCAGTAGCTAATTTTCGACCGATTGGTAATATTAAAGGATAAAGTAAATCAAAAGTCAAAAGTTTCAGTTAAAATTAAGAATCTATTAAATCATAAATAATCTTGAATTTTTAATTTTTAACTTTTAATTTGTTTTATGTATCATAGTCCAACCTACGGTAAGATTACTCTTGATAATTTAAAGCAAATCATTTCGAATTTTATGGAGGCGGATAAAAAGGCGCGATATGAAATTATCGTTGGTACTGATTCTCAAAAGATTGCTTCTGATAAGTATGATTTTGTCTCAGCTTTAATTGTTCACCGAGTAGGTTTTGGCGGAATATATTTTTGGAAAAGACAAATTCTTTCTCGCAAAATTAGTTTAAAAGAGAGGATTTATCAAGAAGCGACGATGTCTCTGCAAACTTCGGAAAATTTTGTTAATTTTTTTAAAACCAATGGAATTGCTAAATATAATATTCAAATTCATGTCGATATTGGTCGCAATGGAGAAACGAGAGAATTAATTACTGAGGTTATTGGCATGATAAGAGCAAGTGGTTACGATGTCAAGATAAAACCTGAATCCTATGGTGCTTCAAAAGTTGCCGATAAGTATACTTAGTTAATAAATATATTCCTTAATATTATTTTCATTAATAACAAAACTTCTTCCTTCTCCTTTAACCATTTTATAAGCCACTTTTCTGACAATTCCTTCAATAGTTCTCTCTAAACTTCTTATTCCTGGATCAAATCCTAATGGTCGAGTTAATTTTAACCACAAGTGGTCTTCAATTTTGATATTTTCTTCGGTTAACCCTGCCTCTTTTAAGTAGCGAGGGAGAACATAATTTTTAGCAATATTAATCTTTTCCTCATCAGTGTACGAGGGCATTTGGATCACTTCTAATCTATCCATGACAGCGGTTGAGATGTTATTGGTATTATTAGCCGTGGCAACGAATAAAACTTGTGATAAATCAAAAGGATAGTCAATAAAATAATCAGTAAAATTACTGTTTTGTTCTGGATCTAAAAGTTCAATCAGTACTCCCATAATGGCGGCTCGTGATTCTGGAGTGATTCGATCAAGTTCATCAAGAAGAATAACTGGATTTTTACACCCGGCACGTCGAAGAGCGCGGATTATCATTCCTGGCTCAGCTTCAGGAGTGGTTTTTGATTGACCACGAAGATCAAGTGCTGAAGACAAGCCGCCAAAGGGGATACGGACAAATTTTCTTCCTAAAGCCTCGGCAATTGAAATGGCAAAAGTAGTTTTACCGGTACCCGCTAAACCGACAAAAAAAAGATTTGGAGCGTGAAAACTTTCTAATTTTAATTTCTGTCTTTGTAATATCAGAAGAGAGAGATATTCAATAACCCTCTTTTTAATTTTTTCTAAACCATAATGATTTTTATCAAGGACCTCTTTTGCTTTTTGGATATCAAGGATATCTTCTGTTTTTTTATCCCAAGGGAGATTAGTGATCCAGTCTACATATTTAGCAATGATATCAAGTTGGGAGAGGCTGCCGCCATATTTTAATGTCAGATTGATTCGCTCAATTTGAGTCAGTGCTTTATCATGTAAGTTAGCAGGCAAATCAGCACTCTGCAAGGCTGACATTAATTTTTCTATTTCTGGCAACCTTTTTTGCTCATCCATATTGTTAGCAGACAAAATATCCTCTTGACAAATTTAAAATTTTTATTATAAAATATTTACCATCTTTTAAAAGTTGATTAATTAAAATTTATTTTAAAAAAAATCATATGGTAAAATCAACTGCTGGTTTAAATATCAAACCTCTTTTTGATTATGTATTAGTAAAACCTCTTCAGGAGGAACAAACCACGCCATCAGGAATAGTTCTTCCTGATACGGCTAAAGAAAAACCTCAAATAGGAGAGGTAATGGCGGTTGGGCCGGGAGCGATTAATGATGAAGGTAAAACGTTGCCGATGTGTGTTAAAGTTGGTCAAAAGGTTATTTACAAAAAATGGGGTGGTAATGAAGTTAAGGTAGGAACAGAAGAATGGCTTTTAATTGAACACAAAGATATTATGGCGATTGTCAGTTAAAAATTATCAAGTTAAAAGTTACAAAATCTATAAAAACCTATGGCAAAACAAATTAAATTTTCTGAAGAAGCGAGACAAAAATTAGCTCGCGGCATTAATATTTTAGCTAAAACCGTGGTGACTACTTTGGGACCACGGGGAAGAAATGTTGCTCTTGATAGAAAATGGGGAGCACCGAATGTTGTTCACGATGGTGTTTCGGTGGCAAAAGAGATTGAGTTGGAGGACCCATTTGAAAACATGGGAGCGCAACTGGTAAAAGAGGCGGCCTCAAAGACTAATGATGTTGCTGGTGATGGAACGACCACCTCGACTCTTCTTACGCAAGCGATGGTTAATGAAGGATTAAAAAACATTACCGCGGGAGCTAATCCAATGGTTTTGAAAAAAGGGATCGATAGGGCAGTTGAATCGGTGGTAGCTCAGGTTAAAAAAATGGCCAAAAAAGTTTCTATTGATAATGAGGAAGAGATTGTCCAGGTTGCCACTATTTCTGCTGCTGATAATCAGATAGGTCAAAAAATAGCTGAGGCATTAAGAAAGGTGGGGAAAGATGGCGTCGTGACGGTCGAGGAAGGTAAAGGGTTACAAATGGAGATAGAATATAAAGAGGGGATGGAGTTTGACCGCGGTTTTGCTTCACCTTATTTTGCGACGGATCCGGAAAAAATGATAGCCGAAGTTGAGGATCCTTATATTCTTATTACCGATAAAAAAATTTCCGCGGTGGCTGATCTTTTACCATTTTTAGAGAAGTTCGTTAAGGTATCAAAAAATTTAGTGATTATTGCCGATGAGGTTGAAGGTGAAGCTTTAGCCACCTTAGTTGTTAATAAGCTTCGAGGGACCTTCAACGCTTTAGTAGTTAAAGCCCCTGGATTTGGTGATAGAAGAAAGGAGATGTTGGAGGATATTGCTATTTTAACAGGGGGAACAGTTATTTCTGAAGATTTAGGGAAAAAATTAGAAAACGTAGAAGTTGATGATTGTGGTCGAGCGGATAAGGTTTGGGCCGATAAAGAGAATTGTCGAATCATTGGTGGTAAAGGCGAGCCAGCCAAAATAAAAGCCCGCATTGCCCAAATTCGCCGGGCGATTGAGGAGACAACCTCTGATTTTGATAAAGAAAAGTTACAAGAAAGACTGGCAAAACTTTCTGGGGGCGTAGCCGTGATTAACGTAGGAGCGGCAACGGAGGTTGAGATGAAAGAAAAGAAAGAAAGAGTTAATGATGCGGTTGCCGCCACCAAAGCCGCTCTTGAGGAAGGAATCGTTGCCGGCGGTGGTGTTACTCTTCTTCAAGCCCGAAAGGTTTTGCTTGATTTAAAGAAAAAAATGGAGTTTGAAGAAGAAAAAACCGGCGTTGATATTGTTTACAAATCTTTAGCTGAACCATTGAAAATGATAGCCACCAATTCAGGAGTCGATGCCGGATGGGTTCTCAACAAAGTTGAAGAGGCGAAAGATAGCGATTATGGTTTTGACGCGTTAACTTTAGAGTTTGGTTCGATGTTTAAGCGGGGCATTGTTGATCCAGCGAAAGTTGTTCGCAGCGCCTTGGAAAACGCCTCTTCCGTGGCGACAATGGTTTTGACAACTGAGGCTTTGGTGACAGATATTCCAGAAAAGAAAGAATCAACCCCGGCAACACCATCAATGCCTGAATATTAAGAAGAAAACAAGTAAATTTAAGGTTGTCAGAAATTGATTGCCCTCCAATGTGTGGAGGGCAATTTGTTATAATAGAAAAGAAAACCAGGGGTGGCAGAGTGGACAATTGCAACAGTCTGTAAAACTGTCGCCTTTACGGCTGCGGAGGTTCGAATCCTCCCCCCTGGACAGGATTGGATTTGAAGAG
>CAZWBE010000003.1:72676-79784 GCA_964632205.1 uncultured Gammaproteobacteria bacterium | reverse complement strand
AAAGAATATAGAGTTTAACCTCTTTAATCTATCGCCAAAACCAGTGGCCGATGAGGGAGTTGAACCCCCAACCTCTGCAATGTGAATGCAGCGCTCTAACCAATTGAGCTAATCGGCCAAAAATTCGTTAAAATCCACTTTTAATTAACAATATTTTATTATACAATAATTCTTTATGACCATAATCAAAAAAATCATCGAGTTCGTTATGGATATCTTGGAGACGATTGTCTTTGTCGGCTCCCTTTTTATTGTCGTTTATCTTTTTATTTTAACCCCAAATCAAGTTAAAGGCGCATCAATGGAACCGACTTTCCATTCAGGAGATTATATTTTAACTAGCCGAGTAACTTATAAATTAAGAAGGCCACAACGAGGTGATGTGGTTGTTTTTAAATCGCCAAAAAATCCCGATATTGAATATATTAAAAGAATTATTGGTATTGCTGGCGATAAAATATTAATCAAAAACGGCGAAGTCTTTGTCAACGACATAAAATTAGAAGAAACTTACATCGCTGCCAAAACTAATTTATGGGAGACAGGATATGTTAAAGAAGGAATCCCCATCATCATCCCCGAAAATCATGTTTTTGTTATGGGTGATAATCGACCTCGCTCCTCAGATTCTCGAGAGTTTGGTCCAATATCAATTTCAAACATCATTGGCCAAGTATTTTACCGATATTTCCCCACTACCGTTATGGGCGCTATTCCTAATCCTTTTCCCTCCTCACTGCGTTAACTTCTCCAAAATTTTTTGTATTTTAATACCCGACTCCTCCAGGCTTCCTTTTATTTCAATCACTAATTTGCTCTTTATCCGTGTTTGAATTAATTTAAACTCGGTATTTGACCATTTTGATTTTAATTGCTTAAAAAATCTTGTTAACTGTTCTTGTGGAAGGTAATTTCCTTTGGTTGGGACATGGTGAAGAATTTGGCGGACTTTTTCTTCAGTAGCGGCGACGGATAAGTTTTCCGCTAAAATTTTCTCATATAAAGCGATTAACTTTTTTTTATCTTTAACACGAGAAATAACAAAAAGGTGACTAAGAGAGATCATTTTTGAATAATAACCGTCAACAATGATTGGTGGCAAACGATTTAAACGAAGTAAGTGGCAAGTAAAGGACGGTTTTATTTTTAATTTTCTTGATATATCTATTATTCGCTGTTGTTTTTCCCGAACGAGATATTGAATTAGTTTTGCTTTGGTAAAAACATCTTTCTCATGAGTTATTTGAGAAATAGTCTTCTCAAGCTCGCTATCCATGAAATGATTATATTACTTTAACATATTTCTTGCCACTTTTTTGAAAAAATTTTACCATCCCTTCCTTTAAAGCCATAATGGTAAAATCTTGGCAGAGTTTTGTTCCTTCACCGGCGTTGAATTTACTTCCCCGTTGACGGATTATAATATAACCAGGACGAACTCTCTCTCCTTCAAAGACTTTAACGCCCAATCTTTTTCCTGCCGAATCACGATTGCCTCTAACGGCTTTTTGTGCTTTTGTGTGAGCCATATGATTAAATTAAAAATTAAAAGTTAAAATCCAATGGAAATTTCTACATATTATACTTTTTATTTTATTTTCACTATCTTTAGTTTTGTTAACTGAGCCCTAAATCCTTTAACTCTCCTATATCTAACTTTTGCTTTAAACTTGGCTACTCTAATTTTTTCTCCTTTAATATGAGATAAAATTTCTGCTTGTACTGCCTCTTTCAAAGTTGGTGTCCCTAACTTTAATAATTTTCCCTCCTCATCAAAAATTGCCAATGTTTCCAAATTTAATTTTGTTTTTTCGGGAAGTTTCATTTTGTCCACATTAATAACATCATTTTCTTTTACTAAATACTGCTTCCCTCCTGCTTTTATTACGGCAAAATTTACCATAATTAATTTTAATTATATCACGGAATTAAAGCAAATCCAATAAGAAAAGAAGCAACTGATGAACCGCCATAGGAAATAAAGGGTAAAGCAACACCCGCAATCGGCAAAAGCCCTAAATTCATTCCAATATTAACAAATACTTGAAAAATCACATAGGTTAACATTCCAACGGTAAAAAGAAATTTTCTTTTACTATCTTCATCTTTTTGAAAATAAAACTTGGTTGCCCGAGCTGAAATTAAATAAATAATTAATCCATAAAAAATCAGCACTAAAGTCCCACCAAAAAAACCAAATTGCTCTACTAAAGCAGCAAAAGCAAAATCTGTATGGTATTCTGGAAGAAAATACAGCCGCGATTGGGCTCCTAACCCTAAACCTCGACCAAAAAATTTACCTGAACCTACCGTCACTAAAGATTGAATCATATTATACGCAATTCCCTGGGTATCAAGATGAGCATTAAAAAAACTAATAATTCTAGCTTGTTGATAATCAGCTAAAAGAAACCAACTAAAGGGAATAAGAATTAAAGTAAATAAAGTTAAATAAAAGATGTACTTTTTAGGAAAATCAGAAAAAAGAAGCAAAATAAAAAAAATAAAAAAAAAGCTCATGGCGTTACCTAAATCTGGTTGTTTAAAAATAATGAAGGTTGGTACGAGAAAAAGAACAAGATTTTTAACAAAAGGAAACATTCCTTCAAACCGCAAATATTTCTTGGAAAAAGCAATCGAAAAAAAAAGGATAAAAAAAACCTTAAAAAATTCTGAAGGTTGAAATCTAAAAATATAAAAATCAAGCCAACGGCGCGAACCTTTTACTTCAATGCCAATAATATAAGTAATAACTAATAAAAAAACAAAAAACCAGTAGAAGAACTGGTTATTAAGATAAAAAAAATGCTCGCCAATTTTTTTTATTAGAAAGAAAAGTAAAAATCCTAATATAACGTAAACTGTTTGTCGGAAAAATAAATCAGAACTTGTTCCAAAAAGAGAAAAAACTCCAAAAAGAGAAAGAAGGAAAGAAGGAATTAAAAGTTGAGTCATAACGAAACCTCTACTTTATTTGATAATAGAATCTTTCTGGCCATGGTTTTCTTTTTAATAATATTAACATTGTTTTCAAATTTTTTTGGGATAGTGACGTTTACTAGGTCGGTAGGTTTTAATCCTAAAGATTTTCGCAACTGTTGAATTTGGCGAATTAACTCTCTCAATTCTCCCTCTTTTTGTAACTCTGCTTCGGTAACTTTTACCTCTTTTTCAGGATAATGAATATTCTTATTAACAATAATATTTTTGACATTCAGTTCTGCCAATACCAATTCCCAAATACTATCTCTTATTTTTGAACAATCTTCTTTCAACTCAACCGTCAAGTTTGCCAAAGGAATGCGGACTTTAATTCCTTTTTGTTTTCTTTTAGCATGACCGGCTTCAACCACCTTGCGAGCTAACACCATTTCTTCTTCTAAAGAGTTATCGATTAATGCCTTATTGATTTTTGGCCAAAATTGAAGATGAACAGAACCTAAACCTGTAATATTGGTAAAAATCTCTTCGGTGACAAATGGAATAAATGGTGAAAGGATAATTGATAAATTTACCAGTATATAATAGAGGGTTCGATAAAAATTTTCTTTGTCTTTTTTATCATCGGAATTAACCCAAACTCGATCCCGACTCCGACGAACATACCATGTAGATAAGTCTTCTACGAATTTTTCAATTTCAATTGCCGCATCTTTAGCATTATATTCTCTTAATCTTTTCTCAACAAAGACTACTAACTTCGTAAACTTGCTTAAAATCCATCGATCTAGAATGTTTAATTCTTTTATTGTTGGTATTTGATTTTTAATCTTTGGTTTATCTAAATTTGCATAATCAACAAAGAATTTATAAACATTCCATAATATTAAATAAAACTGCCTTCGCACCTCATCTGCCTTTTTATACCCAAAAAGCATATTGTCAGCTGGGTTTTGACGGCAATACATCCACCTCATAACATCGACACCAATCTTATCGGCTCCCTCATTAAACTCTATGGCATTCCCCCAACTTTTATGCATCGGCCGACCGTCTTCTCCCAATAAAGTACCAAACCCTAAAACTGTTTTAAAAGGCGGAGTGTTTTCTAGTACGGTTGACATGGCAATAAGTGAATAGAACCAGTTCTTAAACTGTCCCGGAAAAGATTCCGTAATAAAATCAGCCGGAAACCATTTTCTCCATTCTTTTTTATTTGTTAGATAAAGCGGTTGTCCCTGGTTATTCGCTGTTATTGTTGAATATGCAACAATTCCCGCATCAAGCCAAGGATTACCAACATCTCCAATTCTTGAAACAATTTCTCCACATTTTTGACACTTAATTTTAACTTCATCAATCCATGGCTTATGAGGGGTGTACCCATCAAATTTCTCCCAACCGACAACTGCTCTTTTTCTTAACTCTTCTTTTGAACCAATTACCTCAAAATTGCCACAATTTAAACATTCATATATCGGTAAAGCCAGTCCCCAATATCGATTCTTTTTGCTAATTAACCAATCATGCATGTTTCTTAACCAATCAAGTTCTCTTTCTAAACCAAATTTTGGCATCCATTTGATTTTTTTCGCTACTTTTATCATTCGTTCTCTTAATGTTTCAGTATTAAATTTCTGATTTCTGATTTTTGATTTTTGATTTTTTGAAGGTTTATCCATGGCAATGTACCACTCATCTGCCACTTTCCAAACTAACTCAGTTTTGCAACGCCAACAAACCGGATAACGATGCTTATATGGGTGAATTTTATAAGCCCAACCTTTTTCTTGGAGATAATCAAGAATTATATTAGGATTTTTTTTGGCATTTTTTCCCGATAAAAATCCTAAATTAGGAAGGTAATCGCCATTATCGGCAATTACAGGAATTAAAGGTAATCCTAATTTCTTTCCTAAACGAAAATCTTCTGTGCCAGCGGAAACCGCCGTATGAACCAATCCTGTTCCTTCTGTTAAAGTAATGGAAAGAATTTGTCCATCAGTGGCAACAACGGTATGAAATTTTTCTGGGCTTTTTTCCGCCACCTCTCTCACTTTTGGTAAATCATCAAATGGTCCCTGATATTTTAAACCGACTAATTCTTGCCCTTTAACGGTTTTAACAACCTTTTTTAACTCATTTGTAAAAATTGATTTAACTAAATCTTTAGCCACCCAAAAATATTCACCCCTTTTTGTCTCAACCAGCGAATAATCATATTTTTTTTCAACAGCAACAGCAATATTAGCTGGGATTGTCCACGGAGTCGTCGTCCAAACTAACAAATATTCCCTTCGTTCCTGGCTAGTTTTGTTTCTCGCTGTAAATGGAGATTTAATTTTTAACTTAAAATAAACCGCCTCATGGATAAGCTCTTTATAATCTTCTGTTAATATTTCATGTTCAGAAATCGCCGTCTCACATCTCGGACACCATGGGACTGATTCACAGCCTTTATAAATCCACCCCGCCTCATAACATTTCTTTAAAAAATACCATATCATATAATTATTTTCCTCACTCATTGTATAATAAGAATTGTCCCAATCAGCAAAATAACCTAAACGTTTGGATTGTTCTGTTTGAATGGATGAAAATCGATAAACCCGTTTTTTACAAAGATCAACAAATTTAGCGATAGATGCCTGCTTATTGCCGGAGACTAAATTTTCTATCTCTTTCTTACTTTTTAATCCCAATTCTTTCTCAACTTCCACCTCCACCCATAATCCTTGACAATCAAAACCATTTTGAAATCGTTGTCGATAGCCTAAAAGGTTATAAAATCGCATCCATAAATCTTTATACGTCCTCCCCCACGCATGATGAACACCCATTGGATTATTAGCAGTAATTGGCCCATCTAAAAAGGAAAATCTTTTTTTAGCATGTTTGTTTTTAGAAAGATATTTTTTTACAATTCCTTTCTCATACCAATACTCCAACCATTTTTTCTCCATCTCGGGAAAATTGATATTACTGTCAATGGGTTTAAACATAATATTTTATGAAGAAAAATTATACCAGAAATTTTTATTTTTTTCTTAAAAACGCGGGAATATCAAATTCATTTTCTTCGATCAAGTATTCATCCGTTTCTTCCAAAAATTCTTTTTTGCTAACTTCTTCATTTTTTGCCGTATTTAAATCTTTCCCAGAGTCAATCTTCATTATTGTTTCTTCTTTTTTAAACCTAAATACCTTTAACTTTCTGTCATCAAATTTAGTGGCGATTAAGGTTATTTTTATTTGATCAACCATTTGTTCATCAATGACAGCCCCAAAAATAATGTCGGCATCCGGATCAACGCTTTTGGCGATAACTGAGGCGGCTTCATCAATTTCGGCCATCGTTAAATCAGGACCACCAACGACATTAAAGAGTACACCTCGTGCTCCATCAATGGAAACATCAAGAAGGGGTGAAGAAATAGCTTGTTTTATCGCCATCATCGCCCTTTTATCGCCACTACCTGTCCCTATACCCATCAGGGCTGTGCCAGCGTTACTCATAATTGTCCGGACATCGGCAAAATCAACATTAATTAAACCAGGCATAACAATCAAATCGGCAATCCCTTTTACTCCTTGATAAAGAACAGCATCAATTTTTTTAAAAGCTTCAAGAATGGGTGTTTTTTTATCAATAATTGTTAGTATCCGTTGATTAGGAACAACAATTAGAGTATCAACTTTCTCTTTTAATCTTTCTATTCCCTCATCAGCGGTAAATTTTCTTTTTGCTCCTTCAAAATCAAATGGCTTCGTTACTACAGCCACTGTCAGGGCTCCGGTTTCTCGAGCAATCTCGGCAATAACAGGTGAAGCTCCTGTCCCGGTTCCTCCTCCTTCTCCGCAGGTAATAAATATCATATCGGCGCCAGATAACTCTTCTTTAAGACGCTCTCTTGATTCCTCGGCCGCCTGCCTACCAATTTCTGGATCGCCACCCGATCCTAAACCCTTAGTTAAATTTTCACCAATTTGAATCTTTACCGTGGCTTTATTATTTAAAAGCGCCTGAGCATCCGTATTAACAGCAATAAACTCTACTCCTGTTATTCCTCCATCCTTAATCATGGAGGATAAAGCATTCCCTCCTCCACCGCCAACACCAACAACTTTGATTCTTGCGGCCTGACCGGCTCGTGGTTTAATTAACATA
>CAZWBE010000003.1:0-72576 GCA_964632205.1 uncultured Gammaproteobacteria bacterium | reverse complement strand
CTTCCATATAAAATCAAACCAACAGTTGAAGCATACTGAGGATCAATTACCTCATCGATTAACCCGCTAACACCTTGGGGTATCCCTATCCTAACCGGTAATCCTATCACTTTTTTTCCTGTCTCAAGTATTCCTACTGTTAAACTACCACCGCCAGTAATAACTAATCCTGAGGGAACATTATTGCTAAAACCACTTTTTTCAATTTCTTCAAAAATTAATTTAAAAATTTCTTCTAACCGAGAAATAATAATTTCATCAACTAAGGTTTTGAGGGAAATTTCGCCTACATTCTCCGGTAATTGCAATTCTTTTAAATCTAATTTGGGTATTTTTTTCTTTAAACTTTTGCTTAAAAAAAGTTTTATTTTTTCAGCTGAATCTAACGAAACCCTTAAACCAACGGCAATATCGTTAGTAATATGCCGAGCGCCGATTGGAATAGATGAAGAGTAAGATAAAGCGCCATCTACATAAATACAGATATCGGTTTTTCCTCCCCCTATGTCAACTAAAACAACCCCTAATTCTTTTTCTGTTGGTGTTAAAACTGCCGTCGCTGATGCTAATCCAGAGAAAATATAACCTAAATTTTTAATCCCTAAATCATTCAAGGTTCTCTCAATATTTTTTAAATTAGTAACAGAAGCGGTAATGATATGAGTCTCAACCTCAAGTCGAACTCCACTCATTCCAATTGCATTCTTTATACCCGACTGACCGTCAACAATATAATCACGGGGAATCACTTCAATAATTTGACGAGTAGAAGAAAGTGATATTGCTCGAGCTGCCTCAATTACCCGAACAATGTCATCTTCAACTATCTCTCCTGTTGGGTTACCGACAGCAACAATTCCATGAGAATTAAAAGAAGAAATATGAGGCCCCCCCACAGAGACATAAGCCCTATTTATTTTATGGCCTGCCATTCTTTCAGCTTTCTCCACACTTTCTTCAACAGCTCCTGTCACTTCATCAATATCGACTATCAATCCTTTTCTTACCCCCCGTGATGGTGTTGTATTAAATCCAATAATTTTCATTTCTCTTGTCTCAAGAGAGTTAATCGCTAATACCGTGGCGATCTTTGAGCTACCAATATCAATTCCACATATAAGTTTATCGGACATAAAAGAATAAAAAGTTAAAAATTTTAAGTTAAATGATATAATCCAATAAAATAAAAATTATTAAAACTATTAAAGCCACATAACTTCGAGGTGATTTTAGTCTTCACGCTTAAACTTTAAAATAAAATTAACTAAAATTTAACTACCGGTTTCTTAAATCTTAAATCCAAACTCTTAAAATCTCTTCCCTCTATCTTAAATTGCTTAATAATCTGAGTCAATTCATATTCAATCAACTCCTCGTCTTTTTCTGTCGTCAAAACAATTTCTTTTTCGCCTATCTTAAATAGTATCATATCATTCCCACTGATATCAACTCTTTCCACAAAAAAACCTAAATTAGTTAATAGACTAACTATTCTAATAGCAATATTTAAATCTCGATAACTAATCCAAGTTCCAGTCTGATAAGCGTATTCGTTAAACTTTTGATAATAATAAATTAGTGGAAGTGGCAAGCTTTGTCTCTTCTCTTTAAACAGAATTCTTCCGTCATTTGAAAGATAAAAATAAATATTACTTCCCACTAAAATTACTTTTGGTTGGTATAAAGTAATAACTAACCTAACTGTTTGAGGTAATATTTTTTTTATCTTAATGTCTCTTATTTGAGGATTGTTAGCCTTCATTTTTTTCTCAATATCTAAAACATCAAGAAATAAAATATTTCTGCCCGCAAAATTCTCTACACCAACAAGATGTTTCTTCTCAGAAAACCCTTCTACCTGAATTTCTCTTATTGTGAATATCAAATTTAAGAAGTAAAAAAATATCAAGGAAAGGATGATTATTAAGAGTAATAGAGTAAAATTAGAGGTTTTAAATCGATGATAAAATCTCGCTAATAATAATCTGAGCCGCATTTTTTTTATAAAGAAAAGTTAATTGCTCAAAATTCTTTTTGTATTGCTCCTTTTTAATAATCATTTTATCAATTAATTGAATTAGTTTCGCTATGTTATCTCCTTGATAAAAGATTTCTCCAATGCCGTTTTCTTTAAATATTTTTGCTTGTAATTCTTGTTCGCGGCCGGATGACCAAGGTAGAGGAATAAAAATGGTCGGCTTTCTTAGAGCTATCAATTCAAAGAAAGTATTGGCGCCGGCCCGGGAAATAACCATATCAGCCATCAAGTAAATGTAACCCATTTCATCTTCAAAAAAGAATTTTTTGGGAAAATAATTTTTTTGAAGTATTTTATGTAACTTTTCACGTAAACTAATTAAATCTTCAAAATCGTGATATTCCTCTGTATCACCTGTTTGATGAATAATTGTATACTTTTTAAGCAAGGTCGGCAAAATTGTTTTAATTATCTGATTAATACTATGTGATCCCAAACTACCTCCTGTAATATAAATTACCGGACGATTTTTCTCCACATTAAATGGCCGTTTAATAACTTTAAAAATTGCTTCTCTTACCGGATTCCCTGTTATAATAACCTTATTTTTATTAAAATAACTTGCTGCTTGTTTAAAAGCGACAAATACTTTTTTTGCAAAAAAGCCGATGACTCGGTTAGCTATGCCAGGATTAATCGTTTGTTCATGGGTGAAGATAGGAATACCAGTAATGAATGCCCAAAAAGCAATTGGAAGGGCAAGATACCCTCCAAAAGAAAGAATAACAGTTGGTCGCTCTTTAATAATAATCCAACCCGCATGTAAAAAGCCAAAAGGGATGATTAATAAATTAAGAATACTCTCAAGCGTTAAAACACGCGTCAATCGACCAGCTATCAGAGAAACAAATCTAATATTTTTTCTGGTAATCTCTTGATATTCTAGGGATAATGTCCTCTCAAAATTATTAATATATTTTCTACCAACAAAAACTATCTCTTTTGAATTATGCTTCTTTTTCCACTCATCAATTATTGCTAAAGCTGGCGCTAGGTGACCTCCAGTAATTAATATTTTCATAACTATTTTTGATTAAACCCTATAAATCTTCTTTTCAATATTCATCAAAATTCCTATTAGACTAAAAGAAACTAATAGATTAGAACCACCATAAGAGATAAATGGCAATGGCACTCCTGTTAGGGGAAATAAATTAACCATACCACCCAAATTAATAATTGTTTGTAAATTGAAAAAAACAAAAATTCCCCCCGTCAAAAGTTTTCCAAAACGATCGGGTGCATGAAGAAATAGGTGATAAATTTTATAATTTAATACCACATAAAGGAACACAATAATTGCCGCACCAATAAATCCTGTCTCCTCAGCAATGATAGCAAAAATAGAATCAGTGTGCGCCTCAGGAAGATAAAGATATTTTTGACGGGAAGCCCCTAAACCGACTCCAAATAAGCCGCCATTGCTTAAAGAAGTTAAGATTTGGTTAATGTGATAAGTAATACCTAAAGGATCACTATGGGGATTTATAAAAGCTATTAATCGAGAAAAGCGATAAGGAGAAATTTTAATAAGCAGATAAAAAATAAATAAAGAAACGGGTAAAAGAAAAAAAAGATTAATCAGACTTCCACCGGATAAAAAATAGATAGTAACACTGAGAAAAAAGATAACGACAGCTGTCCCCATATCTGGTTGTAAAATAACCAGAAAAATAAGAAATCCTAAAAGGATTAAAAAAGAGAAAAACCGTTTCCGCTCTTTATAAATAAACCAAGAAGATAGATAAATAATGACACTAAATTTGGTTAATTCAGTTGGTTGAATATTTAAAAACCCTAAATCTAACCATCGTCTCGCCCCACCCGCTGTGTAACCAATGCCGGGAATTAAAACTAAAATAAGAAGAACAATTGTTAACGCCATAAACAGAAAAGCAAAATAATAAAGTCTGTGATAGTCAAAAAAGGCAAAAAAAGTCATGGCGGCTAATCCTAAACCAAGCCAGATTATCTGCAATCTTAAGTAATGAAAACTATCAGCAACCTCCATAAATCCACGAACTGAGGAAGCCTCAAAAATAAAAAATAAACCAATAAAGGAAAGAATAAGAGGCACTGTTAAAATGGGGATAAAAAACTTATTTTTTATCAATAGTTTAGTAAGCATTGTTGACTATTGTTAATTGTTATCGGTTAATTGGTGTGTATTAAATTCTTAACTATTCTATTAAACTCCTCACCCCGATGAAATTCATTTTCAAACATGGCAAAAGAAGTCGCTCCTGGAGAGAATAAAATTACTAACGTTTTATGAATATCTTTTTCTTTTGCGGCAAATTGATATGCTTCTTTAAGTGCTTCTTTTAGTCTATTATGAACTTTATTGCTTATTTTTTTTTCATGCTTTACCTTTAAAATATCTAAAATTTGATCGGTGAAGCTACCTTTAAGTAAAACGATTTTTTCTACTTTATCTAATTGCTTAATTAAATCAGCAAAAGGAAGATTTTTTGAATTACCACCTAAAATGAGAATAATCTTTTTTGTTGAAAAAGACTCAATTGCCTTAACTGTGGCTACTGGCGTGGTTGAGGTTGAGTCATTAACAAAAATGATATTATTTTTTTTCCCAATAATTTGTTGCCGATAGGGTAAACCCTTAAAATTAGAAATGATATTTATTACTTTTTCTTTATCAAGATTTAAAATTTTGGCCACAAAAAAGGCGGCGGCAGCATTTTCTCTATTATGCTCACCTTGTAAATATTGAAAATTACCTAAAAAATCATTAGCTTCATAAGCTATTATCTTTGAACGACATTCCCCATTCTTTATATAAGACAACAAACTTTTATTGATAACTAAATAATCTTGTGGTCTTTGATAAAGATAAATCGCTTTTTTATCATACAAATAATCATCCATATTTTGATAATAATTTAAATGATCAGCATAAAAGTTAGTAAAAACAGCAATATGAGGACTCAATTTTTTTCGATGGAAACCAGACAAAGCCCAAGAAGAAAGTTCAATTACTACCCAATCATTATGGGTAACTTTTTTTAATAAATTAATCGTTGATATTCCGGGTAAATTACCAGCAAGATAAACAGAAAAACCTGATTGCTTTAGGATTTCGAAAATGAGGTTAGTCGTCGTTGATTTTCCTCTTGTTCCTGTCACTCCTATAATTTTGCCAGGACAATATTGAGTAAAAAAGGAAAGCTCCATTTCTATCGGAATATTTTTTTTTTGAGCTTCAATAATTTCTGGAAGATTCCATGGTACTGAAGGTCCCTTGAAAATAACATCGGCGCTCAAAAAATCATCTAATCGGTGACCCCCCAAACAAAATCGAATTGGTAATTGATTTAGTTGTTTTAAAGATAATGATAATTGATCTTGTCTTTTTATATCAGTAACAGTTACTTTTGCACCCAGTTCGCAAAAAAATTTTGTTACTCCAAGCCCCCCACCTTGTAAACCTAAACCTACAACTAAAACTTTTTTACTGTGGTATAACCTTTTTAATCGTGTAATTATTGGATTATCCATACAAACTATTTTATCATTCTGTTAGTTTATTAGGGTATAAACCGCTGTAGCCTTAGTATTATTTCATAAAAGCAATCATCAGACCTAAGACGGCAAAAATAACTGAAATAAGCCAAAGACGCATAACAATTTTTGGCTCTTCCCACCTTTTAAGTTGTAACCATAAGTGAAGAGGTGCCACAGGAAAAATTCGCCGCTTTAAAAACCTTTTGCTTAATATCTGGACTAATGAAGTAAAAATTTCAGCAACAAAAACAGCCCCAATAATTGGCAAAGTAAAAACTTTCCCTAGAATTAATCCAATAACGGCAAATGTTGCTCCAAATGATAAAGAACCAGTATCACCTAAAAAAATTCTTGCCGGGTAAATATTGAAATAAAGAAAAGCAATAATACCTCCTAACCAAGCAGCAATAAACAAAGAAATAGGCACATCTAAAATTGAGCGAGAAATAATCCAAAAACAAGCAAGGGCAATCATTAAAATACCAGCAGCTAAACCATCTAAACCATCGGTAATATTAACAGCATTGGCAAAAGCAACAATAACAAAAGCCGCAAAAAATATATAGAAATAGGAAATATTAAATACACCAAAAAAAGGAATATGAATTATTTGAATTTTCAAATCTCTATAAAGCCAATAAGAAATGATTAGCGCCAAAATAACTTCGATTATTAACTTATGACGAACTCGCAAGCCAAAAAATTGAGTTTTTTTCCAAAAGAAGATTTTACTTAAATCGTCAAAAATTCCTAAAAAAGAAAAGGAAACAAAAGTAAAAAGAATAATTTTAATTTCCTCTAACAGCGAAGGATAGTTGGTTAATATCTTTTTTTTTAAAAAAAAATATATCAAGAGAAAAAATAAAAAAACAAAAATAGTTGTAGCAACAAGGAGAATACCTCCTCCCACTGGCGTTCCGGCTTTCTTTTGATGAAAACGATCAAAAATTGGCGTCGGTCTATTAAAAAGATCTTTAGTTTTCTGAGTTTGCCTCTGGAATTTTAACCTGTATAAAAAATCTATAAAGGGTATAATTAGAATAAAATTGATTAAAAAAGAGATAAAAACAGCAAAAAGATAGGTTGCCATAAAGATTAATAATTGAAAACTGGAAATGGAAAAATTTTTGGGATAAAAATAATTAAAGCAATGATAAGAGCACCAATAGAAAAAATAAGCATGGCCGCAGCTGAAACATCTTTGGCAATCTTAATTTCTTCGCTTTTTTCTTTATGTAAAGCATTAATCGTCTCCTCAATGGCAGTATTAACCGTTTCTAAAGCCAATCCACTAATAATTAATATAAAAATTATTAAAAATTCTTGGTAAGAAATATTAAAGATTATCCCCCCACCGATTGATAAAAAAGATAAAAAGAGGTGAATTTTGAAATTTCTTTGAGTAGATATCACCCATTTCAAACCAGCAATGGCGTTTTTGAATGAGAAAAATTGTTTCTCTATCATAAAATAACTGTTTTTAATATTTTTGCTAGTTTTTGAGGATCATGTCTTAAAATACTACGTACTCTTGGGTCAACCCAAATATCATTCTTGCTCTTTTTTATTTTTTTTCGATCAATTATGTCGGCAATAATAATTTTGCCCTGATAATTATCTTTTGTCAAATCATTAACGACTACCTGTTCACCCTGAGAGTGATACCAATTTATAATTTCTTGAGGAATTTTTCCATTATTAATAATAACCACATTTGGTGTTCGACCAAAATAAAGACTAATATCATGTAAATGATGACTAGCTTTGTAATTGGTCGTTTGACCGGATTTAGTCATTAAATTTAAAATATAAATTAATTTTGCTTTACTTTTTTTAATCGCTTCCTTTATCCCTAAAACTAGAACAACAGGAACAAGGCTTGTATAAATATCACCTGGTCCAGCAATAATATAATCAGAAGACAGTATTCTCTTAATGGCTTTGGGATTGGGAGAAACTTTAGGTTCAAGAAAAGATTCTATTATTTTTGTTTTTTCTTCATAATTTGAATCTATTTTTGCCTCACCCCTTAAAACTCTACCATTATCATATCTAACACAGATATTAGTTTTTTCAAAGGTCACTGGAATAACCTCACCTTTTATTTTAAGAATATAGGCTGAAACCCTAATTACTTCTTCATAAGAGGCAGTTACTTTTTCCAAGGCGGAAAGAAAAATATTACCAAAATTGTGTCCGGCTAGGTCACCACTCTCAAAACGATATAAAAATAACTTTCGCCAAAAAAGAGGAGCGTCAGATAAAGCTACTAAACATTGTCTTAAATCTCCTGGTGGTAAAATACCCAATTGATCTCTCAATCGACCAGTGGATCCACCCGAATCCATCATAGAAACTACTACTCCCAAGTCAATACGATATTTCTTTAAGCCTGAAAGAACGATAAATGTCCCTGTTCCTCCGCCTATGACAGTAACTTTTTTCATAATTATGCTTGCAACCAAGGTTTAAAATTCTCGTACAGTCTCGCTTTTAATAATTATATATAATAAATAAAATATAATAAAAAATATGAATTCTCGTTATAAAATAGCTTTATTAACAAAAGTAAATAATAAAACTACTAGGGAAATTTCTCTTCTTATTAAACAATTAACTAACCAATCCCCAAAAATATCTTTAACTTATTTAAAGAAAGTCATTAATAATAAATCCTTAAAAGTATTTATTGCCTTAAATAAAGACAATAAAATTGTTGGAATAGTAACGGTAATTTTTTATCAAAAAATAGATGGCACGTATAAAGGTTATGTTGAAGATTTGGTCGTAGATATAAAAGAAAGAAGAAAAGGAATCGGCGAAGCCTTAGTAAAAAAAATATTAAAAACAGCAAAAAAAATGGGTGTCACCACTGTTCATTTAACGTCAAATCCCCATCGTATTGAAGCTAATCTCCTTTATAAAAAGCTAGGTTTTAAACTTTATAAGACAAATTATTATAAATATAATTTTGAAGATTAAATTTTTTTTATCTCCCCCCCTAAATTCCGAATTTTTTCAACCAAATTCTCATAACCGCGCTCTAAAATGGAAGCCCCATTGACAATCGATTCCCCTGAGGCTGATAAAGCGGCCATAACTAAGGTGGCACCTGCTCTTAAATCTGAAATATCAAGAACCCCACCATGCAGATTTTGGGGTCCCATAATTCTTATCACCTGCTGATAAGATTTTTTTGGATCGAAGTTAAAGAAAAAATAAGCATTCGGGTTTTTAACTGGAATTTCAATAAAATCAATCTTTGCTCCCAGTTTTCTTAATTCATTAACATAAGAAAACCGGTTTTCAAAAAGCCGCTCAATAATAATTGATTCACCAACCGCTTTTAACATCAAAACTGCCCAGTTAGGCTGCCAGTCAGTCATAAATCCTGGATGCGGAGAAGTCTCAATTTTGGAAGCTTTTAATTTTTTTTGATAAAAAAATTTATAAGTATCATTACTTAACCTAACAAATCCTCCGCCAACAGATTGAAGTTTTTCTACATAAGTAGTAATTAAAGGAAAAGGAATTCTTCCCAAAACCACCTCTCCCCCAGTTACGATAGCTAAACTAGCATAAGTTACCGCTTCATTTCGATCATTTACAACAGTAAAATCTTTCTTCTGCCTTAATCGAGAAACACCAATCACTTCGATAGAAGAGTCATGCCGAACAATATTTGCGCCTGCCTCATTTAGAAAACGGATTAATTCATCAATCTCCGGTTCCAAAGCGGCATTTTCGATAATTGTTTTCCCTTTGCCTAAGACCGAAAGGAGAATTAAAAACTCTGTTCCTGTATGAGAAGATTTTGGAAAGCGATAAAATCCAGATGGTTTCTCTTTTATCTGTGCCTTATAATAACCAGTCTGAGAATCGTATTCTACAAATATCCCTAAATTTCGCATTCCTTCAATTATCCGATCAATCGGTCTGGCACCAATTCGACAACCACCTGGGTTGGGAATATAACATTCTTTAAATTTATAAAGAAGTGGCGCCGCCATCATAAATGAAACTCTGATTTTAGAGCCATGAAGAAAGTCAATTTTATTACCTTTTAAATTTTTACCTTCTATCTTGACGGTATTTTTTTCAATAAAATCACCCTTCCCTCCTAAGACTTTAATTAAATGAAAAAGCTCCAAAACATCATTTATCCGCGGAACATTCTTCAAAACCACCTCGCCATCAAACATTAAGCTGGCAATAATTACTTTTAAAGCAACATTTTTGGCGCCAGATAATGTTATCTGGCCGCGCAACGGCTTTCCACCTCTAATGATATAAGCGTCTTCCATTAAATTCCCATAAGAACTGTTATTTATTATTGCTATTTTATATTCTTATTACCTCCTCTTTTAAATTCACTCCAAACTTATCTTTGACTTTTTGTTTAATAATCTCTATCAATCTTGCTAAGTCCTCTAATTTTCCACCGCCTTTGTTAAGAATAAAATTAGCATGAATATTAGAAACCACCCAATCTCCTACCGAAAATCCTTTTAATCCCGACTTATCAATTAAGTAGCCGGCTGAAATACCATTGATATTTTTAAAAAAGCAACCGCTGCTAGCCACACCAAAAGGTTGCGTTTTTTTTCTATATGATAATACCTCCTCGCTTCTTTTTCTTAAAATATTAAAGTCAGATTTATTTAAACGAAAAATACCTTCTAACAAAATTTCCTTCGTTTTTTGCAGAATGCTAAAATCATAAGCAAATTGAAAATATTGTTGATTTACTTTCTTAATTTTGGCTTTTTCATCAAGAAGATAAGCGTATAAAAGATTTTGGCTAAAGTAGTTGAGCGGTCGAGTCCATTTTGAATTCATATAAATAGCCCCACCCACTGTTCCTGGTAAACCCTTATGATACTCAAATCCTTCCCATCCCTTTTCTATCGTCTCACTTACTAATTTAGCAACAGGATATCCTGAAGAAATTAAAATATCAACGAAATTTTTTTCTTTACGAAGAATTTGTTTTTTAATATAACGGTTAAGAACAACCAGTCCAAAAATTTTATCCCTTAAAGGAACCAAATTTGATCCTCCACCTAAAATAAACAAAGGAATGTTGTTTTGTAATGAATATTCTTTTGCCCGAATTAAATCTTCTTTTGTTTTAGCTTCAAAAAAAAACTCTGCCTTAACATGAACTTTTATCGTTAAATAAGGAAAAAGGTCCTTATTTTTTTCTAATTGAAGCTGTGATTTAAGATTTGACATTTGAGATTATTTTTATTATATCATCTTTAAGCTTATAAACATCCCCTGCTCCCATAGTGAAAATTACATCTTGAGGTTGAAGAAGTGAGCCTAAATATTGATGGAGTTTTTTTTTAGTTGAAATATAGATTAATTTACTAGGACTTAATCTAACAATGTCTTGGGAGGAAATTTTAAAATTTCCTGGGCGTTCTCTTGCTGAGGAAAAAATGGGAAGAATAAACGACTTATCAGCGTAAGATAAAGCCCTGGCAAATTCTGATAAAAGCGAAAAAGTCCGAGAGTAGGTATGAGGTTGAAAAATAATTAGGATTCTATTTTGAGGAAATCTCATTCTGGCTGCTTTAATAGTCGCCTCAATTTCTTTTGGATGATGAGCATAGTCATCAAATAAAAAAATACTATTACCAAAATATATTTTTTCAAAACGTCTCTGGGCCCCAGTGAAATTCTCAATTGCTTTTTTAACCTTTTCTGCTGAAAAATTAAGCGTTAACAAACAAGCAACGACAGCGGCGGCATTGCTAATATTTTTTTCTCCATAAAGCTTTATTCTAAATTTATCTTTTACTTCTCTCAAGTTACCTCTAAATTTTATCTCAAACTCCGATTCAGTTTCACTGGTTCGCCAGTTAACAATCTGATAATCGGATTTATCTGAGAAACCATAAGTTAAATAGGATTTTCTTTCTAATTGATTAAGTATTTTATTAGTATGATAATCATCAGCACAAAGAAAAAGAATAGAGCTTGATAGATTTTTTTTAAAAAATTTTAAGAAAGCTGACTTTACTTCTTCTAAATTTTTATAAACATCCGGATGGTCAAAATCAATATTAGTACAAACAATATAGTTAGGACTGAGAAAATTAAATTTAGGCGTGGTATCAAATGGCGGATTAACCCCATACTCATCGGCTTCAATGACAAAATAATCGCTTTTTTGATAATCTGCCCCGCAAAAATTAGTAAAATTAGGTGCTCCCACTAAGTAACTGGGTTTTTCTTCCAACTTAATTAATGAGTAAGCCAGAAGAGAGGCGGTTGTTGTCTTCCCATGACTCCCACAAACAGCAATTCTCCTTTTAAAGTTTTGCATAATTTGCCCTAAAATTTCCGCTTGAGAAATAATTTTTATCCCTTTCTTTTTTGCTTCAACCACCTGAGGATTATTCAATCCTCCGTGGGCGGCCGAATAAATAACCAAATCAATCTCAGAAGGAAGATTATCAAAACCTACCTGCCATTCAATTTTATTTTTTTTTAAAAGTTCATCTGTGATAAATATTTCTCCAACATCGCTGCCGCTAATTTTCTTCCCCATTTTTTTCAAAATTAAGGCTAAATTAGCCATCGCCACTCCTTTGATACCAACGATGAATATATTATTTATTTGGTTAAGCATTCATCTGTTTCAATATCTAACTACAAAACTTAACATTTCTCCATACTCTCTATCTTTATCCCGCCGAAAAGAAAAAAATCGCCGACTATCACATTTGGTACAAAAAGGAAAAAAATCTATGTTTTTTTTAGGAACTCCCGCATCGAGCAAAAGTAAATAGTTTAAGAGTAATAAGTTAAGATATTTTTTTCCACCTCGCTGATAAAAGATTTTGTCAGAATAACCATTAAACTCTTGTAAAAAGGTGTAATATCTATCATCGTTAACATCATAACAACAACCATTAATTGAGGGGCCGAGAACTATCAATATATTTTCTTTATTGCTTCCTATCGCTAACATTGCCTCGACCATTTTTTGCCCCAATTTTTTTAAACTTCCTCGCCATCCTTGATGAGAAATGCCAATAGTTTCATTTTTTTTGTCAACAAAAATTATTGGGAGACAATCACCAGTTCTTACAATCAAAATCGTTTTTAAATTTTTAGTAATTACCCCATCAACATCCTCTATTTTTTTGAAACCATCTAAACTTTTGTCATCAACAATAGCGATATTAGCAGAGTGAATTTGTTCAGCGATGATAATTGTTTTATAATCAATATCTGTCTGATTAAAAAAATTAAAAATATTATTTATATTACGGCCATCACCTAAAAAACGGGTGCCAAAACCACTAAAATAATGCCTATTATTTATTTTAGTAGAATAAAAAATTTTAAGACTGGGATCGTAAGTTAACATACTTTAAAACTGTCGCGAACTCATCCCACGGATACTCAATTTTTCCTCGACACAAACTTTTTTCATGGGCTTTGCCAGTAATTACCACGACATCATTTTTCTTCGCAATATTAATGGCTTTTTTTATAGCATCTTCTCTATTATCAATTATTGTATAAATTTTTTGATCATTATGTTTAAAGAATTTTTCTTTAACGAATTTTAATCTTTCTTTTAAAATACCTATTTCTATTTGTTGACAAATTTTGTACAAATCCTCGGTTCGATAGTCCTCCTCTGTTAAAATAATCATATCGGCAAATTTCGCACTAACTTCTCCCATCAATGGTCTTTTACTAGCATCTCTCAATCCGGCCGAACCAAAAACATGAATTAATTTCCCAGAAGCTAAAAGATAATTCTTTCTTATTTCTGGTAAAAGCTGCCTAAAAGCATTAGGCGTATGAGCAAAATCTATTATTACTTTAAAAGGACCATTGTAAACCAACTCCATTCGCCCCGGCGGTAACTTAAAATTTTGCATAGCTTTTAATATTTGATTGTCAGATAAGCCCAGTTCCTTACAAACAGCATAGGCGGCTGAATAATTTTCCCGGTTAAATTTACTTAAACCATCAATTTTATTCAAAATCTTTACTCTTAAATCGTAGCTTTTAACTTTTAGTTGTGAATTTTTAATGAATTGATATGAAACGTCTTGTTTATTAACTAATTTAATTTTGGCTAATTTGAGTAATTTAAGCTTTGCTTTCAAATAATTTTCGTAAGTTTGGTGATAATCTAAGTGTTCGTGCGTAATATTGGTAATCACTCCTACTTCATATTTTATTCCCCAGACCCGATTCTGATCTAAGGCATGAGAAGTTGTTTCTAAAACAAAATATTCGTCACCGTGATTAACCGATTTTCTCAAAAGATTTTGAATAAGAAATGGGCCAGGAGTAGTAGTATGTAATCCAGTATCAAAGATATGATCGCCAACTTTTCCATAAACGGTAGAAATCATGGAAACCTTTTTATTAACTGACTTTAAAATATGATAAATTAGATGAGTTGTAGTCGTTTTTCCATCAGTACCAGTTACTCCAATTACTTTTAATTTATAACTAGGGAATTGATAGTAAATATTAGCTAAAATTGCCTCTAACCAATGAAAAATATTTTTTAATTTTTGGATTTGAAATTTTAACTGTGAAGTTGACATTTTTGATTGTTAATTTTATAGATCAGGTGTTATACCATAGTATACTATAAGCTCTTTAGTAATTTCAAAAAATAAAGGCGCGGCGGTCTCGGCACCCCAAGGGGAAACTTCTGGTTCATAAAGCATCACTAAGGTAATAAACTTAGGCTTATCAACTGGCGCAAAACCGATAAAAGAGGCAATTGTTTTAGAAGGATCATAATGTCCTTTTATGGGAATTTGGGCTGTTCCGGTTTTTCCTCCTACAGAATACCCCTGGGGTTTGTTCCATCTTATTTCTCCATTGTCCACGGTCGATTTTAACATTTTTTTTATTATCTCTGATGTCTTAACACTGATTACCCGACGAACTATTTTGGGTTTAATAATAGTCCTTTCATCTGAAGAAATAATTTGAGAAACAACATAAGGTTTCATTAAGTTGCCACCATTAATAACTGAACTAAAAGCAGTAATCATTTGTAAGGGTGTTACTGCAATTCCCTGACCAAAAGTAACTGTGGCATAATCTATCGGATACCAACTCTTTTGAGGTTTTATCTGTCCTGAAATTTCTCCTTGAAGATCAATGTTAGTTATTTCTCCAAAGCCATATTTTTTTAGATATTTAAAAAGATTAATAGAACCTAATTTTTGACCAACATAAACCATCCCTACATTAGATGATTTTTCTAATACTCTAGTCATGGAAATTTTTCCTTCATATTTATCATTCCAGGTACGAATTTTATAACCACCAATTTCAATTGGTCCTGTTTCATTATAAAAATCATTGGGTTTAATTTTTTTTTCTTCAATAGCGGCCGCCATAATTAATGGTTTAAAAATTGAGCCCGGCTCAAAAAGATCGGAAATGATTGGATTTTTAAAGTACTCTTCGGAAAATAAATAATATTTGTCTAAATTGTAATCAGGAAGACAAACTAATCCTAATATTTCCATCGTAAAAGGATTTGCTGTAATGACGCAGCCCTTTTTAGCTCTATAAGTTTCTAAACCTAGTTTAAGGTGGCGTTTGCTTATTTCTTGAACTGTTTTATCAATGCTTAAAACTAAATCACGCCCATTTTCCGGCTTGACTTTCTCTTGAGTGCCAATTAAAATTGGTCGACCTAAAAGATCTCTTTCCGATCGGATAAAACCAGGTAAACCGGCTAAATCTTTATCATAAAATCCCTCTATACCAAAATAACCAACGTCTTCGTTATCTTTATTCTTTCCAACAAATCCCAAAAGATGAGCCGATAAAGAAGCTTCAGGATAAAATCTTTTCATTTGATGATTAAAGCCAACTCCAGGTAGTTTTAAGTTCTCAACTAAATTTTTCTTTTTTTCATCAATTCCCCCCATAATCGCTATCCAATATTTTGTTTCATCAATTTTTGCCTCAAGAGAAGCTTTAGAAATATCTAAAATTGAGCTCAAACTATTAATTAATCTTTTCTTATCTTTGATTTTTTTTGGCTCGATAAATAATTGATAACTATTTTGATTTAAAACTAATGGTTTCAAATTACGATCAAATATTTTGCCTCTATCGGGATAAATTTTGTCTATTTGAAGGTAGATATTACTCCCAGCCGGAATAGGGTAAGCAATTTGAATGTAAAAAAGTTTAAGAATAATTGCCCCATAAAGAAGTAAAAAACAAATAAAAAGAAGTTTAATTTTTGTCATTGTTTAAAAGCGTATCGTAAATTCTCTAAATATAAAGGTATCGACTTTTTAATAAATCCTAAACTCGCAGCTTGAGAGGCGGCAAATTGATAAGAATCATAATAAGAAACTTCTTTTTCTAATTCAGTATTTACTTGGTGTAATCTTCGAATCTCTCTCTCAAAAGTATTGATATCTTGACCCAATTTAATAGAAGAAACAAATAAGCCAATATTCGTTATTACCAAAATCATCAAAAAAAACCAAAGCATATACTTAATTTTTTTCATTTTTTCACTATTAATTTTGCCCGCTACCAACTAATAACTCTTAATTTTGCCGATCTCTCAAATGAAAAATTACTTCTACTTATTACTGGTTTTTTCGTAAGCAAATTCAGATTATTTTTATAAACAAAATTTTTAACCAATCTATCCTCTAATGAATGAAAGGTAATTACGACAATCCGACCCTCTTTTTTTATTAAATTTAGTGCTCCTAATAAACCCTTTTCTAAATTTTCAAATTCTTTATTAACCGCTATTCGCAATGCCTGAAAAACTCGTCGATAAACTCTTTCATCCTTTCTCTCAATCGCTCTATCAACAGCGTTTACTAAATCACTAACTAACTTAATTTTTTTTAAGGCACGGGTGCGAACAAGAGTCTTAACAATGCTCCAAGAATTGATTTCTTCAGAATACGTCGCCAAAATTTCATAGAGTTCTTTTGGGCTTAAACTATTAATTAAATCACTCGCCTTATCCTTTAACTCATCACTTAGTCGCATGTCTAATGGTTCGTTTAATTTTTTAAACGAAAACCCTCGACCACTTTTTTTCAATTGCCACATTGATAATCCTAGATCAAATAAAACTCCATCAACAGGATAGAAATTATTTTGCTTGGCTATTTGCTCTATATCCCTAAAATTACCGTTGATTAAAATTAGTTTTTTGAGATTAATACACCTCTGATTTTTGATTTTAGCTCGTTGATATTGATTAAAATCCCACTCCACCCCTAAAACTTTCCCGCCACGCGCCAATATCTCAATACTGTGATGACCCTCTCCAAAGGTGGCGTCTATATATAAACCACCCACCTTGACGTTAAGATAATCAATTACCTCTTGTAAAAGAACTGGTTTGTGCATATTTTCTCCACCTCTCAGAATCCCATATCTCAAAATGATCTCCTACACCAATAATCACTGCTTCCTTTTTTAAATCAGCGTAACTTAAAAGATTTTTGGGGATGACAAATCTTCCCTGATCATCGATATCTAAATAGACGACTGATGAAATAATTAGTCTTCTCTTTTCTAAATTTTCTTGTCCTAAAAGGGAAACCTGCAGTAAATCTTTTGCTCGCATTTCCCAATCATCACGATCAAAACCAGCTAAACAAAAATCAAACCCTTTTGTTAAAATAAAAGTATCGCCCTTTAAAAGTTGACGCAACCTTTTTGGCAAAACCAACCGACCAGGTGCAGAAAAAGAAACTTGATATTCACCAAAAAACACCATATAAAACCATTTAACACCAAATTAAAGACGATGTCAAGAACAATTTAAAAAAAGTATTAGAATTAACCTTAATTAAATAAGAGGCATTTGTCGAAAGAACTCAAAAATTTACTAAATAATTATTCAATCATTAAAAGATATTAAAAAATCAATAATATGAATCGATTTATTAAAGGAACGCAGGCTTTCATTTTTTCAAAACAAAGTAGTATTTTATCATCTACTATCCTTCTTTCTTTAATGATTCTCCTCTCTCGTTTATTTGGTTTCTTACGTTACCGAGTCTTAGCCGGGTTTTTTACTAAAGATGAGTTAGATATTTTTTTTGCCTCCTTTCGTATTCCTGATTTGATCTTTGAAATATTAATTACCGGCGCCTTAACAACAGCTTTTATACCTATTTTTATTAAATATAAAAAAAATAAAGAAGACTTAGATATTAACATTTCTTCCATTATTAATTTTATTTTTCTTTCAATGATTTTTTTTATTTCACTTCTTCTTTTGTTTTTAGACAAGATAATCACAATTATTACCCCTGGTTATTCTCCTGAGAAAACTAATCAAATCATTTTTTTTTGCCGATTGCTTCTTATAGGACAACTACCATTTTTAATTCTCGGAAATCTCTTAACTGCTATCGGCCAAGCAAATAAAATTTTCTTACTTTCAGCTATCGGTCCTATTGGATATAACTTAGCTATCATTATTACTACATTTTTTTTTGGATCACGGTTTTTATTAATGGCTCCCATCTTAGGAGTAATCTTTGGAGCAATAATATTTTTTATTATCCAACTTCCTATTATTTTTAAATCTCAATTCTCTTATCGTTTTATTATTAAAAAAACCGGTGGATTAACTCATTTCTTCCAATTAATTATCCCCCGGACAATTACTACCGTTGTATCCCAAGTCGACGCTACCATTGATCTAACATTAACCACTTTGATAGGGGCCGGCTCTTACACTATCTTCTATTTAGCTCAACATTTACAACTTCTTCCCGTATCAGTAATCGGTATGGCTTTCGGTCAAGCAGCTCTTCCCTATTTATCTGATATTTATCAAGAAAAAAGAATAGAAGATTTCAAAAAAGTTGTTATCAACTCAATATTAAATCTTTTTTTTCTTACTATTCCTATTGCTAGTTTTTTCATCTTTGCCCGAACGCCACTAATCCGTCTCTTCTTTGGTGGGCAAAAATTTGATTGGGCAGCTACCGTTCAAACAGCTATTACTCTTTCTTATTTTGCTTTCTCAATCCCCGCCCATACTATTTATTATTTTCTTACTCGTTGTTTTTATGCCTTTCTAGACAGTCGAACTCCATTTATTATCAGTCTTATTACAATATTTATCAATACTTTACTTTCAGTCTTTTTCGTTTTTTTTCTCCAATTACCCGTCTGGTCACTAGCTATTTCTTTTTCAATCGCGATATTTCTCAATGTTAGTCTTCTTTTTTTACTTCTATGTATTAAACTTAAAGGAATAGACTATCAATTTTTATTAATAGAAACCTTAAGAATGATTGCTGCTAGTCTCATATCTTCAATAATAGTTTATTATTCAATAAAGATTCTAGATGGCTTAGTTTTTGATACATCGCGGACAATCAATGTTTTTTTCCTTTTATCGGTTGCTATGATGATTTATTTTCCTTTATACTTATTAACATCTTGGCTTATGGATGTTAAAGAAATTTATCTATTAACCCGACTTTTGATTAAAGGTAAGGAGTATCAACGCAAAATTATTGAAATTTATACTCACTATGAATAATAACAACGGAGAAAAAATTAAGGCTATCAAAGCAATTCAAAAAAAACTTTTAGGAAAAAAGTTGTCTTACCACGAGATATATACAATAATGGATCAAATCGCTCATCAACGCTTAAGCGAAATCTTAGTCACTTATTTCGTTGCCTCCTCATTTAAAGAAGGTTATCGCCCATCAGAACTTTATCTTTTTACTAAAGCAATGGTGGAAACAGGAAAAAGGCTTAAATTTAAAGGAATCGTTGCCGACAAACATTCAACCGGTGGAGTCGCCGGAACAAGAACAACGATGATCATCGTCCCCATTATCGCTGCCGCTGGTTTTAAGATTCCTAAAATTTCCTCAAGGGCTATTACAACTCCTGCCGGAACGGCTGATGTAATGGAGGTTTTGGCCCAGGTTGATTTTTCTTTACAGGAAGTAGAGAAAATTGTTAATACTGTTGGGGGATGTATTATCTGGAATGGTAAATTAGGAATTGCCCCTGCTGATGATGTAATTATTAAAGTAGAAGAACCTCTCTCCTTTGAATCATTTGACAAAATCATCATTTCAATAATGGCTAAAAAAGTGGCCGCTTCAACAACTCACTTGGTTCTTGATATCCCTGTTGGAAAAACAATGAAGATTCATCGTTTTTCTGATGCGGAGAAGGTGGCTAAAAAATTTAAAATGTTAGCACACCAATTTGGAATGAAAGTTGTTGTTGATATTAATGAAGCTTTAGAACCAGCTGGTCGTGGAATAGGACCAGCCCTTGAAGCGCTTGATGTTTTGTATGTTTTAGAACAAAAGAAAAATCGACCTCTAAAATTGGAGGCCAAAGCTCTTAGATTAGCTGGAAAACTTTTGGATCTTTGCTATGCAGACGTTAACGCGAAAAAACAAGGGGAAGAAGAGGCAAGACAAATTTTAACTAGCGGTTTGGCTTTAAAAAAATTTAAAGAAATTATTAAAGCCCAAAAAGGAAATGAAGAAATCTCAAGCGAAACTTTAAAAATTCCTTCCCAAAAAACTGAAATTCTTGCTCCTTATTCTGGTAAAATTAAAGATATAAACAATTATAATTTGAATACAATCGCTAAAGTCTTAGGTGCCCCCACTGATAAATTTGCTGGAATTTATCTTTTGAAAAAAATAGATGAAAACGTTGAAAAAAAAGAACCCATGGCAATTTTTTATTCAACTAGTAAATATCATATTAAAGAAGCAGAGATAACTTTTAAAAACTTTCCGATTTATGAAATTGAGTAAAATAAAATTACCAAAATTATGCATTCTAATAATTGAATAAAGTGAAAAAATATTAAGACAATATCAATATGAGAAGATTATTTTTTTTAATTTTTTTTATATTCATTGCTGTTCTTAGTTTTTATTTATATTATAAAGAAGGAGTGCTTCCTGTTAATAAAAATGATAAAACTACTAAAATTTTTGTTATTAACCGAGGAGAATCTTTAAATAATATTGCTAAAAACTTAGCTAATGAGGGATTAATCCGCAATAAAATTGTTTTTTATTTTGTCGTAAAAAGATTAGGGCTTGAAAAAAAAATACAAGCCGGCGATTTTCGTCTTTCTCCTTCAATGAATGCTTATCAAATCGCCAGAACATTAACCCGTGGCACTCTGGATATTTGGATAACTTTTATTGAAGGTATGCGTAAGGAAGAAATGGCTCAAATCATCAGTCGTAACCTTAACATTCCCGAGGCTGAATTTATTAGATTAGGACGAGAAGGTTATCTTTTTCCCGATACTTATCTCATACCTAAAAATGCTACTGCTGGAGCAATTATTAATATTTTAGAGAATAATTTTAATAAAAAATTCAATAAAAATTTACAAAAAAAGGCTAAATCAAAAAACCTTTCCGTTGAGGAAACTGTTATTATCGCTTCGTTAGTAGAGCGAGAGGCAAAGTTTGATGAAGATAGACCGCTAGTAGCCGGTGTTATCTTAAATCGCCTAAGATTAGGAATGAAGTTAGATATTGATGCCACTATTCAATATGCTTTGGGTTATCAGCCGGAGGAAAAATCTTGGTGGAAAAGAAATTTATCTAAAGAAGATTTGGCTGTCGATTCTCCTTATAATACCTATAAAAACCCAGGACTCCCTCCCGGACCAATTGCTAACCCTGGTTTAGCATCAATAAAGGCAGTAATCAATGCCGCCGAAACTGACTACTTATATTATCTTTCTGATAAACGAGGAAAAATCCATTTTGCTAAGACTCTTGAAGAACATAATAAAAATATAAAAAAATATTTACAATAAAGTTTGATGTTATAACGTTATAAGATTTAAATTTCCACAATATTTAATTATTGGTAGAATAATTTTTTTAGAATTTAACCGCCATTAAGATCTTACTAGAAGTTTTTGTCGCTTTTATTCTATTTGCCTTCTAATTACTTCTCGCGGCTTTGATCCTTCTGCTGGACCAACATACCCAGCCACCTCTAACTGATCGAGTAAACGAGCTGCTCGGTTATAACCTATAGAAAGACGTCTTTGTAAAAGGGAAGCAGAAGCTTTGTCATGCTGAACAATAATTTCTAACGCTTTTTCAAATAAAGGATCTTGCTCACCACCATTAATTAACATTGTTCCAGACTTATGAGTAATCGTCACTGGTTGGTTAACCACCTCGTCTGTATAATGAACATTAGGAATTTGTGCCCTTAAAAATTTGACAACATTATTTACATCCTTTTCGGTAACAAATGGTCCTTGAATCCTGACTGGTTTCGCTTTATCTGGAGGTAAATAAAGCATATCCCCCCGACCCAAAAGTTTTTCTGCCCCTGGCATATCAATAATTACCCGTGAATCAACCATGGAAGAGACATTAAAAGCAATTCTTGTTGGAATATTTGCCTTCATCAAACCGGTAATTACATCAACTGATGGTCGTTGGGTGGCTAACACCAAATGGATCCCTGTTGCTCGTGACATTTGAGCAATTCGAGTAATCAAATCCTCAGCGTCTCCCGGAGCAAAAACCATCAGATCCGCTAACTCATCAATAATAAAAATAATATACGGTTTCTTTCTAACTCCCTCTAGGGCATTATAGCCTTCAAGATTACGGACACCAACTTTCGCAAACTCTTTGTAACGCGCTTCCATTTCTGAAACAGTCCATTTTAAGGCAGAAATAATCTTTTCCGCCTCAACTACCACCTCGGTTAAAAGATGAGGTATGCCATTATAAAGAGTTAACTCGACTCTTTTTGGGTCAACGAGAATTAATCTTAATTCTTCTGGTTTTGTTCGAAAAAGAAAAGAGGTGATCCAAGAATTTAAAAGAACAGATTTACCTGAACCGGTAGCTCCAGCAATTAAAACATGGGGCATCCTGCTAATACTGGCCGACTGAGGATTTCCAGAAACATCTAGCCCTAAAGGCACTAAAAGAGGATCATTATTATTAGTAAAAACTGTATCGGTGAGTAATCTTTTTAAAGAAACAATCTCCGGCCGAAGATTAGGAATTTCAATCCCCACTAAAGATCGACCAGGAATCGGCGCCTCAATTCTTACTTGACCGGTAGTTGCCGCTAAAGCTAAGGCTAAATCATTAGCCAAAGCGGTAATCCGAGATAGCTTTGTTCCTAAAGTAATTTTTAAAGCATATTGAGTAACCGCTGGTCCATAATTTACCTCAACCACTTTGGCACGAATACCAAAACTGTCTAAAGTTTTTTCAATAATATCAGCGTTTCTATTCACATCGCCTCTATCAGCCTCTTTTTGTGAAATATCAGTTAATAGAGTTAAAGGAGGATAAACCCATGTAGTTTTAGAATGAACAGTTAAAGGATGAACTGTTATTCCTAAATTTTGAGCAGTAACTTGCGGTTTTACTTCGACTTTTTTCTCGGTAATTTTTTTATCCTCAATAAATTCATCAATCTTTTTTTCGGCGCTATCTTTCTCTTTTGGATGTATTTCTTTATTAGAAAAAAAAGTTCTAAATAGATATGTTTTTATGAACAGAAAAAATGATTTTAAAAAATTAAAAATAAAAAGAACAAACAAATCAACGGAGGTATCTAAAAAAAGAATTAAACCAATAAAAAAAATACCCACCAAAATAACAAACGCGCCAAGAAATGAAAAATCCAAACTCAGATTATCAAAAATCGCCCTTCCATAATCACCTCCTCGCAAAATTCCTAATAAAGAAATAAAAATTAAAATGATACCTAAAGTAATGTTTAGTTTAATAAAGTTTAATCTTTTAGAGTTAAAAAAATGAGTAGCGATCAAGAAAAAAATTAACGGCAGAAAAATTGCCAAACCACCAAATCTAACAATAATAAACTGGTTGATTTTTGTTAAAAGTCTTCCCTCCTCAAGGGAAGTAAAATTTTTCAGGTAGGAAATAAGAAGAACAAAAGCAATACTTAGCAACAATAAACCAAGAATATTAAAAACTGTTTGCTTGTTAATTTTAAATTTTAAAAATGGTATTCGAAACATTCTTCTTCTTGCCATATTAAAAAATTTTACAACATCTGTAGCAAAAAACGCAACTTAATAATAAATTTATACTTATTTATTTCATCCATTGCATATAGGTAAACAAAAATAGGTTTTTAACTAGTCGTCGTATTCAATTTCTTCAGCTATAATATAAATTAAATATTTTCCTCCTTTAATATTTAATAATTTTTTTTTAGTTAAACTTATGCCCTTCTCATGTTGGTAAAGTAATATGTATGCACTTCTTTTAATACTAATAAAAATCCCGATTTTTTTAAAAAATTTAATACTTGTATTTCCAATCTTGTAATGTTTCCTTTACCTTTATCTTTTATCTTTCCAAACAAGGCATTTTTTTAAAAGAAATACTATGTAGATAAGAAACTGGTATATTGATGACGAGTATCAACTCCAAAAGAGTGTGACTTACCTAAAATCAAGGAATTATCTGTAAATTTATTCTACCTTGGCTATCTATCTGATAAACGTGGACTTTAACTTTTTGACCGACTTTAACAACCCGATGAGGATCACGAATAAACCCTCGACCCATTTTGGAAACATGAACCAATCCTTCCTTACCCGGCAAAATTTCAACAAAAGCGCCAAAAGGTAAAATTCTCTTAACAATTCCTTCGAATTCATCACCTATCTTAATATCTTGGGTAATATTCTCAATGGCAGTAACTGCTTCCTCTACTTTATCTTTATTAATGCCACTTATCGTTACCTTACCATCATCATCAATATTAATATCAACGCCGGTTTTATTAATTAAAGTTCGAATGTTTTTACCGCCAGGACCGATTATCTCTCCAATTTTCTCAATCGGGGGAGTTAAAACCACCACTTTAGGAGCATATTGGGAAATCTGACTCCGTGGTCTAGTAATTGTTTTTTTCATTTCCTCTAAAATAAATATCCTTGCTTTTCTTGCTTTAATAAAAGTTGCGTCAATCATCTCATCGGTTAAACCATTGTTTTTTACATCAAGCTGAATAGCGGTTACTCCTCTTTCTGTTCCAGCAATTTTAAAATCCATTTCTCCAGAAAAATCTTCTATTCCGGTAATGTCAGTCAAAATCAGGTAATCTTTATCACTTTTAGTCAAAAGCCCCATCGCTACACCAGCCACTGGTGCTTTTATAGGAACTCCGGCATCCATAAGAGCCAGAGAGGAACCACAGGTAGAAGCCATTGAGGTCGAACCATTAGAAGACAAAACTTCAGAAACAACCCGAATTGTGTAAGGAAAATCTTTCTCTAGAGGAAGAACTGGTTCCAAGGCCTTTTCTGCTAAAGCACCATGGCCTACCTCTCGACGAGAGGGCCAGCCTAAACGACCAACTTCACCAACTGAGTAGGGAGGCATATAATAATGATGAATGTAGCGTTTAGCCTCTTCACCTTCAGGACTTTCAATTAATTGTTCTAAACTCGGTGCGCCAAGAGTAACGATTGACATTACTTGAGTTTCGCCTCGAGAAAAAATTGCTGAACCATGGGTTCTCGGTAAAACCGATACCTCCGAATATATTGGTCGAATTTCATCTATTCCTCGACCATCAATTCTTTTTTTTGTTTTTAAAATCCTCTCTCTTATTTCTTGTTTAGCTAAGTAATCAATTGCCTGAATGACTGTTTTGCGATCAAATTCTTCTTTCAGATTATTTATAACCTCATCAACCATGACTTGAAGAGCCTCTTCATTATTATCTTCCTTCTCAGCTTTTATTAGAATTAAATCTTCTATCCTTTTCTTAAAATCTCTTTTTAAAACATTCAAAAGCTTTTCATCAAATAAAAAAACCTCTGTATCCTTTTTCTTTTGACCAAATTTTTCACCTAACCTCTCAATAAATTCAATAATTTTTTTATTCTCCTCCTTTGCTTTCTTTATCGCTTGGCTAATCAAATCCTCAGACAACTCTTCAGTTTTTGCCTCAATCATTACTACTTTTTCTTTTGTTGATGATATAACTAAATCTAATACTGAATACTTTTGATCATCTTCTGTGGGATTAATCAAAAAAGAATCCCCACCGCCATTTTTTATGTAACCAATTCTTATCGTAGAAATTGGCCCATCCCAAGAAATAGAGGACAAATGGAGGGCGGCGGAGGTCGCAATAGCAGCAAGAATTTCGGGAGAATTAACTGCATCAACAGAAAGAAGCGTTACAATAATTTGAATTTCTTGGTGAAAATTTTTTGGAAAAAGAGGACGAATAGAACGATCAATTAATCTCGCCTTTAAAATAGCGTCATCAGAGGCTCTACCCTCTCTTTTCACCCACCGCGATCCCTTAATTCTTCCGCCTGCATAAAGCTTTTCTACATATTCAACTGAAAGAGGTAAATAATCGATATCTTTCCGATTTTGTCCGGTCGCAACCGTTACTAGAACACATGTATCTCCCAATCTGGCAAAGATTGAGGAATCAGCAGCCTTAGCTAACTTTCCCGCTTGAAGAGTTAATCGTTGACCATTAATTTCTAAAGAATCTTCTATTATGCTCATTTTATTTCTTCAGTCCTAATTCTTTGATCAATTTTTTATATCTTTTTTCATCTAATTTTTGAAGATAATTTAAAATTCTTCTTCTTTTGGCAATAACTTTAAGTAAACCCCGTCTTGAATGATTGTCTTTCTTATTCTCTTCCAAATGTTTGACTAATTTATTTATCTTATAAGTTAAAAGGGCGGCTTGAACTTCAGGTGAACCGGTGTCGCCTTTTTTTTGAGCAAATCTCTCAATAATTTTCTGTTTATCATCACTTAAATCAGCCATAGTTTACCATTATAATAGAAGAGAATGAAACTTGCAAGGGTTATTCTTTTCACATTATTTCTTACTGGTATAATTTTGTACATTCCTCCGACTCACTGGATGATTATTTTTATTTTTATTTCTTTATTAAGTCTATTAGTCTCCTCTCTAACTAGCTTTTTTCTCCCTAAAAAATATAGCTTTGTTATCTTTTTAACAAGTTTTATCTTATTAACGCTTTTAGCCTTAGATCTTTTTGATATAATTAATCTGATTCTAACGATTAGTTTAATTCTGGGAATTCTTATCTTAATTAAATGAAAAAATTTTTCTACATCACTACCACGGCGCCTTATGTCAATGCTGATCCTCACATCGGTTTTGCCTTGGAAATTATTCAAGCTGACGTCATTGCTCGTTACAAAAAATTACTTGGTTATGAAGTTGCTTTTGGATTTGGAACTGATGAACACGGATTAAAAATTTATCGCAAAGCCCTATCTGAAAAAAAAGATCCTCAAGAATATTGTGATCAATATGCTAAAAAATTTGAAGAACTTAAATCTGCTTTAAATTTAAGCACCACTCACTTTATTCGCACCACTAATCTAAATCATATAAAAGCCGCCCAAGAATTTTGGCGACGGTGTTTTAAAAATGGTGATATTTACAAAAAAAATTATCAGGTAAAATATTGTGTCGGGTGCGAATTGGAGAAAACTGATTCAGAGTTGATTAATAACTCCTGTCCAATCCACCCAAATCTTAAAATTGAAATTTATAAGGAGGAAAATTATTTCTTTAGATTTTCTCGATATCAAGATAAACTTTTAGAACTTTACCAAAGAAACCCTCACTTCATCCTCCCGCCAGAGCGATTTAATGAAATTAAAAATTTTGTAAAAAGTGGCTTGAAAGACTTTAGTATTTCTCGCTTAAAAGAAAAAATGCCGTGGGGAGTCGATGTCCCGGAGGATTCAAAACACGTTATGTATGTATGGTTTGACGCCCTTGTTTTTTATGTATCAACTCTAGGTTGGCCTAATAATGAGAAAGAGTTCAATCAATGGTGGCCAGGAATCCAGGTGGCCGGTAAAGATAATCTTAGACAACAAGCTGCCATTTGGCAAGCAATGTTAATGTCTGCCGGTTTACCCAATTCTCGGCAAATAATCATCCATGGTTTCATCACTGCTAATGGTCAAAAAATAAGTAAAAGCTTGGGTAATTTTATCAGTCCATTTGATTTGATTAAAAAATATGGCGTCGATGCCGTTCGTTATTATTTACTACGAGAGATTCCCCCATTTAATGATGGTGATTATTCAGAGAGCAGAATGAAAGAAATTTATCACTCAGATTTAGCCAATGAATTGGGAAATTTAGTCCTTCGTTTAACTAAATTAGGCGAAGAGGATAATTTAGTACTCAATAGTAAGATATCTCACCAATGGGATAAACAAACTATTGAAAAATTTAATGCTTTTCAATTTAATCTCATTTTAGAAAATATCTGGAAAAAAATTAAAAATTTAAATAAAAAAATCGATAATTTTGCTCCTTGGAATAAAAATCCAATAGAAAGAAAAGAATTCTTAATTTCATCTCTGAGAGAACTAAATCTAATTGCATATGAACTAAAACCTTTTTTACCTACCACTGCCGAAAAAATTAGTAAAGCCACTTCCGGAAAAATAAAAAAAATCCAGCCTCTTTTTCCTCGACTTTCCAACAGCCAATAACTTGTTAAAATATGTATCTATGGGTAATTATTTTGCTCGAAATAAAAAACTGTTTTTTTTTCTTTTTTTTCTCATTGTCATCCTTTCGGTACTCATTTACATCTTTTACGACCTGCCTTCACCCCAAAGTTTAAGAAATTATAAAATTATTCCTCTTTCAACTCATATTCTAGACCGAAACGGTAAACTACTTTACGAAATTTTTCGCGAACAAAACCGCACTCCTGTTAAACTAAAAGACTTGCCTCCCTTCGTTAGACAGGCGACGATTGCTACTGAAGATAAAGATTTTTATAAACACTCCGGCATCTCAATTTTTGGTGGTATAATGCGCGCTGTCAAAGATATGATCTTAACCGGAAAAGTTCAAGGCGGCTCAACAATTACCCAACAATTAGTCAAATCATCTCTTTTAAGCCCGGAGCGAACTATCAGAAGAAAAATTAGAGAAATGATTTTAGCCTTATGGACAGAAAGAATTTTTACTAAAGATGAAATCTTAGAACTTTATCTTAACCAAGTCCCCTATGGTGGCGCTGCTTATGGAATTGAAGAAGCCGCCAAAAGATATTTTGACAAAAAAGCTGCTAGTTTAAACCTTGAAGAAGCGGCTCTGTTGGCTGGTTTGCCGCAGGCACCATCTCTTTACTCTCCTTACACTAACCCAGACTTAGCCAAAAAAAGAAGAAATGACGTACTAAAAGCCATGTATCAACAAAAATATATTAATAAAAAAACTTTTGAAACAGCCATAAAAAAAGAATTAAAAATTAAGCCACCAACTTCTAAAATTAAAGCGCCTCATTTTGTGTTTTATATTAAAAAACAATTGGAGGAAAAATACGGAATCAAAGCTGTGGAGGAAGGAGGATTAAAAGTAATCACCACTCTCGATTTAGATATCCAAGAAGAAGCGGAAAAAATATTAAAAGAAGAGATAGAAAAAATAAAAAATCTTAAGGTGAGTAATGGTGCTCTCTTAGTCACCCGACCACCAACGGGAGAAATTTTAGCCATGGTTGGTTCTGTTGATTATTTTGCCACCGGCAGCGGTGCTTTTAATGTTACCACGGCTCTCCGTCAACCTGGTTCAGCAATTAAACCAATTAATTACGCCATTGGTTTAGAAAGAAAATTAGTCACTCCAGCAACTGTCTTTCTCGATGTGCCCACTTGTTTTACGGCTCCCGGTCAACCAGCTACTTATTGCCCCCAAAATTATGATGGACAATTTCATGGTCCAGTTCAACTCAGATTCGCTTTGGGCAATTCCTACAATATCCCGGCAGTAAAAATGCTTGCCCTTAACGGTGTTGAAAATTTTATTGCCTCAGCTTCTGCCTTTACTATCACCACCTTTTCTGACCCAAAAAAATACGGCTTGTCTTTAACCTTAGGAGGCGGCGAAACCCGAATGACTGAGATGGCCCAAGCCTTCTCTGCTTTTGCCAACCGCGGCATCCCTCGAAAGCTCAACTCAATCCTAAAAATTGAAGATAAATTTGAAAAAAAAATATATGAGTTTAAAGATCCTAATTTCGTAAAGGATGTCAAAAA
Source organism: uncultured Gammaproteobacteria bacterium (assembly GCA_964632205.1). Lineage (GTDB taxonomy): Bacteria > Patescibacteriota > Microgenomatia > UBA1406 > GWC2-37-13 > CALLVF01. The sequence goes on along the minus strand of CAZWBE010000003.1, from coordinate 42,894 downwards.
ACCCATCAAATCTCCTAATTTCTTAGCTATTCCTGGCAAAAGAGCGATTTCTCAAGAAACAGCCTTTTTAATTTCTCATATTCTCCTTGATAACAACGCAAGAAGCGCTGCCTTTGGACATTCATCTTATCTTAATATTCCCAATTTTGCTGTTTCTGTCAAAACTGGCACTACTGATGATAAAAGAGATAACTGGACAATTGGTTTCACTCCTAATTTCCTCGTTGCCGTTTGGGTCGGTAATAATGATAATAGTCCTATGCATCCTTATCTAACATCAGGTATTACTGGCGCCGCTCCAATTTGGAATCGAGTGATAAGCTACGTGTTAAAAAATCAACCGGATATTTGGCCGGTTAAACCAGAAAACGTCGTTGGTAAACAAGTTTGTTGGGAGACGGGAGATTTATTAGTAACAACAAACGATGGGGAAAAAAGTTGTCAATCGAGATTTGAGTATTTTATTAAAGGAACAGAAATAAAAGAAACAAATGTTACTAAAATGATTGTCCCAGTAACAAAGGATGACAAATTAGCTCCGCCTAATTGGCCTGAAATTGAAATGAAAGAAAAAATAATTATTAAGGATATGTTCGGAATGTATTGCGTCGACTGTAACCACGATAAAGAAATCCCTCAAATAGTTAAACTTTAGAAGAAAAATCCTAATCAATTTTTTACTGCTTATTTATCTTGTTGAAATCTTTTTAGAAAAAATATTTATTACTAATATTTTTTGCTTAAATGTTATTATATTAATTAATTATTATTATGATTGCCGTAGTTCAAAGAGTAAAAAAAGCCAGTGTTTTAATTAATAACGAAACTTACTCCCAAATCGGCAAAGGTTACCTTATTTTCATTGGTTTTTGTCAAGATGATAATGAAAAAACTGTTGAAAAAATGGCTGGAAAAATCGCCAATTTAAGAGTGATGGCTGATGATAAAGGCAAAATGAATCTCAATATCAATCAGGCTAATGGAGAAATCCTTTTAGTTTCTCAATTCACTTTATGCGCCGATACTTCTCAACGTCGTCCTTCTTTTATTAAAGCCAAAAAAACCGATGAAGCAAAAAAACTTTATCAGCAATTAATCCATCAGCTGACGGAAAAAAATCTTCCCGTAAAAACCGGCTGTTTTGGTTGTTATATGGAGGTTGAAATTATAAACGACGGCCCAGTAACAATAATTTTAAACACTTCTTAAGATGAAAAAAAGAGCTTTGTTAAGAGGATTTTCTCAACTCTACTAATAAAATTTTTGCATAAATAAGGAGGATAAATTATAATTTTTATAATCCTTATGAAAAAACGTGTTCTATCTGGCTGTCGTCCTTCGGGAAAATTGCATTTAGGTAACTATCTGGGAGGAATTAAAGGAATGATTGCCTTACAAAACCACCCTCACCAATATGAAACCTTTTATATGGTTGCTAATAGTCACGCCATCACTACTCCTTATTCGGTAAACGAATTAAAAGAAGATACCATTGGTGTTATTATTGATTATTTAGCCGCTGGTCTTAACCCTCAAAAATCAACTCTTTTTATTCAATCACAAGTGCCTGAACATTTTGAGTTAGCATATTATTTCTCATCCATACTCTCAATTGCCAGAATGCAGCACCTTCCCACTTATAAAGAAAAAATTAAACAATATCCCCAAAATAATACTATGGCTCTTTTGAATTATCCAGTTTTAATGGCTGCTGATATTTTGCTTTATAAAGCCGATCTTGTTCCGGTGGGCATCGATCAAGAACCCCACTTGGAAGTAGCGCGAGAAGTTGCCAGAAAAATGAATCAAATTTATGGTACAAACTTTAATGAACCAAGACGTTTTCAAACTAAAGGAGAATATATTCCTTCCCTAAAAGGTGAAGGAAAAATGAGTAAAACCATCGAGGGCAGCCAGATTAATTTAACTGACTCCCGTGAAGTAATTTACAAAAAGATCCGTTCTATCCCGACTGCCACTACCGCTGGTGGCGAGATGACCGCCGGCATAAAAACTCTCTTTATCTTCGCTGAACTTTTCCTCCCAACTGAAGCCAAAAATTTTAAAAAAGAATATGACCAAGGTACGCTTCAATTTGTTACTCTTAAAGACGCTGTTGCAGAAGCCATCTACAAAGAGCTGAAACCTTTTCAAGAAAGACGAAAAGAAATAGCAAAAAACCATGTGTATATTAATAAAGTCATTGAAGAAGGGGTAAATAAAGCTCGAATTATTGCTTCAAAGACGTTAAAAGAGGTAAAGAAAAAGATGGGATTATTATAATTCTTATTATAATTCTCTTGTATTTTATAATATATTCTTTATGATAATTAGTGAACATTCGTTCATTAATTATAAACACGCCTCTTGCTGACCAAATGCGACCAAAAATTCTGGATGAGTTTGTTGGGCAAGAACATTTATTTTTTTCTTTTTCTGCCGTAATCTCAAAAATTGACGATGTCCGCCGAGTTGTCTCTAAAGCAAAAGAATTAAAAAAACTCTATGGTAAAACAACGATTATCTTTATTGATGAAATTCATCGCTTCAATAAAGCTCAACAAGACAGTTTTCTCCCCTATGTCGAAGATAGGACTATAATTTTAATTGGGGCAACAACGGAAAATCCTGGTCTTGAAGTCATCGCTCCTTTAATCTCTCTCCTCCCAAATCTACCTCTTTTATTCATTAAAAGAAAAAGAAATAGAGACCATTGTTAATCGAGCAATTAAATTCTACCCAAATCATGTCTGGGAAAATGAGGCTTTATTCCATATAATAAAATACGCTAATGGCGATGCCAGAACCGCCATTAATACCGTTAAACTATCAGCAGCTCTTTCCAGACACATTACGCTTCAAGTAGCAGAAAAAGCGCTCCAAAAAAAAGCGATTTACTATGATAAAAAAGGCGATTGGCATTATGATACGATTTCTGCTTTTATCAAAAGGATGCGAAGTGGCGATCCTGATGCTACTTTACATTATTTAGCCCGAACGATTAAAGCCGGGGAGGATCCTGTTTTCATCGCCTGAAGAATGGTATTTTTTGCCTCCGAAGATATAGGTAATGCCCAACCCACTACTTTAGTCCTTGCTACAAGTTCGATGCAAGCAGTTCATATGATTGGCATGCCGGAAGCAGGTCTAATTTTAGCGCAAACGGCTACTTATTTAGCGACGGCTAAAAAATCAATCGCTGCTACTGTCGGTTTGCAACGAGCCTTGAATGATATCGATGAAAAAAATCTTGAACCAATTCCATTGTATCTTCGTAAACCGGAAAATAAAGTAATGAAAAAAATAGGATATGGTAAAGGACATATTCGTTATCCTTGGTTAGCAGAAAAACAAACCGGAAAAAAATTATTCAAGAATATCTTCCGAAAAACCTGAGAGGGAAAAAATATTATCTTCCCGATTGGAAATAAAAAAAAGTGCCATCGAGAGGATTCGAACCTCTGATCGTCCGCTTATGAAACGGCCGCTCTACCACTGAGCTACGATGGCAACTTTGTTATAATTATACAATGGCTGGCAAGAAAATTGAACTTTCAATTATTATTATCTCCTATAATACTAAAAAAATTACCGAAAACTGCCTCAAATCAGTTTTTAAATCATTGAGAAACTCAAAAATAAAATATGAAATTATCGTTGTTGATAATGCCTCAACCGATGGAACAGTTAAATTATTAACTAGTTTACAAGTTAAGGATTTGCGAGTTGTCTTAAATAAAGAAAATGTTGGTTTTGTCAAAGCCAATAACCAAGCAGCAAAAACTGCTCGCGGTGAATATTTGCTCTTCCTTAATTCAGATATTATCGTAATAAACTCCGCAATCGAAAAATTGTACAATTTCTATAAACAAAATGAAAAAAAGATCAATTTTTTAGGAGGAAAATTATTGAACAAAGATTTAACCCCCCAACCTTCCTGCGGACCAATGTACTCGCTCCCCGTTGTTTTTGCTCATCTTTTTCTAAAAGGAGATTATTGGGGATTAACCCGTTATTCTCCCGATGAAACAAAGGAAGTTGACTGGATTTCCGGTGCTTGTATTCTTACTAAAAAGATATTTTTCAATCAATTAGGTGGTTTTGATGAAAAAATTTTTATGTATATGGATGAAGTTGATCTTTTTTTTCGGGCTAAAAAAAATGGTTTAAGAATATTTTTTTATCCAAAAGCCCAATTTATTCATTTAGGCAGTGCCTCTAGCGGTAGTCGCACTTACCCAATTATCCAAGTTTATCGCGGTCTATTATATTTTTATAAAAAACATTTTAATCGACCAATTAGCATTTTTTCTCTTAAATTTATGTTAAAATTAAAAGCAAGAATAGCTATACTACTAGGTAAATTATTAGGAAATAAATATTTAATTAATACTTATGAAGAGGCTCTTAAAATGGTTAAAATGGCTTGACGAAAACTTAATCCAAATTCTTATCGGTATTTTTATCTTTCTTATTCCTCTTTACCCCAAATTACCTTTACGGATAGTAAATTACACCTACATCGCCATTCGATTGGAAGATATTTATGTCGCCTTTATCATTGCTGTTTATTTTATTCAGTTATTAAGAAAAAAAGTTTATCTTGACAAAAAATTTTTTCTTTTGTTTTCTTTGTATTGGCTGGCAGTTTTTTTCTCCTCTTTTTGGGCTGTTTACATTGGGCAAACTGTTACTTTCAAACATTTAGCTTTTCTTCATGCTTTACGAAGGGTTGAATATATGTTGATTTTTTTTCTCGCTGTATCAACTGTTATTAAAAACAAAAAAAATCTCTTTTTTAATCTTCTACTAATTTTTTCTGCTCTCTTTCTTGTTAATATTTATGGTATTGGCCAAAAATTTTTCGGCTGGCCGGCTGTTCAAACTATGAACCCAGAGTACGCCAAGGGTTACCTTCTTTATCTAACTCCCGAAGCCCGTGTTTCCTCAACCTTTGCCGGCCACTATGATTTAGCTGCTTATTTGATATTTCTTATTCCTATAGTTTGGGGGGTTTATTTTATTCGTCAGAATTTTCTTTGTTTTTTACTCTTTACTCTTTCTTTAATTAATTTAGTCTTTACTGCCTCTAGAATTTCTTATGGGGCATATTTTTTATCCACTTTTCCCTTTCTTTTATTTTTGAGAAAATTTAAATATTTAGTCCTTGCCTTAATATTAACTCTTATTTTTACTCTCTCCTCGCAAAACTTAACCTCTCGTTTAAAAAGAACCTTTCAAGTCAAACAGATATTTATCAATCAAAATACAGGTCAGGTAATTATTCCTCAGAAAATTACTACTAAAGAATTACCCGCTGGTAGTTTCTATATTGGTATGGGAGCAGATGAAAAAAAAGATAACCTTCCAAATCAAGATAACTTCCCAAACCAAAATATCTCATTAAATCAAAACGAATTACTGAAGGAACAAATAATTCAAGAAGTTAGACGTGAAGCTAAAAAGAAAGGAAAACAATTAACTAAAGAAGAAGAACAAATTTTAATTGCTTCTTTAGCGGCTAGACTTAAACCAATAAAGACGGTTGTTTCCGATATCTCTTTTGCCACTCGTTTACAAGTCGAGTGGCCTCGCGCTATTAATGCCTTTTTGAAAAATCCTCTTCTGGGAACAGGTCCATCCTCAATTACTGAAGCAACCGATAACGATTATCTTCGCTCGCTTGGCGAGGTTGGCCTTTTAGGAACAATTTTATTGGCAACAATCTTCTATCATATAATAAAAACGATTCTTTCTTCTCTTAAAAAGATTAGGCCCAGTGAAAAACCACTTTATTGGGCCTTTATTTTTGGCTTTTTTGGCCTTTTAGTTAACGCTTTATATATTGATGTTTTCGAAGCCTCAAAAGTTGCCTTTCAATTTTGGCTAATTGCCGGTTTATTTATTGGCTCATTGCGACAATATGAAAAAAGTTGATTTTATAATTTTAGGATTAATTATCATCACTGCTTTTATTTTTCGTCTTTATAAAATCAGTATTCCCCTTGCTGATTTTCATTCTTGGCGACAAGCCGATACAGCGGCCGTCGCCCGTAATTTTGTTAAAGACGGTTTTGATTTGCTTAAGCCTCGCTTTGATGACTTATCCAGTAATCAATCAGCGGCGGGTTTGGAGAACCCCAAGGGGTTACGATTTGTTGAGTTTCCTCTGTATAATGCTATTTTTGCCTATCTTTATAAAATTTTCCCTCGATTAGCTCTGGAAGTTTGGGGACGATTAACGACTGCTTTCTTTTCTCTTATTATTATTGCGATCATTTATTATCTTGTCCTAAAAGAAGCGGGAAGGGTAGCAGCTATTTTTTCTAGCCTTGTTTATGGAATTTTTCCTTTTTTTGTCTTTTTCTCCCGGGTAATTCTCCCAGAAACAACGGCTGTTTCTTTTTCAATGATATCAATTTTCTTTCTTTATCGCTTTTCAAACATTAAAAAGGAAAGTTTATCGGCTTTTGGTTACTGGCTCTTGGCTATTTTATCTTTCACTTTATCTTTGCTTATTAAACCAACCACTATTTTTTATACTCTCCCATTAATTTTTCTATTTTTTAACAAATATCGATTAAATTTGTTGAAGAAACTTTCTTTTTATTTGTTTTTTATTTTTTCCTTTTTACCTCTTATTCTTTGGCGTCTCTATATCCAAAATTTTCCCGAAGGTATACCTCCTTCACAATGGCTTATTACCAGTGTCAACACCTCCCAAGGACTACAAAATATTTTCTTTAAACCGGCTTTCTTCCGCTGGATTTTTTTTGAAAGATTAAACAATTTAATATTGGGCGGATATTTAACAGTTTTTTTATTTTTAGGATTAATTATCAAGCCCAAAAAAATCTTTTTATTTACTTTTTTCCTCTCATCCTTAATTTATATTTTTACCTTTCAAGGCGGAAATGTTCAACATGAATATTACCAAACAATTGTTCTTCCTTCTCTTGCAATTGCCATAGGTTTAGGTGTTAATAACATTATTACTTATAAAAAAATTTTTTTAAGTCCTTTTATCACCTACCCGATAATTTTAATTGTTTTTATTTTGTCTTTCTTTTTTTCTTTTTATAAAGTCCGTGATTTTTACTCATATCCAAAAGAACTACCCCAAATTGCTAAAATTATCTCCACCTTAACTAAACCGGATGATAAAATTGTCACCGACCGAATGGGTGATACTACCCTTTTGTATCTTACCGAAAGAAAAGGAGCGCCTTCCGTTTATAAAAGTCCTGACGAGTTAGTTAAACTAGGTTATCGGTATTTAGTAACTTTAAATCCAGAGGAAATTAAGAAATTAAAAACACTTCCCCTTGAGGTTGTTTTCGAAAACGATCAATTCGCTCTTTTCAAACTATGAGAATTTTAATGCTTACTCCTTACGTTCCTTATCCTCCTTCCTCAGGAGGACAAATCCGTACCTTAAATCTTTTGAAATATTTAAGTCAAAATCATCAAATTACATTAGTTGCCCTTTATAAAGAAGACAACGAAAAAAAATACGTCACCCATTTAAAACAATATTGTCAAAAAATTTATCTTTCCAGGCGAGCAGCAAAACCTTGGCAAATAAATAATATTTTTAAAACAATTTTTTCTAATCTACCTTTCCTTACTGTTCGCAATTATTCCCAAGAGGCGTGTGAGATAACAAAAATGTTGATCCAAAAAGATAAGTTTGATGTGATTCATGCTGAAACTTTTTACATTATGCCCCACATTCCTAAAACCCATATCCCTATTCTTTTAGTGGAACAAACAATTGAATATAAAGTTTATGAACATTTTATTAACTCTCTACCATTACTCATCCGTCTTCCTCTTTTTTTTGATATTGTTAAATTAAAATATTGGGAACAATATTATTGGAAAAAAGCCAAGATTGTCGCTACCGTATCAGCGGCTGATCAAGAAATTATTAAAAAAATTGATTCAAAAATAAAAACAGTTGTCATTCCCAATGGGGCAGGTGAAGAAATGATGGTTAAAAAATTAACTACTAAAAATTTAAAAAAACCGGTAGTTATTTTCCAGGGTAATTTTAATTGGCTGCAAAATATTGAAGCTGCCAACTATCTTGTCAAAGAAATCAATCCAAAATTAAAAAAATTGTTACCCAACGCCTCAGTAATCATCTCTGGCCAAAATACGACAAAAATTAACCATCTTAAAAATAAAGGAGTCAAAATTATTGATAATCCACCTGATGATACGAAAACAATAAAAGAAATTTTTAAAGAAGCCAGCGTCTTTATCGCGCCTATTTTTGGTCCCGGTGGAACCCGTTTAAAAATTCTGGCGGCTATGGCAGCAGGCATTCCCGTTGTTGCCACCCCAACTGGCGTTGAAGGATTGGCACTGAAAAACAATTTTCACATTCTTATTGCGAAAAATCCTAAGGAATTTGTCGAAAAAATTTCTCTAATCGTCTGTCAATCAAAACTTTATCAAAAAATAAGAAATAATGCTTATCAGCTAATAAAAGAAAAATACAACTGGCAAAAAATTGCTCAAAAGTTAGAAATGGTTTATCATGAAATAAAAAACCAATGAAAATTGGCCTTGATATTTCTCAAATCGTTTACCCGGGAACCGGCGTAGCCCGCTTTACTGAAGTATTAGTTAATAGTATTTTAGAATATGATAATAAACATCAATGGCTTTTTTTCTTTTCCAGCTTAAGAAGAAATTTAGATAGGCAATTAGAAAAAAAAATTCTCCAAAGGGGTCACCAACTAGTAAAATGGCGGCTCCCTCCTACTTATCTTTCATTTTTATGGAACAACTTACATCAATTATCAAAATTATTGATCCTAAATTATAAATTTTTAAATTCTTTAGATTGGTTTATCACATCAGATTGGGCTGAGGCACCACTGAAAATAAATAAAGCTACCATTGTTCATGACTTAGTCTATCTTCGTCATCCAGAAACCGTAAATAAAAAAATTTATCAAACTCAAAAAAAAAGATTATTTTGGGTAAAAAGAGAGTCGAAAATTATTTTTACCGATTCTCAATCAACTAAAAAAGATATTATTAATTTTCTCCAAATAGAATCCAACAGAATCATTATTAACTACCCAGGAATTGATATTTCTAAACCAAAAACATCGTCAATAAAATCAGTCTTAAAAAAATTTTCTCTCGAAGAAAAAAGATTTATATTAACCGTTGGCAAACTAGAACCAAGAAAAAATATAAAAAGATTAATTGAGGCAGTTAGACAAATAAAAGATAAAAAATTACAATTAGTCATTGTTGGACCAACCGGATGGGACAACTCAATTGATATTAACAATTTTTCACTCTTAAATCAGAAAAAATTATCCTTTCCTCAAATAATTATTAAATATTTAGGATACGTTACTGATGAAGAGCTTTATTCTCTTTATGCCTCATGTCTATTTTTTATCTATCCCTCACTCTGGGAAGGTTTTGGTTATCCGGTAGTGGAGGCAATGAAGTTAGAAGCGCCGGTTGCCTGCTCTAACACCTCATCTCTAAGAGAAATTGCTGGTAATGCTGCTTTGCTTTTTAATCCCTATGATATTAAAGAAATCAGTCAAACTATTAACAAAATAGCCAATGACGAAAAATTAAGAAATCAGCTCGTCAAAAAAGGTTTGCAAAGAAGTAAACTTTTTACTCCTAAACGATATTACAATGTGTTTATTAAAACATTAGAATCACGAAATTAGAAGGGGATTTTGTATTAACTTATATAGGCCTTTTATTAAATAATTTTTCTAAAACATGATCATCGGAATTGATGGCAATGAAGCCAATGTTAAACTCAAAGTTGGAGTTTCTGTTTATACTTTAAACTTATTAACATATTTTCAAAATCAGGCCAATCAGAGTCTTCAATTTAAAATTTTCTTAAAAGAAAAACCAATAGATACTCTCCCAAAGGAAAATCAATATTTTAAATATGAAATTATTCCTGGAAAATTTTTCTGGTCACAATTTTTTTTACCATTTAATCTCTATCTAAAAAAAAGAGTTGATGCTTTCTTTTCTCCCGCTCACTATTCGCCCCGTTTCTGCCCCGCCCCAACCATTGTCACCATCCATGACCTTTCTTTTATTTTTTTCCCTAACGATTTCTTAAAAACCGACCTAATTAAACTTCGTCAATGGACAAAATACTCAATTAACAAAGCCAAAAAAATTATCGCTGTGTCAAAAACAACAAAAAAAGATATCATAAAATATTACCAAGTACCAGAGAATAAAATTGAAGTTATTTACAATGGCTATGAAAAAAGAATTACTCATAAAAAATTCACCCTCAAAGAAATTAAAAAATGGCCCGTAGAAGCAAAAAATTATATTTTATATGTTGGCACTCTTCAACCAAGAAAAAATATAACCGTTTTAATTCAGGCCTTTCACTTATTTAAGCGGTTAAACAAAAATTTTAAATTAGTTATTGTTGGAAAAAAAGGCTGGTTGTATCAAGATATCTTCCGTTTGGTAAAAAAATTGGGCTTAAATAATGAGGTTTTATTTACTGATTATATTAGTGATGAGGAATTAATTTTTCTTTATCAAAAAGCTTTTTGTTTTATACTACCATCTTTATATGAGGGTTTTGGTATCCCAATATTGGAAGCAATGAGTTTTGCCTGCCCGGTAATCTCTTCGTTTACTTCCAGCCTCCCTGAAATTGGTGGCGATGCTTGCCTCTATTTCAACCCTAAAAATTTTAATGAATTGTTTGAAAAAATAAAACTTTTAGCAGAAAATAAAAACTTAAGAAAAGAACTGATTAAAAAAGGAAAAAAGAGAGTAAAATTATTTTCCTGGAAAAAATGCGGCCAAGAGACATTGCGAGTTATCAAATCAACAGTTAATATAAGTAGTTAATATAAACACTATAAATACTTACAATGAGTATTATCATCATTCATTCCGATTTTGATAAAAATGAGTGGAATAAAAAAGCTATTCATCCTCTTCAATCCTGGGAATGGGGAGAGGCACGAAAAGAAATGGGGAATGAGGTTTTGCGATTAATTGCAGGAAACGATGTTTATCAGGTTATATTTCACAAAATTCCTCTTACTAATTTTAAAATTGGCTATCTTCCCCGCTCTAATTTCCCCTCCCAAGAAGTTCTAGATTTTTTTTATAATTATGGTCAAAAAAATAAAGTAATTTTTATTAAAATTGAACCTTATGAGAAAATATCAAATCTCAAATTTCAAACAACAGATACTTTAATCAAATCCCCTCACCCTTTATTTCCTCAATGGACGCAAATATTAGATTTAACTCAATCGGAAAAAGAACTTTTAAAAAATATGCATCATAAAACTCGATACAATATCCGCCTCGCCAAAAAAAAGGGTGTCATTGTCAAAAAAATGGATAATGAGGAAGGATTTAAAATTTTCTGTCAACTATATTTTGAAACCTGTAAACGACAAAAATATTTTGGTCATAATCCAAGATACCATCAAATTGTGTGGAATAATTTAAAAAAAAATATCGCTTATATCTTAATCGCCTTTTATAAAAATATTCCCTTAGCCGCTTATGAACTCTTTTACTTTAAAAAAATTATTTATTATCCTTATGGAGGCACGTCTTTATTACATAGGAATCTTATGGCTTCAAATCTCCTTATGTGGGAAACAATTCGCTTAGGAAAAAAAATGGGGGCAAAAAAGTTCGATATGTGGGGAAGTCTCCCCCCCAACTACAAAAAAAACCATCCCTGGGCTGGTTTTACTAGATTCAAACAAGGCTACGGCGGAAGATACGTAGAATTGGCAGGAAGTTATGACTTAGTTATTAACAAAAGTATCTATCATTTCTATAATTTTATCTATTCCTTAAGAAATATTTACTTAGTAATAAAGCGGTTAATTTAGACTTTTTTCATGATTATTTTCTCTTTTAATTTGGGCAAATTGTTTGATAGAGGTAGTAGGAAAATGAAATTTTTTATTAGGAAATGATAATGCTACTTTTAATACTTCATCTAAATGATCAACATAAATAAACCTTAAATCTTTCAAAACATAAGCAGGAATATCTTCTAGATCTTTCTTATTATCTTTTGGTAAAATAACACTTTTAATGTTGGCTCTATGAGCAGCGATTATCTTTTCCTTGACTCCACCAATTTCCAGCACTCGACCACGAAGAGTAATTTCTCCGGTCATACCTACATCTTTTTTCACCGGAATTTTCGTAAGAGCAGAAATCATGGCGGTAGTAATAGCAATGCCAGCGGAAGGTCCATCTTTAGGAACTGCTCCTTCAGGGACATGAACATGAATGTCAATATTGTTAAAGAAACTTTTATTTAAACCAAATTTTTCCCAACGAGACCTGATATAGGATAAAGCTGCTTGACAGGATTCTTTCATGACTTCACCCAAGTGTCCAGTTAAAGTCAGGTTACCCTTACCTGGCATCACCGCTACTTCGATAAAAAGAATGTCACCACCGGCCTGAGTCCAAGCTAAACCAGTCGCAATCCCTACTCTATCTTTTTCCTCAATCATGGTTGATGAATATTTGTAGGGACCTAAATATCGATGGAGATCAGAAATACCAATGGTTTTGACGGTGACTTTTTTTTCAACAATATCTCGGGCAATTTTTCTCATAATGGTAGCAATTTGTCTTTCTAATTCACGAACACCTGCTTCTCGAGTATAACGACGGATAATCATTCGTAAAGCATTGTCGGTAATTTTTGTCTCTTTCTCTAATAAACCATGGGCTTTTATTTGCTTTGGAAATAAATAACTCGCTGCAATATGAAATTTTTCATCTTCAGTATAGCCTGGAAAATGAATTACTTCTAACCTATCAAGGAGAGCATCTGGTATCGTGTCTAGAATATTAGCGGTAGTGATAAAAAAAACATCTGATAAATCAAAATTAACCTCCAGATAATGATCAGAAAAAGAATGATTTTGTTCTGGATCTAAAGCTTCAAGGAGAGCGGCCGAGGGATCACCGCGATAATCTCGGCCAATCTTATCAATTTCATCTAACATAAAAACCGGGTTTTTTGTCCCTGCTTGTTTAATCCCTTGAATAATCCGACCAGGGAGAGCACCAACATATGTCCTTCTATGCCCGCGGATCTCTGCCTCATCACGAATTCCACCCAGTGATATTTTAACAAATTTTCGTCCCAGCGCTCGGGCGATTGACTTTCCTAAAGAAGTTTTTCCCACGCCAGGTGGACCAACAAAACACAAAATTGTTGGCTGATGTTCTGCTTTTCTTTCCCCCTCTTGTTTTTTACTGAAAATTTGATGGTTGATATTCCTTTTCTTAAGTTCCATTACCGCCAGATACTCTAAAATCCGCTCTTTTATTTTTTTCAACCCATAATGATCTTCATTAAGAATCTTTTCCGCTTGAGTAATATTAACATCATTAGGAGAAACGCGCGACCAAGGTAATTCCACCAACCAATCTAAATAGGTACGAATGTATGATGATTCCGGATTAAATTGAGACATTTGCGATAAACGCTTAAGCTCTTTGAATGCTTTTGTTTCTACTTCTTTAGGCATTTTAGCTTTTTTGATTTTCTCTCTATATTCAGCAATCTCACGATCTTCACCTTTTTCTCCTAACTCTTCTTCAATTGTTTTCATTTTTTCTCGCAAAAATGTTTCTTTCATGCCCTGCTCAAATTTCTTTTGCGTTTTAGAAGAAAGGTTATATTCAATCTCTAAAATTTTAACCTCACGATTAATGTAATCGATTTCTTTCTTTAATCGCTCCTTAACACTGTTTATCTCAAGAAGATCCTGTCTTTCTTCGGGTTTTAATTCTAAAATCATTGCCACCTGATTAGAAAAGTCTCGGGGATTTGGAAAATTAAGGGTGTTCATTAAAAAAATAAAATCAACCGCCTTGCCCAAATTAATTGCCTTTTTTATTTGATTGGTGATATAACGAACCATCGCCTGAACTTCCTCATCTTCCTCTAATTTGTCAATAACTACCTCTATTTTTGCCTCAAAATAATCACTTTCCTGAGTAAATTCAATAATTTTTACTTTTTCCAAACCCTTCACTAAAGCGTTTATTTCTCCTCTCTCACCAAAACTCGTTTTCTCAATGTTAACTAAAACTCCTATTTGATATAAATCTTCTTTTTTAGGATTGTCCAAATTTAATTTCTTTTGTAAAATTAAAACAATCTTTTTATCTTTTCTAAGAGCGGCATTAATTGCCGCCACACTTTTAGGACGACCAAAGACTAAAAAATTATCCGTGTTTGGAAAAACAATTCCATCACGAACAGCGGCTACGGGATAAATTAACTTTTCTGAGGCTCCGATTAAAAATGGCATATTTTTTAGCAGTATAACATATTAATTGCTAATTGTCAACCCAGAAAAAAGTGCCATATGCTTATATTATCATTAGGTTTTACTAACCATATAAATATTTAAAATCGTTCAAATAAAATCATCAACCACTGATTGAAAATTAGTAAACCTCTCTTTTTCGATTAATGGTTTTTCAGATAACTGAGGCAGGTGTTCAGTGTATGTCGGCTTTTCAACCTGATATAACACTCCCAACGGAAATTTTTCCTCAAACAACTCAGTTGTCTTTTGGAGAGCTAATTGATAATTATCCTTCTGATAATCAAAAGGAAGCTTATAACTGTGTTCTTTATAATATTGATAAGTATTAAATTTATTAAAAGTAACGCATGGTTGCAAAATATTAATGAGAGAAAAGCCTTTATGAACAATTCCTTGTTTTATAATCTCAATCATGTGAGCAGTCTCTCCAGCAAATGTTTGTGCCACAAAAGTTGCCCCCTGAGTTAATGCTAAAGCCAAAGGATTAATAGAATTCTCAATAATCCCAGAAGGGGTTGATTTTGATTTAAATCCTTTAGGAGCAGTTGGGGCTACTTGCCCGGTTGTTAAACCATAAACTCCATTATCATGAACAATCACAGTAATATCGTGATTACCGCGAGCTGCATGGATAAGATGATTCCCCCCCTCCCCATAACAATCACCATCCCCTACGACAGCCACCACTGGTAATTTATGATTGGCTAATTTAACACCAATAGCGTTAGGAATAGCTCGACCATGAAGTGAATGTATCGCATAAGCATTGAGAAAATCATTCATATTACCTGAGCAACCAATGCCAAAAATAACCACTACTCTTGACGGATTAAAACCTAATTGGGTAAAGGCAGATTTCAATGCTGCTCCAATCCCCCAATTACCACAACCAGGACACCAAGTTGGTTTATAGCCGGTAAAATCATCCATACAAAATAACTTTAATCTTAAAAATTGATCTTAAAAACTAGTAACTAATGACTGTTTACATAGCTAATTATATCTTTAGGCCAAATCGGCCGCCCATCATATTTTAATATCTTCTCTTTAATTTCCACTCCTGTCTCTTGTAATAACAATTTACCAAATTGACCGAAAGAGTTATTTTCAACCAAAATATACCTTTTTCCGGTAATAAATAATGGGGCAATTATTTCTTTTGCTAAAGGATAAAGATGGGTAAAATGGATAAAAGTAGTTAGAATGCCTTTATCGGCTAAAATTTTTTGCGTCTCTAAAATTGCTCCTTTAGTCGATCCCCAAGAAACAAAAATTATCTGTGATTTCTCAATCTCACCATAAATACTAGCTGGTTGAAAGTGGTTTTTTAAATAGGTTATTATTTTTCTCCTTCTTTTTTCGACTTGTTCTTTTCTTGGTTGAGATTCCTCAGTTGTATGACCATCTTCTAGATGCTCATAGGAGTTTGCCTGATAAAAATATCCTGGTATGCCTGGTAACATCCTTGCTGATATACCATCTTCTGTAATTTGATATCTTAAATATCGTTGATCTTGAAAGTTCGTTATTTGACCCCGATCAATAATCTTTCCCCTTTCCAGCCTATAAGATCTAACTAAATTATCAACAAACTCTTTTTCGACACTTTTATGTGATTCTGATAAAAACATATCGCTTAAGACAATCACCGGCGTTTGATAAATATCAGCTAGATTATACGCTTTTAAAGTAAGCGACAACATTTCCTCTTGATCACCGGGGGCTAAAACAATTTTGGGAAATTCACCATGTCCCGAATGAACCGCAAAAAGCAAATCTCCCTGTTCTGTCCAAGTCGGCATACCAGTGGCTGGTCCTGGCCGTTGAGCTAAAAAAATTACTATCGGTATCTCGGCTATTCCGGCAAAAGAAATCGCCTCAGTCATCAAAGCAAAACCTCCACCTGAGGTGCCCACCGCTGCTCTCACACCAGCAAAAGAAGCCCCTAAAGCGGTGTGAATAACAGAAATTTCATCCTCAGGGTGTCTGACAATAATGCCGACTTTTTCTTGCCAAGCAGCCAGAGTAGCTAAAACCGAAGAAGAAGGCGTCATTGGATAAGCACAGTAAAGCCGGCAATCAGCTATAACCGACGCAAGAGAAAAAGCGTCATTACCGCTTATTACTAACTTTTGTCCTGATTCTTTTTGACCAAGAAATGATCTAACCAGATGCGAATAATTTTTTATCACCAAATCATAACCAGCTTGAGCAAATTGTTTATTAAAGTTAATCACCTTTTCTCCTTTTTTTTTGAACTGTTCTTCAATAATTTTTTCCAATGAATCAATTTTTCCCCCTAAAATTGCCAGTGAGGCACCTAAGGCAATGGTGTTTTTCATTACCGTTTGACCTTTCAATTGGCTAACAATCTTCTCAAAGGGAATTTTTATCCCTATAAAATCTCCTTCGATCTCAAATTCTTCATTATCGTAAATCACAAAGCTATTTTTGGTTAATCGAAATTGATGCTTATCAAAAGTTTCTTTGTTAAGACAAATAAGAAGATCAATTTCTGGTCTTAAAAAACTGACAGGAAAATCAGCTACCCGACATTCAAAAGCATTATGGCCTCCCCGAATCAAAGAAGGATATTCAAGATAATCAAAAATATGATAACCCAATCGGGCGGCCACTTTGGAAAAAACTAAACCTGAGGTGGCAATACCAAAACCTGCTTCTCCACCTATTTTAAAAGTAAAATCAATCATTGTTAATTTAATAAAGTTTTAGAAAATTTATTTGGGAAAAATTCTTTTTCCGTTTTCATCTTCAATGAAGATTGCCGCTACTGGACAAGCTTTGGCCGCATCAATAATTGTTTCATTACTGTCTTGCTCAGCTGAATCAAGGATAATTGCCTTTGCCTCTGAATCTAAAAGAAAAGTTTTAGGGGCGACCGCCACGCAAGTGGCGGCACCAATACAAAGGTTTCGATCCACCCATACCTTAAGGCTTCTAATATTTACTGGACCTGATGGTTTTTGTTGATCTTTTAGTTTTTGATTATCCATAATGTTAGTAATAAATTTATAACTAGTAAAACTAAATAGCTATAAAAGTTTATGCAAGGCTTCAAGTGGCAAAAGAGCACATTTAATTCTATTTGGACCCAAATTCACTCTTAATAATTTAATCATAAACTCTTTATCCAATTTTTTCAATTCTTCTTTTGTTTTTCCTTTGGCAAATTCTGTCAAAAGCGAGGCAGCCGCTTGGGAAATAGCGCAACCCTGACCGCGAAATTTTATTTCCGCTATCTTATTACTAACTAATCTAACCGTCATCTCTATCTTATCACCACATAAAGGATTAAAAAGTTCTACTCTCCCACTGGGTTGCTTTACTTGTCCATAGTTTTTAGGATGACGATGATGTTCAAGAATAATTTCTTGATAGATTGACACTATTTAAAAATTTTTTTTACTTTTAACAAACCGTCAATTAGTCGATCGACATCCTCTTTTGTATTGTAAAGATAAAATGACACCCTCACTGACGCGTTTAAACCCAGTTTCGTATGAAGTGGCATAGTGCAGTGATGACCGGAACGAACACAAATTTTTGCTTCATCTAAAATAGCCGCCACATCATGAGGATGAATTCCTGTCAGATTAAAAGTTAAAACGCCAGCCCGATTATTTACCTCTTTCGGACCATAAACAATTAAATCTTTAAACTCTCTTAAGCTAATTAAAGCATATCGAGTAAGCGCTTCTTCGTGACTTCGAATCTTATCAATTCCAATTTTATTTAAATAATCAACCGCTGCTCCCAAACCAATAACACCGGCAATATTAGGTGTACCGGCTTCAAATTTATGAGGTGGTTCGGTAAAAATCGTTTTATCAAGATGAACTTCCCTAATCGTTTCTCCTCCGACTAAAAATGGCGACATTTTTTTCAAATGATCAATTTTTGCCCATAGCACTCCCACTCCTGTTGGTCCCAACATTTTTTGTCCAGAAAAAGCCAAAAAATCGCAGTTTAAATCTTTAACATCGACTTTCAAATGGGGAATTGCCTGGGCAGCATCAATAATGACAATAATTTTCGGATTAATTTTTTTTGCCGCGGTAATTATTTCTTTTACGGGATTAATGGTTCCCAAAACATTAGAAACATAAGTTAAAGTTAATATTTTTGTCTTTTTTGTGATAATACCATCAAGAGTAATTTTTATGTTTTTCTTACTCTCTTTAATATTTGATATCTGAGATTCATCATCCCCCAAACCTAAATCTAAATAACCATCATCAGTGATGTCAATGATTTTAAGCTTCGCCCCCAATTCACCTGCCAACATCTGCCAGGGAATAAAATTGGAATGATGCTCCATTATTGTCATCACAATTTCATCTCCTTTCCTTATATTTAACCTTCCCCAGGCATAAGCAATTAAATTAATCGCTTCAGTTGTGTTGCGAACGAAAATAATTTCTTTATCTGTTGTAGCATTAATAAATTGACTGATTTTTTTTCTCGCCAACTCATATTCTTCTGTGGCTTTCTCGGATAAACGATAAATTCCCCGGAAAACATTAGCGCTGTAGTTTAAATAATAATCATCCATGGCTTCCATTACTACTTTTGGTTTAAGTGACATGGCTGCTGAATCAAGATAAACCAATTGCGGGTGAAATTTGAAAATAGGAAAGTCTTTTTTAATTTTATTAACATTTAACATAAGAAAAGGATCTCCAACAAAAATTGTCAAGTACAAAAGCTAAACAAATGAAAATCCTTATTTAATAAACTCTCTATTTCAAGAAAACTTTTTTGAAAAAGACGAAAATCAACTAACTTTCTCATTTTATCAAAAACTTCGTTGACAAAACCGTGAAGAAGAAGTAGAGAGGCCTGTTTTTGATTTAAAGAACGACTAGTAAGATAAAACAGTTGGCTCTCATTAAGTTTACCGGTAGTTGAGCCATGGGTGCAAAAAACATCATTGGCTAAAATTTCAAGATTTGGATTTGATTCAATAACACTAAAGGGTGATAACAAAAGATTTTGGTTTTTTTGATAGGCGTGAGTTTTTTGGGCGTTTTTCTCTATTCGAATCAAGCCATTAAAATTGAATTGAGAATAATCATAAAAAACCCCCTTAATAAGAAGATTAGAAAAAGAAGAAGGGGCTTTATGATGTTGAATTGTCTCTAAATTAAATTTATCCTTGCCTTTTCCTATAAAAATACCGTAAATATTAAGATTAACACCAGAAGCTTTAATTTCAAACAAGAATTTACCAGAAAGATTATGTGTAAAAACAAGATAGTTACCTGATTTATTAAAAATTAATCTTGATTTTTTCTCCTGACGAAGGTCAATAAAATTAATCATAAATTAAAAATCCTAATTTAAAAAACTAAATGGTAATCATTATTTTTTTATTATCCTACGCTCCCTGACATTTCTAAATTTATCAAACGATTAAGCTCAATAGCATATTCAAGAGGTATTTCTTTAGCCACTGGCTCAATGAATCCGTTTACCAACAATCCTTCGGCATCGCTTTTTTTAATCCCCCGCGCCAATAAATAAAATAATTTTTCCTCTCCTAACTTTTCTACCGTCGCCTCATGTTGCACTTCTACATCTTGTTCTTTTACTCTCATGACTGGATAAGTATCAGAACGAGATTTTTCATCAATAATTAAAGCATCACAACTGACACAAACAGAACACTTTTTTGCGCCGGGAGCAATGTAAACCAAACCTCGATAAGAAGTTCTTCCTCCCTCTTTGGAGATTGATTTGGAAATAATCCGAGAAGATGTCTCCGCCGCTAAATGAATCATTTTTGCCCCTGCATCTTGATGCTGGCCAATACCAGCATAAGCGATAGATAAAACTTCACCCCGAGCTTTTCTGCCTATCAAATAACAAGATGGATATTTCATTGTCAAAGCGCTTCCTAAATTACCATCAACCCACTCCATCACTCCTTCTTCTTCTACTTTTGCTCTTTTAGTCACAAGGTTGTAAACATTTTTACTCCAGTTTTGAACAGTGGTATACCTTGCTCGGGCGTTTTTTTTAACAATAATCTCAACAACAGCAGCATGCAATGAAGCTGTTGAATAAAGTGGTGCTGTACACCCTTCTGTATAATGAACAAAACTTCCCTCCTCAACAATAATTAATGTCCGCTCAAATTGGCCAAACTGTTGGGAGTTAATTCTAAAATAAGCCTGAAGAGGTAATTTAACATGAGTGTTTTTCGGAACATAAACAAAAGATCCTCCTGACCAAACAGCCGAATTTAAAGCAGCAAATTTATTATCATTGGCAGGTACGACTGTCCCAAAATATCTTTGAACTATTTCAGGATATTTTTTAACCGCAGTATCCATATCGCAAAAAATTACTCCTTGTTTTTCTAATTCTGTTTTAATACTTTCATAAACTACCTCACTTTCATATTGGGCGGACACTCCGGCTAAAAATTTCCTCTCCGCTTCAGGAATACCGATTTTTTCGTAGATATCTCTTATCTGCTGAGGTAAATCTATCCATGAAGAAACTATCCCTTTTGTTGGCTTAATGTAATAATAAATTTCATCAAAATTAAGTTTTGATAAGTCGCCACCCCAAGTAGGCATGCTTTTTTTTTTGAAAATAGAGTAGGCTTTAAGCCGTAATTCCCTCATCCATAATGGCTCATTTTTAATATAAGAAATATTATTAATTACCTCCTCATCTAATCCTTTTTTGCTTTGATACTCATAGCTTTTCATATCCATATTTTTCAATTTGATAAGCTAAATGATAATCGCCTACTTTAACAATTTTGCCTTTAATCATTACTAAAACATAATCAGGTTTTAAATATTTTAAAATTCGACTGTAGTGAGTAATAAAAAGGTAAGTTTTATCTTTTTTATCATCATTTTTAATAAATTCAGTGATAATTTTCATAGCATCAACATCAACACCAGTATCCACTTCATCAAAAATCAAAAATTTTGGTTGGATAATCGCTGCCTGTAAGACTTCCAATTTTTTCTTTTCACCTCCAGAAGTTCCATCATTTAATGACCTTTCCAGTATTTCTGGAGGAATTTTTAACGATTGGCCACAAATTTCTATTTGCTTTTTAATTGTCAGCGGATCCTTTTTTCCAGAAAGAGCCAAGCGTAATAATTGGAAAACATTAACTCCTGAAAGAGATAAAGGAGTTTGAAAAGATAAAAATAACCCTAATTTTGCTCTTTTATCAGTAGTTAATCGAGTAATATTTTTTTTTCCAATTTTTATCACTCCCTCCTTTAACTGGTACGCCGGATGACCCATTATTGTATAAGCCAAAGTTGATTTGCCTGATCCATTTGGCCCCATTAAAACATAGATTTTTCCTTTTTTAAAAGTGAAGTTAAGGTCGTGAAGAATGGTTTTCCCGGCCACTTCAACAGTGAGATTTTTAAGCACTAACATAAGTTTTTTTCAAATTAACAAAATAAGATGTCGTCTTACGTCTCGTGAAAAGATCTTTAAGTTTAAACTGTTTAAGAGAAGAGATAACTACTTTTCGAAGATGATGTTGAAAAAAGCTTTTATGACGACACATTTTTTCCCACCGACACTGATATTTTAAATTATTACATTTAGAAAAACGTAAATCTCCCTCAAAAATTTTTAAATAATCATAAAGACTCATCGTCTCAATCTTTTTAGTTAACTTATACCCTCCCGCCTTACCTTCACGACTAATAACGATTTTATTTTTCACTAACTGAGCGGCTATCCTCGCTAAAAATCGCGCCGGAAATCTCATTCGTTTAACTATTTGAGAAAGGGGAACATAGCCATTTTGATTAATAAGAGAAGAAATAAACAAAATACCATAATCCGATTGATTGCTAATAGTCAACATACTTGTACTTAATGAGTAATAGTTTATCAAAATTTAAATTTATTTCAAGGGTAGTTATAAAGAGAGTCGCGGCACTCGATCAAGCTGTTCAATATTATCAACAAACACCCCCTTTTTTGCCTTATAATAAGCAGCAACGCCGATCATTGCTGCATTATCCCCCATTAGATATTTAAAAGGCGGAAATAAAACACTACCATTATATTTTTGGACTAGCTGACGAATTCTTAAGCGAAGATACAAGTTGGCAATGACACCACCTCCCACTAATAAATTTTTAATGCCCGTTTCTTTTATCGCTTTCTCTGTCTTAAAAATTAAAACATCAAAAACCGCTCTCTGAAATGATGAAGCCAATTCTTTAATATTTAATTGTTTATTGCGATCGCCGCTTTTAATTAAAGACTGATTTTTTTTTAGAAAATAATAAAAAGCTGTCTTTAAGCCGGAAAATGAAAAATTCAAGTTGTTTGATCTTAACATTGGTCGCGGAAAATGAAAAAAATCGCGGTTGCCAACGTTAGCAGCTAATCTCTCAATAGCCGGCCCTCCTGGATATCCTAAACCTAAAAGTTTTGCCGCCTTATCTAAAGCCTCACCAGCAGCATCATCAATTGTTTGTCCTATTACTTCATAGTTTAAATGATTCTTGAATATCACTAATTCTGTATGTCCACCAGAAACTAAAAGTGATAAATAAGGAAAATGAAAATTAATTTTTGGATTGCCAACACTATTTTGGACAAAACAAGAATAAATATGTCCTTCCATATGATTAATAGCAATTAATTTCTTATGATATTTTTTGGCTAATTCTTTAGCCTTTTTTATTCCTACTTCCAAAGCAATTGCCAAACCAGGACCGTAAGTGACGGCAATACTGTTTATTTCTTCAATTTTTAACTTTTGATTTTTAATTTTTAAATTATCTATGATCCAATCAATTCTCTCCTCATGGGCTCTTTTTGCCAAAGACGGCACTACACCTCCCCATTTTTTATGAATCAGAATCTGGGAATAAATAGCATTAGCTAAAACTCTGCGCCCGTTGGTGACAGCTACCGCTGTTTCATCACAGGAAGTGTCGATGGCTAAAATTTTCATAAAAAATTTTCATAAAAAATCAAGTTAATTATAAATCAACTTAGGCAATATGTTTTTATCTCAACTTTCTCCCTCTTAATTTCTAACCTCTATCTCTCTGTCTTTTTTACCAATGTAACGCATGTTTATATATACAATTTTTGCCTTTTTTTTAAGAAGATCATAAATTTCTCCAGTTTTTTCTCCCCATTCAATACATACAATATTTTCTGGTTTTAACAGCTTTTCTATTTTAAGATAACGAAATTCTTCCTTTTCCTCTATTTGATAAAGATCCAGATGAAAAAAATTATCATACTGATAATAAATAACAAAGCTGGGTGAGATAATATTGTCAATCCCTAAAGCTTCACCCATGCCCTTAACGAGAATAGTTTTTCCCACGCCAAACTCTCCTTCAATGATAAAAACCAATGCTTTATCTTTTTTTTCTTTTAAAAACCTCTTTAACAGATATCGACCAATTTTTTTTGTCTGTTGAGGTGAGCTTGAAAAATATGTTTTTTCATTTTTAAAAATAATATCTCCTCGACGAAGAATTTTAATCGTTGGGGTCGTTAAATCAATCACTGTTGAGGGTTTATTTCTCGGCAGTTTACCAGTATCAACAATACAATCAACAATATCTTTCTTAACTTGGGGTAATTCCCGCCATAATGTTTCTATTTGATAATGAGGAGGTCTACCTGATAAATTTGCCGAGGTAGCAGTTATTGGTTTACCAAATTTATCCACTAGCTCCTGAATTAAGGGATAATCGGGTAAACGAAGACCAAGCGTTCCTTTTTCCGACTCAAGCAGCGTAGATACTTTTCCTTTTGATTTTAATACTACTGTAAAAGGACCAGGAAGAATTTGTTTCAAAATCGCTTCTTGCTTACTGTTGACTTGAGCATAATTTTCTAACATAAAAAAGTTAGAAACAAAAACGGAAATCGGTTTTCCCGGCGGTCGATTTTTGAATTTAATTAGCTTCTTAACTGCTTCTTCATTAGTGGCATCAACTAACAAGCCATAAACGGTGTCTGAAGGAAAAATTATCAACCCACTTTTTCTTAAAACATCTAATGCTTCCTTAATTATTATTTCTTTTTCCTGCCAATTGTTGATGTTATAAAATATTCTTTTCATATATAAAATTAAACTCTATTTTAGCAAAAATTTGCTAAAATTAAGTATATGCCTATCAAAAAAAAGTCTGCCGATAATCACCAATCAAAGATGAAAAAAGAAAATAAACCTAAAAAAGTAGCCGAATTTAACTTCAATTTTGATTTAAAAAATCTTTTTATTATCTTTTTTGTTTTTCTTTTTTTGTTTTTTTCCTACCAATCAATTTCTAGGGAAATGAAGCAAATTTTTCCTGAAAAACCAATAACCGCCATTGTCAAAGATATTAAAGAAAATAAAATAAAAAAAATAGAAATCGTTGACAATAAAATCATTGCCCAATACAAAAACAATAGTTTTGCCGTAAGCTATAAAGAAGCCGGTGATAGTTTCTTAAAAACCTTAAGAGAATCGGGTGTTAATCCTGATAATATAAATATTGTCATTAAAGACACGCAAGGATCAGCTGGCTTAATTAATTTTTTAAGTAATATTATCCCTACACTTCTTATGGTTGCTTTTTTCGTTTTTCTTTTTCGCCAGGCAAAAGGTGCTCAAGATTCTGTTTTTTCTTTTGGCCAAGCAAAAGCTAAACGTTTTAGTAAAGATTTACCAAAAATTACCTTTGCTAATGTTGCCGGTGTTGATGAGGCAAAAAAGGAGTTAGAAGAAGTGGTTGATTTTTTAAAACATCCGGAAAAATATAAAAAATTAGGGGCAAGGACTCCTAAGGGAGTACTTTTGGTCGGACCATCAGGTTGTGGCAAAACACTTTTAGCTAAAGCGGTTGCCGGCGAGGCTAATGTGCCTTTTTTTTCAATCGCTGGTAGCGAATTTATGGAAATGTTGGTAGGGATTGGAGCCGCTCGCGTTAGGGATCTTTTTGCTACAGCTAAAAAAGACGCTCCGTCTATAATTTTTATTGATGAAATTGATGCGATTGGTCGCGCTCGCTCTGTGGGAGTTATGCCTTCGCACGATGAGAGAGAACAAACTCTCAATCAAATTTTAGTGGAAATGGACGGATTTACCCCAACAGAACAAGTAGTGGTGATTGCCGCCACCAATCGAGGTGATCTTCTTGATCCGGCTCTACTTCGTCCTGGCCGCTTTGATCGGCGAATAATTGTTGACTATCCTGATCTTGAAGGAAGAAAAGCCATAATTAAAATCCACGCCAAAGGAAAACCTTTCTCTCCTGAAGTAACAAACAACTGGGAAAAAGTAGCTAAACGTACCGTCGGTTTCTCTGGCGCTGATCTTGAAAATATGTTAAACGAGGCAGCCATTTACGCTGCTCGGCAAAATAAAACCGTCATCACAATGGAAGATATTGAAGAAGCCGCCACCAAAGTTAAACTGGGTCCGGAAAAAAAGCGCCTTCAATCAGATTTTGATAAAAAATTAACCGCCTATCATGAAGCCGGTCATGCAATTGTCTCTCATTTTTTGCCTCATACCGATCCTGTTCACCGCATCTCAATCGTCTCACGAGGAATGGCTTTAGGCTTCACTCTAATCCCACCGGTAAAAGATAAACTTCATGAAACAAAAACTAATCTTTTGGAAAAAATTACCTCCATAATGGGTGGACGCGCCGCTGAGGAGATTGTATTTAAAGAAATTACCACAGGAGCGGCTAATGATTTTGATCAGGCGACACAAATTGCCAAAGCCATGGTTGTTGAATATGGCATGAGTGATTTGGGGCCAATTAATTTTGGTCCAACACTAGATGTTACTGAATGGGGAAAGGCTTATTTCGAACAAAATAACATTTCTCAAGAAATGATGGCAAAAATTGATCAGGAGATTAAAAAAATTGTTGATAGTTGTTATAAAAAAGCAATTGTTATAATCCAAGAAAAAAGACAAGAATTAGATAGGGTTGCGGAGGAGTTGTTAAAAAAAGAGAGTTTGGATGGGGATGATTTTGAAAGAATTGTTGGTAAAAAACAGATGATTAATAAGTAATAAATTTTTATAAGTTTTAAAAAATCTCTCTGGAATTAAAAGATTAATCCCCCAAGGTAGTTGTCGCCTGATCTTTTATGGGTAATTTACTTTTAATTGATGGCAATGCCATCATGCACCGCGCCTTTCATGCCTTGCCCCCTTTTAAAACTAAAAACGGTTTTCCAACGAATGCGATTTTTGGTTTTTTTTCTACTCTTAATAAAGTCATCGACAACTTCAAACCTCAATATTTAGTTGTTTGTTTTGATACTCCCGTCCCCACTTTTAGAAAAAAAATTTTTGAAAAGTACCAAGCGCAACGCCCTAAAATGGAAGACGATTTAGCTATTCAATTTCCGCCGGTAAAACAAGCCCTTGATCTTACTGGCATTACCCATTTAGAGAAACCGGGATACGAGGCCGATGATCTTATCGGCACCATAAGCCATCAATGGAAAAGAAAAGAAGATCAAGTTTTAATTCTTTCTGGTGATCAAGACATCCTCCAGTTAGTTGATGAAAATATTTTTGTTATCACTCCCCAAATCGGCTATAAGGAAAGTAAAATTTATGATTCAGAAGCTGTTAAAAAAAAATTTAACATCATGCCAAAGCAAATCCCCGATTTTAAAGCTCTTGTTGGTGATCCATCTGATAATTATCCTGGCGCAAAAGGTATCGGTCCCAAAACAGCTGCTAAACTTTTAAATCAATTTAAATCTTTAAAAAATATTTTTAAAAACCTTGACAAAATCGAAAAAAAAACAGGTGAGATTTTAACCCAATATAAAGAAAATATCTTTCTTTCCTACCAATTAGCTCAAATTATTACTAATGTTCCCCTTGATTTTAAGATTGAGACAGCTAAATTTAACGGATTCAACCAAAGCCTTAAAGAATTTCTCCTTAACTACGAAATAAAGTCATTAACAGAAAGAATATTCAAAAATAATCTATCATCCTTGAAAAAAAATACTGCTGATGATAAAGAACTCAATGAAAACCAAATAAAACTATTTTAGTCAGCGAACATTTGAACAAACATTTTTCCATAAATTCCGCCATCAACTACTCCCACCCCTATTCTTCCATACTCTTTAAATAAAATATTTTTCCGATGTCCCGGCGAATTCATTAAACCTTGATGGGCGATATAAACATCAGGGGCAAAAGCTAAGTTTTCTCCGATGATTACAAATGAAACGCCCAGCCGACTGGCTCTTTCAGCCGGTGTTGAACCATCAATAGCGGAAATATGAGAAAAAAATCCGTTTTCAATCATCTCTCTCCCATAGATCCTAGCTACCTCTTTTAATTTTTCATCAACTGTTAATGCCTTAAAATCTCGCCCTATCCTTTCTTGATTTACTAAATTTATCATCAAAAACTCTGATTGAGAATCGTAGAATAACTGCTTTTCCGGCATCTTAAATTCTAGATTTATGCTTTCTTCTGACTCCGGTTTTACAGTAATAAAATTTAAGGTCTCATTAATCGCCTCACCAAAAATATTTTTTAATCCTTTTTCCAAAGATCGGGAAAGATTAACAAAAAAAGGGCCACTTTTAGATTGGAGGATGTCATTCTTAATTTGTCCATATATCGGAAAAGCAAATATTAAACTGATAATAAAAAGAAAAAAAAGTGAGGCTTGAATAAAAGCGGCCACAAATCCTAAAGATAGATTAATTGGGTGCTTTTCAAATTTTTGAATGCAACTGAGGAAACTGAGGATATATCTAACAATAAAGGAAAAAATTACCTCAAATAAAAACCAAGCAATAAAAAAACCAAATGTGTTGGCAATTCCTTTTGAAAGAGAAAAATTGAAAACTAACAATTTCCCAAAAAATGAATAGAATTTATAGGAAAAAAAG
This sequence comes from uncultured Gammaproteobacteria bacterium, assembly GCA_964632205.1. Taxonomy (GTDB): domain Bacteria; phylum Patescibacteriota; class Microgenomatia; order UBA1406; family GWC2-37-13; genus CALLVF01. The sequence continues at coordinate 14,599 of CAZWBE010000003.1, read as the reverse complement.
AGAGAGAAAAGAAAGCCTAATCCTTCAAAAAATGCACCAATAAAACCACGATTATTAGCAATAAAATAAAAAACAATCAAAAGAAAAATTAAATCAACCCAGTTACCTTGAAGAGAATATTTTTCTAAAATTTGTTCCATCAGCATTATTGGAATAATGAATATTATAAATTTCGCTAAAAAAATTTGACAATTTTTTTAATCTTTGTTAGTATACCTTTAGCTCTTTGAAGAGGTAGTTAAAAAAACAATTTCAAGCGTGTGGCCCTGTTTATGACAGGGAAACGAGGCGGAGGTGTTCGGAATATAATCTGCGGGGACCTCCAAGTTGGGGTTATCAACTTTGATATCTTTTCCAAAACCTCAAAGTAATTTGGGGGACAAAGAAAGATAAATAACCAACTACCTAAATTAAAATACTTTCATAGAGCTGTTATACTGGTGTTTTGCATTCTCTTTTTGATATTTAATATTTGATTTTTGATTTTACTATTATGTGTGGTATCTTTGGCGTTGTTAACGATAAAACAAATAACGCCGCCCAAACCAGCCTTGATTGTTTAAAAAAATTAGAATACCGTGGTTACGACTCCTGGGGAATCGCCATCAAACCGTTAACCGGTAACTTACTTATGTGTAATAAGCAGGCGGGCAAAATCAGTCAAGCCAAAACCAATCTGCCAGCTAGTTTCATCGCTATTGGTCACACTCGCTGGGCAACTCATGGCGACGTCACTGATAAAAACGCTCATCCTCATTTCGATTGCCATAAAAAAATTGCTGTTATCCACAACGGCATTTTTGAAAATTATGCTGAATTTAAAGAAAAATTAAAGAAAAAATATCACCGCTTTGTTTCAGAAACTGATACAGAGGTAATTGCCCACTTAATTGAGGAAAAATTAAAAACCAAACCAATTATTCAATCGGTTTTTGAAACTTTTAATCAACTGGCTGGTAACAATGCTATTGCGATTTTAGACCTTATTTCCGAATCAATCATTGCTTGTCGTGACGGCTCTCCTCTTGTTGTTGGGATTGATCATAAAAATCAACAATATTTTTTAGCCAGCGATGTTACAGCATTTCTTAAATATACTAATAAAGTTTATTTCCTAAATGATGGTGAGGGAGTAGTTATTAACAAAACTGGCATTACCCTTTTTGATTTAAAATCAATCAAAAAAAAGAAATTATCAATAAAAAATGTCGATTGGAAATTAGAGGAGGTTGAAAAAGGTGATTATCCTCATTTTCTCCTTAAGGAAATTTTTGAACAAAGAAAAACAATTTCCAAAGCAGTTACAACTGCGGAAAAGAAATTTAAAGAAATTAATTTTTTAATAAGAAAAGGTTACAAAGTAATTCTAACCGGCTGTGGCACAGCTTACTATTGTGCGCTAGCAGGAAAATATTTTTTCGCCCAAGCCGGTATTGAAAGTCACTGCTACGGAGCATATGAATTTTTACCCTTCGCAAGATTTTGTGATAAAAGAACTCTTTTAATTACTATTTCTCAAAGTGGCGAAACAGCCGATACTTTAATTGCGGCCAAAAAAGCAAAAAAACAAGGAGCTCGTATTGTTGCTGTCGTTAATACCCTTGGCTCAACACTAGAGCGCCTTGCTGATTTTACTTTACCAGTTAATGCCGGTCCAGAAATTGCCGTTGTTTCAACTAAAGCTTTCACTTCACAACTGGCAATTCTTTATCTTTTAGCCCAAACAACTCTCGGAAAATATCAAAAAGCTAAAAAAGAAATTGATAATCTCCAAAAGATGATTAAAGAATGGCTTAATCAAAAATTAACAAAAAAAATTATTAAATTAGCAAAATTACTGGTCAACAAAGAGCATTTGTATGTCCTTGGTAAACACTTGAATTATCCTGCCGCTCTTGAATTTGCCTTAAAAATAAAGGAAACAAGTTATCTTCATTCTGAAGCTTTTAGTGCCGGTGAACTAAAACACGGCGTTATTACCTTAATTGAAAAAAACACCCCTTGTTTTGTTTTAGCCTCAAATGATGAAATAAAAAGAGAGGTGCTCTCAAGCGCTGCCGAAATGAAAGCACGAGGTGGATATATCATTGGCGTTGCCCCGTTTAACGCCCCAGAGTTTGATGACCTAATTAAAACACCAGATTTAGGTAATCTAACTATTTTTCCCAATGTGATAGTTGGACAATTATTGGGGTATTATTTAGGTGTTAGTAGAGAAGTAGATCCTGATAAGCCAAGAAACTTAGCTAAAAGCGTCACTGTTAAATAACTAATTTGGATAATGACATTTTTTATATTTTTTTCCCGAACCACACCAACACGGATCATTACGACCAGGTTTTTTAGATGAATGACCGGGAGGAATGAGTCGAAAAGCCATTGTTTGCTCTTCTTTTTCTTGCGGAAGTGTCTGGAGAGAGGATTGCATAGTTTTCGCTAACCCACCGTGACGGTTGACTTTATCAAAAGGATTAATTCCTGAAGCAGATTGAAAAATTATCTCTCTTTCTTTTGTTAAGGATGGTTCATTTACTGGAATAAGCTCAATTTTGAATATCCTTCTCGTTAACTCAAAATTGATGTTTCTAATTAATTGTTCAAACATTGAAAAAGCTTCGTTTTTGTACTCCACCAATGGGTCAAGTTGAGCATAACCTCGCAGATTTATCCCCTCTCTTAAATCTTCAATGGCCGTCAGATGTTCCATCCAATGCTTATCGATAATCGATAAAAACATTGTTTTAACAATTTCCAACCATAATTTATCACCTGTTTGATTCTCTCTAAAATCAAATTGTTTTTTAACTTCTTTTACTAAAAAATCAATTAATTTACCCTTATCTTTAACTTTTAAATATCTGGAAATGCTTTTTTTGGGGATAGGAAGAATAAAATTTAAATCTCTAAGAAGTCTTTCTTCATCCTCTTTTGTTAAATCTTTAATTTGGAAAAAAAAATTGTTAATAAGGCCGGAAAATTCTTCTCTAAAAATGTCAAATACAGTCTGATAAAATTGATCTTTATTTTGTTCACCAAATAGGACTTTTCTCCTTAAGGAATAAACTATTTCTCTTTGTTTATTTAAAACATCATCAAATTCCACTAAGTGTTTTCTAATATCAAAATTAAAACCTTCAACTTTAACTTGAGCTTGTTCTATTGCTTTGGAAACCATCGAATGAGTTAGGGGTTGATCTTCAGGTAATTTAAAAAAAGTCATTAAATTAGCAATTTGTTCACCACCAAAAATCCTCATCAAATCATCCTCAAGTGAAACAAAAAATCTGGATTCTCCAGGGTCGCCTTGACGACCCGAACGTCCCCGGAGTTGATTATCAATTCTTCTTGACTCATGTCTTTCTGTGCCTATGACGTATAAACCGCCAAGTTTAACTACTTCATCATGACGAGCTTGCCATTCTTTTTTTTCAAATTCGATTTCATTATTTTGAATTTTAAATTCGTTTGGCGGCATCCCGCCTAAAATTATGTCAACCCCTCGACCAGCCATGTTGGTTGCTACCGTCACCGCTCCTTTCTCACCAGCCTTGGCAATAATTTGCGCTTCTTTTTCGTGATTTTTGGCGTTCAAAAGTTCATGGGGAATGCCTTTGGCTTTTAATAATTTTGATAAGTACTCATTTTTCTCAATTGATGTTGTTCCAACTAAAATCGGTCTTCCTTTTTTATAATTTTGAGCAATCTCTTCAACAACCGCCTTAAATTTTGCTCTCTCTGTTTTGTAAATCATATCAGGGTGGTCTTTTCTAATCATTGGTAAATGGGTGGGAATCACTACGACATCAGTTTTGTAAATTTTGTGAAACTCTTCTGCTTCTGTGGCGGCAGTCCCCGTCATTCCAGCTAATTTTTTATACATCCGAAAGTAATTCTGAAGGGAAACTGTGGCTAAAGTTTTCGATTCCTTTTGAATTGGTACTCCTTCCTTAGCTTCAATTGCCTGATGTAAGCCTTCAGAAAAACGCCTGCCATATAAAAGTCTTCCCGTAAACTCATCAACGATAATTACTTCACCGTCTTTAACGATGTAGTCTTTATCCAATTTGAAAAGAGTTCTCGCTTTTAAAGCTGCCTCGATATGAAACAATGTATCAAAATCTTTTTCATAAATGTTGGAAATTTTTAGCATTGATTCAATTTTTTTAATTCCATTTTCAGTTAAATTGGCGGTGCGTAATTTTTCATCGATGACGTAGTCTTCTTTTGGATCAAGCTGTTTCACAATTTTTGCATATTGGTAGTACTTAGATATATCCTCTTCATAAGGAGCAGAAATGATGTGGGGCGTTCTTGCCTCATCAATTAAAACCGAATCTGCCTCGTCAATAATAGCAAAATTAAAACCTCGTTGAACTAAATCAGAAGGATTTTGGGCCATATTATCTCGCAAATAATCAAAACCAAACTCGGAATTAATTCCATAAGTAATATCTGCCTGATAGGCTTCTTTTCTTGAAATCGGTCGTAGATGAATTAAGCGCCAATCTTGCGCTTCGTTATCTTGATAATTGGGATCATAAATAAAGGAACGATCGGCAATAATAGCAGCGGTAGTTAACCCTAAAAAATTAAAAATTGACCCCATCCAACCACAGTCACGACGAGCAAGATAATCGTTTACTGTTACTAAATGAACTCCTTTTCCTGTCAAAGCATTAAGATATAAGGCAGTCGTTGCCGATAGAGTTTTTCCTTCACCAGTCTTTTGTTCAACAATCTTCCCCTCATGTAAGGCAATCCCTGCCATCAATTGAACATCAAAATGCCTCTGTTTTAAAACTCGTCTTGAGGCTTCACGAACAAGAGCATATGACCAAGGAAGAATTTCATCAAGTGTCTTGTTTTCTGATTGAATTTTTTCTTTTAAGATATTGGTTTCTTTTATAAAATCTTTGTCTTTTAAAGACCTTGCTTTATCTTCTAATTTATTGATTTCCCCAACTTTTTGTCGCAAACGGTTAACTTGCCGTTCGTTATAATTAAAAAACTTTTTTAATAATTGAAACATATTAAAAATAATAAAAAAGTAAAAAACGCGTCAATATTTTACTACTTAATTTACGCTTAAACACCAAGGTTGCTTTAGGGCAAAATTATAAAGATTTTTAAACAAACTTAATTTATTACCAATTAAGTTTAGTTCATTTCATAAAATATTCTTGGGGGATGATTAATATTTTTTGCGCCAAGTATTTATCTTTTTTCTCTGATTGACCTGTCTCTTTAACAACAAAGTGAATAATGTCTCCTTCTTTAATTTTTGAAAACCCTCCTCGCTCAATCTCTAAGGTTTTAATATTGATGATTTCCTGCTTAGTAGTTACCTCCACATCTAAAAAATAGATATCACCATCATTAGTCAATACTTTCAAAACATAATTTTCTTTATCTAATTCAACCACTTTCCCACTTAAAACAGCGAATGATTCGTCAACAAAAATAAAATTAGCGTCAACTGTTTTATCACTTATGATGCCAGCAGCAATAATATAATCACTCTTTTTAATGTCAGAGGGTTTTATTTCAATCTGTTGACTTCCTTTAATTTGATAGTATTTCGTTAATAATTGATCTAATTTAATTTCATAGGTTTGGCGGTTTCTTGTTTGTATCTTTAAATTCTTCTCATCAAGTTCATTTACATATCCACTTATTGCTTTATTATTTTTCTGCTGAAGCTGGGCAACTTTAGTGGCAATTTTTTCTTTAAATGTCTTAACATCGTTATCATCTGCTGTCTTTGTTAATAAAGCCGCTGGTGAGGAAGATAAAATACCCTGTCCTCTAACGAATAAAATAGGAAAAAAAAGAAAAATAGCAATAAGAATATTTATCAGAAAAAAAATTAGGTTTTTAATTTTGAATTTTGGACTAATAATCACAGCTGCTCCTTAAGATAATAAACTCGTAACTCTTTTTCCTGTAAATGTAACTTTCTATCTTGCGGATAAACCGCTATTCTTATTACATTCTCTCCCAATGCTAAAGGAAAATCGACAGAAAATTGATCTTTCTCAAGTTTAAAAACAAGGCTCTTTATTGGTGATTGAATAACCACTAAAGAGTTTTTTACTGCTTTTATCGGAAGATTAATTTTATTTTCATTAACTATTGTTCCATCACTTATTTTTATTATCTCCAACTGTTGAATTTTAACTTGAGGAGGCTTTTTAAAAAAGTTCGATTCCTTTTTTGGAGCAATTGTTTTGCTTTTTTTTAATTGAATTTCTTTATTTTTATTTATAATTATCAATGCAAAAACCCCTCCCAGTAAAATTCCAATAACAACGGCAATAATGGCCTCTTTTTTCATAGATTAACTAACTTTTTCAAAACTTTAGGCACTAATTGGATTATATCGTTTATATTATACCAGTATCCTTTTTCCTTAAAAAGGAAATCGGCTGTTTTTTTAAGAAGATACGAAGCGATAACGGCTGATTCAAGCGGTTCATTTTTAGCATAAAATGAAACCGTTAATCCAGCTAGTATATCACCTGTTCCTCCCTTAGTCAATCCGGCATTACCACCTTGAATAATATATACTTTTTCGCCATCAGAAATAATATCATCAATGGCTTTAAGAAGAATGATAGTTTGATATTTTTTTGCCAATTCCTTAACAATTTGTGTTTTTTCTTTTAGGGATTTTTGCCGAAGGGAAAAATTAAAAAGCCTTTCAAATTCCTTTTGATGGGGTGTGATAATTGGTTTTTGTCGTAATTTCAAAAACCAATTCCTTTCCATCATTTGCAGACTACCAGCATCAAAAACAAATCTTTTAGCGGGAAAATTTTCAATTAAATATTGACTCAGATAATAAGTATATTCTCCTTCATTTTTAATTGATAAAATTTCTTTAAAATTTTTCATTTCTAGCTTTTTATTTTTGATCTTTGATTCTCTCAGCATTCCTGGACCTACTAATACAGCATCATCTTCTTCAACGTATTGACAGATATCCTTTTGGGAAACGATTATCCCATTAATAAACTTTTTTTTTAAACTGAGAAAAATTTTTTCATTCTCAACGGTTGATGAATAATGAACAATATCAGTAAAATAAGAAGCAACTTCAGCCGCCCAAAGAGAGGCGGCATGAAAAAGGGAAGAACCACCGATAATCAACACTTTTCCATTTTCACCTTTATGAGAATTTTGTTTTGGAAGACGAAGTTTGCTAAGGAAGGGTAAAACCAAGTCGACCTCTGATGTTTTTATTATCATAAAATAAAATCAAAAATTAAGTTGACATATTAAACTATCCCAGAATATTTTTGATTTTCTGATCTGCGATTTTACTATTTGATTTTTAGTATTTGATATTTTATTATTTTACCTATGTTAATTAGTCATTTGCAACTTAGAAAACTGTTTAAAGATTTTTGGGAAAGTAAAGATCATAAGGAAATCCCACCAATTTCTCTTATTCCTCAAGATGATCCAACCACTCTTTTTACTGGTTCAGGTATGCAACAACTTGTCCCTTATTTACTTGGTGAGACTCATCCCTTAGGTAAAAGACTTTATAACATTCAACCGTGTTTAAGAACTCAAGATATAGAAGAAGTAGGTGATAATCGCCATACGACATTTTTTGAAATGATGGGTAATTGGTCATTAGGTGACTATTTTAAAAAAGAACAATTAACTTGGTTTTGGGAATTTATAACCCAAGTATTAGGACTAAAGAAAGAAAAGCTTTTCGTCACTGTCTTTGCCGGTGATAAAAAAAATAATTTACCGGCTGATACTGAATCAATTGAGATTTGGAAAAATTTAGGAATTAAAGAAGACCATATCTTTAAATATGGTCCAGAAAAAAACTGGTGGTCAAGAGCTGGTATTCCAGAAAATATGCCATCAGGAGAACCAGGGGGGCCTGATTCTGAGGTTTTTTACGAGTTTACTGATGTACAACATGATGAAAAATTTGGCAAAAAATGTCACCCTAATTGTGAGTGCGGTCGATTTATGGAAATCGGCAACTCTGTTTTTATGGAATATAAAAAAACTGATGGTGGTTTTGTAGCATTACCCAATAAAAATGTTGATTTTGGTGGAGGTTTAGAGAGGATTTTGACTGCTTTAAATAATAATCCTGATGTTTTTACTACTGATCTTTATTATCCTATTATTCAAACGATTGAAATTATTTCTCATAAAAATTACGAAAAAAGAGAAAATGCCGAAAAGATGAGAGTAATTGCTGACCATTTAAAAGCTGCCAGCTTGCTTATTAAAATGGACATCTTCCCTAGTAATAAGGAAAGAGGTTACTTTCTCAGACGACTTCTGAGAAGAGTTGTTGTTAAAATTTTAAAACTTAAACAATCGTCTTCTATAAACGCTAATGAATTATCACCGATAATAAAGAAAATTGTTGCCATCTATCAAGATATTTATTTTGAAAAAAATGATGATAAAAAGATTCAATTAGTGATAGAGGAGGAAATTAACCGTTTTAATAAAACCCTTAATAAAGGAATGGCTATTCTTGAAAAAATAACAAATCCGACGGGAAAACAAATTTTTGATCTCTATCAAACGTATGGCTTTCCTAAAGAGCTAAGTGAGGAATTGTTGCGAGAAAGGGGATTGAAATTTGATAAAAGCCAATTTAATGAAGAATTTGAAAAACATCGACTGCTTTCCCGACAGGCATCGGCAGGAATGTTTAAAGGTGGGTTAGCCGATAAATCAGAACAAACTATCAAATTTCATACTGCGACTCATCTAATTAATCAAGCTCTCTCTGATGTTTTAGGCGATAAAGTAAGACAAGAAGGTTCAAATATCACATCGAAACGCCTCCGTTTTGATTTTTATTATCCTTACAAAATCTCTCAGGAACAAATTAAAAAAGTCGAAAATATTGTTAAACAAAAAATTGATGAATCATTATCAGTTTATTTCAAAATCATACCTAAAGAGGAAGCTTATAAAATTGGCGCCAAATCTTTTTTTAGAGAAAAATATCCTGATACGGTGAAAGTATACTTTATTGGTAATTATTCAAAAGAACTCTGTGGCGGACCTCATGTAACAAATACAAAAGAAATTAAGCAAATTAAAATTTTTAAATTTGAGAAGATTGGTAACAGTATTTATAGAATATACGCTAAGTAAGAAAAAATTTAATTTTTAAAGTGAATATTCTCTTGCATTACTTAAACAAATCTGATTTAATTTAAATTATGAAGCAAATAAAAAAAGCAGCAGCAAAAGAAGTTAAAAATAAAAACACTCTTTTTTCTTTTAATTTGCCAACCACAAGTATTTTCGTTATTACTATTATTGGAATCTTCGCTTTAATTTTTATTATTCTCTTTAAAAAAGTCTCTCTGGAACGTAAAAAAAACTATCTTAAAAATGAGGTTTTGCCAAAAGCAATAAAAAAAATCCTCAATGATAACCAAGCAAAATTTACTATCAGCCCTTTGAAGGAAAAAAATGGTCTTTTTGAATTCCAACTAACCTGGAATAACCAAACATATCCTCCTTCTTATATTACTAAAGACGGAAAAATTCTCTTTACTGCAGGAACAGAGGTAGACTCGTTAATTAATTCTACTAGCAAAGATAATTCAAGCCAAACAAAAAAAGTTTCTTGTCAAGATATTAAAAAAACAGACGCTCCTAAACTAACTGCCTTTATTGTCTCTGATTGCCCCTATGGTCTTCAAATGCAAAGAGTGTTTAAACAAGCGATTAATGAAGTGCCAGAGATTTCTTCTTATTTAGAGGTTAAATATATTGGCGGCGTAACAGGCAATAAAATAACCTCAATGCATGGAGATAAAGAAGCACAAGAAAACTTGAGGCAAATTTGTCTTCGAGAAGAATTCAAAAATCTTTATTGGCCATATGTTTCCTGTTATATGCAAGAAGGAAGAAGTGATGAATGTCTAAACCAAATCGGTATCGATAAAAATCTATTAAATTCCTGCCTAACTAATAAAGAAAGAGGATTAAAATACGCTAAAAGCGACTTTGCCCTAGCCGATAAATTTAAAATTGCTGGCTCACCTACCCTTCTTATTAATGATAATCAAGTGGTTTCAGAATTTGATTTTGGCGGAAGAATACCGGATGCCATAAAACAAATCGTTTGCTGCGGAAGTAAAAAAAGACTAGATTTTTGTCAAAGGGAACTTTCTAAAAACCAAGTGGCTGTTTCTTTTTCAAAGATTGATGAAGCTTCAAACTCTAATAACTCAAATCCTGCTGGCTGTGGTCACTAAATTCTTAAAATCCTAACTTTTTCTAGTCTTTACCTAAAAAATTGATGATTAATGTTAAAACAAGACTTAAGATAATTAAGCTTGCGACGGGAAAATAAAACGTAAAGTCTTCTTTTTTAATTAAAATATCTCCCGGTAGTAGAGGTATAGGTATATGACTAATTTTTTGAAACCAATGAAAAAATAATCCAATAAGAATAAAAATTAAACCGGTGAGGATAAATATAGTTTCCAACGGTCAACTAATTTTTGATTTTAAACTTTTAATTTTTAAGTGTCCTCGACGGGAGTCGAACCCGTGTTTGCAGGTTGAGAACCTGCCGTCCTAGGCCACTAGACGACGAGGACTTTTGATTTGACTTTCTCCAAAATCTATAGTAATATTTTAACATATTCCCCATTACTGATTTATGGGGAATAATTTTTTATGAAAAAAATTCAACTAACCAAAGAAGGGTATAACAATCTAAAGAAAGAACTAAAAGAACTTATCGAGATAAAAAAACCAAAAGCAGTAGAAAGACTGCAAAAAGCTCGGGCTATGGGCGATCTTTCAGAAAACAGTGAATACTCAGCGGCCAAAGAACAATTAGCTTTTGTTGAGGGGAGAATCCAAGAAATTGAAGAAATTCTCAAGACAGCCCAGATAATTGAAGATCAACAAAAAGACACTGTTAACATCGGCGTTAAAGTAACGGTGGAAAGCAATAAAGGTAAGGAAGAATTTCATATTGTCGGTGAATTTGAGGCTGATCCTAATAATAAAAAACTCTCTCATACCTCACCTATCGGTAAAGCTCTCATAGGAAAAAGAGTTGGTGATTGGGTTGAGATTGACATTCCAGCGGGAAAGATAAAGTATAAAATAGTTGACATTAAATGAAAATTAATTGTGATTTTATTTATTCAGAATTCTGTTGGAATTTGTACTTTTCTCTTATTTTAATCTTGATTTAATAGATTCTCCTCTCAATTATACGCAAATAAAAACTAATTCTCTTAAACTAAAAATAATAAATAATTAGTTTTGATAGTTTAATTTGTTTTATAAAACAAACTCTTATCCATTCAAAAAAAGAAAGAATTAAAATAAAAAACCTGTTAAAATTAAAAGAAATGATTAAAAGTTTAGTTGTTTTTTGGTAGTATGCTAAATCAGATTTCATTTGAAGAATGGAAAAAAATTGAGATAAGGGTGGGAAAAGTCGTCAAAGTTGAAAAAATTCCCAATCGCGATAAACTTTATAAATTGCAGGTTAACATCGGCGAAGAAAAACCCCGGCAAATTATTGCCGGATTAGTTCCTTATTACGAAGAAAGAGAACTTTTGGGAAAACTTATCATTGTCTTAACCAATCTTAAGCCGACAAAATTCGCTGGAGAAATCTCTGAAGGAATGCTTTTGGCAGCGGAAACTGATGATGGCAAACAATGTGTTTTATTAACAGTTGATAAAGAAATTGAACCAGGTACACTAATCACATAAATAATTTTTAATTTTGATTTGCCATTTTGCATTTTGAATTTTCAACTTTTAATTTTTATTATGATTTGGGTAGATCGAGAAGTTAAAAAAATTAAAGCCAGAAAACTACCTTTTGAGTGGGTAGATGATATGAAAACACCCTCTGGCCGAATTCATGTTGGCGCTCTACGAGGAGTAGTTATCCATGATTTAATTTACAAGGTTTTGTTGGAAAATCAAGTAAAAGCAAAATACACTTATATTTTTGATGACCATGATCCAATGGATGCCATTCCTGCCTATCTTGATTATTCAAAATGGGAAAAATATGCAGGAATGCAACTTTATCAAATCCCATCCCCAGAAAAAAAGGCAAAAAACTATGCTCAATTTTATGCCCAAGAGTTTATTGGAGTTTTCAATTCAATCAATTGTCATCCAGAAATTATCTGGGCTTCTGACCTTTACAATAGTGGGAAAATGAATGAAGTAATTAAAAAAATTTTGGATGCTACTGCCAAAATTCGCCAAATTTATCAAAGGATTACCAAAAAAACCCGCCCCCCTGATTGGCATCCTTTTAATGCTCGCTGTGTAAAATGCCAGAAAATTGGTACGACCTATGTTTATAAATGGGATGGGCGGTATGTTTATTATCGTTGCCAACCAAAAATGGTCGCTTGGGCAACAGGTTGTGGTCATGAAGGAAAAACTTCTCCTTTTAACGGTAATGGAAAGTTACCGTGGAAACTAGATTGGGCGGCCAAGTGGAAAGTGATCGGCGTCACCATTGAAGGAGCGGGTAAAGATCATATGTCAGCCGGAGGCTCGCATGATATTGCTTCCGCTATTTGTCAGGAAGTTTTAAGATATCCTATCCCTTATCCTTTAGCTTACGAATGGTTTACGGTTGGCGGGAAAAAAATGTCATCATCAAAAGGAATAGGTTCATCGGCAAAGGAAGTATCTCAAATATTACCAGCTAATGTTTTTCGTTTTTTCATTGTTCGCACGCCCATTGAAAGACATATTGATTTTAATCCTTATGGTGAAACTATTTTAAATATCTTTGATGACTATGACCGCCATCTCAATGCTTACTTCAGCAAATTAGAAAATAAAATTCCTGAAGGAAAACCAGGTGAGGTAATGTTGAATCTTGCCAGAATTATTGAATTGTCACAGATTAAACCTCTACCTAAAAAAAGAATCATTTACCCTCGATTTCGAACCATTGTTAATTTACTTAAAAACAAGTCTGATGTTTTATCTTTTTTCAATTTCAAAAAACTATCAAACGAGGAGAAAGAAATTCTTGAGGAAAGAGTTAAATATGCTAAAATTTATTTAGAAAAGTATACCCAAGAAACTTCCGCTAATCTTAACCTCTCTGAAAAAAAATGGCAAACTAACCCCAAGCAAAAAAAATTTATCCAATTATTAGCAGAAAATTTAATTAATCTAAAAAACAGCGATAAACAAACGATTCAGCAAGTCGTTTTTAATTCAATAAAAAAAGCCGAAATCAATCCTAAAGACGCTTTTTGTGCCTTTTATCAAATTTTGCTTGGTAAATCTTTTGGTCCAAAAGCGGCTGATTTAATCTCACAAATAGGATTGAAAAAAGTCATTAAACTTTTAAAAAATGTTCAATAAAAACTCAAGTAAAATAGTTAATCAAGCAAACTTTAACTCATTTTTTAAAAAACCTCTTTACTCCTCCTACTGTTTTTCTAATATTCCTTCCTTAATTGAATATTCTTTACAATTAAAAGAAGACTGCTTTATGCCAAAAGATGTTTTTGGGCATCTGCCTCAAAAATACGACAAGGTTATTTTATTTTTGATTGATGGATTTGGCTGGCGATTCTTGGAAAAATTTTTTAACCACTCATTCTTTAAAAAAGTGACTAATAACAGTGTTGTTTCAAAAATTACTTCACAATTCCCTTCAACAACCGCTGCCCATGTAACCACAATTCACACTGGTTTATCAATTGGAGAAAGCGGTATTTACGAATGGTTTTACTATGAACCCAAAATCAAGGATATTATTGCTCCTTTGCTTTTTTCTTTTGCTGGTGATAACAAAAGAGATACTTTAAAAAAATTAAACATTAATCCCAATCAAATTTATCCGAAAAAGACTTTTTATCAAAAGATTAAAAAAGGGGGGATTAAATCATATGTTTTTCAACATCAAGATTATACTCCCTCAACTTTTTCCAATATAGTTTTCCAAGGAGCGAGCGTTTGCGGATATAAGACCTTGTCAGAAGCAATTATTAATCTCTTTCAAATAATTGCTCAAGAGAAAGAGAGATCTTATTTCTTTTTATACTTTGATAAAATCGACTCCCTTTCTCACCAATATGGACCAGACTCACTTCAGGTTGAGGCGGAAATCGATAATTTTTTAACTGTCATGGAACAATTATTTTTAAAAAATTTTTCTCGGTTAAAAAATATTCTTTTTCTTTTAACTGCCGATCATGGACAAATTGCTGTTGACCCTAACACTACCATTTATATTAACAAAGAATTTCCCTTAATTAAAAAATGGATTAAAAAAAATAAAAAAGGAAAGCTTTTAGCACCAGCTGGCTCTTGTCGTGATATGTTTTTATATATTAAGAAAGAAAAACTTAACGAGGCGAAAGATTATTTGGAAAAGAAACTTAAAGAAGTAGCGGAAATCTATTTTGTTAACGATTTAATTAAGCGAGGTTTTTTTGGAGAAAAAATCTCACAAAGTTTTTTAAGACGAGTAGGAAATTTGGTAATTTTACCCTATAAAGGCAATTCTGTTTGGTGGTATCAAAAGGGTCGATTTGAGCAAAAATTTTATGGCCATCATGGAGGGTTAACT
>CAZWBE010000002.1:0-104951 GCA_964632205.1 uncultured Gammaproteobacteria bacterium | reverse complement strand
GTATCAAAAGGGTCGATTTGAGCAAAAATTTTATGGCCATCATGGAGGGTTAACTAATAATGAGATGGAAATACCTTTAATCTTATTCACAAATTCTTAATTCTTTATTTAGATTTATAAATTTATTAAGTTCTTTTATCTTGTCCAAAACTTGTTTAGAGAAACTGTAAATTATTTTTTTTAATTTATTATTTTTTAGATTTTTTCTTCTGTGTTCTATTAAAATTTTGTACTCACCAAGAAGAGGTAGAAAAAAATCATAATACCAACCCAATCCATTTTTTCTTATCATAAAAAAAGACTTACTGACATTATCAAAAATATCGGTTAGCTTAATTAAAAAAACTTCATCATCAACGTTATAAAGTGGTTTTACTGCATTTTTAATCCCATTTTTAAAATTAAGGGTCATTTGCTTTGTATAGTCCAAAACATTTTCCCCAAAAAACAATATTTCATCCTTTGAAATTGATGTATCCTCAATTAAATCATGAAATAATCCTGCGATAATAATACTTTCTTTTTCTTTTTTTTCTAATTCAGTTTCTTCAACAATTTGCTTTAATTTTATTGCCACTCTAAAACAGTGATCAAAAATTAATGTCCCTGAGCCATCAGTTTTGTTTTTATAATATCTTCTTGCTAAATCAACTGCTTTTTTAAATAATCGATAATCTATCATTTATTATTAAACCATCTAACTGTTTAATTGATCAATTAATTTTAAATCACTAGGATCGGTTTTTGGAGGCGGTCTTAAAGAAAATTTTTTAATTGCTCTTATTAATTCTAAATCCATAACTGGCATGTCAACGATTTCTCGCATACTTTCTTTTACTGTGCTTCCCTTGATAGTCATGACTTCCCCATCACCAAGTTTAATCATTTCTGATCGGGAAATTATATCAACATCAATAGGATACCCACCTAATAAAAATACTCGTCCTTTTAATTGAGGAGCCAAGTAAGCAATTCCATGAATATTTAAAGGTTCTCTAACTAACCTAACTCTTCCAAAAGGGATATTAAAAAAAATTTTAGGAAAGATTTCATCAACCTCGCCCTCCGTTAAAAAAACATCAATATCAGTTATTCTTCTTTCATAGCCTTTTAAATAAGCATAGATTGCTAAAGCAGTGCCATTAGAATAACACCAATTTTCTTTTCCAAATACTCGATTTAAAGTATGTGAAAAATCCCTTAACCCTTTTATTTGTTCCTCATAACTAATTTCAGGCTTTGGTATGTCTAAATAGGGAATCGAGCATCCCCCAATAGTATTAATTTGTCGTATAATTTTCTCTCTCAAACCATCATCACCGTAGGTAAGAATGTAAAACTCGTTATTAAGTATTTCTGGATCAATTATTCCTAACGATAAAATTCTTCTGATGTCTTCTAAATCTTGTTTTACCGTTCCATTATCAGAAACTCCGTCTCTCCTTTGAGTTATTTTATAAAACAAAATATATCCCGGGGATGCCAGTCTATACTTTCTTCCATGTAAACTTATTTGTCTTGTTAAATTGGGAAATTGACTAAAATCAGGAAAAGTGTATAGCTCTCCTGATAAAAGTGGATCGCCGCGAGGATATAATGTATTCAAAGTATTCATTACATCACACGGAAATTCTCCACTACCTTCTAAAAGCAAATTATGATATTCCATTCCCCATTTAGTAACCCTTACGTTTTCTTGCAATTTTAAACCTAAAATATCTCTTTCCATTATCCTTAAAAAATCTTCGTCAGTTAAAACTAGATCTAAATCTGTAGGAATTCTTATACCTCCACCATTTTTAACTTGCCCGTATGCTAATTCATATAAAAAAACAGCTGATCCAGAAAGAATAACTGGTTCTTCCAAAATCCCTGAGTTAGTCAAATTATCTAAATGCGTATTAATTCTATCTAAGTAATAAAAAACAGTTTCTGGTGAATATCCCTGCTCAATTCCTCTCATATAATCAAAAAATCCCGCCTTCTCAGCGGGACGCTTTATGGATATAAAAAACCTCTAAATTTTTTAATTTTAATCTCCATTAATAAAAAAACTCGACCTTTACTGGTCGGGCAAGTTATTATAAAGTATATTTTAGTTCCTCAGGATAAAAAATCAAGTATAATTTTCTATATCAAAAGATATAATCTTAAGAATGAAAAAAATATTAAGGGGTGTTAATACTACAGCAACACTAAAAAAAGTTATAACCGCTAGGAAAAGTTTTAAAAAATAAATAATTAAAATTTTGACATTAAACGAGGTTAAGGTAGAGAAAAGACCAAAAGAATTAGAAAAGAATTAGAAAAAACCTTTCCTGAAAATTCTCCATTCAAAACAAGATTTTATAGCGACTAAAGAAGATGACAAACTCTTACCGATTATGGTGGTTTTAAATCCCTTTTGTCAATAAATAAACCGAGGTAAATAAAAAAGAGAGTCAACATTTAAAAAATTTCACAAATTTAGTAGAAAAAATGAAATTCCTAATTAACCTAGTTAATCTTAAAAATACCTAAGCTAATCATAAATTTATTTTTGACGATTATTTTAATGTTGTTTAATCAATTATAAATTAAACTTAAAGAGCTAATTTAACATCTGCTATAATTAACTAATTATGCTATCTTTAGATTTTATCCGCATTAATAAAGAAAAAATTTTAGCCGCGGCAAAGAATAAAAAGCGAGAAGTTAATGTTGATAAAATTATTCAATTGGATGAAAATCGCCGTGTTTTAATCCAAAAAATTCAATCTCTACGGCAGGAAAGAAATAAGATTAGTAAACTAAAACCATCTCCAAAAACTATTGATCAAGGTAAAAAGATAAAAAGTGAGCTAAGAAGATTGGAGGAAGAACTAAAAAATATTCAAAAACAATTAAATATTCTTATCTCTTTTGTTCCCAATATTCCACTCGATGAGGTCCCAATAGGAATAGACCCCTCCTCAAATAAAGAAGTTAAACGGTGGGGTAAGATTCCTCACTTTGATTTTTCACCAAAATCTCATATTGAGTTGGGTGAAAAACTTGATATTGTTGACTTTAAACGAGGAGCAAAAGTTTCCGGCTTTCGAGGATATTTTTTAAAAAATGCAGGCGCATTACTTCATTTATCCTTAATTTTTTACGCCTTCCAAAAATTAGTCAAAAAAGGTTATATTCCAATAATTGCGCCGGCAATCGTCAAAGAAATGGCTCTATTTGGTAGTGGTCAGTTACCTTGGGGTCGACAAGATGTTTATCAATTAAATGATGATGGCACTTTTTTAGCCGGAACGGCTGAACAGCCCGTAACCGCTTATTATAGTGAAGAAATTTTAAAAGAGAACGAACTCCCGAAAAAATTTGTCGCTATTTCCCCCTGTTTTCGAAAAGAGGCTGGTGCACACGGTAAAGACACAAAAGGTCTTTATCGCCTTCACGAGTTTTGGAAGGTTGAACAAGTAATTATTGCTAAAAATGATTTAAATGAGGCACGGAAACTTCATGAAGAGCTGCAAAGAAATTGTGAAGAAATATTGGAAGAGTTAGAACTTCCTTATCGACGAGTAATTCTGTGCACTGGAGAGATGGGTGAACCGCAAATTTTTAAATATGACACCGAAGTTTGGATGCCATCAAGGAATAATTACGGAGAAACAATGTCAAACTCAATTATGGGTGAATTTCAAACTAGAAGATTAAACATCAAGTATCGAAAAAAAGACGGTTCGGTTGAATATTGCTTTTCTTTAAACAACACAGCCATTGCTTCACCCCGAATATTAATTGCTATCTTGGAAAACTATCAACAAAAAGATGGCTCTGTTGTCATTCCGAAAATACTTCAATCTTTGGTAGGAAGAGAAAAAATTTCTTTCCCATAAATTTTTCCTAATTGCTATCCAATGCTCACTCTCTATCAACTATTTTATTTCTTTCTATATGTGTTTTAATAATTTGGCGGAGAAGGTGTTGGGGTGGGATTGAATAATTGGTCACGGCATGGAGCATTTTTTTCTGTTCCGGAAATAAAATACTCAGTCTTGCCAAAATAACAAATTCTTTCAACAACATTATCTGGCTTCTTATACCATGAATTGGCGGAAACAAAATTCTTTAAAAGATAACTCATCATTCTATGCCATATCGATGCTGCCCCAGTAATCCCTGACGTTAAATATGGATTCATTGGACTATTGTCATTATTCCCCACCCAAACAGCTACTAAAAAATCAGGAGTATAACCGATTGTCCAATTATCTCTTTTGTCATCAGTCGTCCCAGTTTTGACGGCCACTTTATAGCCGGGTATCTCAAGATAAGAACGAGCCCCAAACGCCCATTGTCTGGCAAAATTATCAGCTAAAATATCAGAAATAATATAGGCAACCCCCTCATTTAACTCTTTGCTTTTAAAAATAGAGAAGGATTTTATAGTTTTTCCTGAAATATTTTCTACTTTAATTATCGGATTAAGGGAAACTTTATAACCACCATTGGCAAAAACCCCAAAAGCCGTCGCCATATCAATCATCGTTACCTCACCGCCGCCTAAAGTTAGAGAAAGACCATAGCGAGAACGGTCAATCCAAGTCGTTATCCCCATCTTTTTTGCATGATCAATAAATTCATTCACGCCTATTTGGCTTAAAACCTTTACCGCCGGCACGTTATAAGAGTTCGCCAAAGCAAAACGCAAAGGAATTTTTCCATGAAATTTACCATCATAATTTTGTGGCTTATAAGGTGCTGATCCTGGGATGTTAAAAACCACCGGTGAATCATCAATAATAGAAGCAGCCGTAAAGCCTTTTTCTAATGCCAAAGAATACATAATCGGTTTAATGGCAGAACCAGGTTGACGAAGAGCGGTAGTAACGTTAAAAGCACCAAAAGGATTTTTAAAGTAGTCAACTGAACCAACCATGGCCAAGATTTCCCCTGTCGATGGTCGTGTTACTAAAATTGCTCCATTGGTAACATTTAAAGAACTAATTTTTTCTAATTCTTCTTTTAATATTTTTTCTGCCTCTTCCTGAATTTCTAAATCTAAAGATGTTATTACTCTCAATCCACCTGTTTCTACTTGAGAAATACCATATAAAGATTCAAGTTTAGAGCGGACATAAAAAACAAAATGAGGAGCTAAAATATTAGTTTTTAAAGGAACAATGTTCAGTGGTGTTTTTTTCGCTTTCTGGTAGGTTTTTTCATTAATATAATTTTGTTCCCTCATCGCCTTTAAAACTTGATTTCGTCTCGCTAAAGCGGCAATTGGATTATTATAAGGTGAATAAAGAGAGGGAGCTTGAGGTAAACCAGCCAACATCGCCGACTCTTCCAAATTCAAATCCTTCGCGCTTTTACCGAAGTATGTTTGTGCAGCTTCTTGAATTCCGTAGGATGAACCCCCATAAGCTACTTGATTTAAATACATTTCTAAGATTTGATCTTTAGTAAAAAGTCTTTCTGCCCATAAAGCTAAAATTATCTCTTTGATTTTTCGAGTCAGGGTCCTTTCAGGCGTCAAAAGAGCTGTCTTCACTAACTGTTGAGTAATGGTAGAACCACCCTGAAATTTTTTTTTAATAACCGTCTCTTTTACCGCCCTTAATATTCCTGAAAAAAAGGCTACACCACGATGTTGGTAAAAATCTTTATCCTCAATGGCGATTGTCGCTTGAGCAACATAGGGGGGCAATTCTTTTAATGAGATTGGCGTCCTGTTTTGTTCACGATATATCTCATACAACAAATGCCCATTCCTGTCTAAAATATGAGTGGAAAGAGGAAAATTTAACTTACCGATATTAGCTGGTGAAGGTAGGGTTTTAACAAAAAGATATGACTGGTAAAAAAAAACTATTATTAATGTTAATAAACTTCCCAGTAAAAAATACCGAAATTTAAGCGAGATAAAATCAAAATTTAATGAAATAGATTTAATTCTTTGAAGAAAAATCTTAATTTTCGGGAATAAAATTTCTTTAGGACGAATTTTAAACAACCTAACTTCCCTCATCTTAATTTTAGTTATAAAAATAGGAATATGAATCATGGGTGGTTTTACCCTAAGAATGAGTTTTGTGGGAAATAAAATAATTTTTTGAGTTAATTCGCCAATATTAATAAAGAAAGAAATTAAAAAATACACTCCCTTGAATATAATATTTGATAGTCTCGATAAAAATACCCTAAATCGATTAAGTCTGCTTTTTTTCATGAAGTTAATTTTACCAAATATTATAGGTTTTTCAACGAAGTTTAAATTTCAGTGTAGATAATTTAGTTTAGCCCTAACCACTAACCGTTTCCAATAAGTACCAGGTGGCACACAAGTTATTAAAGTCAGATAGGCCGCATCATTACGTTGTTCAAGAACCGACACTTGGTCAGGATCGACAACAATCATATCATAAACCTCATATTCATACTCTCCTCCCCCCGCCTTAATTAGTATCTTATCCCCCCGTTCAAGGGAAGGTAAATAGGTAAAAATTGTTTTGTAATCTTTAGGATCATATAACTGAGGCAAAGTGGAATGTCCAAAAATAACAACATTTCCATACTCACCAGGTGCGGATTGGGGAAGATAGTGAACTAGGCTGTTTTTTAAATCTTCTCCTCCTACAATTACCCGGGCATCTTTAATATTTAGTTTTGGGATTGAAAGAGTGTATTCTCTTAATGATAATTTTGGAAATGATGAGTCAGCGGTAATATTGGGAAACCAAAGATTAACCTGAGTAAAATCACGAAGATTATTGGAAAAAATATTAAATGTTCCTAATACTGAAGTCATTGTTTCTATCGAAGAAACTTTTTCTGATTTCGGTAGGGGGGAAAGAAAAGATTTATCAATAAAAAGTCGAGAATAAATCTCAAATGAGATAATCGGATAAAATGACCAAAAAAGAAGTAGTAAGCCAATAGTTAGAGAGATATAAGAAAAATAAATAATCATCTTTCTTTTATTAGAAGTATCTTCTTTTATATAAAGGTAAAGAGCCATTTGTCTTAAAGACTAGAAATTACTAAAGTAATATTATTTGAGATAAAAGGAAGAAAGTCTTTTAATATCGGTAATGCCGTTTTAATATTTATTTCATACCCTTCCACTTGGAAATCATTTTTCAAAAGATTATTAAGTACATTCTTATGCTTTCCTGTAATTTTTTTAAAAACTTCATTCTGTGATATTTTTTTTATCGCTTTAGCTTTATATGATAAATCTAAAAAAACCAATTCCTCTTTTTTTGTCGCAGAATTAATAAAGTAATTTATCGTCTCCTTGTTTAAAATAAATCCTGATGGTATTTGAGGATTAATAATATCAACAAGCTTTGTTAATAGTTTATTCTTCTGATAGTAATAATAATTACTATCAATTTTTGCTTTCACCGTCACCGTTGATGCCTGCTCTCCTACCTCACTAGTAGAAACTACTTCTTTTAAAGTCACCTCTGAGAGCTGAGGAATAATTAATCCTCCATTTAAATCCCTCAGAGAAAGTTTATTGGTTTTTTTAGCTTTCTCAATAATGGCAGTCTTTAAATCTTCAATATCCTTTTGAGAAACCGTCTGGATTTCTTTTTTTGACCCACCAGTAAAACCGTCAGTCACTTCGGCATAAGATGTATCATCAATATTAAACCTTTTTCCTTTAGAGAGATTATACTCGTTTCCAATTGAGGCAGCGGTTACTTTTACCCTCCCTATACCTGGATTAGTTCCGCTTGTAGCACTTGCTACTTTCACTTCATTATTAAAAATAAATTTTAAACCATCTAATTCAATCTCTGTTCCTTTCTTAAATACTTTCTCTCTATTAAGATTAGTATTGTATATTGTTACTTCACCAGTTGCCTTCTCTCCAATTTCTTTTTTTCCTGAAGTGTTTTTTGAATGAGAAAATTCAGCCGAAACGGTAGCAATTTTATAAGGAACTTGAATTGTCGTTGATTTATTAATTATTAAGGATGGAGCAAAAATAGTAAGAGTAGCCTTATGAAAAAAGATTTCATTTATCATTAGCCCTATTAAAACAAACAAGACGCCAAAAACTACTGGCATTCTCGGAGTAAATTTTATTTCTGGTAAATTTATCTTCTTTAATGGCATTAAAATTTTATTAATTAATGAAAATATCTTCCAAGAACTGAGTGAAGGCAAATCGGTAACCTCACCGCCGACAACAAACCCAGCTATCTTTTGTTTTTCTTCCTTTTTAGTCGATGGGCTTTGATTTAAAATTATCTCTTGTTCTTGAAACACCTTTGCTAATCCTTCAATTACCTCCTCTTCTCTTAAAATTTCTACTTTTGGCAACTGAATAAAATGCTCTTGACTCCAACGATGGGTTAAAATCTTCTCTGATACCTCGTCTAAATCTTTTGAATTATAAAGAATTATTCGTGCTGGTAATAAAAATTTACCTTTCAGTTCAGAAAAACCAACAGTTAGGTCATTAATTAAATTTTCACTTCTCGTCAATATTTTACGATGAGAGAGCTTTCCTCCTTTGTAGATAAAAATTGATAATTGATTTGTATCAAGTTCAATAAGAATTGCGGTAATTGGCATTTTCTCTTTTTCTGTTAAATATAAAGCTACCGCTTCATAACACTCAATATAGCCGAGGGGAGATAAGTTTAACTCTTTTATTAGCTCTTTAATTTTATTAAGATAAAACCCTTCTATCGCTGTGCCTTTATCATTAAGTAGGTGAGAATAGATAAAAAAAATTGTTTTGTCAAATGTTATGTTTAAATCTTTCTCAAGTCTAAAAAGCACCTCATCAACATCTTCAGCTAAATTCTCCCAATTATTGGAATAAACAAATTTTTCTTTCTCTTTTACTTCTACCCTTCCATTTTTTGTTACTAAAACTAACGCTATCCCCTCGTTTTCCTTTAGAAATAGTCCTAAGTATAAATCTTTTGTTACTCTTTTTTTATTAAAAAATTCTAATAACATTGTTAAGTTAAAATTATTAATTAATTATTGTAAATTATACTTATTTAAAACCTGATCAACTCCTTGTTTAGCTGTATTTAAGGCTTCATTGTATGAAACACCGGCAATAGTAGCATTTATGGCATTTTCAATATATTTTATAATTTCGTCATTTAAGCCGTTATCGAAAGTCCGACTAATAAGAGGAAGCGATACATAATGATCAGCTTGTTTAATTACTGAAGCTAAATATGGATGTTGGGATAATAAAGGAGCTAAATCTACTCTCGAATATGGTTCGCCAAATGGCCTTAATTTGCTTTGTATTTCATAAAGTTTTGTTAGATTGTTCTTCTCGATTAAAAAACGTAAAAATTTCCAGGCTTCAATTTGATGGCGACTATATCGTGAAACACCCTCAACCCAATAATTGGCAATTGATAAAGGCGGAGAGCCGGGAATATTGGGAACTGGGGCCGTTTTTAAATCGATATCAGGATTGGCCGCCTTGATATCAATAACTTGCCAAGAGGGAGCTATTATCATTGCGACTTTTTCTTGGACAAAAGCAATAGTAGACAAAGGCATGTTCTCATCCCAAAAAGAATAAGCTGGTTCAGCAAATTTTCGGTAACTTTCAAGTGCACCTACTGCTTCGGGTTGATCTAATTTAGTAATATCACCGCCGTTTTGAACCAACATTAAGCCAAAAATATCAGAAAAATGATCGATGTTATTAGCCGTTCCAATGGCAATTCCTGCTGTTATCAACTGACCATTTTTATCCTTAACTGTTAACTTAGAAACAATATCAGTCAGTTCATCCCAATTGGTTGGCGGATCAAAAATTCCGGCCTTTCTAAAAAGAGATTCATTGTAAATCAAAACTAGACCATCAATTGTTAAAGGTAATCCATAGTAGTAATTACCTATTTTTAAATCTCTTTGGTGAATTTTATAAAAGGTTTTCTCAAATTCACTATTGCTCATAATGTTTGAGGGTAAAGGTGCAGCAATCTCCTTTATTTGTGGCAACCAAGTGTTGTGAAAGCGAAAAATATCAGGTCCCTGACCATCTTTACTTCTAACAATTAGTTTATCTCGGTAGTTTTTTGGTTCCTTCTTTTGGTAAATGATGTTAATATGTGGATTAATTCTTCGATATTGCTCAATTAGTGGCTCAAAAACTTGAGCTTCTTCCCACAATCCCCAATAGGTAAGAGTAATTTGCTTTGTTGATAGTTTTGGGCTAAAAATAATTTTAAGGATAATTAATAACAAAATAAAAAATACAACTACTGCGCCTCCGATTAGAAGATATTTTTTCTTATTTTCCTGGTAAACTGACGGGATGAAATTGAAATCATTTGAAGAAGAATAAGAGCTCGATGAGACATCATCAGACATTGGTGATTGTATCTCAGGAGCTACCTCTTCAACCGGTACAGTTTCATAAATCGAGCTTTGTTGTTGATTTTCTTCCCTATTTTGTTTATTATCATCCATAATATCAATGATAGCAAATATTAAAAAAATCGTCATATTTTTATTTTCTTTTTCCTTAATTATTACCTTCGTTTTTAAGTGGTTAATTGATAAAATCAATCGGGAATTAATTGATAGAGTCTACCCTAATGTTTATGTTGATGAAGCTTATTTTGGTTATAAAACAAAACAGGAGGTTATTAATTTTTTTAAAGAAAAAGACAGTAAATTAAAATCCGTAAAAATCTTTGTTATTTTTAAAGATCAAATAGAGGCAACCTTTTCTGGAAAAACTCTTAATTTAGCCTATAATGGAGACGCGGTTGTTACCAGAGCCTATCTGATTGGTAGATCAACACAACCAATATCAAGAATTTACCAACAATTAGCTAGTTTTTTTGGTTGGCAACGATTCGATTTTGAAAGCGAAATAGAGTATAACAAGTCTCTTATTAATGACTTTCTTGCCCAAAGTGAAGAAAAATACAATAAACCAGCAAAAAATGCTTTGTTTAAATTCGTTGAAGGCCGAGTTGTTGCTTTTAAAAAAGAAGAAAAAGGATTAGAAATCCTATCACAACAATTTAAAGATGATTTTCATAGAACCATCCAAGAGTTAAAAGGAAACATTCAAAACAAAAATATTAATTTAAAATCAAGAATCATTGAGCCGGAAATTACTTTAAGACAATCAAATACTTTTGGTATTGAAGAACTCTTAGGGGTGGGAAAATCTGATTTCACACATTCAGCACCAGAACGAATTCATAATATAATTTTAGCCACCTCAAAATTTAATGGTATTCTTATCCCTAAAGATAAAATTTTTTCTTTTAATGAAAATATCGGCGATGTTTCTCTTTTAACCGGTTATAAACCAGCTTATATAATTAAGCAAGGAAAAACCGTTTTAGGTGATGGCGGCGGTGTTTGTCAAGTTTCGACCACTTTGTTTCGAGCAGCTTTGAATGCCGGATTACCGGTTATTGAAAGAAGTCCTCATGCGTATCGGGTAATTTATTATGAAAACGATTCTCAACCGGGTTTTGATGCAACAGTTTTTGCTCCCACTGTTGATTTAAAAATAAAAAATGATACACCCGCCTATATTCTTATTCAAACAGAGATCGATAAAGAAAAAAATTTATTACTTTTTAATTTATATGGAAAAAAAGATGGCCGCCGCGTGGAAATTTCGCCAGTATCTATCTGGGATATCAATCCTCCTCCATCGCCGCTTTATCAAGAAGATCCAACTCTAAAACGGGGCGTTATTAAACAAGTTGACTTCGCCGCGTGGGGAGCGAAAACGAGTTTCAATTATAAAGTTGTAAATAACGAAAAAATTATCTTTGAAAAACAATTTTTTTCTTCTTACCGACCCTGGCAAGCAGTCTATTTGGTAGGAACCAGTGATTAAAGCAATAACTAACGAAACCATCTCGCTCGCCCTATTTTATAATGAAAATTTTTTAGTCTTCTCTCGCCAATAATTTTAGCCGGTACACCACCGACAATAGCAAACGGAGGAACATCTTTTACCACTACCGCCCCGGCGGCAATAATCGCTCCTCTTCCAATTTTAACACCTGGTTGAATAATCACCCCTGGCCCAATAAAAACATAATCCTCAATAATCACGGGAGCAACACTGGGAGAAAAATATTCATCATTTATCTCGTGTTGAGAATTAAAAATCATCACATTAGTCGCCACAGCAACATGATTACCAATAATTAACTTTTCTCTACCATCCAAAATCGCTCCCTCGCCAATAATCGAATCATTACCAATTACGATGTTTCTCGGATCATAAAATCGGCAACCCATGTGAATAGTTGAACCCTTACCAATTTTGACTCCTGCTAGTCGATAAAAAAAACGCCGAAAATGATGAGAGGGAACCAGCCCAACTAAATGGAGAAAAAAAACTTCAAATTCTAGAAAAATATTTTTTATTCGATTCAATATTTTTTCTTTAATTTCTTTTAAGGTTAATCTTTTCCCAGTTTTATCTTTAATTACCAGAAACATATCATAATTATTATAAAATATAAAAACCTAGTTGATAACTCTTAATAAAAATTCCCAGATTCCTCCAAAAACCTTGATATTATTGATTCTTCCCGTCTACCAAAGATAAATCTTCGTTTTGCGTAGGTGACATAAAGTCTCCTTTTTGCCCGAGTAATCCCCACATAAAATAATCGTCGCTCCTCCTCTAATTGAAATTGGTTATCAACTGAACGAGAGTGCGGCAATATTCCTTCCTCAACTCCCACGATAAAAACAACATCAAACTCTAATCCTTTTGAAGCATGAAGAGTCATTAATTTAACGCCATTTTTATCTTTATCGATTTTCTCTTTCTCGAAATATTCAGACTCAACTAAAGCCACTTGTTGTAAAAAGTCAAGTAATCGAGGGAAATTTAAAGCCACTGATTTTAGTTCTTTAATGTTTTCTAATCTTGAATAATCCTCTTCATCATCTGAATGATAAAGAGAAAGGTAATCGGTAACAGAAAATATCTCCTCTATTAACTCAACTGTTGTCTTTCTTTTTACGTCTTTTCTTAATTGATCAAAAATCTTTTTAAAAGCCAAAAAACGTTTTTTGCCTAAATTTTTAACTCTTTTTAAGGAAATTTCGTCTTCTGGATTGACTAACAATTTCAAATAAGCAAGAATGTCTTTAATCTCTCTTCTTTCGTAAAAACGTGTTCCACCAATTAAAACGTATGGGACACCAAAATGTAAAAAAGCCTCTTCAATTATACGCGATTGAGCATTGGTTCGATATAAAACAGCGATTGAAGAATAAGAAAAAGGCAAACTCTTAATCGTCTTAACAATAAAAACTGCCTCCTCCTCCTCATTCTCGGCCTCATAAAAAATTATTTCTTCTCCTTCTTTGTTTGATGTTCTAAGATGTAAAATTGGGTGAGTGGTATTTTTAGAAATTACTTTGAAAGCAAAATCTAAAATATTAGCGGTGGAACGATAATTTTCTTCCAAATAAAAAACTTTGCTTTGCGGATATGCCTCTTGAAACTTCCTTAAGTTATTAATCTCTGCTCCCCGCCAAGAGTAAATACTTTGTGAAAAATCACCAACAACCGTAACATTGTTGTATTTCTTTCCCAATAATTTAATTAAAGTAAATTGAGCATGATTTGTATCTTGAAATTCATCTATAAGAAAATGATGGAATTTTAGTTGATAGCTCTCTAAAATCGTTTTCTTCTCTTGGAAAAGAAAAACTGTATTCATTAAAAGATCATCAAAATCCATTGCGTTATTCTTTATTAATCTTTTTTGATATTCTTTATAAACTAAATTAACCAGCTCAAAGTTGTAAAATGAAGAAAAATAGTCAAGATACCTATCTGATGAAACCAGTTGATTTTTTGCTTCAGAAATCCGACTTAGGAAATAATGGGGTGGATATTTCTTTGAAGAAATCTCCTTAATTATCTCTTTTATTAAAGTTAATTGATCATCTTCGTCATAAATTAAAAAATTATTACTATAACCTAAATAATCAGCATGACGTCTAAGAATACTAGCGCAAAATGAATGAAAAGTGCCAACAAACCCTAGTTTTCTAATCTTGGCAATATTTGATATTCGTTCTTTCATTTCTCCCCCTGCTTTATTAGTGAAAGTAACCATCACAATCGAAAGAGGATTTATTTTTAAATCCTTAACTAAATAAATTGCTTTATAAATCAAAACCCGCGTCTTACCACTACCAGCCCCAGCAAGAATTACTGAAGGACCGTTAATGTATGAAACAGCCTGTTGTTGTTGTGAATTAAGATTTTTAAATAATTCATTTTTCATTTTTATTTATAAAGTATAATTATAGAAGATATTATTTGTAACTTCAGTTGTTATATGAAATATTTTATTGCCAATTGGAAAGCTAACAAAAATCTTAAGGAAGGACTACTTTGGGCTAAAATTTTCATTAAAAAATTTAAACAGCAACCTAATATTAATTTATCAAAAAAAATCATCATCTGTCCTCCCTATCATCTTCTTTATCCGCTAGCGAAAATGTTCAAAAATTTTAAGAATATTTTTCTGGGGACCCAAAATTTATCCTCTTTCGACAATGGAAGTTTTACCGGTGAGATTGCCGCTGTTATGATTAAAGACTTAGTTCAATATTCAATTATCGGCCATAGTGAACGCCGAAGCTATTTTTCTGAAACCGATGACCAAATTGAAAAAAAAATTACTCAAGCCAAAAAATACGGTATTGAACCCATCCTTTGTGTAAGAGATGAAAAAGATAAAATTTTTCCCCAAGTTAAAATTGTTGCTTATGAGCCCACCTACGCTATTGGGACAGGTGTTAATGAATCACCAGAAAAAGTTTTAAGTATAAGAAAAAAACTAAAACTTAAACCAACAACTATTTTTCTCTATGGAGGAAGCGTCAACGAAAATAATGCTAGGCAATATTTAATTAGGGAAAAGATAAATGGTCTCTTAATCGGAAATGCTTCTCTCGAACCTCTTCAATTTATTCGTATTATTAACTCCTGCTGATTTTAAAAAATAAAAGCAACAAAAATGAAAATAAAGGCTATAATAAAGATAATTAATATATTGGTTAAATAACCTGTTTCTGGAAGAATTAATGTCTTAGTTGGGCTAATTGGAGAAGTAATCAACTCATCTGCTGACTTAGTAGCATTATTAGTAGGTGAAGGATTAACATAGGCAAGAATAATCTCGGTAGGAGTAGGAGTTGATAAAACTGAACCATCAGGAGTGGGAGTAGGGGTAAAAATAAGAGTTATGGTTGGCACTTGGGTTGGAGTAGGTGTTGAAGTTATTGTGTTCAATGCAATCATTTTAGTGTAAGTTTTTGTTTGGGCTTTTGTCTTAATTGGGACAACAGGCGATGATTCAGGTGAGCTATTTGTTAAAATAGAAGTAATATAAAAGATTGCTCCTGTTAATATGATTATTATGATAAAAAGCAAAATGGTGATCAATTGCGTTTTTTTCATCTCTCTTAATCCCCTAACCAACCATCAACTTTTGAATGAAGTTGACCTTCAATTTTTAAAAACGCTTCATCGGTGGCAATCAAATATTCTCGATAAAAAACATTTTTTTCCTTATTAAACCTTACTGTCACGTCGTCTTCTTCCCATTGTTTTTTATTAATCTTAATTCTCGCTTTATCAATATCTTCATCTGCTACCGTTTCAATACCAACGTATATTGTTTGACCAGGTGCTAATTCTTTTAACTGCTCATCGGTTAATTCAATCCATTCTTGATTATAAATTTTTATTCCGGCTGACGTAATAAAATTTATAATCGGTGTAGGGGCTACTTTAGCTTCCGATGATTCCTCTTTCTGAAGACTTAAAAAATTAACTAAAAGAATCGTTCCTAAAAAAATAAAAACTATCAAGGCAACAATTAAGGGTATCACACTGACTTTCTTTGCTGATTTTTTTTCAGGGTTTTTAATAATAACTTTGCTATAGTTCACTAGTCTAGTTCCTTCTTTAAATTCAGGAATTTTAGGTTTAGTTTTAACAGAAGTTTCTTTTTTAAGTAAATATAATTGATAAAAGACAAAAAACCCAGTAATAATAAAGATAATCAAAGCGATTTTGTTAACCGAAAGAATTAGGTTAAAAATATCCATAAATTGATTTTATTAAATATTTGCCTCAAAATGCAAGTATTACTCCTAATCCAAGAACAAAAAAAGAGATACCCGCAATAACATGAAGAAAAAATTTATTACCAGAAACAGGCGGTGAAGGAGTCGGTGTTAATAACATTGTTTCCGTTGGTGTTGGCGTCTGTTGAAAAGGAGTAATTGTTGTTGCTGAAGGTGTTGCTTCACCTAAAACTGAAACATTAGCTCCTTCATTACCAATAATAAAAAATTTTCTTTCTATAAGAACATCCTTCCCTTCTTTATTTTTTGCTGCAAGAATAACCCTATTTTCTCCTAAGTTTAAAGCTTCAGGCGGTGATAGGCGCCAGAATCCTTGATTATCAACCTTTACTTTTGTTGAATATGTTTTTTCTGATTTAATAATGATATAAATTGTCGTCCCAGCTGGACCAAATCCTTTAATTAAAGGAAATCGGCCAGGAATGATCGCCTCTTCTTTAGGATAAAGAATATCAAAATCTTTTTTCTCTCTAACTGATGAATCTTCTGAAATGATAGCAGAAAGAACATTGTCTTCTTGAGTAAAATCGTAATTTTTTCCAATAACAACAGTTTTAGGTAAGGGAGAAATTTTATTAACCGGACTCGTAACCGTTGAAATTTGATTATCTTCACTGATTACTTCTATCTTTATTTTTTGGGTAGGTTTTATATCTTTATAATCGAAAGGAATAAGCCATTCTCCTGTTGATTTAGTCAAAGTTGAAAAGAAAACCTTATCGTCAACACTTAAAATAACTAATGCCTCTTCTAATGGTCTATTATTTGGTTGAACAACCTTTCCATAAGCATAACCTAACTTTTTGCTTATTTGTAGTTTTGAATAAGTATTAAAACTAAAAGGTTTGTTATCAAAATTCTTAATTAGTTTATTATTACTCACAATGGCAAAAAAATATTGTGTTTTTTCTTCAAGTCCCCTAATGTTAACATAGTGGTTTAAATAGGGCTTTCTTTTGGAGGAAGTATCGCGTTCATCAAAAACAATCTTATTCATCTTTGTCGGTGAGGTACCGTAAACAAGCCAACCAATTTCTTTTTGTTCGGTCTGCCAAAAAATAGAAACAGAAGAAGATGAAAGATTTGTTATTCCTATTCTTCTTACTTTCTCCTTAACTGCCTTAGAAGGTTGAGCACGATTGGAAAAAATTTTTAAAAACATTAACACAATAAAAATAATAAATAAAAAACCAGCAATGGCTGGAACCCTACCCCTTTTTTTTAAATAAAGTTGAGAATAAGTCATTATTTTATTCTTTTTTTTCTTTTAGTATTTTTAAGACATCAATGTTTATTTCAAATCTTGTTAATACAGGTAACGCTATTTTTTCTTTAATCTTTTCTTCAGTAGCGGCATGATAAATATCGGCAATAAGCCAAGCAACAACGGTTAGAAAAACACATATAGAAAGAGCTAATAATTCCTTTTTGTTCATAAATAATATCCCTCAACATTTAGAGTAATTTTTAACTGAGAGGAAGTCGTGCTCTCTGGATTAGAAGCGATAACTACTTTTTTTATTGTTTTCAACCTTCTTTGATTAAATAATCCCTGAGTTAATTTCAATAAATCATCAAAAGCGCTTTCTCCCTCGATTATTACTTCTACGACTTCAAGATTCTTTTTGCCAACGGTGGACAAATCCACGTCAGAGATGGTTGTTTTTTTAATCAAAAAGGTATTCCTTTCTGCTTCGTTTTTGATATCCTCGATCAATTTGTTTACTTGAGGGTAAGT
Organism: uncultured Gammaproteobacteria bacterium; assembly: GCA_964632205.1. Classification (GTDB taxonomy): domain Bacteria; phylum Patescibacteriota; class Microgenomatia; order UBA1406; family GWC2-37-13; genus CALLVF01. Next base: position 87,067 of record CAZWBE010000002.1, on the reverse strand, counting down.
CGACACTGCTTCGTTTAAAAGAGGTAAATAATCACGATTTTTTTCAATTTGCGACTGAACCTCAGTGACTATTAAAATTTTTTCATTATATAACGAATTAATTTTTTTAAGATCTTCTTCTTCTTTCTTTAAGGAAAAAATACTGATTAAAGAGGGACGAATTGCAAACATGATAAAAATAGAAAAAATCAAAAAAAATAAGGTCGTGAAGGTATAATCCCTTACTTTTTTTGAAAAAATATTTCTCGGTATTTTTATCTCGCTCATAGCTTAAATTTATTTAATATTAGGCTAAAATTAAATTTATTATTAACCTTCTCCATCTTATCAAGGCTAATAGTTTCAAACTTACTTTCTTTTCTTAAAAAATTATAAAACAATTGCAGCTGTTGAATATTTTCGGTGAAACCACTCATCTTTATTTCTTCCTCATCTATTTCTAATTTATCCAAAGTAAGGGAGTCAGGGAAAATTGAAATTAGGTAATTCATCATTTGAGAAAATTGCTCTTGTTTTCCAAAAATATTTCTTACCTCAGTTGTTCTCGTGTGAACCATTTCGGCCTGAGAAAGGAGGGGAAGAGTCAATTGGATAATTTCTCTTTTTTGTTCAATGCCTTCTTTTAATTCAATAATACGTTGATCGATCTGAAACCTATAAAAAAAAACACTAATAACAATCAGCTGGGTAATAACAATAATATATCGCAAATAATTAAGAGTAAAATAAACTAATTTTTCACCGACGGAAGCTTCTTTTACCGGCATTAAATTAACTTTATATTTCATAATGACTCATGATGACTGAAGTTTTTTGACTAATAAACTAATTCTTGCTTTCAACCTGCTGGCTTTGTTCTTATGAATTACGTGTTTTTTCGCTGCCTTGTCGACTTGAGAATAAAATTGGCGAAGTAATTCTTTTAAGTCTCCCTTTTTTTTCTTAATTTTATTAATTAGTTGTTTGTAGACTTTTATATACAAGGTATTTGCGGTTGTTCTTTTTTTATCTTTTCGCATTTTCTTTTTGGCTGATTTAGTAATTGGCATTAATTATTCCCTCCCTTCTAAACTTCAGAAATTATAAACAAATAACTACCTAATTTAGAAGATCATATTTCGTATTCTTTCTCAAAAACTCTCTCTCCATAACTACCGGTAAATTTTAAATTTAATTTAATCTTGCCTACCACTTCATGATAAACACAAACACCCGCCGAGCATGTTCCTAGAGTTATTTTTTTTTGAAAATCACTCTCATTCCTGCCTAAGTCAATCGTCCCAATTACTCCTTGCAGACCTTGTTTAGCCGTTTGATAGGATAACTCATAATCTATCACTTGTGTTCCTTTGGGAATATTTTTAATCTTTAACAACACTTCCTTTCCCGGCGCTGAAACTAATAAACCAACTTTAACTGAATTATCAATTGTGGGAATTAACATTTCAGTAGGAGAAATAGAGGAAAATGTCTCCCTAGAAGTATTTTTTCTTCCCAATAGGAAATAAACTATGGATAATAAAAAAAACAAAATAAAAAGGCCTAAATATAAATATTTTTTTTCTAACTTCATACTAATTTTTCTTTAAGAAAACTTTTAAGATTTTCTATTAACAACCGCACTTGTTTTGTGGTGTCTCGATCGCGAATTGTTACCGTGTTATCTTCAAGGGTCTTAAAATCTATTGTAACACAAAAAGGGGTACCTATCTCATCTTGAGCATAATATCTTTTTCCAATGTTCCCTCGATCATCCCAGACAACCATTAAGTTTTCTGACTTAAGACTAAGATAAATTTTCCAAGCCAACGAAACCAATTCTTTCCTGTTGCTTAGAAGAGGAAATACGGCTACTTTAACAGGAGCTAATTTTGGGTGAAGTTTTAAAACGACTCTTTCTTTTTCCTCGCAATAGGCATCAATCAAGAAAAAAAGCAGTGATCTATCAACCCCACCGGAAGTTTCAATCACCCAAGGCGTATATTCCTCAGTAGTTTCTGGATCTTTATAACGCAATCCGTGCCGCGTCAAATCCCAATCTCCACGATGATGAATTCCTTCAAATTCACTCCAGCCAAAAGGAGCATGATACTCAATATCAAAAGCCCGTCTTGCGTAATGAGCGCGCTCAAAACTCTCATGTTCCCTCCAGCGAAGATTATTTTTCTTTATCCCTAAAGACTGATACCACTTTATTCTCTCCTGCTTCCAATATTCAAACCATTTAATTGCTTCTTTCTCGTCAGGTTTAATAAAAAACTCTAATTCCATTTGTTCAAATTCACGAGACCGATAGGTAAAATTTCCTGGTGTAATCTCGTTGCGAAAAGCCTTACCAATCTGCGCAATCCCAAAAGGAATTTTAATCCGTGTTGAATTAACAATGTTTTTGAAATTTACAAAAACCCCCTGAGTAATTTCACCTCGCAAATAAGCTTTTTGTTTTGGCTCAGTTACTCCTAAAAAAACCTCAGTTAATAAATTGAATTGTTTTGGTTCGGTAAAATTATTTTTATCGCCACAATTTTCACAAATATCGTCTTTTATTTTATCGGCTCGAAAACGGTGATGGCAGTTTTTACACTCCACTAAAGGATCAGTAAAAGCAGCAACATGACCAGAAGCCTCCCAAACTTTGGGATTCATAATAATAGCGGCATCAACTCCAACTACATCATCTCTTTGATAAACCATAGTTTTCCACCATTCTTTTTTAATATTATTTTTTAGCTCAACACCAAGGGGGCCATAATCCCAGAAACCGCCAATACCGCCATAAATTTCTGAGGAAGAATAAATAAAACCACGCCTTTTGCATAAAGCAATAATTTTTTCCATAGCTTCTATTATAAAACACCAAAATTAACTTTACACTATATAAATACAATGAAAAAAAATTACCACTCAAGAAAAGGAGCTTTTTCTTGAATGAGTCCTTCAATTAATAACTTAATTTCGTTGATTGATTTTTCTTCTCTCAAATAACCCAAACAAATTAATGTTGTATTTAAATATTTTTCTAAAATTAACTTACTAAAATTGGCTGTCTCTGACAGGTTAATTAAAAATTTTTTAGTTAATTGGTAGATAAATTTTTCCTGCTGGTTTTCTGGAAGAAGTCTATCCAAAACAAAAAAAAATAAGTAAAGATAGTTCATTCTATGCTGATCCTCTTTTATATGAGAAAAAGCGGAGATTAATTGAGTTCCTTGCAAATAAAATTGATTATTTTTTTTATAAATAAGAGCGGTGATCAAATTACCCGTCTGAATATGGGCGAGACGACGACTAGTAATTTTCTTAATTCCAAAAGCAGTAAGATCTAAACGGCCATATTTTTCGGTAAAAAGCGTCACTCTTGTATCTTTATCAAGAAGATTTTTCTTCTTTAAAACAATCGCTTCTGTCTTAACAATCTTTGACATAAAAAAAGCTCATCTCTATTTTAACTTGAGTTCCTGATCGGTATTAAATATGTTATTGTAAATATTTTTTCCGTTGACCTCAACCTTTAGTCTTTGATTATGTGTCCCCGGTTGTTTTTGGATTAATAATCGGTAATTTTTAATTTCAATGTTCGCTGGCAATAAATAACTAATATTAACTTGGGCTTTACCTTGGGTGGGAACCTCTAAGTATCCCTCAAAAACAGTCTTACCTAAATCATCGTAGGTTTGAACTTTTTTTAATGATCCTTGAAAATTAATAAGTTTCGCTCCTTTTGGTACATACACTCTTATCCAATTTCTTAATGTAGCGTTAAGACATAATCCTCCCCGTTCTAAATTACAATCAGAGTGAGGATAAGGATTACGATACTCAACAACTACCTGACGGCTAACTTTACCATCATTATTAATCTTAGTTTTTGAGGTAATCGTCTCTCTAACAAACATATTTGATTTGGCACCAGCAAAATTTACATTATTAATATGCAAAAAATCTCCTTGATAATCTCTTAATCGCCCAGCAAAATTAATTCTTTCCACGGCTTGCTGAAGATCTGGCTCATTAAAATACAACAAAATATGCTTCTCTTTCAAATTTTGAAACATCTGTTGAGCTAGAGTTCCCCAATATTTTGATGGAGAAAAACCTAAGGCTTTGTAAAATAAAACATACATTAAATCCCCTAAAATCCCTTTTCTTTTTTCCCTGATGTAGGGAGTTGGTCTATCAATAATATCAAAAAGACGATACAAGACTTGCGGACAATCACAACGAGGATCTTTCCTAGCGGAAAAAACAATCCCTCGCACCTCGGTATCACCAAAAATAGTCAACATATCAACTAAAACTTTCGAATCCAGGGCAATAATTCCATCATAATTGACTCGACGACTGCTTTTGTTATATAAAGAATTAAAAAACTTCACTGAAGTAGGAAAATCGGGCGATAGATTACTATCACGGATATTAAAGATATAAACTCCTTTATGGTAAGTAATAATTTCTCGAGGCGCGGGTGGATGGGAAGAAATGCTCGCATCTAAATCATAGATGTCTTCTGATCTCTCTATTTTAATCTTTCCATCCTTTACTTTAAAAATTGCGTAAGAAGTTAAAAATCCCCCCGTTGCCCGTAACTCTTTATCATTTTGAAAAAGTACAAGATAAACCTTTTCCTTGTCTTTCCCCAAAATTTCGGGTAGTTTTTTTACTAAAGGCTTTGCGTCAACAAAAAGGGCTGTTAACCCTGAAAATTGTTCTTTTATATTCTCAATTCGTTCCCGAATTAAAGTGTTTCCTATATTCTTGGGATAACGTTTTACGTCAATCTTTTCTATCCTTAATTGTGCTTTCTCAATATTGGCAGAAATCTGATCAATTTTTCCTAAAACTTTATCTAAAGTCAGAACCGCTGTTTGAAGTCTATCTTCGGCCGACCGCTGAACGAAAGAACTTTCTCCTTTTTTAAAACCAATAAGATCGGCATATGGCTCAATCGCACCTACCGCTTCCTCAGCGGCAATAATTAAGTAACGACCGGCTTCCACGGCATTTTTAAAATCAGCGATATAAGGAATAAAGGCTGCCCAATAGATTAATTTTGCTTCTTTTTCAAAATCTTGGTATTGATTAGAAAAGTCGCCTAATTTAATTTTTAAAAGATCAATATCGTTTTTAGTAAAAGCCGTTTTTAAATCTTTAGTCAATAAATTAAGATTAGCAATTCCTGCTTTGATTTTTTTAAGGGGGCTGTAAATAAAAAAATAAATTAATAAAGCCGCAATTACAAAAATTAATATAAAAATAAATCTATATTTTTTCATTTTTAAATTTTAATTTTCAAATTTTAATTTATTTTTTTAATTTATTAGACTGCTCCTTTTCCGCTAATCATTACTAGCGGAGTTTTAAGGATAATTTTTAAATCCTGCCATAAAGATATATTATCTACATATTTTGCATCCATGGCAATCCGTTTGTCAAAATTAATCTCACTTCTACCAGAAACTTGCCATAAGCCGGTGATTCCTGGTTTAACCGAAAGGACCTTTTTAACCAGTTTTCTGGTGTGGGGAAATTTTTTCTGTTGGTTTTCTAACTCATCCGGATAATAAGCTCGAGGCCCAACCAAGCTCATCTCCCCCTTCAAAACGTTAATTAGTTGTGGGATTTCATCAATTGAATGCTTTCGGATAAATCTTCCTATTCTAGTTACCCGCGGATCGTTTCTTAATTTGTAACTCCCTCTTTTATACTCCCGAAAAAGGGCGCGAAAGCGGGCATCAGTCCTTAGTAAGAAATGGGCATTAATAATCATTGATCGAAATTTATACATTTTAAATCGACGCCCATATTGACCTACTCGTTCGGGAACATCGGCTAAAATAGGGCCAGGAGAATCAAGCTTGATAAGAATTGCGGTTATTAAACAAATAGGAAAAAAAATAATCAGCAAAACAATAGCAAGAATAATATCTAAAAGTCTTTTAAGATATCGGTAATAATAATTTAATCTAAGTAAGAGTTTCATTCTCTGTCCCTTCGAAACTTTCAACCAATTTTTTAATTTTTGCCACTGAATTTTTTTTAGTGATAAGAAGTACATCCGGCGTATTAACAATAATATTCTCATCTAAATCTATACCAACAATCAATTTTTTATCTTCATAATTATAAATCAATGAATCCCTCACGTGCTCTAAAAATACTTTTCCTCGAATAACATTCTCATAAGGATGATTTTCCAAAGCCTCTTTTAATGATTCCCAGGCACCAATATCGCTCCATCCAACGTCTTCTACAATAACTAGGGCGTCTTTTTTGTCTAAATTTTCCAAAATAGCATTATCAAAATTTATATTTTCCACTTGACCATAATTTTTTTTCAAAACCGAAAAATAGTTCTTTTTTCCATAAAAACTTAAAATCTTCTCGCTATTTTTATAAATGTTAGGTGCGAATCTAGCAAAAGCGTTATAAATAAAATCAGGAGTACTAATAAAATAACCTAAATTCCAGGCATAACTACCAGAACTGAAAAATTTTTTTGCCGTTTTCTCATCAGGACGATATTTAAATCCTTCAAAACAATAGAATCTGACACCATTTACTGCGTGAGATTTCTTCCCTAAATGAATATAACCAAGATTAACACTGGGGTAACGAGGTTTATGACCAATAAAGACAATTTTTTGGGGATTTTCTTTAATGTAATCTACGGCAATTCTAAGAATTTTTTTAAAAAAAGCCGTCCTTTTAATTAAATGATCACTCCATAAAATAACTAGAGGTTCTTTAGGATTCATCCGATAAAAAATTCCGGTGACCAAAGCAATAGCGGGAGCAACATCTTTCTTCTCTGGCTCAAAAAAAAAGTTTTCCTCTGGAATACTCGGTAACTGATCTTTAATTAGATCTTTATAAATGAAATTTGTGGCAATATAGATATCTTGAGGTCTGAAATCTGGGAATAATCGCTCAACGGATAATTGTAAAGTAGACTTATCACCAATAATTTTTTCAAATTGTTTGGGTGATTTTTTTCGAGATAATGGCCAAAGTCTAGTCCCGGTTCCACCGGCAAAGATAACAATTTTCATATAAATGCAAATTATAAAAAAAAGAAATATGCTTAAAAAATCGATATTAACTAATTTTTAATAATCTATGTAAAACTGACTGGATTTTTTTTATAAATTTATTTTTATCAAACTTGTCTACATTTTTTTCTCCCCATTTTTCAGTCGTTTTTTTTAAATTGTAAGATATTATCCGAAATCTTTCAAGGGTAGCTAAAAAACTTTCCTTTTTTTGTTCATAAAAAAATATACCGGTTTTATTCTCTATGACTGTCTCTTTTGCACCTCCTTTTCCGTAAGCAATTACTGGACAACCAAAAAACTGTGATTCTAAAGCCACATATCCAAAATCCTCTTCCTGTGCCATAATTAGCGCCTGAGCCTTAGTATATAACCAACTTAATTCTTGATCGTCTAAATTAGAAAGAAAAGTGATGTTTCTTTTAGCAGCCTTTTTTAATCTATCTTTCATACTGCCTTCGCCTACCACGACTAATGACCAACCCAACTGATTAAACAATTCAATTACAAAATCAACTTTCTTATAGGGTTCAAGCCGAGAAACGATTAAGTAAAATTTTAAAGTTGGTAGTTTTAATTTTAAATTCTTTTCAAAATTTGGTGTTAGAACTTTTAATTTTATTTTTCTCCAATAGTCAACATCAAACGGTGGATAAATAACATCGCTTTCTCTTCCATAATATTTTCTGCACCGATCAGCAACTGTTTTTGAAATAGAGATAATTTTATCCGGCCTTTGAGCGGCAATATAATCACATTTCTTAAAGTAATTAATCGCCGGGACGCCATATTCTTTTGACATAAACCAAAGATAACGAGCCGGCGTCAACAGATAACAAAGATGAAAAGTCTTTGGTTTGGTAATTATAGCTTTAGAAAAGGAGGAAGTAATAGAGATAACAATATCATATTGACTAAAATCAAAAGACTCAAAAGCAAAAGGATAAAAAGAAAATGATAATAACCGATTTTTTTTTATAAAATTAGGCAGTCTTTGGATAAAAGACGTTTTTAAATTAAGACCTTTTGCCCATAAGGCTTTCTCAGAGTCAACGTATGAAGTAAAAAAAGGAGCCTTGGGAAATATCTTATGTAAAATTAAAAGCAATCTCTCAACCCCTCCCCATTTATCTATCCAATCGTAAACGAAAGCAATTTTTTTCATTATATTATTTCTAAAGAAAAATACTACCAAGAGTTAAAAACTTCCGGTTAGTTGTTTAAATATTATATTAAAATTTTCCTGAATATTGATTAAGGGATTCATTTTGTTGAGTATCTTATTATACTTGTTTGAGTTAGAGGCAATAATTAATGAAGCTTAAAAATTAAAATTTCAGAAATAAAGTTTGTTCTTTTATTCTTTTTTTCCGACAAATCAAATTTTAGTCACTCAATTTAATAACTTTTGTTAAAGCTATGGCAATTAGAAGTTATTAATTTATTTAGGAATAAAATAGAAAATTAATTAATAATTAAAACAACCTTCCACCACTAAAGTAAATTAAAACTCACCAAAAAAGTAAAAACAAATCAATCATTAATAAGAAAATTAAAAAAGATTTTTTTGGTAAATAGTCTTAATAAATCAATTAGGTATTTAGAACTTCTTGGTAAAGCATAAAAGTTTTTTCGGTCATTTGCTTAAAAGAATATTTCTTAAGAAGTTGGCCGTAATTAAATTTTACTTTTTTGTCAAGAAAAAAATTTATTTTTTTAAGAATATCATTAATGTTGTATGGATCAAAAGCTAAATAATTGTCACCTAATAATTCTTTAAAAGTGGCAATATTTGAGGCAATTATCTGACAGCCAAAATAAGCGGCCTCAATAAGTGGCAAACCAAAACCTTCAGACAAAGATGGGTGAATAAGAGCAAGGGCATTTTTGTAAAAAAAAACCAAATCCGATGGATTAGGATTATGATAAAAAATAATTTTCCTCCCTGGGTTGATTTCTTTAATCAAGCACCTTATCTTTTTGGCAAAAAAATCATCGGGGCCTACTAAAACCAAATCAATATCATGATTTACTTTAACAAAGGCATTAATTAATCGCTCAATATTTTTGTGTGGATAAAAATTACCAACATAAAGAAAAAAATTTTTTTTGAACCTAGACTGAAGCGATTTGTTTTCCTTTGCTTTAATAAGATCTTGATCAATTCCTTCGTTAATAACAACAGTCTTATTGCTAATTTGTTTCCCGAAAATACTTCCCAACTGAATTTTGACTGTCGATGAAGGAACAACTATCTTGCTTGAATGTTTAATTTGATTGCTTAAAACAAACTTAAATCCAAGATACTTAAGGTAGTATAATAAAAAATTATGAGTCGAGGCTCTCCCAGTTTTAAATAAGAGAGGAGTTAAATCATGAATAGTGGCAATAAATTTCTTTTGATAAAAAACGGGGTAGCTGAAATAGGTAAAATGGATAAGATCTAATTTATCTTGATAAAGAGTTTTTAAAAAACCTATCTGCTCAGATAAACTATGCCAAGAATAGAGTATTCCTCTTTTAATAAAATTAGGATTGTTAAAACTAACTTTGTTCAAATCATCCCTCATAATATAAATAAAAAATTGGGTATCTTTTGAGACAATTTGTTGAAGGTTGTTTAAAAAATTTCGAAGATAAGTGCCAATTCCCGTTTGAAAATAAAGTCTTGCGTCTATACCAATTCTCATTAGAAACTACTTTTAAAATCTATAAATAAATAAACTAACTTATTGATAATTGGCGGGTAAAATTTTTCATAATGTTTACGATAAAAGATTTTCATAGCATTATAAAAATGTTTTTCTACTTCTTTTTTGTTTTTCTTTAAACCGCTCGCGTATTTTAGATGAGTAACTTCAAATAAAGGATAATAAATAATTTGATAACCTAACTTTTTAATTCTAAAAGATAAATCAATATCCTCCCCGTACATAAAAAAATCTTCATCAAAACCGCCTATTTTTTTAAGAATTTCTCTTCGGGTAAGATAAAAAGCGCCACTAATTGAATCAACTTCGTGGATGGTGTTTAAATTTAAATGTGTTAAATGATAACCCCCAAATATCTTTCCAATCAAGGGCAGTCTTCCAAAAAGTTTCTCTATCTTAAAAAAATAGCAAAAAGAATTCCAAAGCGTAGGAAAACCACGATGAGAGGCTGGATCAATGCTACCGTCTGGTAATTTAATCTTTACTGTCAAAGCTCCAATTTCGGGTTTTTCATCTAAATAATCAAGAAGTTTCTCAAAATTAATTTTATTAATAATTACATCAGAGTTAAGAAAAAGAATATAATCTCCTTTTGTTTTTCTTAAAGCTTGATTATTCGCCTTAGCATATCCAATATTGGTTTTACTCTTAATAACTTTAAAAAATTGATAAGCTTTAAAACTCTCAAACATCTCCAAACTCCCATCAGTCGAGCCATTATCAAAAACAATCACCTCAACCTTAAATTTTTTTACTTTTTTAAGAGCTCCAATTAAAGAAGTAAGACATTTTCTTGTCGTTTCTTTGGTATTATAAGAAAGTATAATTACGGAAAGCTTAGGCATAATTTTATAAGACTTTTATAGAATTATCTTTTTGGAGATTGCTTTTTGCGTCTCGCTTTTCCCCCTGTTCCTACTTGTCTTCGCTGACGAACTCTTGGATCTCTGGTTAATAATCCTTTTTCTCTTAAAATTGGCTTATATTCTTGCTCATTAACTAAAATTAAGGCGCGCGCCATCCCATGAACAATTGCTTCCAATTGACTTTTTTTTCCTCCGCCGGCAACTTTAATGGAAACAGCAAATCTATTAGTAGTATTAGTAATTTCAAACGGTGAAAAATAAAGTTTTTCCTCTATTTTTCTGGCAAACAGTGTCGTTATTGGTTTACCGTTTACATAAACCTCTCCTGGTTTAATTTTTACCCCATTAACTTCAACGGTTTTTTGTTTTTCAGGAATAAATAACCTAACTCGCGCTATCGCAGTTTTTCTTCTTCCTACGCCTTCGTAATATTGAATATTTTGTGTTTTTTTAGACATAATTTTATTTTACAAAACAGGAAATTATAAAAACTCAAAAGATTACCAGTTTTTAAAAACTTAAGTTTAGAATCTAGTTTATACGGTAAATTTATAATCGCGAATTTTATCCCCATAGGGATGTTTATCATCAGCAAATACAAATAATCTCTTTAATCTAGCTTTTCTTAATTTATTTTTCGGTAACATTCCGGAAACGGCATGTTTTATTATCTCAGTCGGATTTTCTTTCAATAACCTTTGGAAGTTTATTTTTTTTAAACCCCCAGGGTAGCCTGAGTAGCGAGTATATGTTTTCACTTTTTCTTTTTTACCAGTTAATTTCACCTTAGCCGCATTAATTACCACCACATAATCACCCATATCAAGGTAGGGAACATAATTCACTTTATGCTTACCCTGTAATAACTTAACAATCTCAGGAACGATTCGTCCTAATATCTTATTACTCACATCCACTAAATACCACTTTCTATTAATATCATAAAGAGAAACCGATTTAGTTGACTGAGTTAAATTAACCATAGTTATTTATTAATAGGATGCGCCCATTCTAATTTAACCATCTCTGAACCATCAGAATCTCTTCGCCCAATTTTGGTTATTTTTAAATAACCTCCTCTAACATCTTTTAATGCTGATCCAACCTTATCAAAAAGAAAATTAACTAATTTTTTGTTATGAATAAACCGTAACAAATAATTTTTATTAGCCTCATTCTTAATCTTGCTTTTATCAATCAATCTCTCTATATATGATTTAGCCAACTTACCTTTTTTAGCGGTAGTAATAATCATTTCATTGCTTAAAAAGTTATTCGCTAGTTTAAACATTAACATCTTATTAGCGTCTTTTCCCCCTTTAAGTTTTATTTTTTTTACTCGATGTCTCATAGCTAAAAAAATTAAAAAAAAATGCTCTTACTTAAGCTCTACTGCCATTTTTTTTAACTCTTCCTCAATTAATTCAATCGATTTTTTACCAACACCCTTCATTTTAGATAACTTTTCTTTCCCAACCTTAATTAGATCAGCGACAGTCTCAATATTTTCTCTAAGTAAAGCGTTAATTACTCTCGAAGGAAGATTAAGTTCATCAATAATAATTTCGCTGAATTTTTTATCAATAATTCCCTTCTCTTCTTTCTTATCGCCTTCTTTTTCTTTATTAACAAAAACATCCTTTCCTGATAAGATGTGATTAAAATAGGAAGATAAAAGACTGGCTGATTGTTGTAATGCTTCCGTTGGTTTTATGCTTCCATCAGTTAATATTTCTAAAACTAATCTCTCAAATTTACCTTTTCTTCCCACCTGTATTTCTTCAACTTTAAAATTAACTTTTCTTACCGGGGAAAACAAAGCGTCAACGGGAATATAACCAGTTATCTTATTTTCTCGCTCTTCAACCGCAGAATAACCAATACCAATTTCTACAATTGCTTCGATATTCAAATAGGCTTTGCTATCAGTAATTTCTGCTAAATAAGTATCACCATTAACTGGTTTTATCTCCCCTACTATATCTTTTCCGTAAATCTTACCTGGTTTTTTTGTTTGTAAACTTATTTTAAATGGACCTGCTCCTTTTGGCTCAAATTTTAATTTTTTAAGATTTAAAACGATCTCCAAAACTGACTCTTTTACTCCATCAATTGTTGTAAACAGATGGGGCACTCCTTCAACTTTTACGTTAGTAATAGCGCTTCCTTTAAGACTAGACAGAAGTGTTCGTCTAAGCGCATGACCTATGCTATGACCAAAACTTAAAGGTAATGGCTCCAAAACAAACTTACCATAATTTGCTGTTTGTTCTAATTGTTGGGTGTAAAAATCAGGATTTAACATATTTAAAATTTTTGTAATAATTTATAAATTTATAACTTAAATATTACTTATCTTGAATAATACTCAATTACTAAGCGTAAATTTACTTGTTTCTCAATTTCATCGCTTCCCGGCAAACTAATTAATCGCCCCATATTTTCCTTTCTCTCTAACCAACTTGGGATTATAATATCTTCATTATTTACACTTTTTTCAATATAAGGAACCTTTAGAATTTTCTCAGAGGCAATGGAAATTGTATCATTCAGCTTAACTCGGTAGGAAGGAATAGTCACTTTTTTATTGTTGACTAGGATGTGACCATGAACAACTAACTGGCGAGCCGATGCCCGAGTAGGGACAAAACCAAGGCGATAAATAATATTATCAAGTCGTTGTTCAAGAAACCTTGCTAAAAAAATAGCGGTATTTCCTTTTTTTTTGCTGGCGGTAAGAAAATATTTTTTTAGTTGCCTCTCTGTAATTCCAAATAAAAAACGTAATTTTTGTTTTTCTCTTAATTGTAGCCTTCTTTCAGAAAATTTTCTTTTTCCTTTTGGCCCATGTTGCCCAGGAGGAATATTAAGGCGTTTCAGTAGTTGCGCATGAGATTTAGAACCCGGCGTTTTCAACCCTAAATCTATTCCTTCTCGACGAGCGATTTTATTTCTAGGACCAGTATATCTCATGTTTATAAACTCATATAAAATTTATATTCATACTCTTCTAACTTTCGGGGGTCGCACCCCATTATGCGGTATGGCAGTAATATCAATAATTCTATTTACTTCTATATTTAATCCTTTGACCACCCTCAATGCTGCTTCCCGTCCAGGCCCAATGCCTTTAACAAGAATATCAACTGTTTTTAATCCATAATTCTCCACTGCTTTTTTAATTGTTGCTTCAGTTGTTATCGTTGCCGCATGAGGAGTTGATTTTCTTGTCCCAGAAAAACCATACATTCCAGCCGAACCCACAACGAGTGGACTACCTTTCTTATCAGTTACCGTCACTATGGTATTATTAAAAGTAGCGGTAATGTATATCCTCCCTTCCTCAACTATTTTTTTTGCTTGTTTGCGTCCCATGAGATTTCTGTTGCTCTAATTTTGCCCAAACTTCCTTTTTTAAAGCTCCAACTGTCTTCCTTTTTCCCCTTTTAGTTCGTGCATTTGAACGAGTCCGTTGCCCACGAACAGGAAGATTGCGAATGTGTCGTATACCACGATAGGCATTTATTTCTTTTAATCTTTTTATGTCTTCAGCTATTTTCTCCTTTAGTTCTCCTTCTATTTTGTAATTCTTTTCAATTAACCCGGTAATTTTTTTTAATTCCTCTTCAGTTAAAAATCTCACCCTCTTATTTTTGTTTATTCCCGCCTGGGTTAATATCCGAGATGAGGTTGGCCAACCAATGCCATATAAAAGAGTCAATGCATACTCTATTCTCTCATCATCTGGTAATACGACCCCCAATAATCTAACCATAATTAAATTAATTTTTAATTTTGGACTTTAAATTTTTAATCTTTATCTTTATTTTCAACCCTGTCTCTGTTTGTGTTTTGGGTTAACGCAACTAATGTACAATTTTCCTTTTCTTTTTACCATCTGGCATTTTGAACAAATTTTTTTAATGGAAGACGAAACTTTCATAATCACTCATTTTACAACCGAAAAATAATTCGACCACGGTTGAGATCGTAAGGAGTAACCTCCACTCTAACACGATCTCCAGGCAAAATTTTAATATAATTTTTTCTCATCTTTCCTGATAAATAACATAAGAGTATCCGTTCCGACTCCTTTAATTTGACTCTAAAAAGAGTGTTGGGAAGATTTTCAATTACTTCTCCCTCAACAGTAATCACCTTTTCTTTCATAAAGAAAAATATTTTACCACAATTTATGCTAAGATTAAAGGTCCATTTTCGGTTACCGCTACTGTATGCTCAAAACATGCCGATAAACTACCATCGGCAGTAACAATTGACCATTGACTACCTCTTTCGTAAGTAATTTTTTCTGTCGACTGAGAATAAATAACCTCAATAGCAATCACTAATCCCACTTTAATTAATGGTGTTTTTTCTATTGCTCCTTGACAATATCCAAAAATATAAGGATCTTCGTGCAACTGACGACCAATACCATGACCGGTTAACTCTTTTAATATAAAAAAACCATTTTTATAAATTTGTTTTTCTATCGCTTGAGAAATAGCTCCTAATCTATTGCCTACTTTTGCTTCCTTAATGGCAAAAGAAAGAGCTTTTCGCCCAACTTTCAAAAAGTGATTCAGCTCCTTATTTTTATTCGTCCCAACTACTAAACTATAAGCATAATCCGTATGAAAACCACGATAATACATCCCAATATCTAAAGTTAACAGATCTCCAAATCTTAATATTCTCTCTGATGGAGGTGTATGAACTACCTGTTCGTTTATTGATAAACAGGTGGCCCATTGATAATTGTTGACTTTTTTAAAAGATGGTTCGCCGTTGTATTTTTTAATTAACTTTTCTGCTTCTTTATCGATCTCTTTAGTCGATATCCCTACTTTAATTATAGGAAGAAGTTCTTTAACTACTTTTTTCAGCCTAACACCACCTTCCTTCATAATTTCTATTTCCTCTTTAGTCTTTAATTTAATCATTTTATTGGCAAAAACCCCGCTAAATTTAAATAATTTACCCCTTAAGAAAAATAAATAGTCCGATATACATGCTCTAATTTATCACGAAATTCTTGTAGGGAGAAATTATTTTTAACTAAAAAATCTGCGTAGGCAATAGTTGGTCCCATATTAGTACCAATTAACTCATTGAGATCTCTTTCTTCTCCTAACAGTTTATTGCGTTCTTTTCTTTTAGCTAGTCGCTGATAACGAATTTGTTTATCGGCATATAAAGCCAAAACAGCCACACAAACCTGAGGAAACTTTTCTTTTAAGTAAAGATACTCCTCCCATGAACGCATACCATCGATAACCACTATTATATTTTTTTCTAGGGCTTGTCTTATTTTCTCTTCATTTAAAATAGCTAGAGCGGCTTTACCATACCGTAACCGCAGATCCTCTCTGATTTTTTTATGAACTTCCTCTGTATGATTAAGTTTATGGCGATCAACATAATCATTAATAATTTTTCCAAAAGAAATTACTGGTAAACCTTTCTCGTGAAAAAATTTAGCCGCTTCTGTCTTCCCGCTCCCCGGTAACCCAACAATAGCAATAATTGTTTTTTGTTTCTTTCTCCACGAGGTTATGTGATTTTTAACTAACTGTTTACCAATACTTTTTAATATTTCTTCATTTACTTCTTTAATTGAGCGTGATCCGTCAACTTCCAACAATTTTTTTTCTTTTTTATAATAATTTATTACTGGCTCAGTAAACTTAAAAAACAACTCAATTCTGTTTCTAATAGCCGCTGAAGTTTCGTCTTCTCGATTATTATCATTTCTATGAAACAATCGCCACAACGCCTCCTTAGGAGAAATTTTTAAGTATATAACTTTATCAACATCATTTTTAAATTTTTTTGCTTGTGTTATTGTCCGAGGAAAACCATCCAGGATATAACCTCTTCTATATTCTGGTCGAGATAAATAATCATTAACGATTTGGATTGTTTTCTCATCAGGGACTAATATACCGGCATTAATTGTTTCTTTAATATAGCGGCCTAAATATGTTTTTTCTTTAGCTAATTCTCTAAATATGTGACCCGTTGATAAATACGGAATTTTTAATTGTTTTGATAATAAGTTTCCTTGCGTAGTTTTCCCTGAACCCTGAATTCCTAAAAGAACTAACTTCATAAAATTTATCTTAAAAAATCTTCACAAAATACTAAATTATAATTTCTTTTTTTCTTTATGAAGAGTCCGTTTTCGACACCACCGACAATATTTTTTAAGATTCAAACCTGACGGGGTGTTGATTTTATTCTTTTCTACTACATAATTGACTCTCTTACAAATCTCACAGCTTAAGCCAATTAAAACTCGTGCGCCTTTTTTTGTCATAGTATATTTTATAAAAATTTTAAAATTCCACCAATTTAATACCTCGAACGAATAATCAGTATAAATTTTATTTATTTCTTATTTATCTTATTCTTGCCAGTTTTTTCGTTTTTAAATTTAGCTTTTAAAAATTATCTAATAAATTTTTCATAATTTCTCATCACCAATTGCGCTTCAACCAATTTAAACGTTTCCAGGATTACCGAAACGACAATTAATATACCGGTACCACCGATGACTAAATTAGGTAATCCCGTTAATTTTGACACAATGCTAGGAAGAATTGCTATTATTCCTAAAAACACGGCTCCTACGCTGGTTATTTTATATAAAATTTTTTCCAAATGTTGCTTAGTAGCCAAACCCGGTCGAATACCAGGGATAAAACCACCGTGCTTCTGAATCTCTTCCGATATCTTTTGGGGATTGAAAATAACAATAGTATAAAAGTAAGTAAATCCAATCACAAGAATGAAATAAAAAAAATTATAGAAAAATCCCGAAGGATTAAAAAAATTTACTAAAAAGTTGGCTAAAGATGAAATAATGGGATTTTTTGCGTAACTGAAAAAGTTACCAATCAATTGAGGAAAAAGAACAAAAGAAACAGCAAAAATTATAGGAATGACACCTGCTTGGTTTAATTTTAAAGGAAGATAATTGGTTGCTGCTTGATACATTCTATTTCCCTTAATCCGCCGCGCGTAATACACAGGAATTTTTCTTACCGCCTCATTTATAAAAACAACTCCCGCAATAACAAAAACTGCCAAAAAAATAAAAATAATAATATTAAATATCAATTCTTGCGTAAAAATTAATACTGTTTGGCCAAAAACAACCGGCAGCCTCCCAACAATTCCGGCAAAAATTAGAAGAGAAATGCCGTTTCCTAAACCAAATTCACTAATTAACTCACCAAACCAAATAAGAATAAAAGTCCCGGCCATTATAGTAAAAATAAAGGAAAAAAACTCAAGCGGAGAAACTTCGCTAATTATTTTTTGATTTTTAAGAAGGAAAAAAATCCCCACCGCCTGAATTAAGGTTAACGGAACGGTTAATAAACGAGTATACTGGTTAATTTTGAAGCGACCATATTCTCCTTCTTTAGCAAGTGCCTCAAGCCGAGGAAAAATAATAGTTAAAAGCTGCATTATAATGGAGGCATTAATATAAGGATTCAAACCCAATGCCATTACGGAAAAATTAATTAAAGTTCCTCCTGAAAAAATATCTAAAAGGGATAAAAATTGATTTTGATTAAAAAGAATCCTTAGCCTCTCTAAATTAATCGAAGGAATAGGTAAAAAAGCAAACAGTCTAAACACTAAAAAAATGGATAAAGTAAAAATAAGCTTACGCTTTAATTGCGGATCACTAGTTAATAATTTTATTTTATTAATGATTTCTTTCATTGTAGAATTTTTTCTTTTTTAACTTTTTGTTTAATTTTGGTTTATTTCTTCCTTTTCCTCGTAAGAGAGGGAATTTTTTTATTATTCGACCTTGACCACCCTCAAAATGAAGTGGAATTGTTTCTCTCGCTTTTTGATGACGAGTGGTACCACGACCCGATTTTGCTCCTTTTCCGCTACCTAAACCTCGTCCTAAACGTTTCTTTTTTTTGGTAACTATTTTTGGTAAATTGGATAAAAGACTCCTCATTGATTTTTTAAAATTTAAACTACTTTTTGCCCTTAAGCGATTGCTACCGCTTCAAGGTTTGTAAAGCCCTTATCGTTGCGTAAGCGTTAACTATTTGATTACGCGAACCAATAATTTTACCTGTCGCATTGTAAATTCCAGCTAAATCTAAAATAACTCTAACAACCCCCCCAACTTTTAAACCAGTCCCCAACGGCGCTGGTTTTAAAAGAAGGCGGGCAGCTTTATATTTTACTAATACCTCATGAGGTAAGGTGTGATTTTTTATACTAACTTTAATCATGTGTTTTTTTGCATAATTCAAACCTTTCTGAATCGCAGGAGGCACTTCAAGTCCCCGCCCTAATCCTATTCCAACCCTTCCCTGCCTATCACCAACGGCTACCAATGCAGAAAAAGTAACATAATTTCCCCCCGGTGTTTTTTTGGAAACTCGCCTTACTAAAAGCACTTTTTCTTCTAGTTTTATCTCATCTTGATTTTTTTTCTTTGTCATCTTTAAAACTTAGCAACTACTAATTAAATTAAAAATTATAAATTAAATTTTTACTCCACCCTCTCTTAATCCTTCCGCTAAAGCCTTAACCCTACCACCATAACTGTAACTTCCCCTGTCAAAAACGCCAGTTATAATATTTTTCTCTTTTAAAATCTTGGCAAAATTTATCCCCACTAATCTTGCCTCTTCTGTTTTCGTTAGATGTTGTTTTTCTTTTTCTGTAATATTTTTTTCTTTTCTTAGCTTAAGACTAGAAAAGGAAGCTAAGGTGATTCTTTTTTCGTCATCTATCGCCTGTATATATATATATTTATTCGATCTAAAAACAGAAAACCTAGGTTTTTCCTTTGTGCCAAAAATATTACTGGAGACTCTTTTTTTTCGCCTTAACCTCTGATTTTTATTAATAACTTTCATATTGCCTTTATTACTTTGAACCGTTAACTCACTGTGCCTCCTTTTACTTTTTTACCTGGTTTGATTCGAAGTTTCTCATCTTTATAGCGAATCCCTTTTCCTTTATAAACATCGGGTCTCTTTAGCATTTTAATTTGATAAGCTACTTGCCCCACCAATTGTTTATCGACGCCTTTAACTATTATTTTATTTCCCCCTTCCACTTGAAATTTAATGCCTGGCACCTTTTTAAATAAAACAGGGTGAGAATAACCTAATTTAAACACAAGATCCTCTCCTTTTAATTGAACATTATATCCTGTTCCGACGATTTCAAGCTGCTTCTGCCAAAGTCTCTCAACGCCAATAATTGCATTATTAATTAACTGTCTGTATAAGCCATGAAGAGATTTTGCTTTTTTTGAATCATCTTTCCTTTTTACCCAAATTGTTTTATCGGTTGTTTCTATATCAATTTCTGAAGGGATAGTCATCAGAATTTTTCCCTCCGGGCCTTCAATTGTTATATTTTTTTTATCAACGGTGACTGATACTTTTTCGCCAAGATTAATTAGTTTTTTACCAATTTTTGACATAAAATTCACCAAATATCAAATAATAACTCGCCGCCAATTTTAAATTTACGCGCCTCTCTATCAGTTAAAATCCCCTTGGCAGTAGAAAGCAGAGACACACCATAACCGCCTAAAACTGGCCTTAGCTGTCGATAAGAAGTGTAATACCGCCTGCCTGGTTTAGAAAAAATCCTTACATCAGTTAAAGCTGGTTTACTCTCCTTATATAAAAGTTCTACTACCAACTCCTTTATTTTATCCCCTTCTACTCGATAGTTTTTAATATACTTGAGTTCTGACAGTTTTTTTAAAACATTCTCTCTATACTTGGAATAGGGACTAATAACTGTTTCCTTACCGGTAAGATAACCGTTTTTTATTCTTATAATTAGATCTATTATTGAATTATTCATAAGCATTCACTATATTGCGATTATGTTGCTTCAATAATTTTTTTAGTCACTTTTCCGTGACTCCTAAATGTTCGCGTTGGGGCAAATTCACCAAGCCGATGACCAACCATTGATTCTGAAATTAAAACTTCAATAAACTTTCTTCCGTTATAAATAGCAAGCCGATGACCAACAAATTCTGGCGAAATTTGAGAATCTCTTGCCCATGTTTTTATGGGTTTTTTTTCACCGCTTTCTTTTTGTTTTAAGATTTTCTTTAATAATTTTTTATCAACATATGGTCCTTTTTTTAGCGATCTACTCATAAGAATTTTATAAAACTTACCATGATATTTTTCTTACTCCAGGAATTTCTCCTTGCAATGCTTTCTCTCGAAAACAAATCCGACACATACCAAAACGCCTCAAAAAACCTCTAGCTCGACCACAATAAGGACAACGATTACGATATCGAACTTGATATTTTTGTTTTTTTAGAAATTTAACCTCATCAGACTTTTTTGCCATTTATTTTCTTTTAATCTTTAATTTTTAATTTTTCTAAAAGGTATTCCCATTAACTCAAAAAACTTTTTTCCTTTTTCGTAATCTCTAGCATTAGTAACTATTGTTACTTCTAATCCTCTTATTTTATCAATTTTGTCAAAATCTATCTCAGGAAAAATCGTTTGTTCTTTAAATCCAAGATTCAAATTACCCTCTTTGTCGACGCTTCTCTCAGAAATTCCTCTGAAGTCTTTAAGCCTTGGGATAATAATCTTAATTATCTTTTCTAAAAAACTTTCCATTAATTTTCCCCGTAAGGTAACTTTAACTCCAATAGGCATACCCTTTCGAATTTTAAAAGCGGAAATCGATTTACGGGCCTTGGTAATAACTGGCTTCTGACCCGTAATTATTGCTAATTGTTCTTGAATTTTTTCAAGAACGTCTTTGTTACTAACAGCTTCTCCAGCTCCAACATTAACAACGATCTTCACCACTTTTGGCACTTCCATTAAGTTGCCTAACTTCATTACTGCCATTGCTTTAGGTCTTAATTGTTTATTATAAAAATCTCTGAATGGCATATTTAGGTTTATATATCGAACTTATCTCATATTAACACTAAATTCTACTTTTACACTTTTTACAAACTCTAAATTTTTTTTTGTCTTCGAAATTATAACTAATTCTTGTAGGTCTTTTGCATTTTGGACAAATTATCATCACTTTGGAAACGTCTAAAGGCCGTGGTATTTCAACAATACCACCTTGAGGCATTTTTTCATTTTTCTTTACATGTTTTTTAAAAATATTAATACCAGGAACTAAGATTTTATTACTTTTTCGATAAATCCGCTCTACTACGCCTTCTCTTCCTTTATCTTTACCATAAATCACTTTGACTTTATCTCCTTTTCTAACTTTCATAATTTTTAAATTGATTTGTAAAAAAATTAATATTTAATATAATTCCTCCGCTAAACTAGCAATTTTAGTAAATCCTCTGTCTTTTACCTCATAAGCTATCGGTCCAAAAATTCTCGTCCCCTTTGGATCACGTCCAGTGGCGGAAGCTAAAA
The DNA here is from genome assembly GCA_964632205.1 of uncultured Gammaproteobacteria bacterium. Taxonomy (GTDB): domain Bacteria; phylum Patescibacteriota; class Microgenomatia; order UBA1406; family GWC2-37-13; genus CALLVF01. The sequence continues at coordinate 65,003 of CAZWBE010000002.1, read as the reverse complement.
TAATACAAGCATTATCATCAAAACGAATATAACTGCCATCAGTTCGCCTGTATTCTTTTTTTGTCCTAACAATAACCGCTGAACACATCTCTCCTTTTTTAACCTGAGCGTAAGGAATTGCTTCTTTCACAACTACTTTTATTACATCTCCCAAGTAAGCTATCCGACGATTACCGGATTTTGGCAATCCGATTAACATTACCTTTTTGGCTCCTGTATTGTCAGCAACGTTTAAAATTGATCTTAACTGTAACATAATATAATTATTTGAAACCTAAATTTAAGACTTAGATTAAAAATCTAAAAACTAGTTTTTTTATCTATCTAATTTTTAGATTTAAGTTTTAATTTGGAATTTTGCACACCAACTTTTAAAACTCTCTCTTTGACGATAAAATGTTTTTCCTTTGATATGGGTCTTGATTCCTCAATCTTTACCCAATCGCCGTCTTTTAACTCAAATTTTTCATTGTGAGCTTTATATTTTTTATGTCTAACGACTACCTTCTTATAAAGTGGATGACTAAATTTTTGCTCTACTTCCACAGTAACTGTTTTTTGCATTTTTGTTGAGACTACCCTACCAATTAATGTTTTTTTCATAATTTTGTTTAATTTTTTATTCAAATTTTTATTACAAATTTATTTTAATTTTTAACTTAATAATTTTATTTATTAATTTCTTCGATTTGTCTTTTCTCAGAAATTAGGGTTAAAATTATAGCTAACTCTTTCCTTTTTTTTATTAAAAGATTAGTATCTTTTGGCGGATTAATTTTTACTTCTAATTTTAATTTAGCAATTTCCTGTCTTAGTCTCTGCGCTTCTCTTTCTAACTCACTTGTTGTCTTTCCTTTATATTCTCTGGTTATTTTTTTCATAACTCTTTGCTAACAATTTTAGTTCTAACTGACAATTTTGAAGCAACATTTTTCAAGACAGTAAAACTTTCCTCTTTACTTAAACCATCGATTTCAAACAAAATCCTTCCCGGCGATACCGAAGCCACAAAAAAAGCAATATCTCCTTTTCCTGCGCCCATAGTGACCTCGGGTGGTTTTTTACTATATGGTTTATCAGGAAAAATACGAATCCAAAACTTTCCTGCTTTTCTTGTTGCTCGTGCCAATATAACCCGGGCCGCTTCTACTTGACGATCTTTTATCCAACCAGGATCAAGACTCTTTAATCCGAAACTGCCAAAAGTTAGCTTTTCTCCTTTTATCGCTATTTTTCTCCACCTTCCTCTGAATTGCTTCCGATATTTTTGTCTTTTTGGCACTAACATGTTTTGCTCCTTTTTCTATTAATTTTTATTTACATATCCACACTTTAACTCCCACATAACCAGACTTAGTCAAGGCGGGAAATTTAGCAAAATCAATGTCGGCTCTTATCGTTGATGTCGGGACCGTTCCCTGAAAATATTTTTCTCTTCTTGAAATTTCCGCTCCGGCAATCCTTCCTCCTAGTTGAATTTTTACCCCTTTCGCTCCTGCTTCCATTACTCTCTCCATCATATTATGGACTACTGCCCGGTGAGGAAAATTTCTTACTAATTTCTCTGCAATTGATTGAGCGACATAATAGGCACTAAGATATGGTTTTTTAATTGGTTCTATTTTTAAGTCAACTTTCAATTCTTTATGTTTTTTAACCTTATTTTTAACTTCTAAACAAGAAGAAATATATTTTTTTACTTCTTCTAAGCCTTTACCACCTCGACCAATAATCATCCCTGGTTTCACTGAATAAATAATTACCATAATCTTATTAATCGCCCGCTCAATATCTATTTGAGTTACGGCGGCAAAGCTTAATTTCTCCATTAGTATCTTGCGAATATTAATATCTGAATGTAATTTTTCTCTATAAGTTTTTTTATTAGAAAAAAACCATCGAGAACTCCAATTATATAAGATCCCCAATCGAAATCCTTTTGGATGAACTTTCTGTCCCATATTTTTAACAAATTTAAAATCCTTAACTTAAAATCAAGAAAAATCTCTAAATTTCTAAAACTCAACCAGTAAAACTTTTCAGCTATTGAATTTTTGGTAACTTAGATTTTTCTCTTCTTTCGGATTTAGAATTTTGATTTTTATCTTTATTTTCCATTTCAAGAATGATTCTTATATGGGCCATCCTTTTAACGATGGGCTTAACCGTCCCTCTGCCTCCAGGACGATAACGCTTCAATCTTGATCCCTCTTCAACCGTCAAAAGTTTAAATTTTAAAAAACCTTCATCAGTTTTCAAAACATTTTTAGCGTTATTTAAAGCTGACTTAATTGCTTTATAAAAAATTTTTGCTGTTTTTTTAGGAGTGTAAAATAAGTAATCAAGTGCTTCAACTGGTTTCATTTTCTTAATCTCTGGTAATAAAAATCGCAGTTTTTTCGGTGAAATTCTGATATTTTTAATATAAGTTCGACTTTCCATTCTTAAATTAAAAAAATTATTAAATAATTTTATTTTCTTTTTTTTATTATTAATTTATCACTCCATTTATTTTTCTTTCTTGTTTTAACCCCCCGAGCCTTTTTTCCCCAGGGAGTCTTCGGGTGCATACCTTCCCCGCTTCTTCCCTCTCCACCTCCATGAGGATGACTACGAGGATTTTGAGCCGTTCCCCGGACGGTTGGACGAATTCCCATGAGAATTTTTCTTCCCGCCTTGCCGATTATTTCTTCTTTATGATCAATATTACCTACCTGACCAACGGTGGCGTAACATTCTCCTAAAAATTTCCTTACTTCTCCTGAAGGAAGTTTAAGGTGAACATATTTATCTTCTTTCGCCAAAACAGAAGCTGATGTTCCCGCACCTCTAGCAACTTGACCTCCTTTTCCCGGATATAACTCAATATTGTGAATGGTAATTCCAATAGGAATATTCTTTAACGGCAAGGCGTTTCCTGGTTTTATTTCAACTTCCTCTCCCGCTATGATTGTATCTCCCTCCTTTAAACCCACCGGTTGAAGAATATATCTCAATTCTCCGTCTTCATATTGAACAAGGGCAATATAAGCATTACGATTAGGATCTTTTTCAATCCTTAATACTTTGGCTTTAATATCTTTTTTATCTCTTTTGAAATCAATAAGACGATAGTATCTTTTTTGCCTTGCTCCTCGATGGCGAACAGAAATTGAACCACTCGCATCTCTACCAGCGTGTTTTTTTAACATCTTTATCAAGCTTTTTTCTGGTTTAAAATTTTTCCCTTTCTCTTGTTTACTCATATATTAAAAATCGGTTAACTTTGAGGAAAAAGATCTATTTTCCCCTCAATCACTGAAACATAAGCAATTTTTTCATCGGGTAGCTTTTTAGATAAACGCCTTTTACCCACTCTCTTATTCTTTCCTTTACGAATTTGCATTCTAATTTTGCCTACCTTTATTCGATAAATTTTTTCCAACACCTCTTTTACCTGAAATTTATTAGCTGCTTTATTTACTTTAAAAACATATACTTTATTCTTAGTTAGATTGGTAACCTTTTCTGTTAAAACTGGCGCTAATATCACCTCATTAATTTTCATCTCTCAAAAAATTTTTTTGTAAAACGGATAATGACTCTTCAAAAAAAACAATTTTGTCGTGGTTTAGAATTTGGTATGCATTTAAAGATTTAACCTCAACAAAAGAAACTTTAGGAATATTTCGTGAAGCTAAAATAAAATTGTTTCTTTCGATTTTGAGAAAAACAAATAATATTTTTTGAGAGTAAAATTTAAGAGTTTCTAAAAATTTAATCATAATTTTCGTCTTGGGAGTAATTTTTAAAACATCAGAAGAAAGGACAAAAAGATTATTTTCTTTTAACTTCAAGGTTAAAGCGGCAAAAAGAGCTTTGCGTTTTTGTTTTTTTGTTAAAGAAAGGCGTTGATCTTTTGGTTTAGGACCACCAACTACTCCTCCTCCAACAAAAATAGGCGCTTTTATGTCTCCATGACGAGCTCTTCCTGTACCTTTTTGTCGATATATTTTTTTCGTCGATCCGGATACCTCTGCTCTCGTTTTGGTTGAAACCGTGTTCTGTCTTCGGTTTGCTAAATATACCCGAATAGCCTGAGCAATTAATTTAGGATGAGCCGTCACTGAGAAAATATCTTTAGATAAGAGAACTCTTTTCTCCTCTTTACCACTTAAGTTATAAACTGGAACTTCAAAGGGAGAAGTTTTTTTGATTAATTTTTCCACTTTCTTATCATTTACTTGCTCCGTTTTCTTAGTCTTTTCTCTCATAGTTAAATTTTTAATCTCAATTTTTAATTTTTTACTTTGAACTTCTAACTTCTAAAAAGCCACCTCTTGGTCCAGGAATTAATCCTTTTATAAGCAAACCGTTTTCCCTAACTTCAACTACCTCTAAATTCTTTACCGTAACTCTCTTCCCTCCCATTCTACCGGCCATTCTTTTTCCTTTGTAAACTCGCCCTGGAGTAGTTGTCTGACCAATAGAACCAGGAGCCCGTTCTCTATCAGATTGTCCATGAGTCCGAGGACCACCAGCAAAACCATGTCTTTTAACTACCCCTTGAAAACCTTTACCCTTTGTAATTCCCGAAATATTAACTAAGTCGCCCTTCTGAAATAAGATACTTGGAGAAAGCTCTTGCCCAACAAAAAGTTTTTTATCGCCAACTAATAAAACTGGTTTTTTTTCCTCTTTAATTATTTTTATACGGTCACCAAATTTTTCCAGTCTAATTTCTTTAAAAAAACGAAGCGGGGTTTTTATCCCCGCCTTTGTTATTTCGCCATAAATTGTTTTTTTAATTCTCTTAACCAGACCAAACCCAAGCTTAACGGCAAAGTAACCGTGGAGTTGTGGCTCTTTAATACCAATAAGATAACAAGGAGATGTTTTAATAAAAGTAATAGGAATTCTTTCTCCTTTTTCATTAAATGCTTGTGATTGCTCTGATTTTTCTCCAAGGATTACTGACATAATAAAAAAGACCCCAGATTGGGGTCTTAAAACTCTCCAATCCGGAAAAATTATTTCTTTTCGCGAACCAAGAAATAAATCATTTAAGGAATATTATATATCAATAATTGATTCAGGTCAAATGGAATTTAAAAAATTACATTTTTACCTCAACTTCAACACCGGCCGGTAATTCAAGATGCATAAGGGAGTCAATTGTCTGATTTGTAGGGTTAATTAAATCAATCAGTCGTTTTTGAATTTTTAGACCAAAATGCTCTCGCGCGTCTTTATCAATAAAAGGAGATTTGTTAACTACATAGACTTCTTTTTTAGTCGGCAAGGGGATTGGGCCAATTATAGAAGCCCCAGTCCTTATCGCGGTATCAACTATTTTTTGACAAGTATCATCAATCAACCGGTGATCATATGACTTTAATCTAATCCTAATTTTTCCTTTCGGCATATTAAAGTGCGAACATAATTAAATTACTTCAAGATTTTAGTTGCTACGCCAGCACCAACCGTATGACCGCCTTCCCGGATAGCAAATTTCAATCCTTCCTCCATAGCTACCGGATAAATTAATTTCCCAGTAATTTTAACATTATCGCCCGGCATAACCATCTCTACCCCTGCCGGAAGAGTAATTTCTCCCGTTACATCAGTTGTTCTGATATAAAATTGAGGACGATAACCATTGAAAAATGGCGTATGGCGCCCACCTTCCTCTTTGGTTAAAACATAAATCTCTGCCTCAAATTCTGTATGGGGAGTTATCGTTGCCGGTTTAGCAACTACTTGACCTCGTTGAACATCATCTTTCTCAATTCCGCGAAGAAGTAAACCAACATTATCTCCTGCTCGAGCTTCATCAAGAGTTTTCCTAAACATCTCAATTCCGGTAACGACGGTTCTTTTCGTCTCTTTTAAACCAACTATTTCTACCTCTTCGTTAATCTTAATTATCCCTCTTTCTACTCGTCCGGTAACAACCGTTCCTCTTCCTGAAATAGTAAAAACATCTTCGATTGGCATAAGAAAGGGTTTGTCAATCGCTCTCACCGGCTCAGGAATATATTCATCTACCGCCGCAATTAAATCTTCGATTGCTTTAACAGCTTCCGGATCATCAGCTAATGCTTTGGTGGCGCTTCCTCTAATTACGGGCACTTTGTCACCCGGGAAACCATATTTCTTTAAAAGATCGCGTACTTCCATCTCAACTAAGTCAAGAATCTCTTTATCCGTTACCATATCCACTTTGTTTAAGAAAACAACAATGGCGGGAACATTAACTTGACGAGCTAATAAAATATGTTCCCGCGTCTGAGGCATTGGTCCATCGGGGGCAGAAACAACGAGAATCGCCCCATCCATTTGGGCCGCTCCGGTTATCATATTTTTAATGTAATCGGCGTGACCAGGAGCATCAATGTGAGCATAATGTCTTTTTTGTGTCTCATACTCACTGTGGTGAAGATTGATTGTTACTCCTCGCGCCCTCTCTTCAGGAGCTTTATCTATTTCCTCGTACTTTAAAAATTTTGCTAAGCCTTTTTTTGATAAAACATAATGTATTGCTGAAGTTAGCGTAGTTTTTCCATGATCGACATGGCCAATAGTACCAATATTTAAATGGGGTTTGGTTCTTTGAAATACGCCTTCTGCCATAATTAAAAATGTATATAATTTATAACTTGAATTAAAAAAATAAAAAATTGAAGCGAAGAATCCCCTGCTAAAGGCAACTTTCGCTTGACTTTTAATTTCTACAATACTATCATAAATCCTAAAATGAGAAAAGTCAAGACCTTTTTTGAAGTTTTTCAAAATAGTCTTTTTCCTACTCCTCGTTATTACCAAAAAATTTTACACTTCTCATTCATCCTTTCTCTAAAATATTTTTTTTATCTGATTATTCTACTCAATATAATATTTCTCTTAACATTAGGACTTCAATTTAATCCAAAAAAAATATTTACGTTAATGAATTCTCTTAGACATAGCTTGGAGTATTATCCTGATGATTTAGTAATTACATTCAAAAATGGAGCGGCGATTGGAAATTACAATCGGCCATATTTTTTATGGTTGAATTATGAAAATAAAAAAAGAGTTTTGTTTGTTTTTGATGAAACCGCTGAATCACACAAAATAAAAACATATAACTCAATTTTATTATTAACTTCAAGAGAATTAGTTTTAAATTCAAATTTATTAAAAAAAAGCCAAAAAAATCTTATCATTCCGTTAAGGAGTTTCTCTGACAAAAAAATTAGCAAACAAGAAATTTCACAAATTGCCATTGCTATTAAGAAATTAACCAGATATTTTCTTTTATTTTATTTATCATTAAGTGTTTTTGTTATTGTTACTACTTTGTTGCTTTCTTTTTTAATAAGTTTATTTTATCTAATTTTAGCTTCTTTTATTGCTCTTGGTACTTATAGATTAATTTTTAAAAAAAGGGTCCATTTTAAAAAAACTTTTCAAATTGGTCTTCATGCTGCCACTTTTCCCTTAGTATTAGATTATCTTATCATCACTTTAAAACCGGCAATAAATCTAGTAGTCTTTTTTCCTTTTGTTGAAGTTCTTTTGCCTATTTCCTTCTTAATCCTTCTTTCTATTTTTACTTTAGCCGGTGTTTACCACAGCCACATTCCCGCCCATAAAAAAATCACCGCCGGTAAATGATAAAATTTGAACATGAATCAAGAGCAAAAACAAGCGGTTGAGTATAATCAAGGACCCCTTCTTATCATTGCCGGCGCCGGTACAGGAAAAACAAGTGTCATTGTTGAAAAAGTAAAATATCTTATCAGCCAAAAGTTGGCAAAACCTGAGGAAATTTTAGCTTTGACTTTCACTGATAAGGCTGCCAACGAAATGCAAGAACGAATAGATCAGGCTTTACCCTACGGTTATTTTCAAATGTGGATTACCACCTTTCATTCCTTTGCCGACCAGATTTTAAAAGAGGAAGCGCCCGCTATTGGTATTACTCCGGCATTTAAATTAATGAATCAAGCTGAAACTATTATTTTTTTAAAGAAAAATTTATTTTTATTTAACCTTCGCTACTTTCAACCACTAGGCAATCCCCACAAATTTTTAGAGGCATTACTCCAACACTTTTCTCGATTAAGAGACGAGGATATATCACCCGATGATTATCTTCAATGGGCTAAAAGCCAAAATTCACCGAGTAAAACTAATCAAAAAAAGAGGGTAAAAGTCAGAAAGACGGAAGAAAAGATTGAAATAGAAAAATATCTCGAGCTAGCCCAAGCTTATCAAACCTATCAAACATTAAAAATCAAGAATGGAGTATTTGATTTTGCCGACCTAGTTTTTTATCTGGTAAAACTTTTTCGTCAACGCCCAAATATTCTCAAAAAGTATCAGCACCAGTTTAGATATGTTTTAATTGATGAATTTCAAGATACCAATATTGTTCAATATCAATTGATTAAGCTTCTCTGTCCGTACAAAAACAACCCCAAATTAACCGTAGTTGGAGATGATTCCCAAAGTATTTATAAATTTCGCGGTGCCTCGGTATCAAATATCCTTACTTTTATGTCCGATTACCCAAAGGCTAAACAAATTACTCTGCGTAAAAATTATCGGTCACCACAAACTATACTTAATGCCGCTTATAAATTAATCAGACATAATGATCCGGACACTCTTGAAGCCAAACTGGGAATATCTAAAAATCTAATTGCTCAAAAAAAAGATGTAAAGGGAGCAATCAAGTTTTATCTAGCCCAAACAGTTGAAGAAGAAGCAGAATTCGTTTGTAAGCAAATTATTAGGTTGAAAAAATTTTTTAAATTTTCAGATTTTGCGATATTAGCTCGAGCTAATAATCATATTGAACCTTTTATTCATCAGCTTATAAGAAAAGGTATTCCCTATCAATTTTTAGGCCCTGGCATGCTTTTTAAACAAAGTGAAGTTAAAGATCTAATCGCCTATCTTAAAGTTCTTTATAACCCCGAAGATTCTGTCTCTCTTTTTAGAGTCTTATCGATGGATATTTTCAGTATTGACAGTCTCGATTTGATCCTACTTCTTTCAACTTCCCGAAAAATTAATCTTTCTCTTTTTCAAACAATAGAAGTTTATCTTTCTTTCTTTTATAAAGAATTTTATCAAGGTGAATTTGAAATTTATAAGATGTATTTGCCTTTTTTAAAAAAAGAAACGCGAGAAAAGTTACGGGAAATATATTTGATGATTAGACGTCATTTGAGATTAGTAAAAAAAGAGGCAGCGGGTCAAATTCTTTATTATTTTTTAGAGGATAGTAAATACCTTAACAAATTAGTCAGTTATAAAACAGCAAAAGATGAAAAAATTGCCCTAAATATTTCAAAATTCTTCCAAAAATTAAAGACTTTTGAGACAGAACATGAGGATGCTTCTGTTTTTGCGGTAGTTGATTATCTAGAAATGAGTATTGAGTTAGGTGAATCTCCTCTTGTTGCTCAAACTGATATTGAGACTTACAATGCAGTTAATCTCCTTACAGTTCATTCAGCTAAAGGATTGGAGTTTCCGGTGGTTTTTTTAGTTAATCTTACCGCCGGGAGATTTCCTACTTATCAACGAAAAGAAGCTATCCCAATTCCTGATGAATTAATAAAAGAAATTTTGCCGGTTGGTGATTATCATCAACAAGAAGAAAGAAGACTTTTTTATGTCGGCTTAACCCGGGCGATGAATAAAGTATATTTAACTGCTTCTCGTTTTTATGGCGAGGGGAAACGGGAACAAAAAATTTCTTCTTTTGTTATTGAGGTATTAGGAGAAAATTTTGTAAAAAGAAATCTTCGCCTTAAACAAGAAAAAAAAACACCAGTTTCGATACTGAATTTTAAAAAAGATAAACCAAAAATCCTTATCAAAAAAAACGAGCTAATTAATTTCTCCTATACTCAATTGGAAACATACCAACGTTGTCCGCTTCAATATAAATATCAATTTATTTTAAAGATACCCACTCTTCCCTCTGCTGCTGTTTCTTTTGGCGAAACTATTCACAAAACCCTTTATAAATTTTATAAGGAATTTATACATAAGAAAAGGATTGACAAAAAAAAGCTACTAGAAATATATAGAAAACAATGGATTCCGGTAGGCTACACTTCTGCCGCTCATGAAAGACGGATGAAAAAAGAAGGCGAAATAATGTTAATAAATTTTTTTAAAAAATTTCATCATCCTGACCTAAAAATCATCGATCTTGAGAGAATTTTTAAAATTAAAATCGATAATGAAATTTTTATTAGGGGCAAAATTGACAGAATTGATGCTAAAGAAAAAGGAGAGATTGAAATCATTGATTATAAAACCGGAAAATTACCAGATGAAAATGAACTTAAAAAGAATCTCCAAATGTCAATTTATGCTTTAGCAGCCAACAGTAAAACTTTATATAATAAAAAACTAGACAAAATAATTTTAAGCTTTTATTATTTAACCGACTCAAAAAAGATTTCCTTAAAAAAAACCTTTACAGAAATAGAAAAGGTTAAAACAAAGGTCAAGGAAATTGTTTCTGAGATTCATCAAAATAAATTTTTACCAAATGTAGGTCCTTGGTGTGACTTTTGTCCTTTTAAAATAATCTGTGAAGCCTGGCAATAGGATATAAAGAGGATTAATTTTAACTTTTTAAAAGTATTGACACTACTTGTAAATTTTCGTAAAAATTCGATCATTATCGTTCTTAATAATGATTTTTATTGATAAAATTATTACCTTTCGTGATATCAATCTAACTCTTAATCTTTTTTCTATTGGAAATAACGCTTTATAGCTTCCTTTTATTAAGGTATAATATCAAACATGCATCAGTATTTGATCAAGTTAAAGTTTTTTAACCAAATACTTTATTCCTCGATTCCGATTCTTTCCTGGCTTTTAATAACTTTACCTCTTTGGCTCTCCCCATTTCATCCAGCCGTGGTTGCCTATTTTATCATTGCTTTTGATCTATATTTTTTCTATCGATCAGTCAAGACAGCCATTCAAGCTGCTTTTTCTTATAGAAAAATCCTTTTTTATGGAAAAATTAATTATAAAAATAAGCTTGCTCGCATCAAAAAAAGTCGCCAAATTAATCACTTTATTATCATTCCGAATTATAAAGAACCATTATCAAAACTGGAATCAACTATCAAAAGTATCATAAAAAATGATTATCCATATAAAAAAATTTATTTAGTCCTTGCCTTTGAAGAACGAGAGAGAGAATCGATTGACAAAGCAAAAATTTTGAAAAAGAAATATAAAAAATTTTTTAAAGATATTCTAATTACCTACCATCAATTAACTTCTAAAGAAGTACCTGGAAAAGCGAGTAATCAAACTTACGCCGCTAAAATTGTTGATAGATACGTGGCAAAAAATGGCTTAGATAGTAAAATGACTCTTATTACTATATGTGACGCTGATAGTAATTTACCAATTAATTATTTTTCCTATTTAACCTATGAATTTATCCGGGATAAAGAAAGATGGTACCATTTTTATTGGGCGCCAGTTCTTTTATATAATAATTTCTGGCAACTCCCCTTTTTTGTCCGTATACAAGCAACTCTTTCCTCTATTCTCCGACTTGCTTTTCTAACCTATAAAGAAAATTTAATCCAAATATCAACCTATTCTACCAATCTCTGGCTTTTGAAACAAGTTAATTTTTGGGAGGTGGATATTATTCCGGAAGATTGGCATATATACTTACAGGCATTTTTTAAATTTGGCGAAAAAGTGGCCACTATCCCTCTTTACACTATCGTCAATGGAGACGCAGTATATTCAGGGAACCTTTTAAAGACATCATTGGGAAGATATGATCAAGAAAGACGTTGGGCTTGGGGAGTAAGTGATATTGGTTATTCTCTTAAAAAATTTTTTATCACCCCCCATATTCCTTCCTTTATAAAATTAAAAAAGATTTTCTTTCTCGCCGAACATCATCTTTTATGGCCAACTTCTTTTTTCATTCTAACTCTTTCTGCCTCGATTCCACCTCTTATTAATCCGGTGTTTAAACGAACAGTGTTAGGTTTTCTTCTTCCTAAAATTTCTGCCCTAATTCTTACTTTTGCTTCAATAATGTTAATTTTTTACATTTATCTTGATATTAAACTTCGTCAAAAGCTTAATCAAAAAACAAAATTACAGTTTCTTCCCTTTCTTATCATTCAATGGTATTTATTACCAATCGTCTCATTTTTCTTTTCTGCTCTGCCAGCACTTGATGCTCATACTAGAATTTTATTGGGAAAGAGAATAGAATATAAAGTAACTGAGAAAGTTTGAGAAGTTCTTCATATATTTTGATCAAATTAGGAGATTCTGTTTTAATTAATCAACAATGTTAAATTATCTTTTTGAAAACACTTTTTTAACCTTTTTTATCCAATCCTTCTGGCGTGACGAAGCATTCTCTTATCTTTTAGCTAAAAGAAATATCTTTGAAATCCTATCATTAACTGCCCAAGATTTTAACCCACCTCTTTACTATATCATCCTTCACTTTTGGATGAAAATTTTTGGCAGCTCAGAAATTGTCTTACGAAGTTTATCTCTAATATTCTTCTGGGCAACCGTATATGTATTTTTTTTATTTTTAATTAAAATCTTAAAAATTAAGTCATCTTTCTTTATTGTTATCTATTTAATTTTGGTCATTTTAAATCCCCTTCTTCTTTATTATGCTTTTGAAGCCCGAATGTATACTATGTTTGCTTTCTTTGCTGTTCTTTCTTTTTATGCTTTTTATCAGATTCTGATTGGTAAATATAAAAATAATCCCTTAATCCATCTTATTTCCTCTCTCCTTGGTCTTTACACCCATTATTTTATGATATTGGTTATTATAAATCAAATTATATTTTTATTGCTTTTTAATAAAAAGAAAAACATTTTCTCATTGATGGTTATTAATTACTTAATTATTTTTTTATTTTTTGTTCCTTGGTTAATCTTTCTCTTAATTCAGAAAAATGATTTCTTTCATTCATTTTGGATAAAGAAAATTAGCTTCCACGCTTTTATTTCCCTCTTAGGAATTATCTATACCGGCTATGAATTTGATTTTAAATTCTATAATCAGTCAGTTTTAAAATTATCCCTATTTTTTATGCTCCTCATCGGCGTCAGCTTTTCAAAAATTCATGGCGAAAGATCCCTTTCTAAAAGACTTTTTTATTCTCTGTTAATCTGGGGAACGGCCATGCCACTAATAGTGGGTATTATTTCTTTCTTTAAACCAATTTTTTTACCACGCTATTTAATTTTTTCTACAGTCGGTTTTTTACTCCTTATTGTTTTTATTCTGGAAAGAATACAAATTGTACCTCGCATCATCACCCTGATTATTATTTTTTTATTCACAATAAATTATCACCAAGTTCAAATAAAAGAAAGAAAAAAAAATGACGTAAGAAGCATAATAAAAGAAATTAAAACATTAGCCAAAAAAGAAGATGTTTTATATGTTACTAATGAATTAGATTTTCATGTGGCTCAATATTATTTCAATGAAAATAAAGTATATATTTATGGCAAAACTTATGAGGAAATTCCCAATTATGTAGGAAAAGTTCTTATTCCAAAAGAAAAAATCATTAATAGACTCCCAATTTACCCTAAGAAGGCTTTTATTTTAACTTCTGAAACCCATTATGATATCCAATCATCCTTATAATTATTGCCGTTTAAATACAATTCTTTATTCTTTTATTTGGTTCCGGAGCTTCGACTCGAACGAAGATAAACGGGTTCAGAGCCCGTTGTCCTACCATTAGACGACTCCGGAAATCAGCAAAATGATAGAAATCGATTATAATATCAGTTTAATATTTAGAATTGATTTTTAATTATTTTACCAAAATATTTATCCAAAAAAACCATCTAATTCATAAATACTCCCCTTATCAATACGCCTCAAAGCCACCAGTAATAGATAAAACCCTCAATAATAATAATTATTTTTTTCTCTTTTACAAAAAGATTATAATATAAGTTATGACTTACCTACTTCTGGTGAGCAACATTTTGATATTAATTGTATTTCTTTTAAAATTAAATCGTCTGCCTCCGCAAATTCCTCTTTTTTATTCAAGAAGCTGGGGCGAAGAACAATTGGCTGATTGGTGGATGATTTTATTTCTTCCCTTTATGATTAATTTTTTTTTCTTTTTTAACAGATATATCCAAAAAAAATTTTTTTCCGATAACCAATTAGTAATAAGAATTATTAACTATTTAAATCTTTTTTTAATTATTACCCTTACTTTAATTTTTATTAAAATCATTTTCCTAATTACATGAAATTAATTTTTATCTCATTAATATCAGCTTTTTTTGTCTTTATCTTGACTATCCCCACCATCATTTTGGCAAAAAAAATTCATCTTGTTACCAATCCTAAAAAAAGATATCACCCGGCTCATACTCACACTGGTATTATCCCCCGAGGAGGAGGCTTGCCAATTTATTTGGGGATCCTTCTTACTTCTTTGATTTTTTTATCTCCTGACAAAATCTTGGTGGGAATTTTACTTGCTTCTTTTTTAATGGTTTGTCTTGGTCTTTGGGATGATTATGTTGATCTTTCCCCTCAATTTAGATTTTTTGCCAATTTATTAATCTCCGCTTTAGTCATTGGTTTTGGCTTGGGTATTCCTTATATTTCCAATCCCTTTGATGGTGTTATTTACCTTGATACTTGGAAAATTAATTTTAATCTTTTTGGTCCTCGGAGTATTTTAGTTATCGCTGATATTGCCGCTATCCTTTGGCTTGCTTGGACAACAAATATGGTTAATTGGAGCAAAGGAGTAGATGGGCAATTACCGGGATTTGTGGCTATTACGGCAGCCTTTTTAGGCCTTCTTTCTCAAAGATTTAGCGCCCATGATATTTCAATTCAAACAACAACTCTTTTCTCTTTCATTGTCGCCGGAGCTTATCTTGGTTTTTTACCATGGAATTTCTACCCACAAAAAATTATGCCTGGTTATGGCGGTGGCGCTTTAGCCGGTTTTCTCCTCGGCATTCTTTCTATCCTATCTTTTGGAAAACTAGGAACAGCTATGTTAATCTTATCAGTTCCAATGATTGATGCCGTTTACACAATTATCCGCCGACTCAAAAACAAAAAATCACCCTTTCGAGCCGATTGGGGTCATTTCCATCATCGCCTTTTAGAAATCGGTTGGGGAAGAAGACGGATTGCTATTTTTTATTGGCTTGTTTCTTTTATTTTAGGCGTGGCGGCTTTATTTTTAAAAGGAATGGAAAAATTAGTCGTATTTTGCTCTTTAATAATTATTCTTTTAGTCTTTATTTTATTAATTGAAAAAGTTAAAAAAATAAAAAAATGAATGTTCTCAAAGTATATACTGATGGGGGAGCAAAAAATAATCCGGGGCCAGCCACTATTGGAGTGATTTTTTATTTAGATAATAAAAAAATCTTTCATCATCAACAATCGATCGGTATTGCCACTAATAATGAAGCTGAATATCAAGCAGTAATATGTGCTTTAGAAAAAATAAAAAAAATAAAAAATCAATACCCCATTGATAAAATTATTCTTTTCAGTGACTCGCAACTTTTGGTTAATCAAATCAATGGCTTTTATAAAGTAAAAAGCGGAAAAATAAAGGAGTACATTTTGAAAATAAAAATCTTAGAACAAGAAATCAATCTTCCATTCATCTATCAACAAATTCCCAGAGAGAAAAATAAAGAGGCAGATAAATTAACTAACATCATTTAAAAATAGTTAAAGATTGTCATCCTTTATCATTATAAGAATTCATTGCCAATCTTTATAACTTTTTTTATAAAATAAGGGAGATAAAGCCAATAATTATTTAATTATTACTTCCATTTAGATTATGAAATACTTTATCAAAACCTTTGGCTGTCAACAAAATAAAGCCGATTCAGAAAGACTAGCGGCTTCTTTGGAAACAAGGGGAATGACCGCGGCAAAAAATTATCAAGAGGCTGATTATATCGTTATTAACACCTGCATGGTCCGCCAATCGGCTGAAGACAGAATTTACGGCTTAGTAAAAAATTTAAACAACTTAAAAACTAAAAATCGACAATTAAAAATTATCGTTACCGGCTGTATGGTCGGCTTAGCCTTTAGAGACAAAAGTGGAAAAATCTTACAAAGGTTGAGAACGCGAATGCCTGAGGTTGATGAGTTTATGCCGATTGAAGAAGTTGGTTTTGACTTTAGTCCAATAAGAACAAACAAAATTCATGCTTGGATTCCGATATCAAATGGTTGCAATAACTTTTGTACTTTTTGCGTCGTACCTTTTACTAGAGGAAGAGAAATCAGTCGCCCTTTTGAAGATATTATGGAGGAGGCAATTGACTTAAAAAATAAAGGATATCGGCAAATCACCCTTTTAGGGCAAAATGTTAATTCTTATGGAGCCGATTTAATTTTAAAAAAAGAAAAACTTGAAGGAGAGCAAGATTTGTCAGAAAAATATTTTAAAAGTAAAAAGTCAAAAAGCAAAAGTCAAAAGTTTAAATTAAATATTAAAAATATTAAACCTGTGTATGTAAAGCACTTAGGACGTTACCGCATCCCCACTCTTTTTCCCTACCTGTTAGAATCAGTGGCGAAATTAGGTTTTGAAAAAATTGATTTTATATCAAGTAACCCTTGGGATTTTTCTGATGAGCTAATTGAGGTAATAAAAAGAAATAAAAATATTACTCGAACAATCCATCTACCAGTCCAGTCAGGAGATAATAATGTCTTAAAAAGAATGAACCGATGGTATAATGCATCCGACTATGTCGAATTAATATTAAAAATCAAAAAGGAAATAGCAAACGTAAAATTTACAACGGACATTATTGTTGGATTTTGTGGGGAAACTGATGAAGAGTTTCAAAACACTGTTAAACTTTGTAAAGAGGTTGGTTTTGAAAAAGCTTATATTGCTATGTATTCTCCTCGACCAATGACAGCTGCCAGTAAAGTAATGAAAGATGATGTTCCATATGAAGTTAAAAAGAAAAGGTGGCAAATTTTGGAAAATTTAATTAACAAGCCAATATTAAAAAAATTAAATTAACAAATGACCTGTATCGAAAAAAACAATTCTTTTAGCCCATTGAGGATTTCTTTGGCATAGTCTTAAAACAGCTTCGCGATCAGAATGACTACTTCCAATAATATAAACGACGAATTTATCATTAATGTTATCAATATCATTACTACTACTATCGCGATTACCACCGGTGCAATCTCTAATTATTTCCTCTAATTGGGCAACTCTTCTTTCAATATTAAGAGGTTTTCCAACTTGTACGACCAATTCGTTTCCACTAAATTTACCTCTACTTAGTCTTCTTAATTTTATTACCGCTGAGGAATTACAAAAGGGAAAATTATATATTCCACTCCTCTTAAACATAGCAACTAACCTTTGGAAAATTGGAAATTTCTTTCCAAATAAATCGGGATCTATACGGCTAGTTACGAGAAAAGCAAAATCTGAGGCCTTGATAATTTCTCTTAATATTCTAAAATGACCTAAAGGAATATTTCTTTTTTCTCTGGAAAAAATCGCTCCCAAAGGATCAGTATAAACTCCATCCAAATCACTAATAGTAATAACAATGTATTCTCCTCTAGGCAGATTTCGTAAATCTTTTTCGTGGGAAGAGAGTGTAGATTGATCTGGTTCTGATCCCAATAGTGACTCATTAAAAATCCTCCCCAATCTAATATTAAAACCATCTCCTAAAAAAACAACCCGCCCTCCTAATTCCTCAATCCTCCTTGCATATATGCGTCTTTCTATCAAGGCAGGGTTTAGCCATGAAACTATGGGTCCTATATTTAGATGTCTTTCTCGATGTCTTTCTGTCATAATAATATAATAATTTTTTATACTATAGAAAATAAGGATGGCTCAATAATATTTTTTAACATCCTCAAACCATTGACAAAAAACACAATCTTTGGCTGAATCTGGGATTGAGTTTTTAAGAACAGTGATTGCTTCTTCGATTTTTTTTCTAATATCTTTTGTTTTTCTTTCAATCTTAACAATGTGAATAATCATTGGGAAACCATTGGATAATTCAATAGTCATTTCCGGAAAAAAATATATTAAATAACCAAAATCAGCCACTTTTAAACCATTTTTTTCGAGTAAAAATAAATATCCATCAATTTGATTTTGATAAGCAGATAGGATTTCTTTTTCCCGCGGATCAGATGAAGAGGTCTTAAAATCAACGGGAATATGATTACCATTATCATCAACTAAACATTCATCTAATTTTCCATAAAAACCGAAATCATCATTAAATTGATAAAAATAGGTGTCTCTGAAAGGATTCTGAAGCTGGCCTTGAATCTTCCCTTGAATTAAAGGAGGTAAATTATTTTTTCCCCGATAACTATTAAAATATTTTTTTATAATAGTATCAAAACGGTTAGCCAATCTTGATTGAATGCCTTCTGGTAATTTAATTTTTTCTTTATATGAAAGCCAAAAACAACGAGGGCAGCGATTTAACTCCTCCAGCGCTGAATGAGAAAGCCAGTTAATTTTCTTACTTTTTCTTTCTTTATTGGAAAAATCCTTATTTTTAAATAAATCCGGTTGAAACATATAAGCAATTATATCATTCTAATCATTAAGTTTTGCTTCCTTGTTAATCTTTAAGTCATTTTAAGAAATTAATTTTAAAATTTTATGCTTATCCTTGTTATAATATCTTTATGAAACAAAAAAAAATTATCTCCCCTTTTGGTCGTTATTACAAAAAATTAGAAGAAATTGATCGTGAATGGAAAAATCAACAGGAATTTGGCTCAATGTTAATTTTATCTTTAGTAGAAGAAGTGGGAGAAATGGCAAGAGCATATCTTGCCGCCCACGGAAGAAAACCAACTAATCTTGCCGCTCAAAAAGATGAAACATATGAAAAAGAATTGGGTGATATTTTAGTGGCTATTCTTCGTTTCGCAAGAATTAAAAATATCGACTTAAATAAAGCTATTATTTATTCAATAAAAAAAATTAAAAGAAGAAAATTAAAACCTAAATTATGAAACTTCTCGTCACTGGTGGAGCTGGTTTTATTGGTTCAAATTTTATCTTGTATTGGCTTAAGAAATACCCTCAAGACATAATTGTCAATTTAGACAAACTAACTTATGCTGGGAATTTGACAAATCTTAAAGCGTTAGAAAATAATCCTCATTATCGATTTGTAAAAGGTGATATTTGTAATGGTCAACTCGTTAATTCGTTAATGAAAGAGGAAAAAATTGATACCGTCATTCATTTTGCTGCTGAAAGCCATGTTGATCGATCAATTTTAGACCCTGCTCCTTTTATAAAAACTAATATTGAGGGAACCTATGTTTTGCTTGAGGCCTCTTTAAGAAATAAAGTTAAAAGATTTCATCATATTTCAACTGATGAAGTCTTTGGTGCTTTACCTTTACACTCACATGAAAAATTTAATGAGAAAACCCCCTATCATCCACGCAGTCCCTACTCTGCTTCAAAAGCAGCCTCTGACCATTTAGTCAAAGCCTATTATTATACTTATCAATTACCTATTACCATTTCTAATTGTTCTAATAATTATGGCCCCTATCAATTTCCGGAAAAATTAATTCCTTTGGCGATTACCAATATTATTGAAGGTAAAAAAGTACCAATTTATGGCGATGGATTATATGTTCGTGACTGGCTTTATGTTGAAGATCATTGTCAAGCAATTGATCTTATTATTAATCAAGGAAAAGTGGGTGAAACTTATTTTATTGGTGGCTTAACAGAGGACATCTCTAATTTAGAAGTTGTCAAAAAAATTTTGACAATCATGAATAAAGATGAAAGTTGGATTGAATTTGTTAGGGATCGGCCTGGTCACGACAGAAAATATGCTGTTGACTGGAGTAAGATTAAAAATGAGTTGGGCTGGCAACCAACTGTTGACCTGGAAACCGGATTAAAACTAACGGTTGACTGGTACTTAAAAAACCAAGATTGGTGGCGACAAGTTAAAAGTGGTGAATATCAAAAGTATTATAAAGAACAGTACAAAAAATAAAGAAAACCATGAAAAAGACCGTTAAAATGACTAAAAAAGATTTACAAAGATAAATAAAAATAAAAATCCAAAGGCGTCATATTTATTCCACTTATTCCACCTCCAAGGTGGAAAGTTTTTAATTTAAATCTATGATTAAAATCGCTCTCACAGGGGGAGACGGCTTAATAGGATCAAGAATAATTGAGCTTTTAAAAGATGAGTTTAGGTTTTTTAACATTGGTAAGGAAACGATGGATATTACTAATAAAGAACAAGTTTATTGTATTTTAAAAAATCTCGATTTTGATATTTTTCTTCATTTAGCGGCTTATACCGATGTTGATGGCGCGGAAAAAAATAAAGAACTGGCTTACAAAATTAATGTAGAAGGCACAAAGAATGTCTTTGAAATAGTTTCTCAAAAAAAGAAAAATTTTGTTTATATTTCCACTGGTTTTGTTTTTGATGGTGCTAAACCTCCTTATTTTGAAGATAGCCAACCCAATCCTATCTCTTATTATGGTTTAACAAAATACGAAGGAGAAAAAATTGTCCGTAATAGAGCAATGATTATCCGTCTTGATTACCCCTATAGAGCCTATTTTAAACAAAAAAAAGATTTTGTAAGAAATATTAAATCCCTCCTTGAACAAAAAAAAACCTTGTCTATGGTAAGCGACTCAAAAATGACACCAACCTTTATTGACGACTTTGTTTACGCTTTAAAATATCTTCTCAATAACTTCTCTCCAGGAATTTTCCATCTCGTAGGAGCCAACAGTCTCTCTCCATACGAGGCAGGTAAACTAATTGCTCAAATTTTTAATCTTAACCAAAAACTTGTTCAACCAACCACCTACAAGCTTTACTCTCAAAACCGCGCCCAACGACCTCAATATGCGGTAATTAAAAGTAAAAAAAATAATTTTTATCGAATGAAGACTTTTGAGAAAGGTCTTCATGAAATTATCCAACAACTACACAATTATGAAGCCTAAGCTTTTAAGCTTTTAATCAATTAATAGGCAGAGATTAATTTTCTTTATTTGAATATTAAAAAAATAATTCTCAAAAATTGTTTGCAAATTAAAAACCAACAATTTAAAATAAAACCCTATGACAATTACTTTTATCGGTCACGGTTATGTTGGGTTAGTTAGTGCTTGTGTCTTTGCTGACTTTGGCAACACAGTTTGGGTTATTGGCCACACGCAAGAAAAAATTGACAGATTAAAAAAAGGTGATCCAATAATCTATGAACCAGGATTAGAGGAACTGCTTAAAAAAAATTTAAAAGCCGGTCGTCTTAATTTTACCTTAAGCTATAAAGAGCCAATTGCATCCTCAGAAATAGTTTTCATCAGCGTGGGAACACCGCCAAAAAATAACGGCGAAGCTGATCTCTCCGCCGTTTTCA
Organism: uncultured Gammaproteobacteria bacterium; assembly: GCA_964632205.1. Taxonomy (GTDB): domain Bacteria; phylum Patescibacteriota; class Microgenomatia; order UBA1406; family GWC2-37-13; genus CALLVF01. The sequence goes on along the minus strand of CAZWBE010000002.1, from coordinate 43,519 downwards.
ATGTGGCTCGAAAGATTGCCGAAACTTTACCTAATAACAAAAAAAACTTAACCGTTATCTCTTGTAAAAGCACTGTTCCTGTTGGCACCAATAAAAAAATTGAAAAAATCTTAGAAAAACATAAACCAAAAAATACCCCTGTTGCAGTTGCTTCTTGCCCTGAATTTTTGCGTGAGGGAACAGCCCTATATGACACTTTAAACCCCGATCGGGTTGTTATTGGTTCTGAATCTAAGAAAGCAATTGATCTTTTATTAAAATTACATGAACCCATCAGTGGAAAAAGGGTGATTACTGATTTAGCTTCGGCCGAATTAATTAAATACGCGGCTAATGCGATGCTAGCTACTAAAATTTCTTTTGCCAATTTAATATCTTTTTATTGTGAAAAAACAGGCGCTGATGTTGAAGCGGTTTTGGATGCGGTTGGTCTTGATAAAAGAATTGGTCGAGTATTTATGAATCCTGGACTTGGTTACGGAGGCAGTTGCTTACCAAAAGATATCAAAGCTTTGATCAAAATCGGTCAATCTTTAGGAATAAATGCTAGTTTTTTTGAAGAAGTAGATATTATTAATCAATTAGTAAAGGAAAATTTTATTAACAAAATATTAAAACACGCTCCGGGGAAAAAATTGGCCATTTGGGGATTGACTTTTAAGCCAGGAACTGACGATATCCGCTTCGCCCCTTCTCTCTTCTTCATTGATAAACTTCTTCAATATAAATTCTCTTTGTCAGTTTATGATCCAATCGCCATAAACAATGTTAAAAAACTTTACCGCGAAAAAATTAAATATTACTCTAATCCATATAATTGTATTAAAAATGTTAACGCTCTAATAATCACCACTGAATGGAATGAATTTAAACAAATTGATTTAGATAAAGTAAAAAGATTAATGAAACATCCTTTTATCTTTGATGGAAGAAACATCTACTCTCCAGAAACAATGAAAAAATTGCAATTTAAGTATTACTCGATTGGACGTAAATCATTATGAATATTCTTGTTGCCGGCGGGGCAGGATTTATCGGTTCTCATCTTTGTCAAAGATTAATTAAAGAAAATCATCAGGTCATTTGTGTTGATAATCTAATAACTGGTTCAATAAATAATATAAAAGATCTTCTTAAAAATAAAAATTTTTCTTTTATTAAACATGATGTTATTAAACCATTTGAACCAAAGATAAAAATCGGCGCAGTCTTCCATCTAGCCTCTCCCGCCTCACCCAACCATCATAGTAAAATCAGCTACCATCAACTACCACTAGAAACAATGTTAGTTAACACGTTAGGAACCCTTAATCTTTTAAAATTAGCGAAAAAAAACCAAGCTAAATTTCTTTTTGCCTCAAGCTCAGAAGTTTATGGAAATCCTTTAGAGCATCCTCAAAGAGAAACTTATTTTGGTAACGTTTCTCCGATTGGGCCTCGCTCCGTTTATGATGAAGCAAAAAGGTTTGGTGAAACTTTAACGGCCTATTTTTGGCGCAAATACGATCTTGATGCCCGTATCGCGAGAATTTTTAACACTTATGGCCCAATGATGCGAAAAGAGGATAAAAGAATGATTGTTAATTTTATTATCAGCGCCATTACTAATAAACCAATAACTATTTATGGAGATGGTCAACAAACCCGTTCTCTCTGTTTTATTAATGATATGATTGAGGGGTTAATTCGTCTTATGAACTATCCAAAAACTAAAGGTGAAGTCGTTAATCTTGGTGCATCAGAAGAACGTAGTGTCTTAGAATACGCTCAACTAGTTAAAAAGATTACTCAATCAAAAAGTGAAATTGTTTTTAGTGAAAAATTACCTGAAGATGATCCGGTAAAAAGAAGACCTGATATTGCTAAAGCACAAAAACTTTTAAATTGGTCACCGAATACACCGCTTGAAGAAGGTTTAAAAATAACTATTAACTATTTTAAAAAAACAACTTTATGAGAAAAGTAGCTATTATTCTACCAACTTATAATGAAGCAAAAAATATTGAAAAACTTATTCCTCAAATTTTTAAGGAGATTAAAAAAGAAGAAATTTTAAAAAAATGGGAAATTCACTTAATTATTGTCGACAGCCAATCAAGTGACGGCACTAAAAAAATCGTGTTGAACCTAATGAAAAAATATCCTCGAATGCACTTAGTGGAAACAAAAAAAGAAGGCCTAGGAAAGGCTTACTGCGAAGGTTTTAATTTTGCTGTTTATAAAATTAATCCCTATCTTTTCTTTGAGATGGACGCTGATTTGTCTCATGAACCAAGACAAATCCCAATTTTCTTAAAAAAAATAGAAGAAGGAGCTGATTTTGTCATTGGTTCACGCTATATCTCAAGTGGCTCTATTCCAAAGAAATGGGCTATACATCGTAAGATTTTTTCCATCATCGGCAACTATATACTCCGATTAGGATTTATGAAACTCTCTATCACTGACTGGACTTCCGGCTACCGAGCTATTAAATCATGGCTTGTCAAAAAAAGCTTTAATCATATTAAAAACTATTCCGGTTATGTTTTTCAAATTGCTCTTTTGGATTTCGCTTTAAAAAGTCATGCTAAAATTAGTGAAATCCCAATCCATTTTAAAGAAAGAGGTTGGGGTAAATCAAAAATAAACGCCACACAATATATAACTCAAATTTTTCTTTATATTTTATTTAACTCCTCATTTATTAAATTTGTTATTGTAGGAATTGTTGGTTTTATGATTGACTTTGGAATCTCTTATATAGGAATACAAAAACTTCATCAACCAGTCTTCTTAGTAACTGTTGTTAGTACTGAAATAGCCATCATCTCAAATTTTTTACTTAATAATTTTTGGAGTTTTTCTTATAAAAAGATAGAAAGATCAAGCAGAAACTTTTTTGTTGGATTTTTAAAATTCAATCTCGTCTCGTCGGGTTCAATTATTATTCAAAGTATCGGAATGCAAACTTTAGTAAATATTTTTGGTAAAAAGCTTTGGTATCTGTATAAAATCTTAATAATAACTCTTATAATTATCCCGTATTCTTATATTCTTTATAATAAAGTTATCTGGAAAAGTAAAAAATAGAAGAAAAGATATTTTGATCTTTATTTTTCTTTGGTGGCATATTGTGCCGAAACCCACCCCTCATCAAAACTTCCTGAAACTAATCCCTCTTCATTTCCATTAAATTTGATTTTATACCAACCCGCTTTTTCATCTAATAATTCATATTTTTGTCCGGGTTTAACTTTAGCTGCTTCTGAGGCTTCAATCGATGCATCTACGCGTACTCGCAACCAACCTTGGGGGGTGTCTTTGATAAGAACATAGTTTTTTAAAGTTTCAGCGCTTGATGTGGCTTCCTTACCTACCGCTGGTGTTGGTGTTGCTATTTTTTGTTTTTCATCAATGGCTAATTTAAAATAGGCATTAACTCGATAACCGGGTTCGACATGGATTTTCTGCGTTCTTCTAAAAAACCCTGGTATAAAGACAGAAAGCTCATGCGTTCCCCTTAAAACATTTTCCATAATAAGGGGAGCCACCCCTTTCTCATCATTATCAAGAGTGATAAGTGCTCCTGGCGGTTCTGTTTCAACGTAAATCTCACCATAATCCGGGCTTTTTTGTCGTTTTTCCATTTTAGTCGTCGTAAAAATTTCACCAGCCGAAGTAATATCGGAAGAGCCTAATTCTCGATTTACATAAGTCTTAGCGTTTTTATAAATTCTTATTTTCCCAGACCAGGAAGCCGCTTCTGTAGCCGTCCCTTCGGGAATTAATTTAATAAGATACTCCCCTACCTTGTACTTGCTTTCGAATGGTGTCTTACCAACAGCGATATTATCAATAAAAACTGTCGCTGTTGGTGAGGAAATAATTTCTACTTTTCCATAAACGTTTTGTTGATCAAGAATAAAAAAACGAATTAAAATAAAAATGGTGAACAAAATTACTAATATCGCAATCAAAATTAATTTTCCCTTCATATTATTTATTTTATTTCATCCAATTTGATAATTCAATTAGCAATTATTAAAATTTTAACATCTAATTCTTTCCTAGTTAAATTACCTATTAATTTTAATTTATGCATCGAGCTGTCGCTACTTTCACTCTTGATTATGGTCGCTGTCCTTCTTGGCTTTTTGAACGAATGGTTAAACTGAGTAAAACAATCGTTGTTTCTATAATTGAATATTTCGGAAATGACGAGTTTTTGAAAAGAATTTCTGACCCAGTTTGGTTTCAAGCATTAGGTTCCCTTCTTGCCTTTGATTGGAATGCTTCCGGACTGACAACAACTACTATGGCCGCAATAAAAGAAGCTCTTAAAGGATTAGAATCCGATCTGGGAGTATTTATTACTGGTGGAAAAGGGAAAACTTCCAGAAAAACTCCTGAAGAAATATTATTTTGGGCTGAAAAAATTAACCTCAACCCAACACAATTAAAGAAATATTGTTATCTTTCAAAATTAACGGCAAAAGTTGATTCTGCCCTTATTCAAGACGGCTTCCAGATATATCATCATAATTTTATTTTTACAAAATCAGGTAGTTGGGCGGTGATTCAGCAAGGCATGAACACAAATATTCAAAAAGCCCGCCGTTATCATTGGTATTCCCAAAAGATTCTGGACTTAACTATTGAACCTCACAGCGCTATCCATAGCGAAATTACTCTCTCTCAAGTTTTAAACTTAACCGCTAAAAAGAGTCTTCCCAATCGAGAAGGAATAATTCAACTTGTCAACCATAAAAAAGATTTATTTTGCGAAATCAAAAGGTTTAAAAAAGACTGTCATCAACTAACATTAGTTAACCTTTCAGATAAAGATTTTCACAATCATCATTTCTTAAACCAGGCAAACTTTTTTCAGAACAAAAGATTAGAAAAAGCTCTTAATAATATTGTTGAAAAACAAAGACAAAGTTTTGAAGACATATTAATGACCGAAGGTGTTGGACCAAAAACCATCCGTGCCCTTAGCCTCATCTCAGAGTTAATTTTCGGTGCTTCTCCCTCTTATGAAGATCCTGTCCGTTATACGTTTGCCTTTGGCGGCAAAGATGGAATTCCTTATCCTGTTGATAGAAAAACCTATGATCAAACTATAGCTGTAATTGAGAAAGCTATTAAAAAATCAAATTTAGGATATTTTGACAAAGAGAAACTTTTAAAAAGAAATCAATCCTTATTTATGTTATGATATAAACCAATGATAAAGCAAAAAATTATTGAAAAATTAAAAAAGACCATTGAGTATTTTTATATTAAAAATAATATTAACATAGAATTAGAACACCCTACCAATCCCGAATTTGGCGATTATGCGACGAATATCGCTCTTCAACTTGCTAAAGAAATAAAAAAACTTCCTTTTCAGTTAGCAAAAGATGTTGCTAAAAAATTTCCTAAAGAGAAAATGATTGAAAGAATTGAGGTAATTGAACCAGGATTTATAAACTTTTGGTTATCGAAAGAATTTTTATTATCAGAACTTAAAAAAATTATCGAAGGTAAAATTGTCTTTCCTCAAATTCATTTTGGCCCAGCAAAAAAAATCATGATTGAGTTTGCCCAACCTAATACTCATAAATTGTTTCACATTGGTCACTTGCGCAATATTTCAATCGGCGAATCATTAGCAAGAGTTTTTGACATACTTGGCAATAAAGTATTGCGGGTTAATTATCAAGGAGATGTCGGATTACATATCGCCAAATGTCTTTATGCAATCCAAGATCAAAAAACAAAAATTAAAAATTTAAAGACATTAAAAGACAAAATTGAATTTATAGGAAAAGCCTATACCCTAGGAAATAAATTATATGAAGAAGATAAAAAAACCAGAGAAGAAATATTGGTGGTCAATAAAATGATTTATGAGCAAGATCCAAAGATTCTTTCTCTTTGGCAAGAAACAAGACAATGGAGTTTAGATTATTTTGACCTGATCTATAACCGACTCGACACTCGCTTTGATCAGTTCTATTTTGAAAGCCAAATGGCAAAAAGAGCTATTGATATCTGCCAAGAATTACTTAATAAGGGAATCTTGGAGAAAAGTCAAGGAGCCATTGTCTTTAACGGAAAAAAATATGGATTGGACACCAGAGTTTTCATTAACTCATTGGGTTTTCCTACTTATGAAGGAAAAGAGTTGGCTTTAGCCGAAAAAGAATTCGGTGATTTTGGTGAAATTGATAAATGTATTCATGTTGTCACACCAGAGCAAACAAGTTTTTTTAAGGTTACTTTTAAAGTGGAAGAACTTCTTAACCCAAAAAAATATCAAAACAAGCAATATCATTTAGCCTACGAATGGGTTAAGTTAAAAAGAGGAAAAATGTCTTCCCGAGAGGGAAACATTATTGAGGCAAACTGGTTAATTGATGAAGCAAAAATAAAAATAAAAGAACGTTTTAAATCTGAAGAAAATATCGCGGAAGCTTTGGCAATAGCGGCGGTAAAATATTCTTTACTCAAAAATAGCGTTAAAAGTCCTATTGCTTTTGATTTCAATGAGTCTATTTCTCTGGAAGGCAACTCTGGCCCATATCTGCTTTATACCTATGTTCGCTGCCAAAGCGTCTTGAAAAAAAATCAAAATAAAAAAATTAAAATACAAGATTTTGCATCAATCGAATCTAAAATGGAGTTGGAAGAAGTTTTAATATTAAAGTTATTAACCCGATTTCCTGAAGTTGTTGAACAAGCAGCTAAAAATTTAGCTCCCAATTATATAGCTAATTATTTATATGACTTAGCTCAAAAATTCAATCTTTTTTATCAAAAATATTCAATTTTAAAAACCCCCGAACCAACACGCAGTCTACGTTTAGCAATCACCAAAGCAACTGGATTAATTATTAAAAAGGGGTTATATTTATTGGGAATAAAAACAGTGGAAAAAATGTAAAAATCTCCATTATTGAGTAAAAGATTTCAATTATAATTATTAATTAAACAACTTAACAAATAAAAGGGAAAGCATGTCTTTTTACATCTGCGATAACTGCGGCTATGGTTCTGCCTCTTGGCTTGGACGCTGCCCCAATTGCTTTCAATGGGGTAGTTTGAAAGAACAACCTGATTCTCTTCAAGAAACCGCCAACAAAAAAAGGCCGGTTAAAAAACTAACAGTTTTCCCCTTATCACAAATAAAAACAAATATTGGTCAAAGGATAAAAACTGGTTTTTTTGAGTTTGACAGAGTATTGGGTGGCGGCCTGATTCCCGGGGAAATCATCCTTTTAACCGGCGAACCAGGGGTGGGTAAATCAACTTTAATATTGCAATCTCTCCAACAAAAAAAAGTTCTTTATATCGCCGGCGAAGAATCAGCCGAACAAGTAAAAACAAGATCAGAAAGATTAAATATCAAAATTGATAACTTTTTCATTTCGGAGACACTTCAAGTGGAAGGAATTATTGAGGGAGTAGAGAAATTGAAAGATAACATTGAGGTACTGATAATTGACTCCATTCAGACAATTTATTCAAAAGATATTGAGGGACCAGCCGGTTCAGTTAGTCAGCTAAAAGAAGTGGCGGTAAAACTTATTGCCTTTGCTAAAAAACAAAAATTACCTCTTATTTTGGTTGGCCACATTACTAAAGAAGGAGAGATTGCCGGTCCAAAAACTCTTGAACATATGGTCGATTGTGTTATAAATTTTGAAGGAGAAAAAATCTCCCATTTTAGAATTCTTCGTGTCATTAAAAACCGTTTTGGACCCACCGATGAAATTGGTATCTTCCAAATGAGCAATAGTGGATTAGAAGAAGTTAATAATCCGTTAGTATTTATCGATAAAAGAGAAAGTGCTATTCCCGGAAAGGCAATTGTTGGCGTCATTGAAGGCAAACGCCCCCTTTTTTTTGAAATACAAACCCTCGTTGCTCCAACTCAATTAGCTTTTCCTCGTCGCGTAGTCGCCGGTCTTGATTATAATAAAGTCCTTCTTCTTCTTGCTGTTACCAAAAAACAGCTCTATTTGCCAATTGAAAAATATGATGTCTATGTTAATGTCATCGGTGGAGTAAGTATTAAATCCCCCGCGTCTGATTTGGGATTAATTGCTTCTTTGATCTCTTCTTTTAAAAACCTACCCACTCCTGCCAATTCCGTTTTCATCGGCGAAGTTAGCTTATTGGGTGAAGTTCGTCAAGTATATTTTGAGGAAAAAATTATTAAAGAAGCTAAACGGCTTGGTTTTAAAAAAATATTCTCCTCTGCTAATATTGAAAAAATAAGGCTCCTTAAAAATATTTTTACTTGAAAGATTTATAGAAATTTTTACGAAAAGTGGTTTTTTTGCCATTGGCGCCTATTAACTCAATTACCAATTCATTTTTCCCGGGATAAAGCGGCAGCTGATATTCAAATATGCCTTCTTGATTTTGATAAATCCGTTCCCCAAAAATTGTCACCATGGTATCTTTTTCTGTTTTACCAACAATTTTTATTTTATCCTCTCCCTTAAAATTTTCTGTTTTAGGCGCAAGTAAAATAAGCTTTGGTGGTGAAAAATAATTTTTCAGCTGAAAACCAAAATAAATAAAAATAAAAATAAAAAAAATCGCCAGCCCTATTGAAATAACCCTTTTTGTCTCCGGAGTAAGATAACCGGAAGCCACTCTTCTTTTAAAACGAATATCTTCCTTTTTCTCATAATCTCTTCTAAAAATAGCTAAAACTTTTTCCTCGCTTAATCCTAAAAGACGGGCATACTGTCTTAATACCCCAACAATATAAACCTTTGAAGAAAAAAAATTCCAATCATTTTTTTCAATTGCTTGTAGATATTTTTCTCTTACTTTAATTTTTTTTTCTATGTCATTTAACTTTAAACCTTTTTCCAATCTTTTTTTTTGAAGAATTTCCCCAATAGTTAACATATGTCTTAAAATTAAGTTTTGATTTTTTGGGTTAAAGTTTGAATCTTTTGCCTTATTTTTATTTATCCTCTACCGGTATATTCTCCCGTCTCTGGATTAACAATTATCGTCTCGCCTACTTTAATAAATAAAGGCACCATGACAACTGCTCCTGTTTCAAGTTTAGCTGGTTTTTTTGCCCCCGTTACTGTATCTCCTTTTATCGCATCCTCTGCCTCTACCACCTTAAGTTTTACACTCATAGGAGGACGAATTGTCAACGGCTTATCCTCATGAAGATAAACAAAAACTTTGCTTCCTTCTTTTAAAAAATTAGCCATTTCACCAACGATTTTTAAAGGAATAGCATATTGGTTATAGACGCGCTCATCGATAAAATAAAGATTAGCATCGTCTTTATAAAGATACTGCATTTCTATACTTTCTACATTAACCACTTCTACTTTTTCATTTGATTTATAAGTAAAATCAATATTTTTTCCCGAAATTAAATTTTTAATTTTTGTCTTCATTAAGGCTGATCCTTTTCCCGGTGAATAAAATTCAGCCTTTTGTACTTGCCAAATTTCTCCTTGATGATAAATAAAATCACCTTTTTTAAGATTGCCTGCGTTCACCTCCATAAGTTTTCTTGTTTAAATTTCAATCTGAATTAATTTTAAATCGTTAATTGAAGAAAGACCTAATAAAACCATCATTAGTCTTTCCAAACCAATCGCCACCCCAGAACAAAAAGGTAGTTCATATTTTAAAGCTTCAATAAACCCTTTGTCAATCGGATGATCAATCTTTTTCATTTTTTTTCTTTTTTTTATTTCTTGCTCAAATCTTGTTAACTGTTCCCTCCAATCACCAAGCTCTGTATAACAATCTCCTAACTCCACCCCATTAATGTAAAATTCAAATCTTTGAGCAGTTCTTTTATCAGGATTTAATTTTGCTAATGCCGCCAACTCTTTTGGATAATCGTAAATTAAAGTCGGATAACCATTTTTACCCAAATTTGGTTCAACTTCTGATACATAAATCTGCGACCAAATTTCCTCATAGGAAAAACCTTCCGTCCGATAACCTTTTTCTCTTGCTTTTATTAAAAATAACCTTTGATTAAATAACTCTTTTTGGGAAATTTGCCCATATTTTTCAAAAGCCTGCCCGACTGTTATTTTCTCCCACTTATCGAAATTAATTTTGCAATTTGTCTTTTCATAATGTCCCACCATGGACAACTTATCTCGCCAATTCTGAATCTCTCTATTAAGACTTCTCAACATCTCTAGAATTTCATCGGCTAATTTTAAATAATCAACGCCTATTTTATATATCTCCAACATCTCAAACTCAGGAGAGTGAAGCGAGGAAGATGGTTCACTATTGCGAAATGACTTACCTAAGTAAAAACAATCACCTATTCCTGCCACCAGTAATCTCTTCAAAAAGAGCTCCGGTGAGGGGATAAGATATAATTTCTGTCTTGCGTTTAGAAAATAAAACTCTGTTTCAAAAACCTCAAGGTATGACTCAGGAATAAGTGCCGGCGATAAAACAGGTAAATCAATCTCCTGGTATCCTTTTTTTTCTAAAAACTGACGAATATGATTTTTTCCTCGTTGAAAAAGTCGATGATTATTTTTATTTTCAATCTTAACAAAAATCTTCATTTTCTAATTTTAGCACGGAGTGAAAGATTATTTTTTGGCTAAAATAAATTTTATGCCCTTATTATTATTAATTTACCTTATGCTTTGTTACCATCAACCGTCCGAGGGGGATAATTAAAATCAGATTGGTGTTTTCTTAAAAAATTTTCTTAAAAAATCCGTCGCTGGCATTAATTGATTGGGAAATCTCGTGTCTTCTTCAGGTAGGTTTTTTCCTAAAACGATAAGAATTTTGTCAAGTGTGTTATCGTCAATTTCTAACTCAGCCGGTCTAGCTCTGACAAAATTCCAAAAGAAATGTGGATTAATCTGTACGTCTGGATTTTCCCCCATCATCTCGGCTAATAAACCCAATATCATTTCATCTTTAGCCACTCTACTAAACAAGCCATTCCCTATTTGATCAAAAAATCTCATAGCTATGGCAAAAGGTTTATCTTTATCGGTTAGACTATACGTTGTTTCTCCTAATAAATATACAGCGAGTTTTTTGTACTTGGCTTTTTGATTTGGATCCATGTTTGAATTATCTAAGATAAAGCTAATAATTTCCTGACTCCTCTCTTCTGCGTCTTTGGCCGTATATTTGTCAAAAAAAATTGGTTTAAACTGACCATCTTCCACCCTAACTTCTTTCATTATATTACCAACATCATGATATCTTGCTACCAAAACCATTATCTCCTGCAACTGAGCAAAAGTAACTTCCTCACCAAACTGTTCACACCATCTCTTTAAATCACTTCTTAAGTTCAATGGGTCATTTTCTTCATTTGATCCCGCAAAATAAGCTCTTATCGCCGCCTCTACCGCTTCTAGATGATCTTTGTTATGAAAAGAGGGACGGCTTCCTGATAGTGGCCAATGATGATCTTCTTCTGATTTCCACACTCGATCAAATTCATCATGCCAAAGTAAAGGGAGATTAAATAAATCAAGCTTGTCTTCGTTTTTCATTTCTGCTTCTCTTGGTTCCATTTAATTATCCTCTTTTAAAATTTATAAAAGTTCTTTTTCTAACTCTTGTAATAACTTTTTTGCCTTAAAAGAAACTCTTTCCGGTACCTTTATTTTAAAGATAACATATTGATCTCCTCGACGAGACGAGTGAGGGTAAATTACTCCCTGACCTTTTAATCTTAGCATTGTTCCGGTTGTTGTCCCTGGTTTAACTTTTATTTTTATTTTGCCATCAATGGTTGGCACCTCAACTACTCCTCCTAAAACCGCCATCGGATAAGAGATTTCTTTTTCATAATATATATCCTGACCCTCTCTTTTAAAATAGGGATGGGGTTTAACTTTAACTTGTAAATCAAAATCAGAAAAGCGTATTCGCGTTCCATCATCTACACCAGCTGGTATTTTTATTTTTTTTCTTTCTCCTTTGATAATAACTTCTTTTTCTGTCCCCTTGACCGCCTCCTCAAAAGTTAAAACTGCCTGATAAAGTTCTCTTCTTTGACGACGCACCCGTGAAAAAGGTGACTGGAAACCAAAAAACTGCTCAAAAATCTCAAAAGGATCAGAAAATCCAGTAAATTCGAAATCAAAAGGAAATCCTTCACTAGAAGTAGTATAAGAATAAGTAAAAGGCCCTTCCCGATAAGTATAAGTTCTCCCATCTCCAGAGAAACCGCCACCCGTCTTAAAAGCCGTTTCTCCATATTGGTCATATATTTCTTTTTTTTTCGGATCAGAAAGAACCTCGTAGGCTTTGTTTATTTCTTTAAATTTCTCCAACGCCTCAGGAGATTTATTCCGATCAGGATGCCATTTTAAGGCTTGTTTGCGATAAGCAGATTTAATTTCATCAAGAGAGGCATTTCTGGAAACACCAAGAATTTCATAATAATCAGCCATAAATAATAATTTACTATCAATTTATATATTTATATATATCTAAGAATTAAAATAAAAATATTTTAAATTTATCTTGCTATTTTTATTTTTGATTTTTTTATTTTAAGAAACTACCTCGCCTTCTTCGACATCCTTATTTCCTTTTTTCTCCTCTTTTTTTTCTCCATTGGAAGGTTGTTCCTTATTAGACTGCTCATACATCGTCTGGCCAATTTTTTGCAGTGATTCAGAAAGAACGGCGGTTTTATCTTCAATTTCTTCTTTTGATCCTTTATCTAATGTTTCTTTCAGATCTTTAATTTTCTTCTCAATTTCTTCTTTAAGCTCTTTTTTTACCTTATCACCAGCCTCCTTTAAAGATTTCTCCGCTACGTAAATCATATTATCCGCCTTATTTCTTGCCTCTATTTTCTCTTTTTCCCTTCTATCCTCCTCTGCATGCTTTTCTGCCTCCTCTTTCATTTTTTCAATCTCCTCTTTCTTCAAACCGGTCGATCCGGTAATTTTTATTGCCTGAGATTTTCCTGTTGCTTTATCTTTCGCTGTTACCGTTAAAATACCATTGGCGTCAATATCAAAAGTTACCTCAATTTGCGGTACCCCGCGAGGCGCAGGGGGAATACCATCAAGAATAAATCTACCTAAAGATTTGTTATCCTTCGCTAAAGGTCGTTCACCTTGAAGAACATGAATTTCAACTTGAGTTTGATTATCAGCCGCGGTTGAAAAAATCTCTGATTTTGCCGTTGGAATCGTTGTGTTTCTTTGAATAAGGGGAGTCATTACTCCTCCCAACGTCTCAACACCCAAAGTTAAAGGAGTTACATCCAGTAAGACAACATCTTTAGCTTCGCCTGAAATAATTCCGGCTTGGACAGCCGCCCCAATAGCAACTACTTCATCAGGATTAACCGATCGATTTGGCTCTTTACCGAAGAATTTTTTTACCTCATCAATGATTTTCGGCATTCTTGTCATCCCTCCTACTAAAATTACCTCATTTACCTCTTTTTCGGTAATTTTAGCATCTTTTAAACAATCCTTAACTGGTTTAAAGGTCTTTTCAATTAAATGAGCCACTAATGATTCCAATTTTGCCCGCGTTAGTTTCATTACTAAATGGAGAGGTTGATTGTCTTTAACGGTAATAAACGGCAAATTAATTTCGGCTTCTAAAGAAGAAGAGAGTTCTATCTTGGCCTTTTCAGCAGCATCGCGTAGCCGTTGTAGCGCTTGCGGATCTTTTCTCAAATCAATTCCATTTTCCTTTTTAAATTCATCGGCAAGATAATCTAAGATTATCTTATCAAAATCATCCCCGCCCAAATGAGTGTCGCCATTAGTTGCTTTTACCTGAAAAACGCCCTCACCTAATTCTAAAATTGTAATATCAAAAGTCCCACCTCCTAGATCATAAACGGCAATCGTGTGAGTATGTTTCTTATCTAAGCCATAAGCTAAAGCAGCCGCTGTTGGCTCATTTAAGATTCTCACTACCTCCAGGCCAGCAATCTCCCCGGCCTGTTTGGTTGCTTGTCTTTGTGAATCATCAAAATAAGCTGGCACCGTAATAACAGCCTTTTCCACTTTTTCTCCCAAGTAAGCCTCAGCGTCTGATTTAATTTTTTGCAAAATCATCGCTGAAATTTCTTGGGGAGTAAATGCTTTCCCCTCCACTTCAACAATGGCCATTTGATTTTGACCTTCTTTGATTTTATAAGGCAACCATTTAATATCATATTTGACTGATTCGTCAGAAAACCGTCTCCCCATTAATCTTTTAATCGAAAAAATCGTGTTTTTTGGATTAATAATCATTTGCCTTTTGGCCACATCACCAACAATTCTTTTTATTGGATCAACAACTGATGGAATAACATTTCTACCTTCTTGGGAATGAATTACTTTTGGTTTTCCTCCTTCCATTACTGCCACACAAGAATTGGTTGTTCCTAAATCTATACCAATGATTTTGCTCATATTTTTATCCTTAATTAACTAATAACGAGTTAATAAGCTTTATTTAAATAATTAGGATTTTACATATAATCACCTTTTATAAGCTCTTTTCTTGATTATTTTTCTGCTCCTTTCTCGATTTCTTTTTTGCTTACTTTCACTTGTGCTACTCTTAATACTCTATTATTAAACTTATATCCCTTTCTTAAGACTTCTACAACAATATTATCTTTATCACTCAATATTACGTCAACCGCTTCCGCTAATTGAGGATCAAACTCCTTTCCTAAAACATCAATTTCCTCAACCCCTTCCGCTTTTAAAAAATGATATAAGCTATCTTTTATCATTTTTAAACCTTTATCTTTGATAAAAATCTCGGCTTTTTCTAAATTGTCTAAAATTGGCAAAATTTTTAATAATAAATTTGCATTAGCGCTATCAATCAACTCTTTTCGTTGCTGCTCCACTCTTTTTTCTAAATTTTGATAATCAGCTAAGGCGCGTAAATACTTATTTTTGTACTCTTCTATCTCCTTTTTTAATTTTTCAATTTCCAATTTCTTACAACATTCTTTCGTTTTTTTGTTACTCATATTGATATTAAAAACCTTGCTCTCTAATAATCTGCTCAATTAAATTCGAAAAATATCTAATCTGGGGAGCAATAAAATCATAATACATTCTTTTTGGGCCGACAACCCCAATTATCCCTTTAATTTTATTTCCCTCAAATTCACCAAAAACACTTCCACAAGAATCAAATAAAGGATCATGAAAATCTTCTTCTCCTAACATATACATAATTTCTTCCTCTATCTTATTAAATTTATCTAATACTCTCTCCCAAAAACTAGTTTCGTCTAATCTTTCAAACAAACTTCTTGATAAACTTAGATCGGAAAATTCTGGTTGAGATAACAAATTAGCAACACCCGCATAATAAAGATCGCCAAAATTAGTCGCCGTTAGAGATAAAAGACCGGTTTTTTGGGAAAGGACCTTGGTTGCTTGAGAAAGGAGACGGTGGGCTTCCTGTCGTTCATCCCAAATGCTATTTTTATAAGAAATTTCATCGGTGGTAGAAAGATCTTTTTGCTTCATTAAATATTTAATATAAAAACGAAATCCCTTTGCTGAAGGAATTCTACCTGAAGAAAAATGATTTTTTTTTAAATAACCTTTTTTGGCTAATTCAACCATTTCATTTCTAATAGTTGCTGGCGAAAAACCCAGTTTATATTTCTTTTCCAATACTTCAGAACCTACCGGATTACCGCTTTCTGAGTACTCCTTAATTATCGCTTTTAAAATATCTACTTGTCTTTGAGTTAGATCTTCCATAATTAGCAATCTTAATATACTTCTGCTAATTTGTCAAGGGGTATTTATTATTTAATAAAATTTTGCTTATCAGCTATAATTATTAACAATATGTTCATGTTGCCACCAATTGTCAATGATTTTTTAAATTCATTTAAAAAAAGAGGGTACCAAATATATATTGTCGGTGGAGCGATAAGAAATTTACTACTCAATCAAGAAGTGAAAAATTGGGATTTTGCTACCGATGCCAAACCGGAAGAAATTATAGAATTATTCCCTGATAGTTTTTATGATAATAAATTTGGAACGGTTGGTATTGTTCAAAAAATTAATGGAAAAGAATTAATTTTTGAGGTAACGACTTTCCGAAAGGAAGAAGAATACAAAGATTTTCGCCATCCGGAAAAGATTAAGTGGGCACATACGATTGAGGAAGATTTAGCGCGAAGGGATTTTACTATCAACGCCATAGCTTATGATGGTAAACAATTAATTGATCCTTATCATGGTCAAGAACATCTTAAAAAAAAACTTATTGTTGCCGTTGGTGATGCAGATAAAAGATTTAATGAAGATGCTCTTCGGCTAATACGAGCCATTCGTCTAGCCTGCCAATTGGGATTTTTAATTGAGGAAAAAACCAGACAATCAATAAAAAAAAACGCCTCGCTGATTACTAAAATCTCTTGGGAAAGAATTAGGGATGAATTCTTAAAAATATTGGCGAGTAATCACCCATCAGAAGGTATTTTATTTTTACGAAATACCGGTCTTTTATCTTTTATCCTTCCGGAACTTGATGTTTGTTTTGCCATTCCTCAAAAAAGTCCCAAACGTCACCACATCTATGATGTGGGAACTCATCTTGTTAGGGCTCTTAAATATTGCTCATCAAATGACCCAATCACCCGCTTTGCTACCTTGATTCACGATGTTGGTAAAGCAAAAACTTTTAAGCAGGATAAAAAAACTAACCTGATTACTTTTTACAACCATGAAGTCGCGGGGACCCAGCTGGCTCAAAAAATCGCCGATCGCTTTAAGTTGTCTAAAAAACAAAAAGAAAAACTTGTCCGTTTGGTTAAATTTCATCAGTTTACTGTCTCAGAAATTCAAACCGATAAAGCCATTAGGCGATTTATTAGAAATGTTGGAAAAGAGTATCTTGATGATATTATTAGTTTACGCTTTGCTGATAGATTAGGTAGTGGCGCCAGGGCAACTTCGTGGCGTTTTGATCTTTTCAGAAAACGTTTAATTGAAGTTCAAAAAGAACCTTTTAAAATTACTGACCTTAAAATTAATGGCTACGACGTAATGAGAATTTTAAAAATAAAACCCGGTCCAAAAGTTGGTCAGGTTTTATCCCAAATATTTAACGACGTCGAGGAGGGGAAACTTAAAAATGAAAGGGAAACTTTGTTAAAGGAAATTGAGAGATTCAAAAATTAGAGAGTAGAAAACTTGTTTTTTTCTTTCCCAACTGTTGTCTCTTCACCATGGCCGGGATAAACAGTTACCTCTTCCGGCAAACTCAATATCCTTCTTAATGAATTTTTTAAATCTTTTTTGTTACTGTATGAAAAATCATATCTACCTATGCCGTTTTTGAATAATGTATCGCCGGTAAAAATAATTTTCTCGTCGGGAAAGTAAAAACAACAACTACCCGGCGTGTGGCCGGGGGTAAAAAAGATTTGCCATTTAAAATTTTCAATTTCCATTAATCCATCACGTTCAAAATTCTTAATTATCTTTATTGGTAGAATTATTGGTTTATATCCTAAAAAGTATTGGGCTGTTTCTGCCAATCTATCAACTAAAAAATGGTCTTTAGAGGAAATATATAAAGGAATCTTAAACGATCTTTGCACCTCTCCTGCCGCCATTAGGTGATCAAAATGACCATGGGTAATCAGCATACCACTTAACACTAGATTCATTCTCTGAAGTTGCTCCAAAATAAACCCTGCTTCATCGGCAGGATCAATAATGAGACACTTTTTTTCTCTTATCAAAAAATAACAATTCGTCGCCAGTTGCCCAAGAGAAAAGCGTAGTATTTTCATATTAAATAAATTTTTAGACTTTTTGCTTATTGTTTCTTCTTTTTTTCAAGAGCGACAAGTATTGGTGTGGCAACAAACGGAGAGGAATAAGTACCGGTAACCGTACCAATCAAAAGGGTAATGACAAAAAAGCGGATGGTTGACCCTCCTAACAAGATTAAAGCCAAAAGCATAAAAATAATCGTCATGGAGTTATTAAGCGATCTTACCATCGTTTCCGTTAAGGCTTTATTAGCGGCAAATTCTATATCAATTTTCTCTTCTGATTGATAATATTCTCTTATCTTATCAAAGATGACGATCGTATCGTGGACTGAGAATGACATGGTAGTTAACAAAGCAGTGACAAATAAAGTGTCAAGCTCGGCACCGAAAAAATGGGAAATTAATGAATAACTACCAACAACGACTAAAAAATCATGTAACATCGCTAAAATAGCCGCTAAGGCAAAATTAAAACTTTTAAAAGCGAAACTCATATAAATTAAAATCCCAAAAATTGCCAAAAATGAAGCAATGACTGTTCTTACCATTGTCTCACGACCCAAAACTGGTCCTACGGTTTCAAATTTCATTAAATCAAATTTTGCCTTAAATTTTTTTTCTAAACTTTTTCTTAGTTTTAACTCTTTTTTTTCATCGATTGGTGATGTTCTTATTTGAACAATTTTTCCTTTTTGGTTTATATTAAAGACATTAACTTTATTTTGTTCAAAAAAATTTTTGAACAGCTCTGGCTGTATTTTTTTATCAATCAAATATTCTAAGTTTGTCCCCCCAACAAAATCAATAGAAAACCGATAGCCCCATTTGATGATAGAAAATAGACCAACACTGATAATTATCAAAGAAATTAGAAAACAGATTAAACGATGCTTAAGAAAGTTAAGCATAATTAAATTAAAAATTAAAAGTTAAAAATTTAGACAATGTAAGGATGCCAAATTAAAACTTTTAATTTTTGCCTTTTAACTTTTAACTTGTTTATAAAATAAACCAATTAATCTTTTTGTTATCACCACTCCTGTAAATAAACTCGTCGCTACCCCAATCGCCAATGTCAAAGCAAACCCTCTAACTAATCCAAACTGTGGCAAAAACTCCCAATTAAGAGGATTAAAAAGAATAAAGGCTACTAAAAGGGTTGTCAAATTAGCATCTTTAATAGCATCAATGGCTCGACCAAAACCAAGTCTTATTGCCACATCATAATCTTTGCCCGCTCTTAATTCTTCTTTTATTCTTTCAAAAATCAAGATATTGGCATCAACCGCCATCCCGATAGAAAGAATAAATCCAGCTACTCCCGGTAACGTCAAGACAACGGGTATTAAACGAAAAATGGCCAAGGAAATCAGACCGTAAATAATAAGAGCAATAGCGGCAATAATGCCTAACTTGCCATAGTAGGCGATCATAAAAAATAAAACCATTAAAAGCCCAACTACTCCCGCATACACACTTTTTTTCACTTCAGTCGCTCCTAAAGTTGGGCCGATGTTTCTTTGTTCAATTAATTTAATCGATAATGGTAAAGCGCCAGAATTAATCGCAATGGCTAATTTTTTTGCCTCCTGAACGGTAAAATTACCGGTTATTACTGCGTTACCATCAACAATTGGTTGTTGAACTACTGGCGCTGAGATAAGAAAATCATCAATAAAAATCGCCACTGGTTTGCCAACGTTACGAGTGGTAATATCAGCAAATAATTTAACTCCTTCTTTATTAAAAATTAAAGACACTTGGGGCTTACCATTCTGGGGATCAAAACTTAATTGGGCTTTTTTTATATGTTTCCCAGTAAATCCGGTGTCTTTGGTTAATCTAGTAAAAATTGGTGTTGTCGTAGCGATCTTTGCCTCAACTGTTGCTTCTTCTTTAAATGATAACTGAGCGGTTCTACCAATAAGATTAATTGCTTGAGAAATGTCAGTCACCCCGGGAAGATCAACGCTTATTCGATATTTGCCTCCTGACTTTAATGTCTGGATCATTGGTTCAGAAACACCAAAGTAGTTAACTCTCTTCTCAATTATATCTCTTGTTGAATCTAAGGCATCATCTAAATCGGACGGGGAAATTTTGGTTGTATCGGCTTCAAAAATTAAGCGACTCCCACCTTTAAGATCTAAACCTAAATGAGTTTTAAATTCTTTTTTTAGATTGAAGCCAAAAACATTTACCGAAATCGTTGGTGGATTTATTGTGTAATTAAATATGCGAAAATTCTCTGGTAAATCAATCCAGACTAGTAGTATTAATAGCGAAAACAGGATAGAAATTTTTAACAATTTCATCGATGATGATTAGCTTATTTACTACTGAGTAATTATTTTAACAATTCTTCTTCTATCCCAACCAACATTATTTTTGGCTGTTTTAAAAATCGCCAAATGAAGGGGTCATTGTTTTTTTTACGAAAAATAAATTCCTCTTCGGTCATGACGGTATAATTTATCGGCCGGCCAAAGTTTTTTTCCGCTTGAGAAATAATTACCTCAACTTCGGGAATAACAATCACCCCAACAAAAAGGATATATATTTCATCATCTTTAATGGCAAGATTTTTAGCAAACTTAGTTGACAAAACAATAAATTTTACCTTACCAATTTTTGGAAGATTTTTATAAATCTGGGTAGGTAAAAATCCGGTTTTTGTAAAAATTCGTAAAAATTCATCATAAAAAAGATAATTTTTATTAAGACTGTAATAAACTTTATTAAGCCGTCTTTCTTTTAGGAGTAATTTTTCTTCTGACAAATTATCAAGCTCTCGCTTGACGGCATTCACTTCTTCGTCTACTTCTCGAACAATGCTTCTCAGATAATAATTTTCATTGGGATGATGGAAAAAAAATTCTAAAATTTTACGTCTTGTTTTTGAGGGGATAATATTTTTTAACATAAAATTAGTTTAGTAAATTACTTTATTGCCTACCGGTAAAATTTCAATAAATATCTGACCTCTTACCATTAATATCTCCTTCCTCTCCTTATTAAGAAACCTCATTAAATCTTTTTCATTTTTCCTTTCCCAAAAAGCAGTAATTGCATTGCCATCCTGAAATATTAAAGCATCGCCATTTCCCAACAATTTATAAAGAAGATGCCCTCCTTCATAACCGTCATTAGCAAGTGATTCATGAGCAAAGACGATAACAACATTTTTGGCCTCAAGTTGTTTACCCGTATTTTTATCAAGATGTGGTTCGCCTCCATTGGTTCTTAAATATGTGTTCCTGCTTCTTACATAATCCCATACGACCGAATATTGAGAAGCCGATTGTGTCCAGAACCCAAAATCTATTTTTTCTATTGTTCCTCTTTCTTTTAATGACGCATCATCTTTAAATTTCCAGGGAGTAAATGTCTCATCCCATGATCTTCCTTTATCGTCAATATTAGTTAAGCCCCTTTTATCCTTAGCAAACTGCCATAGCTTTATTGTTGATGAATAAACTGTATGTTCTGTTGCTCTTCCTGGTAACCGTTCATAATCTCGCCAAAAATAAGGATAGGGGACGGAAAATTGATTTAAATCATTGTAAAGAGACCAACCAATTTTTTTGATGTAACCTAAAGCATCAGCTGGTCCAGGTGTATTCGCTCCACCAACATGGGCATAAAGCGGATAGCTTCCATACCCTTCAAGAATTTTAATAAAATAAATTCGCGCCGAACGAATTGGGCCGATATAAGGAGCATCTTTACAATAATAGATTGCTAAAAACCTCGTAATCCCTCCTTCTGCCACAACCTCATAAACGACATCGGCTGATGATAATCCCGATTGTGGCCTAGCATCTACGTGGTTTTCTATCATCACCCCCAAAGGTCTTCTCTTTTCCCATTTAGATTTTTGAGTTTTAGTCAACATTTCGCCATTTAAAGGACATTCTTCTGTTTTTGGTTCATTGGTAATCTCACTTCCGTTAAAATTATTTCCGTTGCCTTTTGGCACTTTATATTCTGTAACTAAAGGGGAAATAAATTTCTCAGGCCCCTGAGAAAAAAAAGAATAAGAGGTATAAGCTGATAAAAGAAAAATTATAAAACTAATAAAAAAACCGGCTTTTTTATTGATCATAAAAATTAACTTTAATTTCGGGTTTTAACGAGTATAAAATATAAAATTTAAATATAAAATTTATAGATTTTATAATCTCTTATCATCTTATTTTTTATCCGTCGAAAAACTGTTTTTTATAGCTTCCTGCTCTTCTTCAGATAACTCATGCTTTTCTCCTTTTCCTTTTTTAACCTTTTTTGTGTAAACTCGTAATCCGTCTCGGGTATAAATAAAATTAATGATTAACCCATTATTTTCAGCATCAAGAAAAGCTAAAACAAAACTCTGCTCTCCCCCTATTCTTTCAAAAGGATTAAAACGAACTAAACCAATCTTTTGTAAATGGAATTTAGACTTATTTATCTCCTCATCTAGCTCTTTTTTAATTAGACTTATTTCTTTTTTAAAATTATCATTTGTATTTAATAAGTGATCAAGGATATCATCAATGTTTCTTTTTCTGGTACGAGAAACTAAATTATAGTAATGACTTCTTAATTTAAAAATGATAAAAGTCAAAGTAAGCAACCAAATAAAAAAAACAACGGCAACTATGATAACCATTTGGATACCATTGTAACTTCTTTACAAATAAGTGTCAATATGTTTTAATATTTAAAAATGAACAAATAAAATTTGAGAACTAATGCTTTTAATGTTTTTAGTATAATATTTTGAAGATCTTGCTTTTTTTTACTATTTTATGCCAAAAAAAACAAAAAAAGAAAAAATAATTGCTCAATATCGAAGAAAGTTAAAACTTCTGGAAAGATTACAGACCCCACCATCATTTAAAAAAGAGGTAATATCAACCCAAAGTTCAAAAAAAGCTACCAATAAAACCGAGTTAAACATAACTTTTGAAAAGAAAAATAAAGATAGCGATACAGAAACAGTCTCTTTTTTTTTAACCGATCTGCGAAAAAGTTTCATTCTGATAGGGGTAATAATTGCGCTTGAAATTTTGCTTTATTTTGTTAGGATTATAAAATAAATTGAAAGGGGGTGATATTATGGCATCAATGTACTGTGTTAAATGTCGAGGAAAAAAAGAAGTAACCAATCCTCAAAAAGTAACCATGAAAAATGGTAAACCAGCCATGAAAGCCAAATGTCCTGATTGCGGTACAGGAATGTATAAAATAGGCACCGCATAAAAGAATTTTTTAATATTAAAAAACCACTCCTGAGATTTAATCTCAGAGGTGGTTTTTTATAAAATTTTATATAAGAAATATCTCCCCCTTCTTTTTATATGTTGCCGCCTTCCCTTCTAGAATACTTTCAAAAAGAGTCACTTTTTTAACCGGAAAAGAGATATTAATTTTTAGCTTACTTAGTCTTTTCTTTAAAGCAAAATATTGTTGTTTGGAGGGAATACGACAACGGGCTAAAGTTAAATGAGGAATGAATTTTTTTTCTCCATAAGAATTAGTAGTTACAGCAGCTTTTACTTTATCAACTAATTGTTCTAATTTTTTCTCTCGCCTAAAACCAAGGTAAATAACAATTTTTTTATTAATAAAGAGACCAACATAGGTAGAATAGAGATAAAAAGATTGCTGATCAAAAAGACTTCTTTCTAGTTGTTCTTTTATTTTCTCCTCATCCTTCCTTTCTCCGTAAAATTGAAGAGTGATGTGAAAATTTTCCCGCGGCACCCACCTAAAATCAGGGTACAGTTGTTTAATCTTCACTAACTCTTTTTCTACCTTTTTTTTAACTGATAAAGGCAAATCAATTGCCACAAACAATCTCATAATTTAAGTAAATTTCATAATAATTTTTCTTGTTGAAAACTTATTTAATAAAGGAGTAACAACCCTCACTATTGCCCCAACTTTTCTAGCTTGTTTCTTTTTTTGCCTAATTTTTGGGTCACCTTGGGTAACGGCAATAATTTTTGGATTAATTGTCTTGATCATATTAAAATATTGTTGATCGCTAGAAAAAAATGGAAGAGTGACTACTAAGTCAATCATATCTAATGAAGCCAAAATTTCTGCCCGCTCTTTTTGCTTGTGGATAGGATCTCTTTTTTTATCTTTTTTAATGAATTTATCAGACTCCAAAGCAACGATGAGAAAATCACCAATAGCCTTTGCTTTTTTCAAAAACTTGATATGTCCATAATGGATTAAATCAAAACATCCACCCACGAGCACGGGTTTCTTTCCTTTAATAATTAATTTGCTTTTCTTTTTTTTTAATTGATTAAAGGAAACAATTTTCGCCATTTTTTAGTAAATTTTAAATTAAAACCATTAGCTTCTTTTTTATTTATTAAGGGCTTTTACCAACTTAAGTTCATTCTCAATAAATTTAAAACCACAACGATTTAAAATTAGCATTAAAGAATAAGAAATTATACAATAGAAACATGAACCTAACAACGGAAATAACCGAAGAAAAGCAAAAAATTCTCATCGTTTCAAAAACCAATTTTCCTTTTATTTCTCTTTTAAAATCAGAGTTAAAAAAACATCAAGCAGAGGTTTTTTTTTCCTCAAAAATCCCTAAATCGCTGGCATCATTCGATTATTGCTTATTTATCAATGAAACGTTAGATATTAATACCCTTATGAATATTAATGTTAAACGGCTTATATTAATTTTTTTTAATCAAGGAGCTCAAATGGATCAATTCTTAAAAAACTTGCCTCATCAAATAAAAGTAATTAATATCACTGGTGATATTATTAAAGAAAATGATATCGAGAGAATCCTTTGGTTCTCTTTTTCACAAACAAAAGAGAAATACTTAAGACTTTTTTTTCCAAAAGTTTATAAAATAGAAAAAGAGGGTTTTCAAAGATATTGGCAAAAAATAAATCTCCTTCTAACTCCGAAAAGATTAATTACCTTATTTATTAGTTTCTTTATCCTTATTCATCTGGCCTTTATTATCCCTTTAATTGGCTCTTTCATATTTATTTATCGAGGTGTTTTGTTACTCAAGCAAGAAGACTTTAAAAAAACTAACTCTTCAATCAACGCTAGCAAAATACTACTTAAAACTACTCAAAGACTCTATCTTATCTCAAGACCAACTTATTCATTATTTTCACTCGCTCTTTTTCCCGATAACCTCATTGATATGGCTGAGAAAACTCAAAATATTCTTAGTTATCCTTATGAAATAAACACTCACGCTAAGGAAATTCAAAAATTACTTTTTAAAAAAAATAAAAATACCAAGGAAAAATTATCTCTTAATCTTCATGTAAAAAAATTAAAAAAAAGCATTACTTATTTAGATGAAGATCTTAAAAGTATTAATCAAAAAATTCCCTCTTATTTTTTGCCTTTAAAAAATATTAAATCTCAATTATTGGAGGTTTCCGATGGTGTTTCTAAAATAAAAAAAATTTTTGAGCATCTAGATATTATTTTAGCTAAAGATAAAGAATTAAAATATTTAATTTTTTTTGCCAACAACAGAGAACTTCGACCAGGTGGTGGTTTTTTAGGATCTTTTGGGGTTATTGACGTTAAGGACTACTCTATAGAAGATATTAAAATTTATGATGTTTATGATGCTGATGGTCAGTTAAAAATTCATATAGAGCCCCCTGAACCAATCAAAAAATATCTTAATCTACCTCATTGGTTTCTTCGTGATTCCAACTTTTCACCGGATTTTTTGGAAAACTATCTCAAAGCGCAATTTTTTTTAGAAAAAGAGCTGCAAATGTCAGATTTCGCGGGAGCAATTTTAATCACGACAACTAGCATTGAACAAGTTCTGTCGGCGTTTGGGGATATTTATTTACCGGACTTTGGTGAATACATCAACAGTAAAAATTTTTATTTAAAAGCCCAGATATACTCAGAAAAAGGGTTTTTCCCTGGCTCCATTCAAAAAAAAAGTTTCTTATCAGCTCTTACGCGGCAGATTGTCATTAATTTAGAAAATGTTTCTTTTATCAAACTCGCCATGGCAATTAAAAAATCCCTCGATGAAAAACAAATTGTTATCTACTTTGATAACCAACGATTACAAAATTTTATTGACATGTGGTACTGGTCGGGGCGCCTAATCGAACCTAAGTGCGCTAATTCTTTTGGAAATTGTTTTGCCGATTATTTTTTTGCCTACGATGCTAATCTCGGCGTTAATAAGGTTAATTTTTTTATTAATCGTTCTTTTATTTTTAAAACCAATTTTGACTCTAAAGGTACTATTAATCATTTACTCATAGTTAATTATAAAAACGATTCTCCTGGAGATTTCTTCCCAGGCGGGACGTATCGAAATTTTTTTCAAGTCCTTTTGCCAAAAAATACTATTTTAAAAAGTATCACTAAAGATGGGGTAATAATTGAGGATTATACTGAACAAATTAATCAACTAAAAAATATTGGTTTTTTCTTTGAAGTGCCACCAAAAAAGACGGTAGAAATAAAAATTGACTATCAATTATCGCAAATGTTGGAAAAAGGAAAACAAATTTATCAGTTAATTATTCAAAAACAAATTGGTTCCTCTAATAATGATTTAATTTTAGAATTTAACCTTCCCAAAAATATTTTTTTACTTAACCAAAACTTTTCTCCCCTTGTCAAAGAAAGAAACATTGTTTATAATACTGTTCTTAACACAGACAAAATTTTCTTTATTGAACTAATTAAAGAGTAATATTTTATAAAAGATGGAAAAACCACAGGGTAATAAACTTATTTTGGAGGCTAAAACTCGGACGATCTTTGGTCGTAAAGTAAAAAAATTAAGAGCCGACGGCTTTATTCCGGCTAATATTTACGGCCGAGAATTTAAATCTCAAGCGATAACTGTTAACTTTAAGGATTTCATTAAAATCTATAAAACAGCAAAAGAAACCGGTATTGTTTATCTTAAATTAAACGAAAATTTAATTCCTGTGCTTATCAAAAATCTCCAAAGAGACCCTCTTACTGATAATATACTCCATGTCGACTTTAGAAAAATTGATTTAGATAAAAAAGTACAAACTGAGGTTCCTATCAAAGTCGTAGGTGTTTCAAAAGCAGTAAAAGAACTAGGAGCAATTCTTTTAACTCATTTAAACTCTCTTTTAATTGAAGCCCTTCCGCAAAACATTCCCCCCACAATTGACATTGATATTTCATCTTTAAATGACATCGGTCAAGAGATTAAGGTGAATGATCTTCCTAAAACAAATAATTACGATATAAAAACTGCTCCTGAAAAAGTAATTGTTTCGGTAATTGCCCATAAAGAAGAAAGCACCACACCAGAGACAACAAGCGTTGCTCCCGAGGTTATTACCGAAATTCAATCTAAAGAAGCTGCACCGGAAGAAGATACTGAAAAAACAATAGAAAAATAATAAAACTCACGAAGAAAATATATCTTATTTTAACCAGATACTCCAAATACTGAATCTAAAAGCCAATAAATAATTTCCACTTTCTCATTGAAAACAACCCTTTCTGTGATAAAATAAAAAATATGACAATAATTAAATCAGAATTTGCTCTCGCCTTAAATCAAGTAGCCACCGAAAGAGGTATTTCAATAGATGATGTTATCACCTCAATTGAAGCAGCTATTATTGCTGCTTATAGAAGAGAATATCCCCAAAAAACAGGAAAAATTTATGCTAGAGTCAATCGAGAAACAGGAGAAACAAAAATATTTGAAGGTGATCATGATATAACTCCTCCAGGCTTCGGTCGTATTGCCGCACAAACAGCAAAACAAGTCATTCTCCAAAAAATAAGAGAAGTTGAAAAAAAAACTGTCACTGATCACTATAAGTCTAAAATTGGAACAATTATTCGCGGACGTATCATCCGTTATGATAGTAACAACTGCTATCTTGATATTGGAAAAACAGAAGCAATTCTTCCGAAAGAAGAACAAATAAAAAATGAGCGATATCAACTAAATAATTCCCTGATAGTCTATTTAAAGCAAATTATTAATGATAAATTTGGTAATCCTCGAATAATCGTCTCTCGGACTGATCCTAAATTAATCGAACAGCTTTTTAAAAGGGAAGTTCCGGAAGTAGCTAACGGCACCGTAATCATAAAAAAGGTAGTTCGCGAACCAGGTGAGCGAGCTAAAATTGCTGTTTACAGCACCCAAAGTGGGGTTGATCCAGTTGGGACTTGCGTTGGTCAAAAAGGCGTAAGAGTTCAGACGGTAACCGACGAATTAGGAGGAATGGAAAAAATAGACATTATTCAGTGGAATAATGATATAAAATTATTTTTAATTGCCGCCCTCTCTCCAGCAAAAGTAACAAATGTGGAAGTTGATGAAAAAGCTCGAGTAGCAAAGGTGATGGTTGATGAAAAAGAAGCCCCACTGGCTATTGGAAAAGGAGGAATTAATGTCAGTTTGGCTTCAAAATTAACCGAATTTGATATAGATATCATTCAAACAAAAACCAAAACTTCTTCGGAGGAAAAAATTAAAAATAAAGCAAGTTAAATTAATATTTTTTATTAACTATATGTTTCCTCGGCCGCCAGTCGTAACTATTTTAGGTCATGTCGATCATGGAAAAACTAGTCTTTTGGATTATATAAGACAAAGCCATTTGGCTGAAAAGGAACATGGTAATATTACTCAAAAAATTGGCGCTTATGAAGTTAAAACTGGAATAAAAGGCTACAAGACTGATAGGATTACTTTTATCGATACTCCTGGGCATGAGGCTTTTTCAAAATTAAGGGCACGGGGAGCTAACGTGGCTGATTTGGCAATCCTACTCATTGATGGAAAAGATTCCGTTATGCCCCAAACAGTTGAATCTATTGCTCATATTAAGGCGGCAAAAATACCTTATTTAGTGGCCATAAATAAAATTGACCTTCCCGAAGCCAATCCTGAAAAAGTAAAAAACGATTTAATAAAATACGAAGTTTTAGTGGAAGAAAAAGGTGGCTCAATCCCAACGGTCCTTCTTTCTGCTAAAACTGGCAAAGGAGTTAAGGAATTCTTAGAAACAATTCTCCTTCTTGCCGCTGATCTTAATTTACAATATAATCCTCACCATCCACCACAAGCTTATATTATTGAAACAAAAAAAGACAAAAGAGGAATCGTAGCAACTACAATAATCAAAGATGGCACTCTAAAAATTGGTGATGTTGTTTATGCTGATGAAGAAAAATTAAAAATTAAGGCCATGATAAACGACCAAGGAATAGTATTAAACCAAGTATTACCCTCGACTCCTTTTGAGCTTTTAGGCTTCAAACGAATACCTGAGGTAGGCGCTCTTATTCAAAATCAACCAAGCCAAAAGAAAAAGAAAAACCATCTCTTTTTATCTTACAAAAAAGAGGTGGATATGAAATCACTCTATTCCTCTGTTTCTTCTGAAAAGAAACTTTCTTTAATAATTAAGGCTGATTCTGTTGGTAGCCTTGAAGCTATTGATTTATTATTGGAAAAAAATAATAAAATTGAAACTATCTTAAAAGCAGTGGGGGATATTACTCAATCTGATGTTTTTCTGGCTAAAACAACAAAATCTATTATCATAGGCTTTTCTATCAACCCTCCATCGGAAGTCTTTGCTTTAGCTAAACAGGAAAAAGTAATTATAAAAACCTATAATATAATCTATGAACTAGAAAAAGAATTAAATGAAGCGACAAAACTCTTGATAGAAAAAGAAGAAAAAGAAAAAAATTTAAAAGGAGAGGCAAAAATATTGGCTGCTTTTATAATTGAAAAAGAACCAGTTTTTGGCGTCGAAGTTGTTAAGGGAAAAATCAATCTTGGTGATGAATTAGAAGCCTATCGTGATAATAAATTTATTGGCAAAACAAAACTTGTTTCTTTAAAAATTCGGGCAAAACGCGTAGAAGAAGTTAAAAAAGGTCAAGAAGCAGGAATGATTTTTTCTCCCTCTCTTGACATACGGGTGGGTGATGTGGTAAAATCTATCTTATAGTTTTATGAATAAGGATAATAACGTTTTCCAACGAATCAGTGAAATTATTAACAAAGGAAAAACTGGTAGTCTCCTTTTACCCACTAATCCTTCTTTTGATGCCGTGGCTGCCGCTACTGCTTTATATTTAGGACTAAATAAAGGAGGCAAAACAATAACCCTGGCTTGTGATACCGAAATTAAACACAATTTAACCGGTGTTGATAAAATCCAAAAAAATTTAGTCGCCAGCGGTGATAGTTTAGTCATTTCTTTTCCTTATATTGAAGGAGGAATTGATAAGGTAGATTATAATATCAAAGGAGACTTTTTCAATTTAATTATTACTCCCCGACCCGGTTACCAAAAACTTGACCCATCCCAAGTTAAATATTCATATACAGGAGGAGCGGTTGATTTTTTAATTACAATTGATGTACCTAGTCTTAACAGTTTAGGAAATCTTTACCACGAAAACCAAAAGCTTTTTGTTGGCTGCGACATCATCAATATCGACCGTCATTTAACCAACGCTCATTTTGGCACTGTTAATTTTGTTAATAAAACTTCTTCTTCTGTTTCAGAGCTAATTTTGACGCTTCTTAAAAATCTTAATATAGAAATAGATCCAGATATGGCCACCAATTTATATGCGGGAATAAGTGCTGCTACCAATAATTTTACTTCTTATTCTGTGACTGCCGAAACTTTTGAAAATGCCGCCCAACTTCTACGAGCTGGAGCGATAAAAAAAACTTTTAGAAAACCAGAAAAACAATTCTCGCCTTCTTTCCCTATCAAAGAAACTCAAAACATCAAACCAATTGAGGTAGTAGAAAAAGAGACTCAACCAGAACAAAATACTCCCCAGGATTGGCTTAAGCCAAAAATCTTTCGTGGCGGAAATCTGATATAATTTTTGTGTGAGTGATACTTTTTTTATTTTATTGATTATTGCTTTTGTTATTACCCTTTTCATCATCCGCTTTTGGCTTAATCAAATTGAGCAAAAGTCTAAACTTTCTGATGAGTTAATTCAATGGCTTAAAACCTCAACTAATAATGTTGACCAAAAATTAACCGAAAGTATAAAAATATTTACCCTTCATCTCTCTCAAATACAAAAGTCAATCGGTGAGTTTTCGCAAATTGGTCACTCAATGCAAGAGCTTCAAGAATTACTCACTTCACCTAAACTGCGTGGTAATATCGGCGAACAGGTTTTAAAAGAACTACTAGCACAATACTTTCCTCAAGACTCTTACAAAATTCAATATACTTTTAAAAATGGAGAAAGAGTTGATGCTATTATTAAAACTTCTCAAGGAATAATTCCTATTGATGCAAAATTTCCTATGGATAATTTTCGTCGAATGATAAAAGAAACTATTTCAAATGAAAAAGAAAAAGCAAAAAAAGAGTTTATTGTTGATGTAAAAAAACATATCACCGATATCTCAAGAAAATACATTCAAGTAAGTGAGGGAACAACTGATTATGTTTTAATGTATATCCCCTCCGAACCAGTTTATTATGAGATTATTAATAATGCCCAACTTTTCGATTTTGCCGGCAAAATGAGAGTTCTACCCGTCTCACCAATCAGTTTCTATGCTTATATGAAAGCTATTTTGATGTCCTATGAAGGAGCGCGGATTCAAACACAGGCCAAAGAAATCTTAAACCTTTTAAAAGCCATTAAAAAAGAATATGAAAAAACAAATGAAGCCTTATCAATTCTCACCAAACATATTACTAATGCTTATAATCAGATAGGCCAAGTATCAAAAAGTTTCCTTCAGCTAGGTCAAAAATTAAACGCTACCCAATTTTCATCAAAAGAAGAAACAGAAAAAAAATTATTTGGATAATAAACCTATGAAAATAAAATATCAATCCGAAATTAAAAACGATGATCAGATAAAAGATCAAGAAATAATCAACATCTTACTTAAAAACAGAAAAATAAAAGATAAAGAAGAATTTTTATCCCCCCTTTCACCTTTGAAAATCAACCTAATCGATTTTGGCTTTAAAAAAGAATGGCAAAAAACCACAAAAACTCTCAAACAAATAAAAGACAATAATCAAATGATTGTTGTCTACACTGACTATGATGCCGATGGAATAACAGGAGGAGCAATTCTATGGGAAACATTGTATCTTCTCGGTTTTAAGGTGATGCCCTATGTTCCTGATCGAAAAAAAGAGGGTTATGGATTTTCAATAAAGGGGATTGAAACGATTAAGAAACAGTTTAATCCAGCATTGATTATCAGCGTTGACCATGGGATAACCGCTAACGATAAAATTAGTTACGCCAAATCATTAGGTATGAAAGTAATTGTCACTGATCATCATCTAAAAGCAGAAACGCTCCCAAACGAAGCTGAAGCTATTTTCCACCTCCCAGAACTTTCTGGGGCAGGAGTGGCTTATTTTTTTGCTAAAGAAATATTTACTAATTTTAAATCAGAAAATACCAATCTTGGTCTTTTAACTTTCAACTTTGAGAATGATTATCTTGCCCTTGCCTCGATCGGAACAATTGCTGATCTTGTCCCTTTAATCGGCCCCACCAGAAGTTTAGTTAAATATGGCTTGGAAGCATTTGGAAAAATAAAACGTCAGGGTTTAAAACACATCTTCAAAGAAGCCGGCCTTGAAAGTAGAAGAATCACTCCTTATGAGATTGGTTTTATTATCGCTCCCCGAATAAATGCGGTCGGACGACTAGAGCATGCCATTGATGCCTTGCGGCTCTTATGTACTACCAATGAAAAACGAGCTCACTATTTAGCCAGTAAAGCCAGCAATAAAAATATTCAAAGACAAACGCTGGTTGAAAAGTCAGTCGAGGAAGCAAAAAAACAAATTAAAAACTTAAATAAAATATTAATTTTAATTTCTGATAAGTGGCATGAAGGCATCATTGGTTTAGTTGCCTCAAAAATCGCTGAAGAATTTTACCGACCAACGATCGTTTTAACTAAGACGAATGGCTTTTTCAAGGGATCAGCCCGGTCAATTCCCAACTTTCACATTACTAATTTTTTAAGGACTTTAAAAAAATACCTAATTGATGTCGGTGGTCACCAACAAGCCGCCGGTTTTACTCTTGAGGAAAAACAATTAGATAAATTTTACCAGTCAGCACAAAAATTAGCTGCATCTTTAATCGATGAGAAAACTTTAGAAAAAACAATTGAGGTTGATTTAAAAATTCCCCTTTCAAAAATCACTCTTTCACTAACACAATCACTAGAAAAACTTCAACCTTTTGGCGTTGGCAACCCGCAACCGACGTTTTACAGTCAGGGAAAAGTGGTTAATGCTAAAATCTTTGGTAAAAAGAATGAACACTTAAAAATTTTTGTCAGCGATAATCTTTCTTCTCCTCTGGAATTAATTTTTTTTAACGGCGCTTCTAACTTTGCTAAAATGTCACGCGGACAAAACATTGATATTGTTTACAATCTGGAAATTAATTATTGGCAAGATGAAAATCAGGTGCGAGGAAAAATAACCAATATCCTCTTTTAAGTTAATACCAAGCCTAAAACACTCAAAATTAATCAGGTAAAACAGTCGGGTAGGATTTGTTTATATCCCAATAACATCTCGCACATCTTGTCAAGCAGAAAAAAAAATATTAGAATTAATCTCTAATTATTAATGGCTAATTTATAAATTATTTAATGAAAACCTTATTTATAGAAGAAACAGTTGACAAAATTGGAAAAGAAGTTGAAGTCTACGGTTGGATTAACAGCAAACGCGATCATAAGGAAATAGTTTTCATTGATCTTCGCGACAAAACAGGAGTAATTCAAATTGTTGGTAATAAATCATTTAGGCAATTAAATTCAGAAGATGTGGTTAGGATTAAAGGAGTGGTGAAAGAGCGACCTAAAAATCTTATTAATCCCAAAATCAAAACCGGAACAATTGAGATTGAGGCAATAGAATTAGAAATTCTCTCTCAAGCCAAACCTCTGCCCTTACCCATTAATAACAGCGGTTACGAAATTGATGAAGAGGTCCGCCTCAAATATCGCTATTTAGATTTAAGACGAGAGAGAATGAAAAGAAATCTTATTATGCGTCACCATTTTATTAAAGAAATCAGAAATTTTATGGATAAGGAAGGATTTATTGAGATAGAAACGCCAATCTTAACTAAAGCCACTCCCGAAGGAGCTCGTGATTTCATTGTTCCCTCAAGACTGCAGCCGGGAAAATTTTACGCCTTACCCCAATCACCTCAACAATACAAGCAACTTTTGATGGTGGCGGGAATTGAAAAATATTACCAAATCGCCCGCTGTTTTCGTGACGAGGATCCTCGCGCTGACCGCGCCTATGGTGAATTTACTCAACTGGATGTAGAAAAATCATTCACTACTCAAGAAGAGATAGTCTCAATAATTGAAAATTTACTACAAGAGGTAATTAAAAAAGTCTTTCCCGAAAAAAAATTCTTGAGAGTTCCTTTCCCAAAAATTACCTATAAGGAGGCAATGACAAAATATCAATCTGATCGACCAGATATTAGAGAAAAGAAAGATCCGTATATTCTTGGTTTTTGCTGGGTGGTTGATTTTCCCTGTTTTGAATGGAAAAAAAATGAAAATCGCTGGGATGCCACCCATCATCCTTTCACGGCTCCAAAAAAAGAAGATTTGTCTTTATTGGAAAAAAAAGAATATGAAAAAGTAAGAGCTGACCAATATGACTTAGTTTTAAATGGTTTTGAAGTTGGCGGCGGTTCAATTCGAATAACTGATCCTAATTTACAAACAAAGATTTTTGAAATTATGGGTCACACAAAAAAACAAATTGAAGAGAAATTTGGCCATTTATTAGAGGCTTTTTGTTATGGTGTACCTCCCCACGGTGGAATTGCTTTAGGGCTTGATAGAATACTTCAGGTAATTTTGAATGAACCCTCAGTGAGAGAAATTATTGCCTTTCCTGCCTCATCAGGAGGAAAAACCTCAGTAATGAACGCTCCCTCAGAAGTACCAGAAGAACAGTTAAAAGAGTTAGGTATTAAATTAAAATAACTTAGCTTATTTTATGTAAAATAACCTTTTAATTTTTTTTGCGCTTAAATATATTTTCGATTAAAGGGAAATAAATTAATAATAGCAATTAAACTCATGTCTTTAAGATTTCACTTTTTATTTGTTTTCTATACCCTTCTTTTTCTCTTCTACCCCGGTAATTCTTATTATTTTCGTATTTTCGCTTACAATCGTAATCTTTTTAGCCAACAAGAAAAAAAATTAAATATTAAATTAAATCCTGTCCCCTATTTAAAATTGCCTTATTATCCGGAAATCTCCGCTCAAGGAGTTTATGTTGTTGACTATCCTTCCTTCACTCCCATAATGGAGCGCCATTCCCGCAAATCATTTTTTCCTGCCTCAACGACAAAAATAATTACCGCTTTAGTCGCCTATGATGTCTACCAACCAAATCAAATAATTACCATTAATAAAGTGATTAGCGATGGGCAAATAATGGGATTAGTTTTAGGAGAAAAAATAACGGTAGAAAATTTATTATATGGAGTTTTAGTTCACTCGGCCAATGATGCTGCTTATGCGTTGGCTGAAAATTTTGGTTACCAAAATTTTATTGATCTGATGAACAAAAAAGCTAAGGAGCTAAAAATGATTAATTCCCATTTTGTTAACCCCGCTGGCTATGATGATATCAAACAAACAACCTCTCCTTTTGATTTGGCTTTAGCCTCCCGAACCCTTCTTTCCAACGAGTATTTAACTAAAATCGTCGCCACTAAAGAAATTACTATCTCTGATATTGATTTTAAAATCTTTCATCGGTTATCTAATGTGAATAAGCTTTTAGGTGAAATTCCTGGTGTTGGTGGAGTAAAAACCGGCTATACGGAAAATGCCGGTGAAAATTTAGTCAGTTTTTATAAAAAAAATGGTCATCAACTCATTATTGTCATCCTTAAAAGCCAAGATCGTTTTACTGATACAAAAAAAGTTATTTTTTGGGCTGAAGAAAACTTAGCCTATCTTAATCCGTAAGAAAATCATCAGAAACCGCCGGAACATAAGCAATGAAATTTGGCTCTCCTAAAAAGACATAAACTGGTTGAAGGTACTCTTGATAAACATCAGGGTCAAGATACGCTAAAAACATATTTTTAATAACAATATTTTTCTGATCCGATGGAGCTGACACTACTAATCCCTGCCCTTTTTTTAGCTGCTCCCAAACAACCTCTCCTGTTTTTAATGGATAAACACCCACTTGCTCCTCTGATTTTTCAAAAAACTTCACCTGAGCTCGCAAAACTCTAAACCCTTCTTCAAAAAAAGTAAAAACAACATAATTCTGACTGGAAGGAAACCCTGGAGTAACAACCGCTATTCCCTCAATATCTGGGCGATAGAAATTAACCTCAACTATGTTTGCTTCATTGGATCGAGAAACGGCAATAATTTTTTTTTCTTGCCAGTCATATCGCATTAGGTTTATATTAATCTTTCCTTTCGCCAATTCATTGGGATACCTTCCGACCGTTGTTAAAAAATCGATGGCTTTATTTTCTATCTCTTTTTTTGAAGGAATTAATGGTTGAGAAAACAAATCCACTTCTTCTTCAAAATAATAATCATAACGGAAATTAAAATTAGTAATGTCAATTGTTAATTTCTGCTTTTCATCACTAAAAATTGCTTCCTTACCAATTAAGGTATGCTTTACCAACATCGTATCAAAACCAAATGTCTTTGCCATCAGATATATTTTCTCTCGGTAACCAAAACGGGCAATAGAAGGAGGAAGAAAGTAAACTTTGGCTGATTCCGAAGCAGTAATTGGCTTTCCCTCAATTGTATCTAAGGTAAAATTAAAACCGGCGCTACCGCTTGCTTCTGGTAAATATGGTTTTTTAATCTTGCCAAAAACTGGATTGGTGTAGATTTTTTTCGGCTGAAGAGAGGCAAGATAAATAAAAAATAATTTAATCGCATAGAAAAATATTAGAAAAATAATAAAAAATAAAAAAACAAATGGTAAAAATTTACGCGTATAATATGAAACTTCTGTAAGGGTCATAGATATTTTAAAATTAAATATAAAACCTCGAGTTCAGCAGCATAATTTATAGCCAAATTGTAAGATTGATAATTACTCAGTTTTCAAATTTAAAATTTTTTAAGCTCTGATTATTTTATTAATATATCAGAAATTGTTATAAATTTGCTACAATAAAAACATGTCCCAAAAACTTAAAATCGGTTGGTTCAGCTTCACTTGCTGTGAAGATTCAACGATTATTTTCACCGAGCTTTTAAATAAAAACTATCAGGTTTGGTTTAAAAAAATTGAATTTGTTCACGCCAGAATTTTTAAAAAAGAAGATGAAAATATTAAACCGATGGATATCGCCTTTGTTGAAGGAGCCATCACTTCTAACATCCAAGAAGAAAAACTGAAAAAAATTCGTCAACAGGCAAAAATTTTAGTGGCAATTGGTTCCTGTGCCGTACTAGGTTCGCCAGCTAATCAAAGAAATTTTTTTAATCAAAAACAGCTAGAAAGAATTAAACCGATTTTGGAGAAATTTACATATAAAGAAAAAGTTTTAAAAATCGCCGATGTCGTTCAAGTTGATGAAATCGTCCCAGGTTGTCCTATGAATGAGGAACTTTTTTTAAAGGTGTTAAATAAGTATTTATTTATATAAGCTATTTTTTGTCAATTTAAAATTTCCAGTTGTTATTTTTAATTTTAGATTTTTAACTTTCAATTTTATTTTTATGCATCAATCTGATGTTGATTTTGACATCAACCTATCTGAAATCTCAAAAATTGAGGGGGCGGCTTCATTGGAAATAAAGGTAAGAAATAAAAAAATTGAGGAGTTGAGATTTAATATTTCCGAATGGAAAAGATTTTATACCCAAGCAGTTGAGGGAAAACCCGTTTTAGCCGTGCCCCAACTTCTATCACGCATTTGCGGTACTTGTTCCAATGCTCATCTTTTATGCGCCATTGAAGCAATAGAAAAAGCTCTAAATATCACTCCCTCTTTTCAAACCCTTCTTTTACGAAAACTGCTTTTTCTGGGATTAATCATTCGCGATCATGCTCTTCATCTCTATATCTTTAGTCTCCCTGATTATTTTGGTAAAGAGTCGATTCTTGATTTTAATGAAAATATTCTCGTTGAACATCAATTACTGGAAGATGCTTTTGCTGTTAAGGAAATTGGTAATCAATTATCAATTATTGTTGGCGGTCGCTCAGTTCATGCCCCATACCCAACGATTGGCGGCTTTTCTAAATTGCCTAAAATTGAAGAATTAAAAAAACTTCTTCCTGAAATGGAAAAAATCAGACCAAAGATATTGAGACTGATGGAGATTTTTTTTAATTCTTCCTGGCGATTCATTCCCCGATTCCCTTTTATTTTTTCTAGTTTAGTCTCGGATGATTTTTCTTTTTTGGATGGGAAAATCCATACCAGTAACGGAAAAATTATTGAAGAAAAAGATTTTGGTAATCATCTTAAGGGTGTAATCATCCCCTATTCTCAAGCCCGCGGTTTTTTATTAGATAATCATTATTTAATGACTGGCGCCTTGGCAAGAATTAATTTATCCAAAGATAAACTTCATCCTCAAACAAAAATTGAGGTTAAAAAATATTTAGAACATTTTCCTTCATCTAATTTATTTGACAATAATTTAGCTCAAGCAATTGAAGTTCTCCACGCCATTGATATGGCTTACTCACTAATCAACAATCTTTCGGAGATTAAAGAAGAAAAACTCCTAAAAATTAATCTAATTGAATCAATAGGGGTGGGGGTTATTGAAGCTCCCAGGGGTACTCTTTATCATAAATTAGAAATTAGCAAAGAAGGATTAATTAAACAAGCAGAAATTGTCGTCCCAACGGGACAAAATCAAATTATTATGGAAAAAGGCATTCATCAAATTGTTGAAAATTTACTGCAAGAGGGGGCTTCAAAAGAAAAAATTATTTATGAGGCGGAAAAATTTATTCGTGCTTTTGATCCATGTATGAGTTGTGCGGCTCATTTTTTAAAGGTAAAATGGCTATAATCTTTTAAAAAAATCTTATTCGCAAAAAGGAACGCCAATAATCAACACTTTGTTAATTTTTTTTAGTTTTTTTAAAAGGAGAAGGTGAAATAAAAGATCGTAATCATGAGGAGATAATGGAGTCTTTTTTTTCTTCTCAAAATCATCTAAATCTAATAACATTGGTTTTTTTATCCCTTTGACAGTATCGAGAATGACTAAATCTTTCTCTCCTTTGGGAGGAAAATTTTCATTAGGGTCAGCCGGAATAAATTCAATTTCTTTAAATTTATTTTTTAGCTGATTACTCAACTCTAAAGGAAGACAGTCTTCTTTAACTAACGGATTGCCAAAAACATAGATTTTCATAGATTATAAAAATCAATTGCTTTTTGTGTATAAAATTCTAAATTGGCTACCTGTTTGGCGGTTAATTTATCACAAACAAATCCCCAATGAAAACTTATCCAATCACCAATATTTAAATTATTGACAAAAATCTTACCCTTATAATCAACTTTTAATTCTCTACTAAACGATTTAGATAAAGCTAATTGATCGTCTTTAATGATTAAAGTTTTGGTTTCAATTATAACCGAATTAATTTTTAATTTTTCATTGTAATTTTTGATTTTCGATTTTTGAATTTTAATTATCTTACCCCAACCAATCCGACACTCATCCATGGTTTTGATGGTATGGAAACTTGAGTCATGACCAGTTCTTTTGAAGATATTAAAAACATGAAAAGCATGATGAGGAATAAATTTTAACCGGTTAATTTTTAACTTTAGATTTAAAAAATCATCTTTTGATAACTTACCTGCCAATAATAATTTTTCTTTTGCAAACGCCTCATACTCTAAAGCTGTTGTCGGTTTTAAGAAATTATTGCCAAGCCAGTAAGCTTCTACTACCCGCCGATCAAATGGATCGGTAATTTTATTTTGGCGAGCAATTAATTGAAGATAGGGAAATAAGGTTTCAAAATCAGAAAGAATCGCCACCAATTCATCATCGGCAATACTTTCTTTTAGGTGGTCAACTAAACTTAAATTTTTATCAGGACCACAATAACCAAAAAAATTGGGAGAAACGGCGTATTTAGCACAAAGAAGTATGCCTTGATTATCCATTTTTAGCTGACTTTCGGATTGTTGCCAGGCTCCGCTTACGACCTGGCAGGTCGTAGGCGGGTTGGTGTGTGGCTACAAAATAAAGAATAATCGTGGCAATTATAATTAAAAATGATGAATAAAGATCTTTTGGTAAAATTTTCACTCCGGCAAAAGCCCCGGTTAAAATATTACCCACTACCACCGAAAAAGTTAAGATTAATGTTGCCAAACTAGCAGGTGCGTATTTTAAAGCCTTATACCAAAAATAAACATAAAAAAATAAAATTGTCCCCCCAATTAAAATCACTGTTAATTGCTGACTGTTAATCGCAGATAATTTCCCCAATTGTCCGGTGGTGATTAACGCCGCTACTAGAATTAACGACCCAATCCCCATCCGCGACAAACCGACTAATTCAGAGGAAACGTTCTTTAAAACTTTTTTCGCCAAAATATTCTCCACCGACCAAAAAAGAGTGGCAATTAAAATCAACAATTCTCCTTTGCCAAAAGACGTGGGAATTTTGGCAAAATAAAAATTTCCTATAAAAATTAAAATAAAAGCAATAATGTAGCCTAAATTAAGCTTTTCTTTAAGAAAGACCACGGCAAGAAAAGTCACCCAAATAAAAAGCGTTTTATGAATAAGATTAGCTATCGGCGCTTTAACTAATTGCAACCCGCTAAAGAAAAGGTAAAAAGGTAAAGCACCACCAATAATGCCAATAAGCACCAATTTAATCGCATCTTCTTTTTTTAAATTTTTCAGTTCTTGTCTTCGTCTTAATAATAAAAAATAACTCACCATTAATAAGACTGCCGCTGTCATATTTCTTGAGGTAGTTAAAATTAAAGGAGGAATTTTAGCCACGGCAAATTTGGAATAAAAAATAGCAAATCCTGAGATGATAGCGGCTATCAAAGCTAATAAAACCCCTTTTTTTAAACTATCTTTATCTTTTTGGCTCATAAATTTTATTAAGAACTAAATTTCCGTAGACGACGACTGAATCACCAATTTTAAGCTCACCTATCTTTTTATGATAATATGCTTCAATCCCATTTTCAAGAATGATTTTTTTCCCATCAATTTGTTTTATTTTTAAAGGTCTAATAAAACACATTTTAAAATAATTAAGAAAAACTATTTTCCAAATACACTCTCTTTTACTAAGTAATTTAAAAAAATATTTTATATTATTATAAAAAAAATCTATTAAGATAAACCTCAATCAATTAGATTACAGCCGAATAAAAAAACAACGTTTCAATTCTTCAAGTTCAATTCTTCAAGGAAAATAAAAAATAATACCATCCCAAACTTTAAAAAAACTTATATAATGAAGCAGCTATTATTTTTATTTATATTTATATTTCCATTAAAAAAGAAACATCAAGTAGAATAACTTCTGAAGAGGTTGCAATTTTTATAAGAGGGGATGAAAACCCTAAATTAGTATTATTTTCTCTTCAAATCCAATCCTGTCTAGGCTCGTGGACGATGTTAGAACTTTCTATAAGGACAACATTGTATAATAATTGTATAATAAAAAAATGGTAGAAATGGAAAAAAGCTTTCTTTCACTATTATTAAAAAAACTTGCTTTCACAATGCAAGTGGAAAAAATAACTGGTAAGTCTACAAAACCTGCCCAAGAAGAAGTATGGCGTCAAATAGGTCAAACTAGCCCTAAAAAAGGTGGAGATCCAATCACCGGAAAAGGAGTTACTAAATCAGGGAAGGAAGATTAATTTTACCCACCCTTCATTTCGGTGTACATATTTATTTAATATTTTTGGAGGAAAAGAACATCTTTATCCTGTAATTTAATTAATTAAAATAATAAAAAAATTTTAATATGAAATTAAGTAACCACAATAAATACAATATTTTGAATTTGGATCTATCTTCTTTCCACAATTAACGCAATAAATATTACTTCCTCTTTTGAAATACTCGTAACCTAATTTCTTGTATTGTTCAATAATATTATTTACTCGTTTTACAAAATATGGATGAGTTTCGCTTAATTCTCCAAGAATGCTAAATAAATCTTTTTTACTCATTTTAAATTGTTCAAGGATTTGCTCTTCATCAATTTTCTCTTCATGTTTTATGCTTATATAGATTTTAATTAAACTTGATATTATAGCTTGAGGATTTTTCGTTAAAATTAAAGAAAAATTATCGCAGGTATATTCTGTTGCTCTATACCAAAAACCGATAAGGATTAATTGAAGAAAAAATTTATAAAAAATATCATTACTCATTGTATTAAATATGGTTAAAATTTTTGTATGTTTGAAATATATATGACCTAATTCATGAGCAATAACTGTCTCTAATTCATCTTCACTTAAATTTTCTACAAGTGAGGAGTTTAAAACAATATTGTATGGATGGATAAATCCAAAAGCAAAAGCGTTTGGATAAGGATCATATGTAATGTAGATATTTGGTTTTTTTATCCTGATTTTTTTACATAAATTATCAACTATTATATTGACTCTGTAGAAATGCTTATCACTAACTCTTAAAGCATTACCTAAGTATTTTCTTTGTAAAATTATAATATTAAATATTATCCACAATAAAAATAATATTGCGTAAATAAAACCATTAAATAGGTTTGTAGTTATTAAGATAATTAAAATTATTATAAAGCTTAGAATTAAATATAATCTTTCATTTCTATGCCTGATCTTATTAAAATTAAATTCCATAAAGAAATTTTAGCAGGTTGATTATAATAAAAATATGTTTTGCAACAACTGCGGTAAACAAAACATAAAGAATGCTAAATATTGTAAATATTGCGGAGATAGATTAATAAAAAAAGATTATTCATACGATGAAAGTAACCATAAATTACAAAATATTATTAAAGAAGATAAAATTTTTGAGAAAAAAGTAAAAATCTATTCACTTGAACATATTGTAACAAGATTAGTTATCTCAAGTATAGATTTTTTCTTCGCCGGTATTTTTTTTATTTTTTCTCTAATAATAATAAATAATATTCTAAATAATATTCTATCTCAAGAATCACCAATCGGTTCATTATTATGGTGGTTTTTTTCATTTTTTGTATGGTTTATCTATATATTTTTTGTCTCATTGTTAAACGACAATCAAACTATTGGAGAGAGTTTATTAAATATGAGAATTGAAACTAAAATGAAGTTTCTTTCAAGTCTTCTCGGGCCAACATTAGTGTCTGATTATTTTTTAAAAACAACATTTTTTATTAAACCAATGAAATGGCGATATTTGTCTTATATCTTATGCTTTATTTTGTTAACATGGTGGGAGTACTTTATTTTTTTATTTTTTCTTTTTCTACCCTTCATTAGTAAAGCTTGATTTTTTTCATTGTTTGATTTTTTCATTGAATATTTCGGCACTTTTCCTTTTCTTTTTTTAAGATAAAACTTCATATAATTTAGCATAAATCTCTCTCTTTTCTGGCTAAGACCATTACTTCTTTTTCAATCTCCTTCAATG
Organism: uncultured Gammaproteobacteria bacterium; assembly: GCA_964632205.1. GTDB lineage: Bacteria > Patescibacteriota > Microgenomatia > UBA1406 > GWC2-37-13 > CALLVF01. Next base: position 61 of record CAZWBE010000002.1, on the reverse strand, counting down.
TCATTACTCTTCAAATCCAATCCTGTCCAGGGGGGAGGATTCGAACCTCCGCAGCCGTAAA
>CAZWBE010000001.1:58074-145830 GCA_964632205.1 uncultured Gammaproteobacteria bacterium | reverse complement strand
AAAAAACTCACTTTTCGCGAGATTAAGGCGAGGTATAAACAAAGTTTTTTGGGATTTTTTTGGATTGTTCTTAACCCCTTTTTTCAGATGCTGATTATGAGCTTTGTTTTTTCTCAGATTATGAGGTTTGGTAATCTTGGTGTCCCCTATCCCCTATTTCTTTATGCTGGGCTTTTACCTTGGCTTTTTATGGTTAATAGTTTAAACTCATCAATGAATGTTTTTGTTTCTGACTCCTCATTGATCAAGAAAGTTTATTTTCCACGGGAGATTTTAGTTATCTCCACTATGTTGGCAAAAACCTTTGACTTAATTTTATCTTTAATTGTTTTCTTTCTGTTGATGGTTTTTTTTAAGATAAAATTTACCTTTTTTGTGGTTCTTTTTATTCCGATATTTTTAATTCAGTTTATTTTTGTCTATAGTTTTGGTTTAATTTTGTCAGCCTTTAATTTGTATTATCGGGATATTCAATATTTATTCAATTTAATTATTACTTTGTGGTTTTATTTAACACCAATTATCTATCCGGTTGAGTTTTTTCCGGAAAAGTATCGGATAATTTTTCAGCTTAACCCAATGGCTGTTTTCATCAACGCTTATCGGCAGGTGCTTTTAGGCGGAGGATTTTTTAAATGGTCAAGTATGCTGACAGCTTTGATTTTATCTTTTCTTTTATTTTTTGTCGCCAAAAAGATATTCAGCAAATTAGAAAGAAATTTTGCTGATATTGTTTGAAAACTTAAAACTCAAAGCTTAAAAAATACAAAGAATATTCCTGAAAGGTATTCCTAATTTCAGGTGAAGGGGGAAAGTATATAAGTTTAAAATTTACTTATGAAATTAACAAAAATTGTCGCCACCATTGGGCCGTCATCAGATTCACCGGAAACAATTCACCGATTGATTAAAGAGGGTGTCGATGTTTTTCGTTTTAACTTAAAACACGGTGAGATTGATTGGCATAGGGAAAGAATAAAAATGGTTAATGACGTTGTCAAAAAATTACAACTGCCAGTTGGCATAATGCTTGATCTTCAGGGGCCGGAAATAAGAGTCAATCTTCCTTTTGAACAAATTGAGGTTAAAGCCGGTCAGATTTATCCTTTTGGCGATGTGATTTTCAAAAGTAATATCGCCGGTATCTCTATTAATTACCCGCAAATTATTAGAGACTTAAAAGGGGGAGAAAAGGTTTTGATTGAAGATGGATTTTATGAGTTTGAAGTTATTAAAAAAAATGACCAATTCTATCTTTTATCAAAGCAAGATGGGGTGATAAAAAATAAAAAAAATTTTAATATCTTAGGTTTTTCTTTACCCTTCTCCTCATTTGTTGAGAAAGATTTAAAGGGGTTAGAGATGGCCGCCCGGAGTGAGGTTGATTTTATTGCCTTATCTTTTGTAAGGGATGCTAAGGATATAATTATTTTAAAAAAGGAGATGGTTAAGTTTGGTTTAAGAGCAAAAATAATTGCCAAAATTGAAACGGCTGAGGCGATTAGAAACATCGATGAAATTATTGAGAAAAGTGACGGGATAATGGTGGCTCGAGGTGATTTAGGTGTTCAATTACCAATGGAAGAGATACCCTATTATCAAAAAATAATGATTGAAAAAGCGAGAAAAAGTAATAAATTTGTTATTACCGCTACTCAAATGCTTCAATCAATGATTGCCTCACGGTTGCCAACACGAGCGGAGGTTTCTGATGTGGCTACTGCCTGTTATGACCAAACAGATGCCGTGATGTTATCGGCGGAAACGGCTAATGGGCGTTATCCTATTGAGGCGGTAAAGATGATGAGGAAGATCATTGAGTTTAATGAGAAAAAAACTAATTTTAAATGGAATTTTAGCCCTTTTAATTTAAATGAAAAAGAGGAGATAATTACTAAAACAGTGGTTGATTTAGTAAAAGGAGAGGAAAAAATTAAAGATAAATTTGAAGCGATTTTAGTTTTTACAGAGACGGGAAAAACCGCTCGTTTGATATCCATTAATCGACCTAATTTACCAATAATTGCTTTTGTTCCGGAGAGAAAAATTGCCGATAGTTTGACGATTAATTATGGTATTTACCCTTTTGTTTATGCCGAGAACTTAGGAAAGGAGATCGTTTTGGATTCTATCAAAAGAGCAGTTAGTCATTTTCTTAAAAAGACTAAACTTAATTTTAAGAGCAATAATTTTATTGTCATTCACGGCGATTTTTGGCGTGTCAAAGGAAAAATTTCTACTTTGAGGTTTTTTAAAATAAACGGCAATTAAACAATTTAAAGAGAAGAGTTTTAATAAAGTTTATTTGATTTGAATAATTTGATAAAAGCTTCTTTTGGGATTTCGACTTTTCCCACCATCTTCATCCTTTTTTTGCCTTCTTTTTGTCTTTGGAGAAGTTTCTTTTTTCGTCCGACATCCCCTGTCCCTAAAACCTTACCTGATTTAACGAGTACGTTTTTTCTCAACGGCGTGATGCGGGTGGCGGCGATGATTTTTCCTTTATATTTTGCTTGAATGCGAATTTCAAATTGTTGCTTGGGAATTAATTCTTTTAAGCGATTTACCAAAAAACAAGCCCGTTGGTAAGATTTCTCTTGAACGACAATCTCGGTAAATTCCTCAATCAAATCGCCATTTAATAAAATTTCTAATTTACCGGCATTGACGAAGCGATATTCCAAAAATTCCCAATCAAGTGAAGCAAAACCAGAGGAGACGCTTTTTAATTGGTTGAAAAAATCAGTAATTAACTCCGCCAGCGGCATCTCGCCAGCAATTTGGATTAGGAAGTTTTCCTCTTTACCAATAGACTCCATGTCGATAATTTTCGCTCGATAGTTTTGAAGAAGTTGGATGAGAGAACCAAGATAAGTTTGAGGAGTAAGAATAGTTACTTTTAAAATCGGCTCATAAAACTGATTATTTTGCTCTTGGTATTCAATCTGAGGTGGGGTGATAATAAGATCTAAATTAAACTCTCTTTCCAATCTTTCGCGAACAATATCGGCATGAAGAAGACCCAAAAAACCAATCCGAAAACCGGCACCAAAGGCACGACTGGTAACCGGCGAGTAGTTTAAAGATGAATCGTTGAGAGCGAGTTGGTCGAGCGATTTCTTTAAGTTTAAAAAATCGGCCGTATCAACAGGAAAAATTCCGGCAAAAACCATTGGTTTAACCTTTTTATAACCGGGTAAGGCAGGAGTGCTGGTTTGAGAGAAAATTATTGTGTCGCCTACCCTAACTTGACTGATATTTTTTAAGCCGGTGACAATATAACCGATTTCTCCTGCTTTTACTGATGAGGCCGGAAAAAGATCGGGGGTGAAATAGCCCACTTCAGGAGTATAAAACTCCACGCCGGTATGGCATAATTTTAAGGTTGTGTTTTTCTTTATTTCTCCTTGAAAAACTCTAATAAAGGCGATGACGCCTTTATGAGGATCGTAGTATGAATCAAAGATAAGGGCTTGGATTTCTGGTGGTTGACTAAAACTTTTTTTTATTTTTGGGGGTGGGATTTGGTTGATAACGGCTTGAAGAAGTTGGGAGACTCCTTGCCCGGTTTTTGCCGAAATAAGAAATATTTCATCACCAGCAGTACCTAAAAAGGATTTGATTTGTTCTTGAGTTTTTTCAATGTTGGCGGAGGGAAGGTCAATTTTATTAATGGCGGGGATAATGATTAAATTTTTGTCAATGGCTTTGTAAAGATTGGCTATTGTTTGGGCTTGTATTCCTTGAGTGGCATCAACAAGAAGAATTACTCCTTCTACACAGGCTAAAGTGCGGTCAACCTCATAGGAAAAATCAACATGACCAGGGGTATCAATTAAATTTAAAATTAAAAATTGGCAATGAGAGATTTCTTTATTTTTATTAATATCAACGGTATTTTTATATACCATTCTCACCGGGGCTAATTTTATAGTAATGCCCCTTTCCCGAGAAATAGGATTACGGTCTAAAAATTGCTCTTGATGCTCATTGGGTTTTAAAACGCCAGTTAGCTCTAAAAATCTATCAGCCAAAGTGCTTTTTCCATGATCAACATGGGCAATGATGGCAAAGTTGCGGATATTTAACGAGTCTTCCATAGCAAATAAATTAATCTTTTATTTTATCATTTTTGGATTATAAAATTGAGCCATTGCCGTTAGAAAATACAGGTAAGAAGTTTTAGTTTAATTTGGTGGCGTTAAGATATTTCTTTCCAGATAATATTGGTATCTTTTTTCATAAAAGTATACTGTCTTCTGGCGTATTGAATCTCTTTAGTTATCCATTGGTTGATGGCTTCTTCTTTCGTTAATTGCTTTTTTAGATAAGCAATAATTTGTTGATAGCCGATGGTTTTTAAACCCGGGTCGTTTTCCGTATAGCCTTTTTTAAGTAGGCTCTCGGCTTCTTCTATGGCACCATTTTTTAAACGCTCCTTAACTCTTTTTTTAATGGCCTGAGAAAGTGATGATTTATTGGCAAATTTAAGACCGATGATTTGCCATTGGCGTTGGTCAAAATTGTTCAGATTGGTTGAGTTGGATAAATTAGCTAAATTCAAGTGAGAGGCGATTTCGATTTTACGTATGAGGCGATGGGGATTGTTTTTATCGCTTTGGTTTAATTGGTTAAATAATTTTTCGGAAAGCTTTTTTAAGATTTCTTGCAGTTGATCGACTGGTTTTTTCGCCAACTTTTTTCTTAATTGCCAATCGGGAGGGATGTTTTCTGTCCCTATTCCGTAAAGTAGATGTTTGATATATAAATATGTTCCGCCAACAATGATCGGTGTTTTAGCCTGTTTTTTAAGATATGCCATTACTATTTGAACGCATTGTTTCCAGTCAAAAGATGAAAAGGGTTGCTTGGGATCAACAATATCACAAAGCCAGAGTTTGGTTGATAGTGATGAGGAAGTCGATGAGTCAATAATAAGTGGATAAAAACCGATGGTAAACTCATTTATTTTTTTTTGAATTTTGAAGGTCGGTTTTAAATGTTGTCCTAAGTCTTTTCCGGTGATAATATCCAAATATTTATAGACTTGTCTTGAATCACAATTAATTAGTTCACCATTATATTTTTTTGCGTATTCTAGAGCGAGTTTGGTTTTTCCGGTAGCGGTTTGGCCGGTAATAATGATGGCTTTCATCGCTGAAGTTTGGCCGCTTCGGCCAGATTGTTAAAAAGATAGATAACGTCAATCGGGCCGATCCCGCCCGGGGTTGGTGTGTAGAATGAAGCGATATTTTTTATTTCATTCTCATCATAATCGCCTTTTAATCTACCATTTTCTCGGTGAAGGCCAACATTGATTAAAACAACTCCTTTTTTAAGCATATGGGGAGCGATAATTTTTTTTCCAACCGTCGTAATAATAATATCGGCTTCTTGGTAATAATTTTCTGGATGAGGAGTTTGGGAATTAATATTGAAATAATTAATCCCGGCTCGTGTTAATGTTTCCCCAATCGGTTCACCGCCAGTTAAACCTCGGCCAGCAAGAACTAGTCGTCGATTTTTAAAAACTTTTTTAAAAAATCGAGAATCTAAATCTTTAATGCCAATAAAAAGATTTTTATTTAATTTTTTCCCGCCAAAAATATATTTTATTATGGTTAAAACCGCTAAGCCAAGAGGAGGAAGAAAAGGAGATTTATACTTACGGCCTTCGATTTCTTTGTTAATCGCAATATAATCATAAAGACTGGCTGTTGCCAGTTGGGCCGGTAAAGGTTGCTGAATGATAATTCCGGTATTTTTTTCATCATTTGACTCTTGTTTAATGTGATTTACAAAAGCTTCAAAAGAAGGAATTTTTTTTAAATGGATTAGTTTAAAACGGACACCTAATTTTTTCGCCGTTTGTGATTTTATTTTTAAAAATGATAGTTGTTCAGGGTTATTTCCGACTAAAAAGGCGGCTAACTGGAGGGGTTTTTTCTTTTTAAGGAGGGAGATTTTTTTTCTAATGATGGTAGTAAGATAATTGGCAATTTTTTTACCATTAATTTCCATTAATATTTAAATTATATCACACAAAAGTGGCGCTGGCAATACAGTCGTCTTTTTGAGAAAAACGCATAAGAATTACTCCTTTAGCAGTTCGGGAACGGGAGGGGATCGAGTTAAGGGGAATTTTTACCACTTGGCCAAGGCGACTGGTGATAATTAAGGTTGAGTCTTCCGGTTGGATAATTTGGGCAAAAGCCACTTTGCCGAATTTGTCATCAACGGGAGCAATCTTCACGCCTTTACCTCCTCGGTGTTGACCACGGAAATTGGCCAAGTGCGTCTTTTTACCAATGCCTTTTTCTCCGATTACTAATATCTCTTTCTTAAATTCATCTTCACCAAAGACATCAGCGGCCACAACTTGATTATCTTTCTCAATCTCGACACCTTTGACGCCTATTGATGAGCGGCCAGTTATTCTGATTTCCTTTTCCGGAAAAACAATCGCTTTGCCATTTTTTGTGACCAGAATTACATTTTTCCTGCCATCGGTTAATTTAACCCACAAAAGCTCATCGTCTTTTTCTAATTTAATGGCGATGATGCCATTACTTCGGATGTTAATATAATCCTTAAAGGGAGTTTTTTTAATAGTTCCCAGTTTTGTTGACATTAAGACAAATAACTCTCCGTTATTAATCACGGATTGTTGATTATAAGTTAAAATTGAAGTTACTCTTTCTTCAGGACGAAGACTAATTAAGTTAATAATAGCTTTGCCTTTGGAGACTCGTGAACCTTGAGGAATTTCCCAAACACGGGTTTGAAAAGCTCTTCCATGATTGGTAAAAAACAGTATGTAATCATGGGTCATCGCCGTCGTGATGTAGTAGACATTATCAGTTTCCTTAGTTTCAATTCCCGTCACTCCTTTCCCTCCTCGCCTTTGGACTCTAAAGGTTTCTCGCGGGACTTGCTTAATGTAACCTTCTTTAGTTAAAACAACAATCACTTCTTTATTTTCTATCAATTGTTCATCGGTAATTTCGCCCGGTTTGCTTTTAATAAATTGAGTTCGACGGTCATCGCCGTATTTTTGCTTAAGATATAATAATTCATTTTTAATAACGGCAAGAATTTTAAAGATATCTTTTAAAAGCTCCTGAAGATAATCAATTGTTTCTTTTAACATAGCCAGTTCATCCTCAATTTTTTCCCGTTCCAAACCGGTTAATCTTTTAAGTTGCATGTCTAAAATCGCCTGGGCTTGAATCTCCGTCAATTGGAATTTTTTTACTAATTGAATTTTTGCGGTTGGTTCATCTTTTGATTGTTTAATGGTTTCAATCACTTCATCAATTGAATCAAGGGCGATTAAATAGCCTTCTAAAATATGGGCGCGGTTTTTTGCTTGAGTTAATTCATATCGGGATCGTTTAGTAATGACTTCTACCCGGTGTTTGAGATAAATTTCCAAAATTGATTTTAAGGAAAGCGTTTGAGGAACACCATCAACTAAAGCGACCATATTAACCGGAAAAGAAGTTTGCAGTTCGGTATATTTAAAAAGATTATTAAGAACTTTTTTATAGGAGGCGTCGCGTTTTAATTCAATGACAATTCTTAACCCTTGCCGATCCGATTCATCACGAAGATCGGCCACGCCGACAATTTTCTTTTCCGTCACCAGGCGAGCAATTTTTTCTACTAAGGCGGCTTTGTTAACCTGATAGGGAATTTGGGTAACGATAATGGCAGTTTTTCCTTTTCCCAAGTCTTCATCTTCCACTTTGGCTCGGATAAGAATTGATCCTCGACCAGTGGCATAAGCTTCTTTAATATCTTTAGCGCCATAAATAATCCCGCCAGTTGGAAAATCAGGTCCTTTAATAAATTGGAGAAGGTCATCGAGAGAAACATCGAAGCTCAAATTTGAAGGATGAATAGCCAAATTTGAAATCTGGTTATTATTGGAATTTTGAAGTGACGGGTTTGTTTCTAATTTTTGATTGAGGACTGTCGTTTTAGCCTTATCAATCATAAAGACTAACCCATCAACGATTTCTGACAAATTGTGGGGAGGGATTTTTGTTGCCATTCCAACGGCGATTCCTTCGGCGCCCATCAACAGGAGATTGGGAAGTTTGGCAGGCAGGTAAAGCGGTTCTTTTAAGGTGCCATCAAAATTATCGATAAAAGGGACAGTTTCTTTTTCAATATCAACAAGCATTTCTTCAGCGATTTTAGCTAATTTAACTTCGGTGTAGCGCATGGCGGCCGGTGGATCACCATCTATGGAACCAAAATTTCCCTGACCTTTAATTAAGGGGTAGCGCATGGAGAAATCTTGGGCCATCCGAGCTAAGGCTTCATAAACAGGAGCATCGCCGTGAGGGTGAAATTTTCCCAAAACTTCACCGACTACTTTAGCACTTTTGGCAAATCGAGCTGAGCTGGTTAATCCCATTCGTTGCATGGCGTAAAGAATTCGGCGATGGACTGGTTTTAAACCGTCACGGCTGTCAGGAAGAGCACGGGAAACGATGACACTCATTGCGTAGTCTAAATAGGCACGTTTCATCTCGTTGGTAATTTCCGTGTTGATAATGTTGGTCATATTTGACAAATTCTTAATTTAAATATAAAAATGAATCCTTAATTAATAAAGTTTGCCCAATGAAACTCTTTAAGACTTGATAATTTATTCCTCTTGATCGATTGTTTAAATGACTGTTCACTTTATTTTACTAAGGCTTGTCTGATGACGTTGAGGGCTTGTTGTTTGGGTAAAAAATCCCTGGTTTTTACCCACTTTCCTGGTTCCAATTCTTTGTAATGATTAAAAAAGTGTTGAATCTTTTTCTTAATGTTTTCCTCAAGATCTTGAATATCATTAATTTGACTGAAGAATGGATCAACTTTTTTTGTTGGTACGGCCAATATTTTTGTATCAATCCCCTCCTCGTCTTCCATCTCTAACATTCCAATCGGTCTGGCGGGAATGATGGTACCGGGAGTCACCGGATAAGAAGAGATGACTAAAACATCAACCGGATCACCATCTTCGGCATGAGTTTGAGGAATAAATCCATAATTAAAAGGATAAAACATGGCCGTGTAATTAAAACGGTCGACAAAGACAACCCCTGAATCTTTATCCAATTCGTATTTAACTGACGATCCTTGAGGTATCTCCACTAAAACATTAATTTCCTCCGGTGGATTTTTACCGGGTGAAAGTTTTTGGATATTCATAGGTTGATTTTTAATTGAAAATTTATAACCAATAGACAAATTATAAATCTAATGTCGCTAATTTAGCATGGGTAATAATAAATTTTTTTCTTGGCGGCACTTCTTCACCCATAAGCATAGAAAAAATATAGTCAGCTTCTTGAGCGTCGATAACATTAACTTGTTTTAAAAAGCGTTTTTTGGGGTCCATAGTGGTTTCCCATAATTGTTCAGGATTCATTTCTCCTAGCCCTTTATACCGTTGAATGATCAACGAATTAGTATTTTCAGGGGCGACTGAGTGAAGAATTTGATTTTTTTCCTCTTCTGAGTAAGCGTATTGAATTTTCTTTCCCGACTGAATTTTATATAAAGGAGGCTGGGCAATATAAAGGTGGCCCTTACTGACAATTTCTGGCAGATGACGATAAAAGAAAGTTAAAAGCAATGTTCTGATATGTTCTCCATCAACATCAGCGTCGGTCATAATAATGATTTTATGATAACGAAGCTTTTTGTAATCAATGCTTTCACCGATACCGCAACCTAAAGCAACAACAAGATCTTTTAATTCTTTAAATGACAGCACCTTATCAAGATAGGCTCGCTCGGTGTTTAATATCTTGCCACGGAGTGGCAGAATTGCCTGAAATTTTCTGTCTCTTCCTTGCTTAGCTGAACCACCGGCAGAATCACCCTCAACAATAAACAATTCAGAAAGGGAGGGATCTTTTTCCTGACAATCAGCCAGTTTCCCAGGAAGACTGGCACCTTCGAGCGCTCCTTTTCTTAAGACAGCCTCTTTAGCGGCCTTGGCGGCCAATCGGGCTTTCTGGGCGAGAAAGATTTTTGCTAAAATTTCTTTGGCGGTTTTGGGATTTTCTTCAAAATAGGTTTCTAAGAAGTCAAAAACGGTTTGTTGGACGATAGTTTGGATTTCAGAATTGCCTAATTTAGTTTTTGTTTGACCTTCAAATTGGAGATTGGTGGCTGGCATTTTTACGTAGACAATGGCGGTAAGACCTTCTTTAACATCTTCGCCGGTAAATGTTTCTTCCCCATTTCTTGTTCCTAATTCTTTTTTAGCATAATTGTTTACTGCTTTAGTAAGAGCGGTTCTAAAACCAGTTAAATGGGTTCCCCCTTCCGGTGTGGCAATGACATTAACAAAAGAATGAACGTTTTCATTAATTGAGTCGTTATACTGAATGGCTACCTCAATTTCTTTATCATCGATTTGTTTTTTTATATAAATTGGTTGATGAAGTGTTTTTTTACCGCGGTTAAGGTCCTTTATTAAAGAGATGATGCCGCCATCAAAAAAATAAGCAAATCGTTCGTTAATTTTATGATTGATGATTTTAAAATAAACATTACTAATCAAATAAGCTCTTTCTTTAATCTGTTTTTTAAAAAGAGAGAAGTTTAACTCGACTGTTTCTTTAAATATCTCTGAGTCGGGTAAAAAAGAAACCGCCGTACCCTGAGTAAATGGAAAGTTAATTATTGATTCTTCTACTTCTTTAACAGGATAAAGAGGAGTCCCCCTTTTATATTCTTGCCGATATAATTTACCGTCACGTTTAACTTCAACAATAAAATGAGAAGATAAGGCATTAACCACTGAAGCGCCCACTCCATGTAATCCACCTGAGATTTTGTAAGCGCCGACATTGAATTTGCCTCCCGCATGAAGTTTAGTCATAACAATTTCTAAAGCAGACGTGTCATATTGAGGAATTTTTTCAACCGGGATTCCCCGACCGTCATCATAAACCGTTAAATAGTTATCTTTTTGAATTTCTACCCGGATATGATGGCAAAAACCAGCTAAAGCTTCATCGATGGCATTGTCAATAATTTCATTAAGACAGTGATTAATTCCGGCTTGTGAGGTTGTGCCAATATACATAGCCGGCCTTTTTCTTACCGGCTCAAGACCCTCAAGAACGACAATTGATTCGGCGCCATAATCTGATTTTGGAGATCTTTTTGTCATACTCTATTTTATCAAAATTCAGATAGGGAATCTTCAACAGCCTCTAACTTTAAAAAAAATTAAATGCTAAAAATAATTTAAAAATTTAGAGTTTTTTATTTTAAATATAGCTTCTGTTTATCGTTTGTATTTTATTTTAATTCAACTTTACCGCCGGCGGCTTCTATTTTTTTCTTAGCTTCTTCAGCGGCTTCTTTTTTGACATCAGTTAATAATTCTTTCGGGGCTGATTCCACCAATTTTTTTGCTTCTATTAGACCTAAATTAGGCAGTAATTCCCGGACGGCTTTAATCACACTTAGTTTGTTTTCCCCCGCGGATGATAAGACTACGGTAAAAGTAGTTTTTTCCTCTTGTTTTGCCGAAGAATCCGCCGATGCAGCGGTGACAGCAGCGGCGGTTGGCGTCATTACCATAGTCGAAACACCAAATTTATCTTCTAAATATTTTGCTAATTGGGCCATCTCAACAACAGTTAGACTTTCGATTTCTTTGGCGATTTTTTCTAATTTTTCGGAAAGTTTATTTTCTGACATATTTATCACCTCCTTTTCTGACTTAAAGAGTTAATTTTTGTTTTTTAGTATATAAACAAATTTATTAACATTAAACTTAGTACTAAAAATAAAACGCTGTAAAGGGTTTCTTAAGCTGATAATGATATTATGAATAAGTTGTTCTTTGCTTGGTAACCGGGCGAGGTCTAATATTTGGTCACGAGTATAGACTTGTCCATCGATGAGGCCAGATTTAAAATTTAATGACTTTTCTTGCTGAATAAAATCGTAAAAGGCTTTTAAACCATTATGCCATGAAGAGGAAGGAGAAAAAGTTAATAAAGCAGAGGGGTTTTTAAGAGGAAGACATTTTTTCTTGAATTCAATGAATAAATGATTGGTAGTTAATAACTGATTAACCGCTTTCTCAAAAAGGGTATTTTTGATCACGCTAAGCTTAGCTTGAAAAGGAGAAAGTTTTTTTCTTAATGCTTCAAAAGTTTGGTGGCTGGTTTTTTCAAAGTTAATTAAGACAAAATGTGAAGAGCGTTGTGATAAAACTTCGATCAGCTTTTTAACTTGGTTTTGTTTTTTTTGAGAAGCCATAAGATTAACCGTATCCTCCGTTTATCTGGGAGGAATTTCGCCGGGATTTATAATCGTGACAAGACGATACCCGGGTCTAAGGTGTCAAAAATATAAAAATTTAATATATTATATCAAATTTCAGTTAAAAGTTCCCGTAACGTTTTTGGTCGTCTTTCTTCTTTTTTCTCTTTTTTATGTTTTTTTTGAGAAAAGTCAGAAAGGGCTTGATATTTTTTTGCCGCTTCTTGTTTTTTGATAAAAGAATCAACCCTGCCTTTGGTATCTAAAAATCGATGTTCACCGGTATAAAAAGGGTGACATTTATAACAGACTTCAACATTAATAAATTGTTTTGTGGAACCGGTAAGGAAAGTATAACCGCAATTACAGGTTACCTTGGCGTCAAAGTAATAAGTTGGATGAATGTTTTTTTTCATAGAGAATAAATATTATAACAGTTATTAAAATTATATCAAGATTTTTTCCCACTTACCTTCTTCGATGATTTCTTCGAGATTGTAAAAGCTTTTGCCAGTTCTATGATCAGTTAATCTGTTTTGGGGGAAATTATAGGTGCGAATTTTTTCCGCCCGCTCGCCTGTGCCAACATTTTTTACAAAAGAAAAAAGAACCCCTCTTTTTTTCTCTTCTTCAAGCTGGTAGAGTTTTCCTAATAAAAGTTCCATAGCAATTCTTCGATTAGCTTCTTGATAGCGTTCACGGCTGGCAGTGACAGTGATTCCTGTTGGTTTGTGGATTAGTCTTACGGCGGTTGAGACTTTATTGACATTTTGGCCGCCATGACCACCACTTCTGAAAAATTGCCACTCAAGATCGGTGGGATTTATGCGAATATCAGACTGAGTGATTTGTGGTAATACGACGATAATTGCCGTTGAAGTGTGGATTCTTCCCCGGCGTTCGGTGGAAGGGATACGTTGGACGCGATGGACGCCAGTTTCGTTTTTAAAAAGATTAAAGGCGTTCTCCCCTGCAATTTTGACAACATCATCGTCAAGATAAGCAAATTTAAAACTTTTTTTTTGGGCAAAGCGAATGTAGGATAAAAGTAGTTCCTTCATCCAAATTTTCGCTTCATCACCGCCAACACCAGGAATAGCTTCGATAATGGCAACATTAGGGTTGATTATCATAAAAATAATAAATTTACCTCTTTGTTAATTGGATATGAGAAATTTTACTAGTTGTTCAAGTTTAAATTCTTTTTGTAATCCCGTTTTAAGATTTTTAATTGTGAGGATATCTCTTTTTATTTCCTCTGAACCAAGAATAATCACAAAAGGAATTCCTTTTTTATCGGCGTATTTAAGTTGTTTATCTAATTTTGATAAGTCTGGGTAAACCATCACTTTAATATCTTTAAGACGGAGTTGGTTGGCGGTTTGGATTAGTTTTGGTAAGCTGGCGGGATCAAAATAAGCGATTAAAACTTTGGCTGAGGGGGGATTAATTTTGGTTAATTTTTGCTCTTTGATAATTTCAATAATTCTTTCAATGCCAAATGAACCACCTGTTGCCGGAATAGTTTTACCGACAAATTTACCAATAACTTGATCATAGCGGCCGCCGCCGGCAATGGCACCTACACCAGCATCAATAACCTCAAACTCAAATATTGGTCCGGTATAATAAGCCAATCCTCGGGCAATTGATGGAGTAAATTGATAGAAGTTTTCTTCGATACCGGCATATTTAAGATAATTAAAAATTACCTCAAGCTCTTTTAAACCCTCTATTCCGATTGGGATGTTTTTTAGTAACTCTTTATATTGGTTAATTAATAAATCATTATTTCCCTGATAACTTATCAATTGAAGAATTTTTTCAGCGATATTGGCTGGGATTTTTCTTTTTTCCAAGAGTTCATTTTTAACTTTTTCATAGCCGATTTTGGGGAGTTTATCAATACTTAAGCAGATAGGTAAAAATTGGTTGTTATCGGCTCCGGAAAGTTTGATTAAGCCATTTAAAAATTTTCGATTACTCATATTAACCCTAAATTTCTTAAAACCTAATTTTTTTAGTGCTTCAATTCCCATCTGAATAAATTCAGCCTCACTAATCATTGAAGCTGAACCAATAGTATCAGCATCGCATTGAGTAAATTCCCGATAACGGCCTTTTTGAGGTTTTTCCGCTCGCCAGACGGTTTGGATTTGATAGCGTTTGTAGGGAAAAACGATTGTATCAATATTTTCTGCCACCGCTCGGCACATTGAAATCATTACTTCGTACTTAAGCATAATATCTCGACCGCCTTCATCTTTAAAACGATAAAAAAGTTTGCTGGCTTCCTCACCAGACTCTTTTACAAAGATATCACTATATTCAAGCGCTGGTGTTTCTAGGGGCTCGTATCCGTATTTTTCAAAAACCGATTTAAAGGTATTAATTACATATTCGCGGATTGCGATATCTTCAGCGAAAAAGTCCCGAAAACCCTTCAATTTTTGCGGTTGGATTGTTTTGTTCATTTTTTAATTATAGCAAAGAGATTGATTATTTATCTATGATCAAATTTTTTATTATAGACAAAGAAAGAGTGTTTAACTCATTTTAATATTGTTTTAGAAATATTTTTGACCATAAGTTTTAATTGATCCATTTTTTCTTTTAAATCTTTAGGAAGGAATTTTTTTGGCAAAGAAGGGGTTGATGCAAAAAGAGTGATGATCTCATTTTTTAACTTTTCCCAAAAATGCTTACGATCGGAATAAGTTTTGAGAATAGAGTTTGATTTTAGGTTCTTGAGATTATCTAAAAGTTTTTGATACTTTGCTGTTAATTTTTTAAGATTAAATATTTTACCAATTAGCTCTTGAATGTTTTTGGTTTCAAGGGAGTTGGTTTTTAGAAAGATTACTTGATCACCCACCTCGCTTTCTTTAATGATTCTTTTAATTTTATCAGGAAACGGGTGGAAACTTACCCAAACCGATTTTTGTAGTTGATAATAACCATACTCTTTTAATCGATAACGAAGAAAATCTCTTTTATTTCTATCCTTTTCTTTAATGTCAAAAACAATTAAGTGTAAAGAATTACTCCATCTTTTAGTGGTTAAGAAAAGATGGGGAAACTTTCTTTTTAATTTTTGATAACCGATTTTAGTAAGAGTAAAGATAGAAGTTTTTTTAGCAACTGTTTTTTTAAGATTTTTTTCTTTAATTAATCGATAAATTGTTTTTGCTAACTGTGGTTTTTTAAAACGGGCAGGAATATAACCGAAAGTATTTTGGTAGTAAGAAGAAAACAAGCCACCTGGGTCTTTTAACTCTTGAATAATATCTACAATTCCCCCGATTCCTAAAAGGATTAGATCGCTTAGACTGAGTGAATTTTTCATATCCTTATTTTTATTTCGATCGTGAGCAATTTTGGGATATAAAATATTTTATATTTTTGACAATATTTACAATTAAACAAATTACAATATAAATTAAATGAGATTAAGATTAGGTTTTTTATAAAGATTGGGATTCTATGTTTTTTACCTAATTATTTTTGTTTGAAAATTTTTTGAAGTAGAGTTTTTTATTGATTAAAAGCTTCCAAGGTTAATTGTTTATTAATCGTTTCTCCATTGCGCCAAATTTTTAAAGTAACTCTATCGCCAATCTTTTTGTCAAGGATTATCTTGGCTAAGCCTTGATCATCATCCCCTCTCACCTTTTGTCCATTAAATTCAACAATAATATCTTCCTCCTGAATACCGGCTCTTTCTGCTGGTGAATTATTGATTACCTCAACGACATAAGCTCCTTCCACCACGTCATTTAAAATAGCGGTTTGTCTGTCAATCATTTTGTAACGAACACCAATATAAGGTCTTTCAAATTTTCCGCCTTGTTTTTGAAATTTATCAAGAAGATTTTTTACCACGTTTACTGGAATAGCAAAACCAATATTCTGTCCTTCTTGGGCAATGGCTGTGTTAACGCCAATTACTTCTCCTTTGGAGTTAAGAAGCGGACCGCCGGAGTTGCCCGGATTAATCGCGGCATCAGTCTGAATAACATTATCAAGTTTTTCTACGTAGCCTTCAAAAGGTGAGCCGGCAGTGATGCCGCGTCCCAGTCCAGAAATAATTCCTTGGGTAACGGTGTTGGTAAATTCTCCCAGAGGCGTTCCGATAGCGATAACTAACTGACCGAGTTTAAGATTTGAAGAATCGCCTAATTTCAAAGCTTTAAGGCCCGTGGCATTAATTTTTAAAATTGCCAAATCATTCAGAGGATCACGATAAATTTTTTCTACTGGATATTTTTTTTTGTCATAAGTCAAGATTTGGTAACTGGCGTTCGTGTCAGAAACCACATGTTTATTGGTGATTATCAACCCATCTGAAGAGATGATGAATCCGCTTCCGATATTTTGTTCCAATTTTCTTTGCCTGCCGGGAATTCTTCGGAAAGGAGAAAAGGGATTAAATGGGTCAATCTCAAAAAAATCGCCAGTTGAAGTAGTTTTACTTATTCCAACAGTAACTACCGCTGGCAAAGTTTCTTCAACCACGTTTGTAATAACTGATTCCTCATAAACAACAATTTGTTTTTCTGCTTTTGGTAATAATGATTGATTTGGTAAAAGAGAGGGCATTCGAAAATATTTTTCTAAATTTATTGGAGGAAGTAAATTATAAGATTGGATTATCGTCAAAAGAATGATTAATATCGCTAATAAAGATAAAAATTTTTTCATATCTTAATTTTTTTTATTTTAATAAAATTTCAATTGCTTTTTCAAGTTGTAAATCATTGTCTTTAGTTAGCGTATTTCCTTCTTCTAATTTGTTTTCTACTTTTATATCTGGCTCTATTCCTTTAGTATTAATCCAATCACCATTGGGTAATTTCCATTTGGCGACGGTGACATGAAGTCCGGCGCCGCCTTCTAAATCTAAAGCCTCCTGAATTGAGCCTTTACCAAAGGTTTTTTCACCAACCAGGGTGGCCTTTTTATGATCACGAAGAGCGCCGGCTAAAATTTCAGAAGCGGAAGCTGAACCTTTGTTGATTAAAATTACCAAGGGAATACCAATAATTTGACCCTGGCGAAGTACTCGATAGTCTTTATTAAAAGATCCGGTTGATTCCTGTTTAACAATGAGTGATCCAAGAGTTAAAAATTCAGAAGCTAGATAAACCGATCCTTCTAAATAACCACCAGGATTATCTCTTAAATCTAAAATTAGTCCTTTGATTTCTTTTTTTTGCCATTTATTTTTTATTTCTTTAACTGCCTTATCCCATTCATTATTAGTATTTTCACCAAATTGGTTAATTTTCAGATAAGCAACAAAAGAACAATTATTTTGGCAAGTTTTTTTCTTTTCGTAAGCCAATTCAACCGAGGGAACCTTAATTTCTTCCCGAGTAATGGTGATTTCTATTTCTTTTCCTGCTCTTTCTAAATTAAGAGTTACTTTTGTTCCCTTTGGTCCACGAATTTTTGACACTGCTTGAGGAAGCGTCCAACCTTTTGTTGAAATACCGTCAACTTTATTGATAAAATCACCAGCCTTAATGCCTGATTTTTCTGCCGGAGAGTTTTTAAGAGGGGCTACGACTACGACTCGATTTTCTTTCATTCCTAACTGAGCGCCTATTCCCTCAAATTTGCCTTCTAAATCTTGTTTTGATTGTTTATTCTCTTCCGGGGTAAGGAAGAAGGTGTGGGGATCTTCTAAAGAAGCAACCATTCCTTTGATTGATCCGTAAAACATTTTTTGGGGATCAAGCTTTTTTTTGTCAATAAATTTTTTTTCTAATTTTTCCCAAGTATCCCAAAAGAGCTTAAAATCAATATCGTTGAGTTGATTTTTCTTAAAATTCGTATTTTCGGCGTTTTTAATATAATAGCTTTGTCGAGGCAAGAGAGAGGTTTTTGTTTTATACTCCCCAATTTTGTATCCTAAGCCAAAAATAAAAATTATTAATGACAAGATAAAGAGAAAATTAGTTATTTTTTTGCTATTCATACTTCAATGATTATAAACAAATTTTTTACTTAGTTATAAAGGTAAATTGTACTATTTTCTTTATCAATTAAACAATAGGGAAAATTGAGTTCTGAAATTTTTTTAAAATCGTTGATGTTTTTTATCTGAGCAACATGAAGATTTGATGCCTCAATTAATTTGTTTAAAAGAACAAAACCGGTAGCACCTAAAGTTTCAATCTTTGCTTGAAGATAGGAGTTAACATTTTCAGCCAAGATAATTTTATTTTTTATTTGTGATTCTGATAAAGAACTTTTTTCACCAGACAAATAAAATATTTCTCCCCCGAAATTATCAGTAGCATTTTTAAGTGGAAACGATCTCCCTTTTTTCACCTTGAGCAAAACGGCATCTTTTTTTATTTCTAAAATCTCACCTTTAAAAAAAGCGTTAACAATATCATTTTCTTCTTGTGGCACTGATAGAGTAACCGTCCCTTTATCGTGATCGATTTCCTTAATAGTTCCCTCTTCATCACAAATTACTTTTGAATCAGCAAGAAAACCTTTCTTTATAGCTAAGACCTCACCTCTGCTAATTTTTTCGCCGATAAATTTTTTAAGATAACGAAAAATATGTTTTGGAGCAACGCCAAGTTTTTTTGCAACAGGAATTTCCACATTAGTTGATAATTTTTTTTCAAGATAGGGAGTGTTGAAATCAACTGTTTGGCCACTTTTCAAGAGGCATTTAAGAGAGGGAGAGTGAGAAATAGTAATTTGCATATAAAACAATTATATCACTTAGCGTAGGCTTTGATAGGAAACGTAAGGAATAAGACCGAGATAGCGAGCATATTTTATTTCTTTGGTTAATTTTCTTTGGTGTTTAGCGCATGTACCTGTTTTAGAAGCTGGCAGAATTTTTTTTCTTGGCGAAAGGAATTTTTCTAGGTTGCTGATATCTTTAAAACTTGGACTGATTTTGTACTGACAAAAAAAACAAGTCATAAACATAAAAATTAAATTTTTTTAAAAAAAACTTAACTAAACTTAAAAAGGAATATCATCAGGATTAATTGCCTCATTTTTATTACTTTCTTCATCTTCAGATCTTTTTTTATTTTCCTCCCCTGGCTTTTCAGCAGAAATAGTTTCTGCGGTTGTTTCTAAATCTTCTGTTGGGGGCTCAATTGGTTCTTCCATGGGTTGCTCAGTTTTTTGCTCTAGAGATTCTTCCGTAGGAGAAGAGCGTTTGCCATCGTTAAAGACAATAAAATCATCAAGGACAATTTCGGCAACATTTCGTTGTTGACCATCTCGACCGGTGAATGTTCGGTAGGTTAATCGGCCCTCCAAATAAACTCTTCTTCCTTTAGTAAGAAGTTTACCGCATAATTCGGCTAATTTTTGCCAGGCAACAATTCGGTGGTATTGAGTTTCTTCCTTTGTTTGACCATCAGTGGTGGTCCAACTTCTATTGGTAGCAACACCAAAAGAGCAAACTGCGACGCCATTTGGTGTATACTTTAACTCCGGATCGCGAGTTAAATTTCCAATAAGAATGATCCGATTTAAAGATCGACTCGCCATATTTTTCTCTTATTATCGGACAAAATTAGCTATTTTTTGTCCTCAGTAACTAATAATAAATATCTTAATATTTTTTCTTCAAAATTAAGTTTTCTTTTTAAATTATTAACTTTTTCTTTAGGAATTTCAATTAAAAAATTATAAAAGAAAGCGGTTCGATTCTTTTTTATTGGATAGGCAAGCGTTTTTTCTCCCCACTTTTCTTCTTTAATAATATTTACTCCATTTGAGGTAAGCAGCTGTTTTATTAAGTCCACCTCCTCGCTTTTTTTAAGAAGAAGAGTTAGTTCATACTTCGTCATAGGTCGGGTTGAGTTTATAATCGTTAGCTTAAAACTAATTTTATTTTTACCCTCTGCTGGTGATAATTTTTTCGGTTTTCTTAATACTTCTAAAATTATACCGATCGTTTGTCTATATAATATAATGGTAAAAATGAAAAAAATCAAGCGGAAGTTGAATAAGATTCAATCCGGATACAAAATTTTGATCTGGTTTTTAATAACGATTGCTCTTTTCTACACTCGGTTGGTCAATTTAGGCTGGGGTTTACCCTACCCGTTCCATCCCGATGAAAGAAACATGGCGGTGGCAATACAAAATTTAAAGTGTTCCCTCGAAAACCAACAATTTCAAATTTCCACTTTTTTGAAAGAATGTTACAATCCTCATTTTTTTGCTTATGGTCAGTTTCCCCTGTATCTGGGCTATGGCGGTATATTGTTATTCAAATTTTTACAAGGGGATTTAGGAAGTTCTATCACTCTTCAAGAGGCAATCTTATCGTTGCGATTTATTTCAGCGATGGCTTCTTTAATTAATTTTATAGTTATTCTAAAGATTATAAAAATTATCAGTCCCCAATGGTTTACTTATCTAATTGCCTCATTACTAATAATTTTTTCTCCTTTTTTTATCCAGTTTTCTCATTTTGGGACAACAGAATCTTTCCTTATGCTTTTTTACTCATTAATTGTTTTTATTTCTTTAAAGTTAATTAACCTACCAAAGCGACATCTTCAAAGCAATAAATTCTTGACGTGGCTTTTTTTCTTAGCGCTTATTTGCGGTATGGCAGTGGCGACAAAAGTTTCCAGTTTTATTTTTTTGTTTTTTCCTCTCGGGGTGATTTTTTATCGGGGTAGGACCTTTTTCCAAGAACAATTAAGTTGGCAAAAAAAATTCGTTTTTAATTTAAGTTTATTTTTTATTCTTTTCCCCCTTTTTGCCATTATTCTTTCTCCTCATAATTTAATTTCTTGGCGAGATTTTCTCTCTTCTTTAAAATACGAAAGCGATGTCGCTTTAGGTAAATATGTTGCTTTTTATACGCGTCAGTTTATAGGGACAGTACCCATCTGGTTTCAATTAACAAAAATTTTTCCTTACGCTTTAGGGTGGCCAATTTTTGCTTTAGCTGTGTTGGGTTTTCTTCTTTTAAGTTGGCGAGATCAAAAAATTAATTTATTAAGACTGGCTTTTTTGGTTTATTTCTTACCGACGGCTTTTCTTTTTGCCAAATGGACTCGATTTATGGCACCAGTATTTCCGTTAATGATTTTGTTGGCAACATTATTTTTGCAAAAATTAAAGAGTGCTAATTTTTTTAAGATTATTATCGTTATTATTAGTCTTATTCCTGGATTGGCCTATCTTACCATTTCCCAAAATCTTGATGTCCGATTGGTGGCCTCACGCTGGATTTATCAAAATATTCCGGAAAATGCCTACATTCTTTCAGAAACCGCTAATGTTGTTGATTTACCGCTGCCTCATGAAATTTATGAGAGTAATAAAAATTATCATTACATTTCTTTTAACTTTTATGATTTGGAAGAAAATCCGTTTCTTCAAAAGCAGCTTGAATATCATTTGTCTAAAGCGGATTATATTATTGTTCCTTCAAGGAGAATATTTGCCAATCATCCAAAAGAAAGGTATCCTTTTATCCATCAATATTATAAGCGCTTATTTTCCGGTGAATTAGGGTTTAGAAAAATTGCCGAATTTGATTCCTATCCTAAATTAAATCTTCAGCTGTTATTTTTTAATTGGCAATTAAGATTTCCCGATGAAGCAGCTGAGGAAACCTGGAGTGTTTTTGATCATCCCGTAGTCAGGGTATATAAAAAATTATAAATTATAAATTAAAAATTTAAAATTAAAAATCAGATTCATTAACAACTCGAAAATTAAAGAGTGGTTTTTTTGAAAATTTTTTTTATGACTTCCTCAATTGACTCATCTTCAACGGTGACATCATAAAATTCAATTTGTTTTAGAATAGCTGAAAGACTACTGGCGATTTTTTCTTTAGGAATAGTAATTTTTAATTCAGGGAAGTTATATTGGTATTGGAAGTTATTAGGAGGAGAAAAGTTTCTAGGTAAAGGAGCGGCAAGGATGATATGAATGGTTTTTTGTTGAGAGTAACGGTGAATTAGATTGGTTAAGTGTCCGTCAAAAACAATCTTTCCCTCATTAATAATAATAACTCTTTTTGCCAATCGGCGAATATCTTGCATATAATGGGAAGTTAAAATGATTGTTGCCTGGTAGCGTCTTTGGTAAGTGGCGATAAAATTAATGATGGCTGTTTGAGCAAAGATATCAAGACCAATGGTTGGTTCATCGAGGAACAAAATTTTTGGTTGATAAAGAAGAGAATTAATAAGTTCTAAACGCATTCTTTGTCCTAACGATAAGGTTTTAACTGGTTTATTTAAAAATGAATGACAATCTAAAAGGGTTATTAATTCATCGATGGTTTTTTTAAATATTACTTCATCAATTTCGTAAATCTCCTTAGTTAGCTGAAATGAATCGCTTGCCGGTAATTCCCATATTAATTGATTTTTTTGTCCCATCACAAAAGCAATTTGTCTTAAAAAGGAATATTTCTTATCAAAAGGAGTATAACCTAAAACATTAACATACCCATTAGTGGGATGAAGAACCCCGGATAAGATTTTCAAAGTCGTGGTTTTACCAGCACCGTTTGGACCGATAAAACCAACTAATTCACCTTCTTCTATTTCAAAAGATATTTTATCAAGGGCTTTATTTTCTTTGTATTGTCGAAAAAATATGTCTTTGAGTAAATTTTGAGTTTTAACCGGCGTTCGATATATTTTGGTTAGATTTTTGACGGTTATCATATTTTTTGATATTTTTTAAATATTACATACTATTGGTATTTTCTTATTTATACTGAATACTTATGAATATACTCTAATTATGAGCCATTTTTTTTATTTTAACTACCAACGCTTTGATATTTTTCAAGGGCCTTCTTCCATAAATATAATGAAAATATTAAAAAAGCAAAAGAGATAAGAAAACTGAAGATAACGATTTGCCAAGAAAGGAGACCTAAAAAAGCTTTAACCGGAATTGTTATCATTATCCCCACGGGAATGATAAAAGTAAGGAAAGTTCGTATTGGTTCTTTATAAATATCAACCGGTAAAGCCACCATCCGGATAAAATCACGGTAAATCATAATGGTATGGTCAACCTCGGAAGTTAAAATTCCTAAAGCAAGGACAAGAATATGAAAACCGCTGGCTATGATTAATGAATTAAGAATAAATAATAGATAGTAAACAATATTTATAAAATTAGGCATATGTTGAAGAAGAAAAAAAATAAGTAAAAGAGTGTAAGGGATGATCAAGACGCCATCAAAAATATCAACGCCGCCGAAGAGAATTCTAATGAAAGGATGGTAAGGTTTTAAGAGAATGGAGTCTAGTTGTCCTGAGATAACTAAAGGTCGAAAGCGATAGACTTCACGAAATAAAAACTGGCTTAAAGTGTCAATAAAATTGAAGGTTAAAAAAAATAGAAGGGCTTGATTAAGATTATATCCAGCGATAAAACGGGTTTTAGTCAGAAGATAATAAATAAAAAGGAAAAAGATGATAAATCGGATAATTTTTCCTAACATAAAAGAAATTACTCCAACACGATGAGTAAGCATGGTTTTAATGCTGATGAGACTTAATGACCAGAAGATTTTTAAATGGTGTCGCATAAATATTAAAAGAAATTATAAAGATTTCTCTTTTTCTCACCAATGATTATCGTCCATAAGCGCTATAATTTTTAATTCCTTTCTTCCAAAGAGTTAAAGTAATCTTATAAAGGATAATACTCCAGAAAATACTGATGATAAGTGGATAGATTTGATTTGGAGAGAAGCCATGAAGATAAATTTTTGCCGGAAAATAAACTAAGTAGGGAAAAGGAGTAATCAGGAGAAAATTATAAATTGGTGAAGGGAGAATATCTAAAGGGAATAAAGTTCCCGCAATAAGAGAAATTAAAACAAGATAGATAAACCGGGGAGCCCATATTTCTGCCGACCAAAAAGCAACAAAAGAAAGCAGTAATGAGATGAAAAATGAGATGGTGATAGCAATAGTAAGAACAAGACTGAAAAAAAAATAATGAGAGGGGTTTTTTTGGATTAAGATTTGGGGCTGAAATATGATGATTAAAAAAATAATTTCGATAATGGAAAAAATAAGATTTAAAATTTTGTCGGCGACTTCTTTAGTGATTATAAATTTTAAAAAAGAAATGGGTTTAACAAGATAATTAGCAAGATCACCATTGAGAATATCGGTGGCAACATCAGGAGTACGAGTGCCTAAAACAAGTGAAGAGAGAATATTAATCAAGAGGACATAAGTACTTATTTGAACAGGCGTATATGAAAAAATTGTTGATTGGTGAGCAAAAACGCTTGTCCATAAAAAATAAAGAAATATCAACCCAAAAATGTTTCTTACTCGCCAGAGGATAAAACTTAAGCGATAAACAAAATATTGAGAAAGGGTAATTTGAAAAATTTTAAGATATTTTTTCATCTTTAAGATGGTTGATTTGAGATTGGTATTTTTTGATTTGGAAAGTTTCTTTTAAATCTTCAATTTCGTAACCTAAATCCTTAATTTTTTTTCGCAACTGATCGGCTTTTTCAAAATTTTTTGCCTTTCTTGCCTCTTCTCTTTCTTGGGCTAATTTGATAACTTCTGGTGGGATTAATTCTTCCCTTATGGCATTAAGCTTTAAGCCAAAAACTTGATCGAATTCGTAGACCAAGTCAAGTTTATCTGGAGAGGGAATATTTGATTTAACCATTTCCCACATCACAGCAACTGCTTGTGGGATTTGAAGATCATTAGTTATCGCATTGATAAAACGTTGACGGTAATGCTCTATCTGATTTAATTTTTCTTGAGAAATAAGAGTTCGCTCTTTTTGTTTTCTTAAATTTAAGACATATTCTTTAAGTTTGTTATACCCTTCCTGAGCGGCAAAAGCGGCTTGCCAAGTGAAGTTTAATAATTGGCGATAATGGGATTGGAGAAAAAGAAAGCGTAAAGCTAGAGGGTCAATATTTTTATTTTTAATCTCTTTAATTGTATAGAAGTTATTCAAAGATTTACTCATTTTTTCACCGTCAACCGTGACAAAATTATTATGAAACCAGAAATTAACAAAAGGTTTTCCGGTGGCAGCTTCTGATTGGGCGATTTCATTTTCATGGTGAATTGGGATATGATCAACGCCGCCGGCATGAATATCAATCGTTTCTCCTAAATATTGCATGCTCATCGCTGAACACTCAATGTGCCAGCCTGGAAAGCCTTCTCCCCAGGGCGAAGGCCAGTGCATGGTGTGATTAGCAAAGCGGCCAACTCTTTTAAACCAAAGAGCAAAATCTGCCGGATGTTTTTTTTCCGGATCAAGGTAGACTTCCTCCCGCGCCGCTTGAACTTTTTCTGAGAGTGGTTGGCCAGACAACCGGCCATAATTTTTGAACTTGGCGATATCAAAATATAAGGCTTCTTTTGTTTCATAAGTGTAGCCTTTTTTTTCTAAAACTTGAATAAGTTTAATCATCGCCTCAATATGCTTAGTTGCCGGGGAAACAATGTCGGGTCTTAAAATATTTAAGGCATCGGTGCTTTGAAAGAAGAAATCAGTAAAAAAGCTAGCGATTTCCCAGACGGTTTTTCCTGTTTTTCGGGCACCTTTTTCCAGTTTATCCTCCCCAGAATCATCATCGCCAGTAAGATGGCCAACGTCGGTAATATTCATCACATGTTTTACTTGATAACCTAAATAAGTAAGGGTTCTTTTTAACAAATCATTATTAGTGTAAGTGCGCAGATGGCCGATATGAGTATAATCATAAACAGTTGGGCCACAAGTGTAGAGAGTGACTAAAGGTGGGTTAAGGGGAGAAAATTTTTCTACCTGACGGCTGGCGGTATTGTATAGATACATGAAAGAAATTATAACAAAACAGCTAAATTGGTATTAGTTACTATTTTGTCAACATCGCATTAACTCCTATACGACCTGCCAGGTCGTATACGGAGCTTGGCAACGAGCTAAATATCTATAAAAAAAGGTTTTTTTATGATTTTTTTACCAGAAAAGCGATGGCATTTTTGTCACGATCGGAAGAAGATATACATAACTATTTAATTTATTTTCTATAACAAAATTATAGAAAACCTTATTTTAGAGTGTTGGAGCAGTATCTATACAACCGGGGCGGTTGGATTGGGGATGAGGTATGATGGGTGTAAGGCTAATTTGCTTATCAGCTAATAAATGGTCGGAGACAAGGGAATTGAACCCTTTACCTCTCGGTCCCGAACCGAGCGTTCTACCGATGAACTAGTCTCCGAAATTTGATTAAAAGTATAGCAAATTTTTTCTTAGTTTAAGATTTAAAGGATTTTTTTTTACTTTAATTACTTGACAATAACTTAGTTATGAAAGTTTTTAAAATTATTAAACAGAATTAAAAAATGATGAAAGCAAAGTTAAATATTTATCAGGTTATTTATTGTTTTCCAGCAGCTGGTTTGACTTCTGTCAATCGGCGTCTAGCCACTTTAAGAGGAGTGAAAATGCTACGACGGATTTTACCCTGTGGCAACGATGCTGTTTCAGTTAGTTCCTTCTTCCTCTCCTCTTCCCTTCTCTTTTTTTCCTGCTCCTTGTAGGTTTCTTGTCTTTTTTTTACAATTTTTTCTTGGTATTTTTTCATGAGAATTTCTTCTTCGCCTTTTTTTACCAATTGGAATAGTCGTTGACGAAGAATAGCGGTTTTTTGTTCATCCTGTTTTTGGTAGTTTTTTTCTAATTTTTCGAAATTAAGCGGAGTGTGATTATTCTTTTTTGATGGCAAAGCTTCTACAGAAGAAGATTGAGGATTAATAATTTTTTCAATAATAGTTAGAGGACTAAAATTATGAGCCACTGCTTGGGCGGTTTTTTTCGTGGTTGAGGCGCCCAACTCGACTAATTGTTCGAAAGTATCTTCCCAAAAACCTCCCTTTGTCGACATAGAAAAAATAAAATTAATTTATATACCCAACAAAGCCTTAGCCTTAGCCGACATTCTTTCCATCGACCAAGGTGGGTCAAAAGTTAATTCGACTTTAATATTATCATGGCTAATACCAAGGGTAGATAATTTATTTTTAATCTCTTGTTCAATTACCGAAACAAGAGGACAGCCAATGGTTGTTAATGTCATAACGATTCTTACCTGGGGTGATTTGTTTTGTTTGGTATTTGTGGTTTTGACGAAGACATTATAAACAAGACCAAGATCAATAATTGAAATATTAAGTTCTGGGTCAATTACTTGCTCTAATATTTCCCATATTTGTTTTTTAGTGATTTTTTTCATAAGAGATTTTAAAAAACAATTGCTATAATCAATATATTTATTATAACTATTGGACAAAATGAGTACATACAAACTACGTTTTATTCCTCTGGGTGGGATAACTGATGTGACGAAGAATATGTATCTTTATGAACTCTATGAAAATGAACGGTTAAAAGATATTTTAATCGTTGATTGCGGAATTGGCTTTCCTAAGGAGACTGAGTTGGGAGTGGATTTTGTTATTCCTGACATTTCTTATCTAACTGATAAGATTTCCCATATTCAAGCGGTGCTTTTAACTCATGGCCATGAAGATCACACTTCCGCTCTTCCCTATCATTATGATCAATTAGGTCAACCACCAGTTTTAGCCAGTAAATTAACGGCGGCATTTGTTGAAAACAAGTTTAAAGAGTTTGGTATGAGAATAAAAGTTGATCAAATTAATTATCGAAAAGAATATCTTTTTGGTGACTTTCGAGTCAAGTTTCTACCCATAACTCATTCTATTCCCGACACCACTCATATTTTGATCAAGACGCCGGTTGGTAATTTTTATCACGGAGGTGATTTTAAATTTGACTTGACACCGCCTTATGGACCGCCGCCTGATTTTTATGAAATTACCAAAGCTGGCCAGGAAGGAATTATCTGTCTTTTATCAGATTGTTTGGGAGCTGAGCGACCGGGATTAACTCTTTCGGAAAAAATTGTAGGAAAAACATTTGAGGATGAAATGAGAAAGACCGTTGGTAAATTTATTATGACGACTTTTTCATCAAATATTTCGCGGATTCGTCAATGTATTGAGGCGGCAATAAAATTCAACAGAAAGATTACTTTTTTGGGTCGTTCAATGAAAGAAAACACCAGGTTGGCTTCTCAAATTGGTTATTTACCTCTTCCCCATCAATTACTTATTTCTGAGGAGGAAGTAGTTAGATACCCTCCTAATAAGATTTGCTTAATTGTTGCCGGTTCACAAGGACAGTATGGTTCCGCTTTGGTAAAATTAGCTAATGATCAAAACCCTTATGTTAAAATCAGGCCCGGTGATAAAATTATTTTTTCCTCCGACCCTATCCCCGGCAACGAGAACGAGGTTTATAGTCTTATTGAAGATTTAATTAGTCAAGGAGCCGATGTATACTATTCGGATATCGCTGATCAGCTTCACTCCTCCGGTCATGGCAATCAAGAAGATTTAAAATTCCTTATTCGTTTTACTCAGCCGAAATTTTTTATTCCCATCGGTGGTACTCTGCGTCATCAAAAGCAGTATCAAAAATTAGTGGCTGATTTGGGTTATCCAAAAGAGCGCGTTTTGGGTTTGGAAGAGGGAGAAACAGTTTGGTTTAGGCAAGGGAAAAAAGGTGTTGACGCCTATAAAGGAGCACCGATAGAGATTAAGAATATTTATGTTGATGCTTATGGGGTAGGAGATGTGGGTAATGTTGTTCTACGCGATAGAAAAACACTGGCAACAGAAGGGATTGTTTTTGTTTTTTTAATTATAAATCGACAAGGAATGTTAGTTACCCGACCAAAAATTTTATCCCGAGGATTTGTTTTTGAAAAAGAGGAAAAGATTTTATATGAAGAAGCCACCCGATTAGTTGAAAAATTGTTGAAACCGAGGGGAGGTCGAATTGATGTCGTCAGCGCCAAAAAAAATATTATTGAGGAACTAGAAGATTTTTTTCACCATAAGCGCGGTCGACAACCATTGGTGATTGTTGAGATGGTTCAAGTTTAGAAAAAATCAAAGTTTACCACTTTAAGATTAAAATTATTTTCCCGAAATACAATCATACATATTTTGGGGAAGTAAAAAAAGGATGTTTTTAATAGTTTAAATATTAAAATGTTACCGCATAATTTGAAAAAAATAAGTCTTTTTCTGGAAAGACTACCAGGGATTGGTGAAAAAACAGCCAATCGGTTAGCTTTTTATTTTCTGAGACTACCAGAAAAAGATTTGAAAGAATTTGCTGAAAATATCGCCCATCTTAAAGGAAAAACTCGCTTATGTCGAAATTGTTTTAATCTAACTGAAGATGATCTTTGTTCAATTTGCCGTGATCCGCAACGCGACCAAGGTACCATTGCGGTGGTTGAGGAAGTGCTTGATATTATTTCTTTTGAAACCGGTAATATTTATCAAGGAGTTTATCATGTTCTTCATGGCCGGATTGACCCTCTCAATCGTATTGGCCCGGAGGATATTAAAATAAAACCGCTGATAGAGAGAGTTAAAAAATTGCTGGTTTTGCCAGTAAGTGATTTAAAAGAAATAATTTTAGCTACCAATCCTGACATTGAAGGAGAAGCAACCGCAATGTACATTAAAGAGAAACTCAAACCTTATCACGCAAAGATTAAAATTACTCGTTTAGGTTATGGTTTACCAATAGGAGCTAATTTAGAGTACGCCGATTATATGACCTTGAAAAAGGCAATTGAGGGAAGAAAGGAATTTTAATTTAGAAATATAATCACATTTTTGAAAATTAAAGGATGGTTTTTTAAGTAATGAGTGAATAGGAATACTTTTTAGGATTAAGAAAATAAAATTAAACACAGCTTTTTAAATAAGAGACTATAACCTTTATTTAATAAGTATTTAATAAAAATAGAAAAACAAGAGAAAATGAAGCCATTTAAATTGTTTTCTTATTTAAGTGATATTGGATAATATTAAAGAAAATTCTTCAGTTCTTGGGCAATTAAGTTAGCGATTGAAATTTCTTCTAATTTGGAAAATTTTTGTTCTGGTTGAAGAGCAATCGTGTTGGTGGTGAAGAATTTTTTTAAAGGAGAATTTTGGATTTTTTCCGGTGCTTCTTTGGCAAAATCATGATGAACAACGCTCGCAATAACTTCTGTCGCGCCATTTTTTAAACATAACTGGGCGGCATTAATCAATGTTCCTCCAGAGGTAGTTAAATCGTCAACTAAAATAGCTATTTTGTTTTTGATATTACCATATAGATCTAATGCTTGGGAAGTGTGAATTTTTTCTAAGTGGCGTTTTTTTTCAATTACGGCAAGGGAAAAGTTCGGATGGCCAAAAAAACTCTCGCCAAACTTTCTGGCTCGCTCAATACCGCCTTGATCTGGGGAAACAATCATTACTTTCTCTGGTATGATATTCGCTGTCTCGCGAAAATTTGTTGAGATAAGATATTCTTTAACAGCCTTAGCCAGTAAGGGAAGAGCACTTAAATTTTTAAAAGGAATGGAAAAAACCCCTTCGGTGGCTTCATCGTGAAGATCAATGGTGTATATTTTATTAAAGCCAATTGATTCTAAAAAACGGATGATAACATTAGCAGAGACACACTCTCCTGGTTGATGTTGAATATCTTGACGAGCATAACCAAAATAAGGAATGTAGCCGATAACATATTTTGCCTCCTGCCGCCTTAAAGCATCACAAAAGAAAAAAAGTTCCATCAAATGAGTGTCGGTGGGATTGGCAGTTGGTTGAATGACAACGCAAGTTGTCTGTTTAACATCTTCTTTAATAGTGACTTTTACCTCCGAATTGTTAAAACGGACGATTTGTGCTTTTGCTAAGGGAAGATTGATTAATTTGCTAATCTCTTCGCTTAGTTTTGGATGAGCGCTACCAGAAAAAAGCTTGATCATAAAAATGATTAAGCTGATTAGAGATAAATAAGGTTTATAAAAATTATTTTTGTTGGCTTGAGATCTCGATTAATTTTCTCGCCGCTAACTCTTGGGTTTTTTTTATTGCCTCATTAATAGCATCGGCGATCCGGTTTTCAATTACGCCGTCGATCTCAACACTTTCAATTATTTGATCACCACGAACTATTACTCTGACACCATTTTTATCGACGACTACTTGTTCTTGTTGAAGCGATTGTTGCATTTGTTGGGCTTGTTGTCTTAATTTTTGCAAATCACCCAAAGCTCCGAATGGATTAAACATAATTTTAGGTGGTGTTGGAATTTTTAACAATTTTATTATAAAACTCAACAATGGCAATCTCAAGAGGTAAAGATTCAATGGGAGTAATTTTTAAACTTTGATATGCTTCCATTAATAATTTAATCAGGAAAACTATTTGATTCGTAGTTAATGATGTTTTGATATTTTCTTCAATTAATAAACCTTTTTTGTTAAGAAGAATTAATCTTAATTCATCAAGAATTTGCTCAATTAAATTTTTAAAATCCCCTCCTCCTTCAGCAAATTCCTCAATCCAAGCGAGAGTTTTTTTGGGATTTCCCTCCTCAAGTATTTGTAGAAAGTTGTTCTTACCTCGAATTCCTAAAAATTTTTCAGCGGTTTCAATGTCGGTAATTTTTTGGACGGTTAACTCTTCCAGTAATTTAGCGGCATCGCGAAATGATTGATCAGAATGATTGGCAATTAAGTTAAGTAATTTTTCATCGTAGTTCAAGTTTTCATGTTTATTTATTCTTTTAAGCATTGAGATAATATCCTCTTTTTTTGCTTTGCCAAAATTAACTTTAACACAGCGGGAGATAATTGTTTTTGGTAGTTTTTCAGGGTTGGTGGTTGCTAGAATGAAAATTGTTGTTTCTGGTGGTTCTTCTAATGTTTTTAAAAGAGCATTGAAGGCATCGGTTGTGATCATATGGGCTTCGTCAATAATAAAAACTCTAAATCTGGTTGTCATTGGTAAAAAGGCTGTTTCTTGGATAAGATTTCTAATTTCCTCTATTCCTCGATTAGAAGCAGCATCCATTTCTAGAACATCAGTTGAGACATCGCGATTGATAGCCTGGCAATTTTTACATTGGTTGCAGGGTTCAACTGAAGGAGAGTAACCACTAAATTTATTATTAAGACAGTTTATTGCTTTAGCAACAATCCGAGCGGCGGAAGTTTTACCGGTTCCTTTTTGACCGATAAAAAGAAGAGCGTGAGGAAGAGTTTTTCCCTCTAAAATCTTTTTCAAAATTTCGCGAACCCGGGAGTTATCAATTTCCGATAATTTCTTAGGACGATATTTTAAGTAAAACATTGAAAAAGAAAGATAATCTATAATTTCTAATTAACCTAATTGACCTAATTAACCTAATTAACCTAATTGACCTAGATTATTTTAGAAATTAAATAGTTAGTTATTATGTCAATCAGATTAATCTATTTTAAAAGATGATCTATTCCATGTTTGATTAGACTTAGGATTATTTCGTCAACTTTTTTGTTTCGCTGGGCCGCTAAAAGAACTGCTTGAGGATAACAGATAAATATTTCTCCCAAAAGAAATTTTTCGTCTTGTTTTTCGCGATAAGGAAAGGAGAGCACTGGCAAAGCAATATTTTCATTTTTATAAGTTTGAGAGATTTTTTTCATTTTATTTTTTCCTACAAAGATTATATTAATACTCCAATCAGGAGAAAGATTTTTTTCGAGAAGCAATTTCTTTATTTCTTGTTTAATCTTAATTCTTTCAATTTTATAACGTGATGAACAAAAGATATTTATCATAAAACTTTTTACTTTCCAGCGGTAATTGGTTTAAATGATTTTTGCGGATTTTTTCTTAATTTTTCTCGTTCCTCTTCTTTGCGCACAAGAGATGGTTTTTTATAAAATTGTTTTTTTCTCACTTCGCCAATAATATCTTCTTCAATGAAGACCTTGGTAAATTTGCGGAAAATACTGTCTTTTGATTCACCTTTTTTTTTGGTAACAACAACCATCGAAAACACCTCCTTTTTAAGATAAAAAAAATAACCCGTTTATTTATAATTATTATAACAGTTATAAAAAACAATTAAAGAGATTTTATTATTTCAATTAATTTTAAAAAAGATAAAGAGGTAGGAGTAAGAAAAGGATTTTTTGAGGAGGAGTTAAGAAGCATATTTTTAGAAACATGGAGAAACCAACTACCCTTTTTATCAATGGATTTAATTTTTTGGTAAAGAGGGGTTAAGTCTAAATTTTTGTCCGGTCGCGTTTTAATTCGAACAAAACCCTTTTCTGGATCTTTTCTTAAAACCAAATTAAAGCCTTTCTTTAAAGCTAGTTTTATTGTTTCTTCATTTTTTGACTCAATTGCCAGTGATTTCCCCCATTTTGATTGAAAAATGAAGGCTTTTTTTAAGTCTTTTACAGCTATTATTTTGTTTCTGAAGATTTGAAAAATTCCATCCAGGACTAAAAATCCTATTTCAGTTAATTTAAGATTGTCATTTAACACCGATTTTAAACCTTCAATTATCTGGTGAAGGCAGAAATCGTAAAGGTCACTTTCCGCTTGGGGAAAGTATACTTCTTGAAAGTGATCAATAGCGTTGATATACTCAACCATTCTTTCTAAAGGCTCAATATAGGGCGGTTTGAGATATTTTTTTTCTAAAAGATGGTGAAAAACTTTTTTAGTGGCGCAGGTAAAACTATTACTTTGATGATGATCAAAACGTCCTAAACCGGTGTCAACATGAATAATGTTTGGATTCTCATCGGCTGGTTTATTATTTAAAGTTGAACCCGCTGGCACGAATTCTATTTTAGCCTTTTTCCAGCCAGGTAAAAATTTTTTAATTAACCAACAGGAAGCAATTGAGTCAAGATCAGGAGATAGATGGGTAACGATTATCTTCATCGAAATTACCAAAATTGAAAAGTAATATTTAAATATTTAAATTATAAATTAAATGGGTTTTTATATTTGAATTTTAGCATTCGAAACAAATTGATTTAGGGAAAGCAACTCAATTTTATTCTCATTCCGTTTTTTAATTTCTATTTTGTTACCGGTTTTTTTAGAAACGACCAATCTTAGGGGAATACCGATTAAATCAGCATCGGTGAATTTTTCTCCAGCAGAAACCTCTTCCCTATCGTCAAAAAGAACTTCCAGTCTTTGATTTAATAGTTGATGATAAATACGATAACACTGCTCTTTAATATTTTTTTCTTTAAGATTAAGACCGATAAGATGGATTTGATAAGGAGCAACATTTTTTGGCCAAATAATACCATCATTATCATGGTTCACTTCGACAATTGTTCCTAGCAAACGGGTGGTACCAATACCATAGCAACCCATGTAAGGAAATTGTTTTTGTCCGTCTTGATCAATAAAAGTTAAATTAAAAGCCTCGCTAAAACGGGTACCTAAGTCAAAAATATTTCCCACCTCAATCGCCCGTTCATTTTTAATTAAATCACCACACTTGGGACAGTTTGCCTCTGAT
Source organism: uncultured Gammaproteobacteria bacterium (assembly GCA_964632205.1). GTDB lineage: Bacteria > Patescibacteriota > Microgenomatia > UBA1406 > GWC2-37-13 > CALLVF01. Next base: position 111,086 of record CAZWBE010000001.1, on the reverse strand, counting down.
TTTAAATGAGTAATTTCTTGATTTTGGGCAAAATCACATTTTTGACAATAAATTAAATCAACCTCCCCCGCTGGTGTTATCACATTAAACTCATGGGAAAATTTCTTCGTAAAACTACCACCAGAAGCTTCGGTAATTTTTATCTTATCCAAACCACATCTTTTAAATATTTTTAAATAAGCTCCAATAACTTGCTGATAAAACTGAATCAAGTCTTCTTTAGTGGCGTGAAATGAGTAAAGATCTTTCATGCCGAATTCGCGACCACGCAAGATTCCTGATTTAGGTCGGGGTTCATCGCGAAATTTAAAGGTGATGTGATAAAGAGCTAATGGTAAATCTTTGTAACTTTTAATAAATTGTTTTGCTAATGGAGTTACTGTCTCTTCATGAGTTGGCGCTAAGGCATATTCTTGATTAAGGCGGCTTTTAGTTTTAAATAAAACATCAACAGTTTCCCATCGTTTGGTTTGTTGCCAAAGATTTTTAGGATGAAGAGAAGGCATTAATATTTCTTGAGCACCGATGGCATTCATTTCTTCTTTAACAATATCTTCAATCTTTGTCAAGACTCTTTTCCCTAAGGGAAGATAGTTAAAGATCCCGGCGGCCACCTGCTCAATAAAACCGCCCTTGGTTAGGAGTTCATGACTTTTTGCTTCAAATTGCCTGGAAACTTCTCTTTTAGTTTTTCCAAACAGCTTTGAATAGAGCATAATTTCTTAATTATACAATACACGATTAAAGTCTTAAACTCAAAGAGATAAATTAAATTTAAAAACTTTCTAATTTGCATTTTTTACTAGAGTGACTAAGGAATAAAAAACTATTGATTATTCTTAACCCGTTATTGGTTAATTCTTTAATTGAATAATTGTCTAATTTCAATTTTTCACTCTTATTTTGATGTTTTGTATTTAGTCTTTTAGATAAAATCTTTACCTATATTATTTTAGGATTCATAGAGATTAAGGATATAATAAAGACGAAAAGCTTTATAAATTTAAGAATTAGAAAAAGATGACGAAGACACTATTATATAATATTAACCTTTTATGGATTTATGGAAAAAAAAGATTTTGATGTATATAATTCTCTATCATTAACAGAATATTTCGGTTTAGTAAGAGTTTGTTGCCAAAATTGGAGACAAGAGTTAAAAGATTTAATTGATAATTTACCAGCAACTTTGGAAAATAAAGTTGCTTTTGTGGTGGTTGGTAGTGATGGAAAAGAAGAGAGACATTCTCAATCTAAAACTGAATTAGTTTTCCTTTATGATCCGTTATTATTATATAAGATTGATGGGCATCCCTCACAATTTATTCGATTTAGAGAAGGGTCAGTTATCTGTAATGAAATCAGGCCGGTGGAGGCTGACGGGGAAACCCTCTCCTTTTTTAATAATTCGTCTCAAAGTATTTTCCCTGATAGAATTTTAAATAGTATTGTTGTTTGGGGAAGTCCAGATATTCATTTAAGAGCGAGAATGCAAGTTATACGGGAAATGGTTGGTCAAGATGAGAGAGGAGGGAGAATTAGAGAGGCACTTAGGAAACAAATTTCAAGTTATAGACAGACTTTAAAAAATGGCTTTTATAGAGGATTGCCAGTTTTTAAAGATGGGATACAATATTATTACGAATGTGAAGATCCAAAAAGTTTGCAGTTGGGCTTTAAAATGGGGCCATTAAGAGCGGTTCAAAGAAGATTAGATATTTTAACTGTTCAAACCTGGCAAGGGAGTATAGCTAACTTAACCGAAGAAAACATATATAATCTTCCTACCAATACCTGTGATCGGATTGATTTTTTCTTAAGTTTAAAATTATTAGATGAAGGTTTTGCTTCACAATTAAAGGAAGCCTATCTTTGGTTTTTGAGAGAATATCATCGCGCTCAAGAATTATACAAAAATAGTGACCGCCGACAAGTTATTAGGTTGCCTTATAAAAAAGAAGATTTTGATAACTACGGGGAGATAGTTTATCAATTTTCTTTACTGCAAGAAAAAAAATTTAGGTTTTAAAAGAATAAGAGTTGTTAGACTTTTCGTTTTTTTGATGAGCCGACTAATTTTTGGATAGAGATTTGGGTATGATCGTATCCTAAAGCATCAAGTACTTGACCTAAGGTTTCCAGAGGGCCGGAAGAGTAAGTATCAATAATCAAATGAAAGTATTTGGGATTGAAAAAATCATAATTACCATAAATTTTACGCCAAGTTTTAAAATTTTCTTCTTCTCTTTCTTTAATAAATTTTTTTGCCTGCTCGATAGAGACTTTGTCCCGATTAGCCACTCGATCAACCCGCAGAGCATCGTTGCGGCAGGTAAGTAAGATGCGTAGGGTATTTTTTAAATCTCGAGCTATAAATCCTGCCAACCAAGCTTCAATTACATAATGACCTTCTTTTGTTAATAATCTTCTTGTTCTTTTATCTAATTCATTATGAAACTTTTTATCAACGAGACTGGCTAATGGTTGGATGTATTCTTTAGTAAAGTCTCTTAAAAGTTGTCCGCCTGAGGTAAATTTCCAACCATAAGGTTGGAGGTAAGGTTTAAGATTATTCAAAAGAGTATTTTTCCCGGTGGCAACACCTCCTGAGATAGTAATATTTTCGTATTTAAATTTCATAGTTTATTGTCGGATTATTTTATTCATATCGTTTATTGATACTAAAATTGCCAGTGATAAAAGGATAATAATGCCAATTAGATTAACATAACGTTCTATTTTTTGATTGACTCTTTTTTTAGTCACCCATTCATAAAGGACAAATATTAACCGTCCTCCATCAAGGGCGGGAAAGGGAAGGATGTTAATTACTGCTAAATTAAGTGATAATAAAGCAACAAATTGCATGAGAGCCGTATAACCATATGTGATTGCTTTGGCAGTGTAGGAGGCAATGCCAATCGGGCCAGCAACTTCAACTTGAGGTTTTTGAAATAATATAAATTGATAAATAGTTCTAACAATTTCTATTACAATCTGTTTTGTTATTTTAAATGCTTCAATCAATCCAAAAAAAGGCGCCTGATACCAGTGATATTTTTTTTCCGCGAAAGAAGTAATGACTACTCCTAAAGGTCCTTGTCCAGCCGGCGGTTTTTTTCTGGGAATTATTTTTGTCACAAATTGTTTATTTTCTCTCTTAATAAGAAGTTGAATCTCTTTTCCTGCGTATTGTTTAGTTAGACGGATAAAATCATTTGAGGATTTTAAAGGAATAAAAGAACTAGGAGCATTGGGAGGAACGAGAGAAGAAATAAGGTCTTTTTCTTTTAAACCAGCTAATTGAGCTGGTGAGCCTGGTTGAACTTTTTCAATAATAACTTTGTCTGTTGGTACTGGTATTCCTTGCGTAAAAAGATAAGAGATCAATAGCCAACCAAGTAAAAAATTGCCAAGGACGCCAGCAATAATAATTACCGCTTTTTGCCATGGTTTTTTATAAACAAAGGCTTTGTTTTTTAGTTTTGGGTTTTCATTTTTCAGTTTTGAGTCTGCTTCTACATATTCTTCGCCATATAATTTAACAAAACCACCAAGCGGAATAATGTTTAAACTATAAATTGTTTCCCCTATTTGTTTTGCCAGAATTCTTGGAGGAAATCCGAGACCGAATTCTTCTACTTTTACGCCGTTTTTCTTCGCCGCAATAAAATGACCTAATTCATGAATAAGAATCAGAAGGGCAAGAATAAAAATAAATATGATAATCACCATTAATTGATATTAAAAAATAAAATATAAAAATGTTAATTAATTAATTAATAAATTTAATTTATATCCCAACTAAAAATCAAATTTCTCTAATTTCATTTTCTTTTCCCTCTTTTATTTTTTGCATTTCTATCAATATTTTTTGAGTAACCTGATCAATCTCTTTTTCTAATCGGTATTTTTCATCTTCGCTGATTTCTTTTTTTTCTAATTTTGTTTTAATATTTTTCCTTGTGGCATCGCGAAAATTTCTTATCATTTGTTTTTTTTCTTCGACGACCTGGTTGACAAGTTTTAAGATCTTTTCTCTTTGTTCTTGAGATAAAGGGGGGAATCTTAAGAGAATTTTTCCCGCTTGTGTTTGTGGAGTGATTCCTAAAGGTGACTTGAGAATAGCTTTTTCAATATCAGTCAGAACCGAGGGATCAAAGGGGATGATCAAGAGCGCTTGAAAATCTTCTGTGGTAATTGTTGCTAGTTCCATCAGGCGAAGTTTGGTTGTGCCCCCATATGTTTCAACAAAAATATTTTCTACAAGACTAGGATTAACGCGGCCGGTGCGAAATGATTTTAATTCTTCTTTTAATGATTCTATCGTTTTTTCTGCCTGTTGTTGATATTGGTTAATCAAATCCATAAAAAAATTCTAAATTCCTAAATCTTTATATTTTAAGGGATTTAATTTTAAATTCCAAAACAAAATGCTCTTTATTAATTTTTTTTAGATGGGTTTAGATTTTAAATACTCCACCGAATAAATCTATTTATTTTAATATTTTCTCCGAATTTTAAAACAGCTTCTTTTATTAGGTCACCAACCTTTTTACTGGGATCACGGATATAATCCTGGTTGAGAAGTTCTTCAATATTTTCTGGGTTCATGGAGGAAACTTGCATTGCCAGTTCGTCGGCTAATTTCTGAAAATCAGGATTAGCGGCAACAAAATCAGTTTCACAATCAAGTTGAATAAAGCTAGCAATTTTTTTATTATGGTGAATGTAGGCAGAAATTACTCCTTCAGTTGGTTGGCGATTACTTTTGTCTTTAATCTTATCTTCTCCCCATTTTTTAAGAAGTTTTTTAGCCGCTTCTAAATCATTATTTGATTCCTCAAGAGCTTTTTTACAAAGAGAAAAAGAAACACCAGTCTCTTGGCGAAGTTTTTTTAGTTTTTCAACATCAAAATTGTTTGTCATAGCTTTTATAAAATTGTCAAGTTTAACACTTGTTCATTTTTCGGGTTGACTTATCTTCAAGCCTGTTTTATAAGCTTCGATAATTTCATTAACAAAAAAGTTTGCGCTTTCGGTTGAATCATCATTGGCGGGAATGGGATAAGCAACTGAGGTTGGGTCAGAGTTCGTATCAACGACGGCGACGATAGGAATTCCTAATCGCTGCGCTTCTTTAACAGCATTTTTTTCTTTTTTAATGTCAACAATAAAAATAACATCGGGGATTTTCTTCAAATTTAAGATTCCACCATAAAATTTTTCTAACCGGCGAAGATGTTTGTTTAATTTAACTTGTTCATGTTTAGTAAAATTTTCCCATCGACCACTTTCTTTTTCTTCTTTCATCGCTTTTAATTTTTCAACATTTTTGATAATATTTTCAAAATTAGTAAGGAGACCAGCTGGCCATTTAACTGTTATAACCGGTATGTTGTTTTTTTGACACAGATCAAAGACAACTGGATTAGCAGTTTTTTTTGTAAATACTATTAAAAGGGTTTTTCTTTCTTTGGCAGTTTTCGTGATAAACTCTTTTGCTTTTTTTAATAAATCAACTGTTTTTGTAAGATCAATAATAGAAACACCGTTCTGTATCGTATAAATATATTTTTTTGCCTTTGGGTGAACTCGATTAGTTTTATGGCCAAGATGAGCTCCTAGCTTAAAAAGTTGTTCTATTTGAGTATTAATATTGTTCATAAGGTAATTTTAAATTAATTATTATACCAGTTGTGAAACTATAATCGAAGCGATTTTAAGAATGCTCGAAAGTCTCCATTAATTTCTTTATGACGAAGAGCAAACTCAACTACTGTTTTTAAATATTCAAATTTGTTACCTGTATCATAATATTTACCATTTTTGATTTCTATCGCATAAACAGGATGGTTTTTAGCTAATATGTCAATAGCTTCTGGCAAATAATATTCTCCTCCTTTACCTGGTTTTTGATGATTTAATATTGGAAAAATATCAGGAGTGAGAATGTAGCCAGAAACAACCGCTAAATCTGACGGTGCTTTTTCTTCACCGGGTTTTTCTATCAATTGTTCAACTCTCCAGATACCATCACCTAAATCTTTGCCTTTGACAAAAGCATAGCGCTCTTTATCTTCTTTTTTATTAGTTTTAATTCCGCAAAGAATTGTCGCTTTGTACTTATAAAAAGCTTCAATCATCTGGCGAGCACGAGGTGGATCAGCCCAAACAAAGTCGTCACCCCACAAAACCAAAAATGGTTCGTCACCAATAAGATGTTGAGCAGATTTGACAGGCGTGGCATTACCATATGGCCCCTTTTGTCGGATATATATAAAATTAGCCATCTCAGAAATCGCTTTTATTTCTTCCAAAAGGTGATACTTTTTTCCTAATTCCAAATTTCTTACCAGTTCGGCATTGGGAACGTCGAAGTGATCCTCGATTGCTCTTTTTGTATAACCAGTAACAATGATTACGTCTTTAATGCCGGCGTTTATTGCTTCTTCTACGACGTATTGAATCACCGGTTTATCAACAATTGGTAGCATTTCCTTTGGCATGGCTTTGGTTTGGGGCAGAAATCGCGTTCCAAAACCAGCAGCAGGAATAATAACTTTAGTGATTTTTTTCATTCGATTACAATTACTCAAATTTAACGCTAACTTTTTGTTTAATTTGGATTTGATTATCAACTGTAGCAGTTAACTCTGCTATCCCTGGAGAGTTAGAGGTTAAATTAAAAGTCGCCTTTCCTGTTTTATCGGTAATTGGTTGAACTTCGCTAATTTTACCTAGATTGCTAGTTAAAGAGACTTTTTTATTAGGCAAAGCGGTATTGTTAGCATTTCTAACAAAAACATTAACTGAGACTAAAGATTTACCATCCGCTTCAGCACTAAGAGGCCAAGCAAAGATTAGAGAGGTGTTAGCGGAGGGAATAAATTCTTCTTTAGCTCGAGTTAGACGACTTAAAGGTTTGTTAAAGACAATAATACTCGTAAAAAGAGTGAAACACAGAAGAAAAATTAATATTAATCCGGTTAGTTTTTTATCCATAATTGTTAGGTGTATCAAGGATTATAGCAACTATAATATCTTTTTGTCAAATGGTCTAAAAACGAATAATGTCGCCTTCTTTTGCTTTTCCTTCTAATATTATTTTAGCTAATTTATTTTCGATTTCGGTTTTTATAATTCTTTCTACATGTCGGGCACCGAATTGAGGTTGATAAGCTTTTTTGACAATATTATTTATGAATTCATCAGAGACTTCTAATTTTATTTTGTGAATTTGATAAATATCCCTAACTATTTTAATCAGCATTTTTTTAGCAATGGCTGTTACGGCTAAGTTTGTTAAAGGTTTAAAGAGAACGATACCATCAAACCTATTTAAAAATTCTGGCGAAAAAAATTTGTTATTAATAAGGTAATCAATAAAATTTTCCTTAGATATTTCTCCTTTTTCTTGATATAGATAATCACTACCAGCATTTGAGGTTGCGATAATGATCAAATTTTTACAATCAACTCTTTTTCCATAACCATCAGTAAAGTAACCCTCATCGATGATTGTTAAAAAAATATTTAAAAGATCATGATTAGCTTTTTCTAACTCATCAAGAAGCAATACCCCATACGGATGTTCGCGAATAGCGCTAGAAAGGAGTCCGGGGTTATCACTCTTAATATCACCAATTAATTTTGGAATATCTTCTTTTAATTGATAATTGGACATGTCGAAACGAATTAAATATTGATAATTGTTAGAACTTGATTGGTAGGGTTTAGGGGTAATAGATTGAAAAAAAAACTCACTCAGAGTTTTGGCGGTTTCAGTTTTTCCTACCCCAGTTGGTCCTAAAAAAAGAAAGCTAGCTAAGGGTTTTTTTCTTTTACCAATAAGAATAAATGACCGATGAAGAGCTGAAGAAAGTTGATTAATAGCTTCATCTTGATGAATAATTACTTCCTTAAGAAGATTTTCTAATTGTAGTAATTTATTTCTCATTTGAGAAGTAATTGAGATAGGAATATGGGTTCTTTCAAAGAGAACCTTATCAATAATCTCGGGAGTAACAGTAGGTAAAGTTTCTTTTTCCGCTTTCGTTTGATTGTTTTTGTGATAAATCTCTTTAGTCAAAACACAAGCCTCATCTAATAGCTGGATGGCTTTTTCAGGAAAGGGAATATAAGTAATATAGTAGTCACTTTTCTCGATCAGAGCTTTAATCGTTTCATAAGGAATAATTAATTTATAGCGTTTTTCTAAATTAAGAGCGAAGTTCAAAAGTATTTTTTCTGCCTCTTCTTTGGTTACTTCATAAACATCTATTTTAGAGAACAGCTGGACAATTTTTTCGTGAGGAAAAATAATTTTTTGGTAAAAAAACGGTAGAGTAATAGCGATAAATTGAACGAGTGGTGTCTTGGCAAATTTTTCAATAATGGAATAGAAATCATGATATTTCTCAAAATTATCAATAAAAATAATAATATTTTTGGCCTCAGCTGCTTCGGTAAAAAGTTCTTCTAGCATTGCTTCTTGCTTATTTTTATCATCATTAAGGCTTAAAATTTTTTCCATGTTTATTTTCAACACCCTTTTGTAAGCAAGAATGCTACTGGTAGTGCCTTCATAAATTTTTTTCGCTAAGGCATCAATGATAGTATGTTTTCCTATCCCTGCTTCTCCTACGATGATTACATTGGCTTCTTCGCTTTTTGTTAATATTCGTTCAATTTGGGTAATCTCTTTTTCCCGATCGATAATATTTTTGGTTTTTTTTTGATAAGGAGGAGAAGTTAACTCTTCACAATAGTTATCAAGTGTGGGAGTGTAACCGACAGCCCAATCGCGGCCTAACGGAGGGAAAGTTAAAAGATTAGATAATTTCCACCAGCAGTGTTCTTGGTAATGTTGTTTATAATATTCTTCAAACCAATTTTCCACTGCTTTCTGATTTTCTGAATTTAATAAATGAGTCGATAAAAACCAGTCTTTAATTTGTTTTTTCTTTTCGTCTTCCGGAGTTTCAAATAAGGTTTTAAGATAAAAAAGAGGAATAAAAAGAAAATAAATTATGGCGATAAATGGAAGAAAAGCGATAAAAGTTATTTGAAGAAGGACATAAAAAAAAAGCAAACTAAATCGCATTAAAAAGCCAATTATTCTGGAGATAGTATTGAAGGTTAAGCGGTTTAGCCATTCATCGAAAGAAAAACCCCGCTTACTTTTTTTAATTATGAGATTTTTCCAAGGGAATAAAAGGGTTTTAAGGAGAGTGGTTACGGAAAAAAAATAAGGCAAAAAGATAAAAAGATTGAATATTGCTTCAAAAAAAATTTTAACTTTTTCCTTGACAAATTGAGGAAAGTTTTTTCTCATAATTTGAGTATATCAAATCCTCTTGACAAATTAAGAAGAGAGTTTAATATAAAAAATATATACTAAAAAAATGGAAAATAATGAGATTATCGAACCTCCAAGTAATCCCTTAGTAGAATCTTCTTTAATCTCTTTGTTTCCCAGAACAGCTAAAAATGGTTGGTTTTGCGAGAACGGTTTTTCTAAATTAGTTTCCCAATTAAAATTAAAAATTCATTCCGATTTGGACCAGTGCGCTTTACTTTGGAATCAATTTTCTTCCGATGACTCTCTATTTAATCTTTGGGAGTTCCGTCTAGCTTGGCAGCAAGGATTTGGTTATCAACCTTATTTTTATACGTTATATTTAGGACATAAACCAGTTGGGCTTTTACCTCTCTGGTTTAATAAAGAAGAAGAACGTTATGAATGGTTTGGGGGGACTTGGCCGGAAGACAATCATTTTTTTGTTACCGATGAAAGATTTATCCCTCTTTTGATAAGGATCCTTCCTCGACCGATTTTTCTTAATGCTATTATTGGTGAGAACTTAAGTCAAAACATTCTAAAGGAATTGAAAAATGATTCGCCAAAATATGTTTTAGAAACGAAGGGTAAAAAAAACATCGAAGAAATTTTTTCAACGTTGGAAAAGAAGCACCGGCATCATTTGCGTTATTATTATAAAAGATTTTCTGATTTAAATCCAAGAATAGAAATTATCTCCGGTGATCAAAGCCGGTTGCTCCCTCAATTAAAGGAACTATCTATTATTGATTTTGAAAGAAAGGATCAATCGGAATATCGCAAAAAAGAGCGAATGTTGACTTTTGAAAGAATTTATAAGCATGCTGGTCGCTATCAAATTCTTACCTTTCTTGTCTATATTCAAAATTATTTGGTGGTTTATGATATTGCTGCTTACTATAAAAATATCTTTTATCTTTTGACAGGAGCAAGCGATTTACAAAGATTCCCCGGCATAAGTGTTTTCATTACCTATTTAGAATTTGAAAGAGCTTTAATGATGAATGCTAATTTAATTGATTGTATGCAAGAAGACTATCAGTGGAAGCATAAATATTTCTTCCCTCGCCCCATGTGGAAGTTTGAGCGGAAATAGTCTTTTTTATTTTCTTCTTTTTAATAAATCTCTTGACAAATGGAAAAAATATTTAATAATGTATAGAAATTAAATTACTACAATAATACGAGTAAAGCCAGTTTTCTTTATTTAATCTTTTTAAGGTTATGATTTAAGTAGACAATAATGGTTTGTTAAAACCCGATTGAAATTTTAAATTAAAAGTATTATTTTTAAGGAATATATATTTCGATGGAGAAAAATAAAGCGATCCATGTTTTTAGAAAATTAAAAAAAAGTGGTGTTGAAATAAAGATTAAGAAAAATCGGTATCTAATTAATTACCCCTCTCATGTTTGGGAAAAGCTACCCAAATCATTACATCGAGTTTTTGCTGATAGTTTAGCTTATATTTCTACCTGGCATCTTCCCTTAATTTACAACACACCGGTAATTTATCATTATCCTCATCCACCTATTGAAACAGTTTTTTTTAAAATGCTTCTTTATACTATACCGATGAATATTTTTGAAAACAAAAATCTAACAACTTCTTCTATTTTAAAAGATTTTTACAATGCAAGTTTTCAAGCTCAATTTAAATCATTAAATTTTTTTTACTCCGGAAAAAAAGTAAAAAGAAGGTTAAAAAACAATGCCTTGGTTTTATTTTCCTTTGGTAAAGAGAGCCTTCTAACTTTAGGATTATTAAAAGATTTAGGAGTGTCTTTTTTTCCTATTTTTATTAAGGAACCTCAGAGTGCTTTCGAAAACAGACATAAGAAAAAATTAGCTGATAAATTTTTTAAACAATTCAACAAAGAAATAGAGTTTTTCCCTTTGTCGGTAGGAAAATTAAGAGAGGATGCTGGCTTATATTGGGGATGGGATATTATTCTTTCTCAATATGCCTTTACCCTTCTTCCCTACTATTTCTATTATCAGGCCAAATATGTTTTTTTTGGCAATGAACAAAGTTGTAATTTTTATGTTAAAGATAAAGAGGGTTACTATATTAATCCTGTATTTGAACAAAGTGTTAAAGCAATGCAACTTTTACAGAATATCCCCAAACTATTTTTTATTTCCACCAATATTGGTAGTTTAGTTGAACCGATTCATGAGATTTTTATTACTTATATTCTTCATCGCCGGTATGGCCGATTAGGTACCTTTCAAATGTCTTGTTTCTCTGAGGAGGAAGAAGCAAAAAAAAGACGCTGGTGCGGGGTTTGTGAGAAATGTGCCCGAATGTATATTTTTTTTAAAGCCCTAAAAATATCTCCCGAAAGAGTGGGTTTTTACAATAATGAAATGCTTAATTTTAAAAAGGAGAGGTTTTATGTTTTGTTTAACAAAGATGTAGAAAGTAGTTATGGAGGAAGTGGTTTAGGGAGAGATGAGCAATTGTTGGCTTTTTATTTAGCCTGGAAAAATGGTGTTAAAGGTGAATTAATGGAAAAATTTAAAAGATTGTTCTTAGCAGAAGCAAAAAAAAGGGAAAAAGAACTGATAAAAGAATATTTTAGTATTCATTCATCTTTATCTCTTCCCTCTTCTTTGAGAAGAAGAGTATTGAGGATTTTTGAGAGTGAAAGGAGGAAAGTAAATGAATACTTATTGTCGATTGGTTTTAAACCTTCGGTCTTGAAATACGTTTTATAATAACTCTTTTGTTTCGGTTAAAATTTTGGCTGTCTCTCATTTTAGGGAAAGCTTTTTACCTATCTAATAATGAGATTTATTAAGAATAAATAGAGCTCAGTAAAAAAATAATATTATTAGGAAAAAAAAGTGGGGTTATGTGTTTGCAGAAAAAGTAATATTAGTGGTCGCTGAGGGATTTGAACCCCCAACCTTCTGAATGTAAATCAGACGCTCTTACCGTTGAGCTAAGCGACCAAGAGAGTGGGCACGGATGGAGTCGAACCATCGGTCTCTTCTTTATCAGAGAAGTGTTTTGCCGTTAAACTACGTGCCCTTGTATATAACAATTATATAAATTATAGCAAACAAAATAATATGAGTAATAATTTTTATCGCTAAAAACAAACGTTTAAGATAAAAAAGAAATAACTTTCTTTATCCTCTTTCAACCCTTTTTGTATAATATTGTATAATATAATAAAAATAATAAAATTCATTTTCAGATTTTATTGTGAAAGATATAAAAATTAAAAAGATAATTAATTATCTTTTTCTTTTGGGTAAATTAAAATGGTTAAAAAGATCTGGTTGGCTTGAGAGGAAAACTCCTGATCCGGAATCAGTCGCTGAGCATATCTTTAGGGTAGCGATGATTTGTTTTGTAGTCGCGCCGCTTTTAAATTTAAATAGAGAAAAATTAGTGGCAATGGCCTTATTTCATGATTTTGCCGAGGGGATTTTTGGCGATCCTATTAGTGAAGGACTAACCAAAGAAACAGCGATAAGATATATTGATCACAACAAATTTGAGAAAATAGACGCAATAAAATTTAGAATAAAGGAACAAGAGAAATTCATGAAAGAATTAGCGAAAAGTCTGAATTTACCGGAAATTTATCAATTATGGAAAGAACATTCTTTTGAAAATAGTAAAAATGCCTCAATGTATTCGGACATTTTATTTCAGATTGGTAAATTAGCCAATATTCACCAAGCCCTAGAGTATCAATTACGGGGAGTGCCCGCAGAAGTTCTGAAGGGTTTTTGGGTAGCGGGAGAGATTTACATAAAAAACCCCCTCTTGCGAAAAATTTTGATAGAATTAAAAAAAATAAAAAATAAAAAGAAGTTTATTTTATAAATATAATTATTTTAATGATATTCTTTTCAAAAATTTTCAATAAACCAGTAATAACTGAAGATGGTCTCCGCGTTGGTAAATTAGATGATTTTGTTTTTTTGGTTTCCCATCTTGAACCTAAGATAACTAAACTTTTAATTAAAAAAGATAATAAAGAAATTTTAATCATTCCTTATAAATTCGTAAGCAACATTAGTCAAAATTTAACAATAAAAATAAGAAAAAGTTATCAAACGACCAATCTAGAAGCTAATGAGTTATTTGTTTTAAGAAATTTACTTGACAAACAGATAATTGATATTGCTGGTAATAAACTAATAAGAGTTAATGATGTTTGTATTCAAGAAGCCTCTGGTAATTTATATTTAATGGGAGTTGAGGTAGGATTATTAGGTATATTAAGAAGATTAGGTTTAGAGGATTTTTTTGTTAGGTTTTTTGAGTTATTTAAATTTAGAATTGAGTCAAGATTTCTATCTTGGGCCGACATTCAACCCTTGGAATTAACAAGGGGTGTGGTAGCGCTGAAATACGAAGAAAGCAAGCTTTCCCGATTGCTTCCTGAGGATTTAGCTGATTACCTGCAAAGAACAAATATTGATAGTGCCAAAAAGATTATTAATCTTCTTGATGAAAGAAAAGCCGCTGAGATTATCAAAGAGTTAAATTTATCTTATCAATTGTCTTTTTTTAACAAATTAAAGATTGCTGAAGCAGTCAAGTTTATTAACTATTTGGATCCTGATGAAGCCGTAGATATTTTGTTTAGTTTAAGTCAAAAAAAAAGAGACCAGATTATTAATGATTTATCTGAGGACAAGAAAAAGGAAATTATTTACTTAATGAATCTTTCTCAGACACCGGTTGGAAAACTGATGACTACGGAGTATGTACAAGTTACCCCGGAAGTAAAAGTAAAAGAGGTTCTTCAATTAATTAAAAAGCAAACAGCTGATTATTCCTTTTTAACGACCGTATATGTGGTAAATGCTCAAAATCAATTAATCGGCGTCTTTAATTTGCATGAATTGTTACTTCAGGATTTAGAGACACCAGTTTTAAGATTTATGCACCAAAATTTAATTGTTGTTCACTTATCAACCCCCGAGGAGCTAGTCATTTTGAAAATGTTAAAATATAATTTACAAGCTTTACCGGTGGTTAATGAAAAGAAACAATTAGTGGGGATAATCACCATAGATGATTTAAGTAATTATCTTTTAAAAAAAATTAACAAATGAGAAATTATTTAAATAATTTCATAAAAAGAGTTTCTATTTTTTTATTAGTTTTGGGACCGGGGGTAATTACTGCCGTTGCTGATAATGATGCTGGCGGTGTCGCCACTTATACGGTAGCCGCTTCTCTTTACGGAATGGCCTCTAACTTCTTAATCCTTCCGGAAACATTCCTTTTGGCCATAACACAGGAAATAGGAGCAAGGATTGCTATTGTTACTAAAAAAGGCTTAGGTGATTTAATCAGGGAGAGATATGGAGTGAAACTGTCTCTTTTCATTTTTCTGTTGTATTTTATTGTTAATCAGGGAGTGGTTTTGCAAAATGTTTCTGGTTTAAAGGCGGCCTTTGAGCTTTTTAATTTAAACTGGCGCTTGTTTTTAATTTTAACTTGCTGCCTTTTAATATTTTTTGTTACTTTTTTTGACTATCGAAAACTTCAAAGAATTCTACTTTTTATGATATTTTTTTATGTGGGATACATTTTTTCTGCTTTCTTATCCAAGCCGGATTGGAAAGAGGCTGTGACGGAAAGTTTTATTTGGCCGCAAAAAATTAATCTTTTTGATTTGACTTTTTGGTTTTCAAGAATTGCGGTTTTGGGGACGACAATTACCGCCTGGGGTCAGTTTTTTGTTCATAGCTATATTATTGACAAAAAGCTTGACGTTCAACATCTCAAGTATGAAAGATTAGAGGTTTATTTGGGAGCTTTTATCACCAATTTTTTTTCTTGGATGATGGCGGTTGCCGTAACTTACACTCTTTTTATCCACTCAATACCAGTTGAAGATGGTTTCAAAGCCGCTTTAGCGATTAAACCTTTTGCTGGTGATTTAGCCTATCTCTTTTTTGCTTTTGGGTTATTTGGAGCTTCAATTTTAGGTCTAGTCATCGTACCTTTAGCAACAGCTTACGTTTTTGCCGAGATTTTTGGTTATAAGGGAAGTTTAGATTTATCTTTTACCAGAGGAAGATACTTTTATAGTTTTTTCATAATTCAAATATTAATAGCCTTACTGGCCGCTCTTTTCCCCCAAACCTCTCTTTTTAAACTGACATTATATGTTGACTTTTTAAATGGAGCGATGTTGCCAATTATTTTCTACTTTTTAATAAAATTTTCCGAAGATCCCCAAATTATGGGAAAATATATTTCTTCTGGTTTGACAAAAATTTTTGTTAGAGGAGCAGCCATTTTAATCTCTTTTGCCGTTATTATCAGTTTCATAGGGAAAATTTTAAATATTATATGAAAAAACTGATAGTCATTGCTGATTGGGCTGAAGATACTCTTAGTTGTCAAGAGTTTCGGTCAGCGGCGGAGGGTTTTTTAAAAAACCCTAATTCTTTTAATATCAGTTTTGTTGTTTCCTTTCCCTCTACGATTAACGCTGGCTTTCTTTGTTCCCAAATTGTGGAAACTGAGGAAAGATATGGTAGACCATTAGAGACAGTTATTTTTTTAAATGTTGATCCGAGACTGCAAGGGAAAGGCGCCCCCCTTTTTATTATTAAGCTAAAAACAGGTATTTACCTTTTAGGACCAAATGCCGGTTATAATTTTTCCCTTATCAAAGAAAAAATTGAGGAGGTTTTTATTTACCAAGGTTTTGATAAGGGAAGTCAGTTTCGTTCCCGAGATTTTTACTCGCGAGTTTGCGCTCATTTGATGGATGAAATGGAAGATGAGTTAGAATTGGAAGAGATAAGTAGTAATCAAATCCCCCCCCTTCAAGGATATTACATCGGTCATATTGACAATTTTGGCAATCTCAAAACAACGATTACTGCCTCAGACTTTAAAGGAAAATATGGAAAAGGAGAAATAGTCAAAGTGGTCATTAATAAGATTGAAAAAAAAGCCAGATATGTTGATGGTTTATTTGAAGGAGAAGTGGGTGAATTAGTAATTTATCCTGGATCATCGGGTCATAAAGACAATCCTTACTTAGAAATTTCTGTTTGGAGGCATCTTACCACTACTGAGTTTAAAACTGGTGCTTTTGAATTTAATAATCCTCAACCAGGCATGGAGATAATCATAAAAAAATAAATTTAGTCTAGTAAACGGGTTAGGAAAAAAAGAAAGGAGGTGATCCAGCCGCTCCTTCCAGAACGGCTACCTTGTTACGACTTAACCCCCATCGCCGAAGTAATCCTCTCCGCCATAAAGACGGATTCAGATTACCCCGACTTTGTTGGCTTGACGGGCGGTGTGTGCAAGAGGCAAGAACGTATTCACCGCGGCATGGCTGATCCGCGATTACTACCAATTCCGCGTTCATGAGGTCGAGTTGCAGACCTCAATCCCCACTGAGAGTAGGTTTGAGGGATTGGCTTACTGTTACCAGCTTGCTAAGCCCGTTGTCCTACTCATTGTAACATGTGTGTAGCCCAGGGCATAAGGACCATGCTGACTTGACGTCTACCCCTCCTTCCTCTCTGCCAAAGGCAGAGCAGTTTCTGCAGACACTTGTAACAGCAGATGGGGGTTGCGCTCGTTGTCCCACTTAAGGGCACTCCTCACGGAACGAGCTGACGACAGCCATGCAGCACCTGTGCCACCATCCTTAACGGATCTCTCACTATTTCTAGCAAGATAAACGGTGGCATGTCAAGCCCTGGTGAGGTTCTTCGGTTCGTTTCGAATTGAACCACATGTTCCACTGGTTGTGTGCCTCCCCGCCAATTCCTTTGAGTTTCAACCTTGCGGCCGTACTCCCCAGGTAGCTTGCTTAACGGGTTACCTTCGCCACACCCTCTCGCCGGAGGCGAGAAAATGCAGCTAGCAAGCATGCGTTTACGGCTAGGACTACGCAGGTCTCTAATCTGCTTCGCTCCCCTAGCTTTCGTGTCTCAGCGTCAATCCTCTTCCAGAGACTCGCCTTCGCCACTGGTGTTCCTTAAGGTATCAACGCATTTCACTACTCCTCCTTAAGTTCCAGTCTCCCTTAAGAGGATTCTATCCTATCAGTTTTTTCGCCATTTTCACGGTTGAGCCGTGAGCTTTAAACGAAAACTTAATAGGACGCCTACACGACCTTTTACACCCAGTAAGACCGGATAACGTTTGGGGCCCACGTATTACCGACGCTTCTGGCACGCAGTTAGCGGCCCCTTTCTAGTAGGGTACCGTCAACCCCGCCGAAAGCGGAGCTTCTTCCCCTACCACAGCGGTTTACACTCTTGCGAGCTTCTTCCCGCACGCGGCGTCGCGCGGTCAGGCTTTCGCCCATTGCCGACGATTCCTGATTGCTGCCTCCCGTAGGAGTGGAGCCCGTGTCTCAGTGCTCCTCTGGCTGACCACCCTCTCAGGCCAGCTACCCGTCATTGGCTTGGTAGGCCGTTACCCTACCAACTACCTGATAGGCCGCAGGCCCATCTCTTTCCGAACAGTTACGTTCTTTCCCCCGTAGGGTGTATGGAGTATTACCCCCGCTTTCGCGAGGCTATCCTCCTGAAAGAGGTAGGTTCCTACGTGTTACTCAGCCGTCCGCCGCTCTCCCTACCAAAAGGCAGAGAGTCGCTCGACTTGCATATCTCAGGCACGCCGCCAACGTTCATCCTGAGCCAGGATCAAACTCTTAAAAAAAAGTTTAAATTCCTAACCCGTTTACTAAGACTAAATAAAAGTTAAACCGATTTTTCAAGGTGCAGATTTCAATTATTTAGAAGTAGGTTAATTTTATATAAATTTATTAACAATGTCAATAGTTGCGAATTGCTAATTTTAGTATATTGTCAAAGTTAGAGCTAATTTTTATTAAGCCGTTTATAGTGGTTTCTTGAGGGTTTTCAGCACAGAAGACGTTAATTTTAAGTTCATTAGCAAAAAACTTATCAATTCCTTTTACATTGGCTAATCCGCCAGTTAGAATCACTCCCTTTTCTAGCAATTCATCTAATATTTCCGGTGGTGAGGTTTCAATCAATTCTTTTATTCCATCGAGAATCTGATTGAAATTGTTAAGCAGCGCTTCTTTAACATCAGAAGTTTTGATTCTAACAGATTTTGGCAAGCCTGTTTCTAGAGATTTTCCCCTGATGGTAACAGTTTTTTCTAGATGATTAAAATTTAAAAGGTCAATTTTTAATGTCTCACAAGTATTTTCACCTAAGATCAATCCATATTTTAAGTAAACATAGTTGTATATAATTCTATTCATACTATCGCCAGCATTTTTAATAGTTTTAGAAGCCACTATTCCACCGCCGCTAACGATAAAAATCTCAATTAATCCCCCTCCTAGATCAACGATTAAACTTGGTTGATGAGAAAAAATATTTAACTGGCAACCGGCGGCTGTCGCTAATGATTTTTCTATTAAAAACACCCGAGAAATTCCCGCTTTAAGAAGGGCTTCTTCCACAGCTTTTTGTTCTATTTCAGTAGCAATAGTGGGGACAACCGTTACTGCGGTAATTGATGGTTTAATTGGTTGGTTGGTGAAATAAAGATAAACCGATTCTTTTAAAAATTTTTTAAGAAGGGAGACTTCGGCGTCAAAATCAGAGATTACGCCAGCAACTATTGGTCTGATAATTTTAATAAAGTCAGGAGTTTTTCCTAAAATTGATTTAGCCTCCTTTCCAAAAAAGAGATAGTCTTTTATTTTGGCATTGTAACCAAGGTAGGTTGGTTCTCGGAGGATAATTCCTTTATCTTTAATAGCTATTTTTGTGGTTGAAGTGCCCAAATCAAAATATACTGAGATACCAGAGAGTAGGGAAACTTGGATTTTTTTAATTTTTTGGATAAAATTAAACATAATGAATCAAAAATCAAAAATTAAAAATCAAAAATCAAAATTATCTTTACCTGACAAGATCTTATCTTATCTATATCTTCTTTTGTTTTTTATCACCCCCTTGATAATGTTTTCCTTCACCTCTGAACTTTTTGAGTTCAATAAAATGATTTTTATTTATTTAATAACAGCTTTTGTTGGCTTTTTTTGGTTGTTAAAGATGATAATTTTTAAGAAAATTATAATAAAAAAAACTCCGTTTGATATTCCTATTATTTTATTCCTTATTTCTCAAGTTCTTTCTACTTTTTTTTCAATTGATCGACACACTTCTATTTTTGGCTATTATGGTCGGTTTAATGGTGGCCTTTTATCTATTATAGCCTACTTGGTATTATTTTACGGTTTTGTTTCTAATATCTTTTTAAACGGGCAGAGTTTGGGAAACTTGCTTAAAATTTCATTAATTTCTTCTGTCTTTGTAATTTTATGGGGGTTGCCGGGAAAGTTTGGTTACGATTTAAGCTGTCTTTTATTTACCGGTCAATTTAACAATTATTGCTGGACCGAACAATTTCGACCTGCGGAAAGAATGTTTTCTACTTTAGGTCAACCTAATTGGTTGGCCGCCTATTTGGCTATCAATTTTTTTATAGGTATATATTTTTATTTAAAATCTCAAATATCAGATGACAATAACCAAAATAGCCAATTCAATATTAAAAAGGTAGAAATAATATCTTCTTCGGCTTTACTTCTTTTATATTTATTACTTAATTTTTCTGCCCTTCTTTTTACCCGTTCCCGTTCTGCTCTCATAGCGGTTTTATCGGCTTTATTTTTGTTTATTTTCTTTCACGTAAAATTCTATCTTTTATACGATCGCCGAAAAAATAGCATAAAGAGTTTATTGATTTTAGCATTAGGAATAATGATTTTGATTATTTTTTTTAAGACAGGGATTGATAAAGTAGATAGATACTTAACTATATCAAATATTAAAAATCATATATCAAAAATTAATCTTAAAAATCAGGCAAATGAAAGCACTGATACTCATCAAGTCATTAATTCCTCCGCCGTTACCGAGTCGTTTGATATTCGCAAAATTGTTTGGCGAGGAGCGCTTGATTTAGGGTTAAAATACCCACTTTTTGGCACAGGTCCGGAAACTTTTGCCTATAGTTATTATTTTGTTCGCCCAAAAGACCACAATCTAACTTCGGAGTGGGATTATCTTTACAATAAAGCCCATAACGAATATCTTAACTATTGGGCGACCACCGGTGCTCTTGGATTGGGAACATATTTGATTATGATAGGAATGGTGATTTTTTTCGCCTTGAGGCAAATATTAAAAATAAAGAGTCAACATCATCAAAACAGTGAATCAATTCTTATCATTAGCCTTCTTTTGGCCTATTTGACGATTTTAGTCACCAATTTCTTTGGTTTTTCAACAACAACCATCAATTTATTTTTCTACCTAATTCCGGCTTTTTTAATGGTAAAAAATTCTTCCAATGTTGAGTTGGTAAAAAAAGATAAGTTAATTAATAATTATAAGATTAAGCTATCATTATTTCAGAGGGTTAACATTTTTGCTTTGGTAGTGCTTTTTTTGTATTTAATATGGCTTATCATTAGTTATTGGTACGCTGATACGCTGTATGCTAAAGCAGATCATTATGGAAAAACAGCCTATTATCAATTATCGGTAAATTTACTAAACCAGGCATTAAAATTTAAATACGAACATGTTTATGAAGATAAATTATCTTATTCATTAGCCAATTTGGCTGTTTTAGCTTCCCAGCAAAATCAAAAAGAACTGGCCCAAAAATTGATGAAGGTTTCCCAATACTACAATCAAAAAAGCCTTGAGGCTTCGCCCAATAATGTTTTATATTGGAAAACGAAAGCAAAAAACCACTATCTTTTTTATCAAATTAATCTGGAGAAAAATGATCTTGAAATGGCTATTAATGCCTTAAAAAAAGCAAAAAAACTATCTCCTACCGATCCAAAAATTTCCTATACTTTGGCGATTTTTTACTCATTGATGGTAGATGAATCAAAAGCAAAGGAAAAAAAAGAAGATTTTCAATTTTTATCTGTTAAGATGACAGATGAAGCAATAGCTTTAAAACCAAACTATCGGGACGCCTATTTTTTAAAAGGTCAGCTTCTTAAAAAATATGGTCAAAAAGCAAAAGCGGAACAAAATTTTAAATTTATTTTAGAGAAAATAAATCCAAATGATCAAGAAGTAATCAAAGAGTTAGAAAATCTTTAAGGATTAGTATTTGGACTGGAAATTCCCCAAACACAAGGAACAGAAGTGTTGTTAGGAGATTGACAATTAGTAGAACAAGATATTACCCCAGAATAATTTAGACTTATATAAGGTAACACTTGTTGATTATTTTCCAAGCATGCATAAAGACGATAGTAGCTGCCGTTGCTATCAGAACTATAACCATAATTACTACCTGATGGATCTTGGGGGACTTTTTGCATATAGTTTTTAGTAGAGCAACCTTCAGGATGGCAAATTGAGCCGCCAAAATTAATTGTGGTAGGATAAGCCCGATTATCTTCATAATACATCTCAAGCGCCCGTTGAATCTGTTCTAAGTCAGCTTTTCTTTTAGCGTCACGACCTTTTTTAAGAGAATTGATAAAATTTCCAGAGACTAAGCCCGCCAGTAATCCTAAAATGGCAATAATTACCATTAGTTCAATTAAGCTAAAACCAAGGGTTTTCAGATATTTTTTCATTCTAAATAAAAATATACCAGAAAATTAAATTATTGATATATAATTTTCTATTACTTGTTCTATGAAAAGATTATTTTTTGTTCTTATTTTTTTTATTTTATATAATTTAATCTTCTTTAACAAACTTTTTTACCCAGATATAAGGTTAATTATTACACCTCAATTTGGTGGCGGTGATACTGTTAATTTTCAAATTCCTCTTAAAAAAATATTATGTGATAAACTGAAATTGGCTGATTTCCCATTTTGGAATAAAAAAATGTCACTTGGTTATCCTCTTTTTGCCGAAGGCGAGATAGGCGCCTTGAATCCAATTAATTTATTAACCTGTCTTTTTTTTGATTACACGACAGCATACAATCTTCAAATATTGCTTCACACCATAATTGGTAATTTAGGAATGGTTATTTTAGCTAAAGAATTAGGCTTTTCTTTACTTACGGGCATCTACTTAGGATTGATTTTTCCATACCTTCCTTTAATAGTGATGAATTATCTTCAGATTTCTCTTGTTTACCCCCTTTTTTTTCTTCCGTATATAATGGTTGGTGTCTTTAGAATAATTAAAAAAGAATTATTTTCCGGCAGTATCTTTATTACGACAGCAGTTTTTTTTCAATTTTTAGTCTCCCATTTTCAAGTTTCTTTTATTAGTTTTCTTTCCACTTTTATCTTTTTAGTGACATATTTGTTTATCTTTGAAAGAAAGAAAGAATCAAAAAAAAATTTTTTATTACTTACAATTTTTATTTTAAGCTGGGTCTTCGGTTTTCTTTTGGCCGGCGGGCAAACCTTGCCAACTCTACATTTTGCCAGAAATTCAAATCGTTTATTAGACATTAACGGTTCTTTTGCCAATATCTATGATCAAAATCTTAACTGGAGAAATTTTTTAACACTTATTAACCCAAATATCAATGGCCATCCGAAAAATGGCACATATCTTTTTGATCAAATATCTCACCCGTGGGAGGGAAATATCTTTATTTTTTATATCCCATTAATCTTTCTTATTTTCTCTTTTTTTAAAAATAAAAATAAAATTTATCTTTCTTCTTTAATCACTTTTTTCGTTATTCTCCTTATTGCTTTAGGGAAAAATTCGCCCCTTTATTTTATTCATGGTTTTCCTATATTTTCGACTTTTGGGTTTCCTTCTAGATTCTTATTGACAGCGATATTTTATCTGGTTTTACTTTCGGCATTTGGTTTTGAATCTTTTATCAAAAATAAAAATAAATTAATTTGTTTAATCCCCTTTCTTATTATATTTTTTGAGGCGTATAATTTCTTCTATGATTTTCATGTTTTTTATCCGGCTGATAAACTTTATCAGCAAAGCCTTGTTTTTAATTATTTAAAAAAAAACAAAAAATTAAATTCAAGAATCTATATCCCTGAATTTGAGAATTTTTTTATTAATAAAAAATATTTAAATCAAGGTTATTATAAAGAGGCCGATTATTATTATCATTACCTCAATGACTATCTCTTACCCAATGTTAATCTTGTATATAATATCGCTTCTTTTACTGAGAAAGCGGGCCCGATATTATCCCGAAAAAATTTCTTTTATTCCGGCTTCAATGATTTGGCGCAAGTAAATTTAGAAACAAAAACAGCCAGTTTTTCAGCCCGTGTTTATAATAAACTTGCTTTTTCAGCGGTTGATTATATTATCACCTCTTTTGAAATTATCAATAATGATAATTTTGTTCAAAAAGTTGCTCAATTACTTAACAAAAACTATTCATACAAGATTAATATCTACAAAATTAAAAATAAAAAACCGAGAGTTAATTTTTATGATAAATTTTTTTATATCGATACGGTGACTGATTTTAATTTATTTACAAACGAGAGAGAAAGTTTAGAAAGAGTGATTTTAGATTCTTCTAATCGAATTAGCTTAAAAAATAACAATCTTCCTCTGATTGCTAATTACAAAATAATAATCGACCAAGACCATTTTCTTAAATTAAAAGTTAATGTTAATAAAGAGGTAATTTTAGTGGTAGCGGATAATTATTACCCAGAATGGGAGGTATATATAAATAATAAAAAAACAGCCTTACTCAAAGCTAATTTTTTATATCAAGGAGTAATTATTCCAAAAGGAAATCATATAGTTGAGTTTAAGTATTCACCGAAAAGTTTTTATTATGGAGTTTCTATAAGTTTTTTAACCGCTTTAGCGATAATTTTGATTATAGTTTTTCAACGGCGACATCTTCTTTCTTCCTAAATTTTAAAAATTTATCGTAAAAATATTGACTTTTCTTATGATCATTTTTGCATTGTTTAAAATATTGAGATAGCAAAAGATAATCAAGGGCTTTAGTTTTTCGTTCTTTTTGTAAAAAAGTTGCTACTAATTGAGTATATTGATCACATTCGTTTTCTCTTAACTTAAGGTAAAGCAATCTTCTAATAAAATATTTATCATTTTTAAAATTAACAAAATGCAAAGATAAAACCCTATTAACCTGATGATTTTTGTTTTCTGAATAAATTAATTCGATAAACTCCATCAGTTGTTGACTATATTGAAAAGAGACATCGTTTAAATAAAGGATATTTTGATATTGAGAATCAATTTTAGGTACTTGATAACCATTAACCCACAACTTAAGATTTATATCTAATAACTTTGTTTTGGCTATTTTAGCGTCGTTTTCATTAGGATAATATTTCCATAAGAGTCCATATGGAAGCCAAAAATCGTCAGTTAATGGTCTATCGGCAAAGATTGGGATACCTTTTTGATGATTCTTTAAAAAAAATTCTTCTAGATCATTTGGATCCTTAGTAGAAAATAAGAGGTGGGGATATTTTTTAGCCAATTTTTCTCTTATGTGTTTTCGGCTAAGATATCCTAAAGTAATAATGGCTAAATCTTTCCTTATCTGTTGAATTTGGGCGAAGTGGTTACTAATAAAAAAGCTGTTGTCAGCGGTTAAAATAAGCAACGATTCCTTTTCTGGGGTTCTCAAGATATCCTTTCCATAATTTTCAAAAACATCAGTTTTAATAACATATGCTATAAGAGGATAATTTTTAATTAAGTTTTGCATTAAGAGAAAAAAGATAAGAATTAAAAAGAACGCCCTTGCCAAATTTAAAATTATTTTTTTTTGAGTATACTTTAAAAGGATCTTTGGCAAATTTTTTTCTAAGAAAATTATTCCTCCGGCAAAGGGAAAAATAATTACCGCATATAAAAAAATTACAAATCTTTCAAAGGTGGCAACTGTAAAGTCTACGTTTAGATAAAAATTGGTATAAAAAAAGAAAAAAATTAAAAAGGTAATGTTGATAAAAAAGAAATTAAAGATTATTCTTTTTGTTTTAAATAAATAAAAAAAACCAAGCAGAATAAAAATAAAGCCTAATGGTTTGAAATCATGAAAGATAAAAAAAAGAGGGGCGAAGGCGTCAAAAATCCTATTCAAAAAATTTTCCTGTCCCCAAACGTAGGCTTTAAATGTCCCATACGGAGCGCGAATGATCGTTTTTAAAATACCAGATAGGGTGGTATTATCCTCAATGCTTATATTATCCGTCAGGAAAGAGACGATTGGTAGGTAAAGATAAAAAAGGAGAGGAAAAAGCAACCATATTAACAAATGATATTTTTTTTCCCAAACGAGCCTTTTTAATTCTATTGTTTTAAAAATAAGATAAAAAAAAGAAGGCAAGAAAAAAATAAATAAATGATGGTGGACAAAAGATAGTCCAAGGGTGAAAAAAAGTAGATAAAGCAAGTTAATTTTATTTTTTTTAAGCAAACTAGAATCTTGATTTAGCTTCAATAGCAAGTAAAATTGGAAGGTAATTAAAAAAACAGCTAAGGCAAAGACTTCAGGAACAAGAGAATAGAGCCAGACCGGCAAAAGGGAAAAGAAAAAAATGGCCGAAAACAAACTGATAGTTTTGGATTTAAACAGTAATCGATTAATTTTATATATGAGCAAACAGCTAAAAATGGTAGGGAGAAAAGAAAGAAGAGAAATAGCCGAATAAATATTAACAAAAGAAAAAACTCTCACTAAGATATTGCCTAAAAAGGTATAAAGTGGATAACCAGGCGGATGGCTAATACCCCAATTGACAAGAGTGGTTACATACTCAGCTGAATCTCCCCCAAAAATTTTCTGAGAAAGCATTAATTCGTTTTAAGTGTTTATCTAACGCACCAATAACAGGTGTTAGAGTTAGGATTTGGGCAAGTGGCATCATCACCGCCACTTTGATTATATTTAGTATTAGGATCACTACGGAAAGACTTTGATTTTGGTTGAAAACATACCGTTATTGATTCTGTTGTTCCATTGATATAAATAGAAGAGAGTTGGTTGCCAGCTAATTTAAAAAAGTCAGTTTTTAATTCTCCGGTAGTGATGATGTTAGATAAAGCAAGAGTAAATGTAGCATCATTAGCTGGACCAATGTAATTACCCTCCCACGGCATTGTTCCTCTTATGGCAAAATATCTTATTATTGCTCCATGGATTTCTGAAACTGTGTTTCTTACGCCGGTATCAGATCCCTTTTTAAATTGTTCAAACGGATCAAGGGCAGCAAGAAGACCTACTGCTAACGCGCCAAGAAGAGCAATTACTATTAAAAGTTCAATTAAAGTGAAGCCTAATTTTTTCATTATTATTGATGATATTTTATAATTCACGTAATAAGTTTAGTGTAAATTATTATTTTTCAGTTGTCAAGATGTATTTTTTTTGATATTATTGGAATTATTTTTAATTTATAAATTTAAGGAAAGATAAATGGCCCCTTTGCCGAAAAGGAAACATTCGACTCAACGAAAAGGCAAGCGAATGAAAACAAGACAAGAAAAATTTCAGCCATTAGTGAAATGCAAAAATTGTGGTAAAAAGAAAATATCTCATCGAATCTGTAAGCATTGTAATAAGTGATAAAAAATCTTAAGGGATATACATCAATTAAAAAAAAGCTTTATTTTAAACAAAGGCCATTGTGGTTATTTATTGGTTTTTTTGGTCATATTTATGGATATTCGACATCAGCAGCGAATAAGAATTGTTCAAGAACTTTATGCTCATAGTTTTTTTCCTCATCAATCCATAGAAAAATTACATCCTAAAACTCAAGCGACTCTTAAGAAAATCAAGGAATTAAACACAACCATTGAGAAGTTTACTCCTAAATTTCCCCTTCAAAAAATTGCCAGAACAGATTTAGCTATATTACAATTAGCCGTTTATGAATTAATCATCGAGAAAAAAGAGCCAGCTAAGGTAATTATCAATGAAGCTGTTGAGTTAGCTAAAGAATTGGGAGGGGAAAAATCTTACGCTTTTATTAATGCCGTCTTGGGAAAAATCTATGCATCGATTTTACGATTTAGAAACAAGAATTAAAATCATTTTTTCTGACAGAAATCTTCTTCAGACGGTTTTTGTACACCGTTCTTATCTTAATGAAAATAAGAAATTTAAATTACCATCGAATGAAAAATTAGAATTTTTAGGCGATAGCGTTCTTTCTCTTATTACTGCCGTTTATCTTTTTAAAAATTATCCTCAACTAAAGGAGGGCGACTATACTGAAATTAAATCGAGTATTGTTAAAATGGAGAGTTTGGCAGCGGCTGCCAAGGAGCTTGAATTAGGAAAATATCTCCTTCTCTCCAAAGGAGAAGAAAAAAGCGGCGGAAGAACGAATCGGAATATCCTGGCTGATTGTTTTGAGGCGTTGATTGCTTGTATTTTTCTTGATAAGGGGTTTGAAACAGCCTATCATTTTGTTCTTCGTTATCTTTTTGGAAAAAGGTTGGATTATATTGTTAAAAACAAACAGTATTTGTCAGCAAAAACTCAATTGCAGGAACTGATTCAGGGAAAATATAAAAATCTACCTCAATACCGAATTCTTGAAGAAAAAGGTCCAGAGCATAAAAGAATATTTAAAGTCGGTGTATTTTTTAACAACAAACAATTAGGAGTAGGAGTTGCCTTTTCAAAAAAAGAAGCCGAAGAAAAGGCTGCTCAAGCCGCTTTTGAAAACATCGATAAAATATAGTATAATTTTTAAACTTTAATAAATTTGTTTTAAAAATATGCCAGCAGCCTTACGTTTATATCGCTTAGGGAAAAAACATCATCCGGTTTATCGTGTTGTTGTTATGAATAAGCATGATAAAAGAAACGGTGTTTACATTGAAGCGATTGGTTTTTATGATCCAATGGCAGAACCTTTTACCTTTAAATTAGATAAAAAACGCTTTGATTATTGGATAAAAAGAGGGGCGGTAATTTCTTCTGGCCTAAAAAAACTTCTTCGAAATTTAAAGAACGATTAATTAATATTATTCAGAAAGGATTAGTTTTGCGGGGATACTGATAATCAAGATCGGCTTCAGGAGAAGATTGTGTAAAAGAGAATTGAATTTTATTTCTTAATTCTCTTATTTCCGTTAAAAACTGATTATTTTGATTTATCAGGTTAATTTTTTCGTTACTAACATTCTTATTATAAAAAGTGAGGTTAATTTTGGTTTCGTTGGATATGCCTTCCGCCAATTCAACTTTGTCGGAAGTAATTAAACGTCCACCAGCAAAGTTGTATTCTTTAAGAAATTTCATAAATGTTTCCCTATCGCCCAGACCGCTGACTTCTAATTGAAGCTTATTAGCGCCGGAATTTTTTATATTAACGCGGTAAGATGTAATTAAAAAACCCGTTTTTAATGAAAGTTGTTCTAAGGCGTAAATGATGGAAAAATAATCCTCTTCTCCGGGAATGAGAGTGTTGATAAATTTAATGTCTTCTTCTAATTGCTTCGTGTTGATAGTTAAGGAGTTAATAAAATTTAGCTTTCTTTTTAGTTCATTAACTTCTTGCGACAATTTTTCAATTTGGTTTTGATTTTCAGTAATCTTGGGTAAGTTAATAATGATTAAAAACAAAAGAAGGACAAGAATAGTAATTAAGCCAATTAGATACGGCGTATTTTCTTTTAAAAGCCTTAAAAAATATGGTTTAATTTTTAGTTTCATTGAGAGGAATAAAGCGACCAGTAAAACTTAACTCATAACTTTCGTTTTCTTGCTCACCAATACTGATGGAAAAACTTTTTAAAATGATGTTTTCAAAATTTTTAATGAATTTTTCTGACTCAATAAATTTAAAAAAAGCCATCATTTCGGAGAAATTATTAAAGATAACGGTAAAATCAACATGACGATTTTTATCTATTTTAAATGATCGCAATTGAGCCGATTGCGTACTTAAAGAGAGAGCCGAGTTTAGGAGATTATAATAAGGAAGCGTTTGAGCGTCGTCTTTAAGAAATTCTTTTAAGAAAGAATATTTTTTTTCCAGATAAGATACCTTGGCTTCATAAGCTTCTTTATCTTTTAGGGACTGGAGGAGGATTTTTTTTTGCTCAAAAAGAGATTTGATCGTTTTATTTTGGTTCATTAAAGTGGTCAAAAAAACCATTAAAATCCCAAAAAAAATGATTAAGAGAAAGACAACCAATCCCCGAAGCCAAAAAAAAAGCCTTTCTAATCTTCGGTAGTCTTCTCGATTAACAAGAAGATTAATTTTCGTATTTTTCATAGCCTAAATTTTTCTACCTTAAGTTTCCTCCCAGAGCGGAAATGAATAACGGTAGTTCATCTTTATGAGAAACAACTAAAGGGTTAGTTTTGCATATAGGATAGGGGTTTAATTCTTTAACATTAACATTAAACGTCTTTTCAAGGAAATAGGCAATAGCGGGAAATTGGAAGATTTCATTAATAAGATAAATATTATTAATCTGAAATTGATATTTTTCGTTCACAAGAGTCATAAATCTTTTAATTTCTTGAAAAAATTCTTTTAAGACAGGAGTAATGATTGGAGTAATGTCATAACTTGATTTTTGTTTTGGATCAAATTTTTTTAAGATTTCTTGCGAGCGATTTAAATCGTAATTTGTATTAATTTGAATTTCTTTTACAAACAACTGGTAACCGATGTTAAAATTGTGAGTTTCTTTAATGAGAGAAAGGTAGGAATCATAAAAATAAAGAGAGGTGGATTTACTAGCTAAGTTAATAAGGATTATTTTATCGTTGGGGCTTGATGAAAGCAAATTTTTAAATTCAACTAAAAATCGACCAGTACTACTAAACTCATTTTCTACCGATTCGGGAATTAAACCCGCCATTTCAATTAATGTTTGAATTTTTTCAATTAGTTTTTTTGGTGCGGCGACAATTAATGTCGTTATTGTTTTTTCTTTTTCATTTTCATGTAATACTTCAACATCTATATTAATTTCTTCAATAGGTAAAGGGATAAATTGATCAGCTTGATATTTAATTGCCGAGATAAGCTCTTTTTCAGTAAGGCGGGGCATTGATAAAACTTGGGTGTAAGTAAAAGAGTCAGGGATGATGACAGCGACGTTTTTTTTAGTAATTTTTGTTGCATTAACTAATTTATTTATAAGCGAGGCTTGATTTTCAATATTTTTTTCAATCTCGTTATTATAAAACATTGGGTCAGAACTAATGTTTCCTAAGGAAGTAATGGTAAGACTGTTATCGCTTTTTTTAGCATCAACTGCCTTAAGAAAGCTCTCCCCTATTTCCAGAGAAAAATATTTATCAGCCATTTTTTGTATTTTAGATTAATTTTTAACTCATATAATCTTTATAACATTAATTCAATAACTTCTCAACTTTACTTTTGTTTGATAGGTTAAGTTGGCGGTTTCTTCGGGGCGAGTAGAAAGAGTATTATATTGAATGGTAAAATGGATATTAATAATTGGAGGAGAGTACGGTCCTTTTCCGGTACAGGAAAGATTAAAAGAGGTAATTCTTACTTTATTTGTTGTTAGATCCACATTAACTCCTGGTGGAGTTGATGATTGAGAGGCAATTTTATTATCGATTAAAATGAATCGTGACCAAGTGCCCAAGGTATTTTTGTCTTGAAAATAAAGATCATTGGCGGTAGTGTTATTATTGACGCAGACTCGATTTTCGTTGGTAGGAGGGACACTATTGTGCAAACTCCTCGCAGAATTTATAATAATATTTTTCATCACGCTTAAAACATAATCCCCTTCTCTTTTCACCTGAGAAAGACGGTAGATTTTTGTCT
The DNA here is from genome assembly GCA_964632205.1 of uncultured Gammaproteobacteria bacterium. Taxonomy (GTDB): domain Bacteria; phylum Patescibacteriota; class Microgenomatia; order UBA1406; family GWC2-37-13; genus CALLVF01. The sequence goes on along the minus strand of CAZWBE010000001.1, from coordinate 79,984 downwards.
GTTGTTGTAGAATAGTAAAAACAATACCAAACAGAACTGGTAAAGCCATCCCGATTACTCCGATAACGACAATCATTTCTATAAAGGTGAAGGATCGAAGATATTTGATATTTTTTATCACTCCCATATGGTAAAGACGGTATTAATTGGTACAGAATAAGTGTCACTTCCTTCTTGCCAGGAGACGTTAATAAAGATATTAACCTGATTTCCTCCCGTCGCGGTAGATAGAGTTAACTCCCGTTTATAAATTGACGGATTAAGACCATTAAAACTTGAACAATTTCCCGTCGTGGTTGGCCAATTATTAATTGGCGAGTTGGGAAAACAGTAAGTTGTCCCGTTAATACTACTGCGGTTGACAAAATTATTCCAATCAGCTTCTTTTTCTCCCCTTAACCACTCTAATAATTCCTCGCCATATCGAGTGGCTAAAATTTTATGTTCATTAATTTTCATGTTTCGAAGACTAGCAGTCGTTATCGTGGCAGCGACAACAAAGAAAATACTAAGAATGGTGACAAAAACCAAAACTTCGACGAGAGAGAAACCATTATTTTTTGCTTGGTTCATGGTTTTATTCTTATCTTGCTATATTTTTTTAAGAAAGTCAACAAGGGGAGTATCTATTTCCAATATCAATAACACCGGCGGGATTGATTGAAATATTAAGGCATGTACTTATTGAAGTGTGTTTTAGAGTAATATTTGATTGATTAGCCGTTGTTGTTAGAGGTTTAAATTGAATATTGCCTAGCCCACTAATGATCTGCATATTTGATGATAGATTATAGTTTTGAATAGGATAATTAATATTACAGTCTTCTGAACAACAAAGAATAAATCGATAAGACGTCGACTGGATGGATACGCGATAGCCAGAGAAATTATTACAGGAATAATTTCCCACATCACTAGCCGAGGCTTTCTTTTTTGCTAATTCTAAAACATTAACTAACTTTCTTGCCTCATCTTCCAATTTTTTTTCCTCGGTAAAGCGGTTGTAAAAAGCAAGTGAAAAGCCGCTAAAAATTAGGATAGTGACGACAACAATAAGAAGCTCGATAAGAGTAAAGCTATGGTTGGGGGTTATAAATTTATGACTAATATTTTTTATAAAATTTTTCAATTTTGCTCTTTAAATAAAAATAACAAACTACAATAACTGATTTATCTTTGTCCATATGGTCCGACACAATAGGTACAATTACTGCCACATTGTCCAGGAACACACGCTGTTGTACTCGTTTCTAAAGCAGCGCCCAAGGTATAGTCATTGGTTGAAATATTACAATAATAAAAGTAACCAGAACTTGATTTTGGATCAAATGGCATTGATTGAATATATCGGGTGGGTGTAGTTAAAGCTTGGTAAGATGAACAATTGCCTATATAAGGGTCATATTGATTATTATTGCTTCGGTACATCTCCAAAGCGGCTCTTATTTGTTCTAAATCAGCTTTTCTTTTAGCGTCACGAGATTGTCTGGCAAATTGAGAGTAAGATAATACCCCACCTCCTGCTAATAAACCAATAATAGTAGCAACAACAAGGATTTCAATGAGAGTGAAACCTTTTATGATTTTAAGTTTAGAACTGGTATTAAAACAGGAGGATATGTTAATCTTATTTTTGTTTTTGGGTATCATCTTCATATTATTATAAATTTTTTATTGCTGATTAGAAACACAACATTCATTACCTGAAGTGCAACTTTGAGTTTCTAACCGGGAAGTACCGCTAACGGTTGGTGAACAGATTGTGTATTGAGTACTAGTGCAAGTACCAACACATTGATAATTTGACCCCAAAGGATCTTTTGGAGGAGTTGACATTAAGGTTTGGGAACCACAAGTCAAACTACCACTGTTTAAAAATCCATAATTAGATGGATATTGGTAATTGCAAATTGAGTAATATTGCTCTAGTGCATTTTGGATTGCTTTTAAATCAGCTTTTCTTTTGGCGTCGCGGGATTTTTTTTGAGCGGTTGAATAAGAGACAGCCCCCATCCCAATCAAGACCGCAATAATCCCAATGACAACAAGCATTTCCAGAAGAGTAAATGCTTTTATTACTTGATATTTAAGTGAAATTTGATTTTTTTTCATAGCTTATGGTTGAGTAACAACATATTTTTTTCCACTCGGACAAGGATAGGAATTGTCAGGACTGCAATTACCATTTAAGGCGTCAGAATCAGCTTTATTCTCTAAACAGGCACATAAGGTATATGTTAAATTAGTGCTATTGTAAGAATAATAGTAGTTATTAGGGGTTCGATTGGGGTCACCGGGAAATTTATTCATATAAATAATACCACTACTGCCACTCCATACTGAGCCAACTGACGGCAAATAGGTTGGATAAGCAGGAGGATTTTGGTCTTGTCTGTACATTTCTAAAGCCTTTTGAATTTGTTTTAAGTCATTTTTTCTCTGGGTGTCACGAGCTCTTTCCCGCGCTCCCATATAGTTCGGGACAAGTAAGGCAGATAAACCACCAATAATAGCAATAACAACGAGTAATTCAATTAACGTAAAAGCCTTTTTCATTGTTTAAAATCATTATAACATTTATAGATAAAAATCAACAAATGGTCAAGAGTCAATTGTGGATTAAGATTATTTTTATCTAATAGACTTTTGAGGCGAATAGTTTCTTTGAGGATTAAAGGCGATTTTTCGTCAGAAGCCAGTCTTTTTCTGAAAAAGATTATAATATCTTCTAAAACCTTTTCAGCAGACTCTTTGCCATTAACGGTAAATAAAGAAAAAGGGATTTTCCTAGTTTTTTGATTGATTATTTCTTCAAAACAAGCAGCAAAAAAAGTTTTTTTTGCCTTTATTTCTCTGTTTTTGCCTAATTTAATTACTTTGGCGCGGGAGATAATCGTTGGTAAAAGGCTATAAACATTAATGGTTGTTAAAATAAACTGGGTGTTATCAGGTGGTTCTTCTAGCAATTTTAAAAAAGCATTTTGAGCTGGGAGAGAAGAAAAATGAAAATCCTCCAAAAGATAAATTCTTACCTGCTTATGGAAGATATGAGCTTCGCGATTAATTTCTTTGATCTCTTTTATTGAATATTCATTGGTTAGCGATTTTGGTTTTATTTTGATGACAATTGCTTGAAGTTCTCTTCTTTTTTTTTCAACAAATTTTGCCACCTCTTCTTTATTATCGGACAGAAGAATAATAGGAATCATAATTTCTTATTGCATTTTATCACAAATCTTCCTATATTTAAATTATGATCATTTCTCCAAAACAACTACTTAACCAACTCGTTAAAAATAAAATAATTAACGAAGAGGAGGCGATGCGTTATGAAGTGCTTAGTTTACAAAAGAATCTGCCAATAGATAGATATTTATCGGAATTTACCAATATTAAAAAAACTGAAATTTTAAAAGCAATCGCCCAAGTAAAAGGAGTGAATTATGTTGATCTAACAACCTCTCCGATTGACCCAGTGGCTCTTAGTTTAATTCCTGAAGCCATTGCTCGTAAATTTTTAGTGATTCCTTACAAATTCGATCCAAAAGAACAAGCGATTTATGTAGGAACAGAACAACCTTTTGATACGGCAATTATCGAATTTCTTGAAAAAAAAACAGGAAAAAAAATTATTTTAACATTAGCCGATCCTTCTGAAATTAAAAAGAGCATCGACTTGTCATATGCCCATGGTTTGTCGCCAGAAGTTAAAGAAGCCCTTAAAGAGTTTAAAGAAGAGAAAAAAACCGAAATGACAGAAGTTAAGGCAACCACTATTCATGAAGCGCCAATTGCTAAAATTGTTTCTACTATTCTTGAGTTCTCAGTTAAAAGTCGCGCTTCAGATATTCACATTGAACCACTGGAAACAAAAACTCAGGTTCGTTATCGAATTGATGGCATGCTTCACGAGAAACTCTCGTTGCCAAAATCAATTCATGATGCCCTTGTTTCTCGAATTAAAATTTTATCCGAGTTAAAGATTGATGAAAAAAGAGTTCCCCAAGACGGTCGGTTTTCCTTTAAAATTGGCGATGAAGAAGTTGATTTGCGTGTATCAACTCTTCCGACGGTCCATGGAGAAAAAGTAGTTATGCGGCTTTTAAAAAAAACTGGAGGAATTCCTAGCCTGATTGATTTAGGTTTACGTGGTCCCCAACTAAAAGATTTAGAAGAAGCAATTAACAAACCTTACGGAATTATTTTAGTGACAGGACCTACTGGAAGCGGAAAAACCACTACCCTTTATTCAGTTTTATCAAAATTAAATAAACCAACTGTTAATATCGTCACTCTTGAGGATCCGGTTGAATACCAAATCCCAGGCATTAATCAAGTTCAAATTAATCCAGCCGCCGGTCTAACCTTTGCCACTGGTTTAAGAGCCTTTTTGAGACAAGATCCAAATATTATTCTCGTGGGAGAAATTCGTGATCGGGAAACAACTCAACTGGCTATTCAAGCCGCTTTAACTGGTCATTTAGTCTTTTCGACCCTCCATACCAATGATTCCGCCACAGCCATTCCTCGTTTAATTGACTTAGGAGGTGAACCTTTTTTAATCGCCTCAGTTCTCAACGCGGTAGTTGCCCAACGGATTTGTCGTCGCGTTTGTGGCGGTTGTAAAATAACTTATGAACCCTCACTTGAAATTCAAGAGAATATTAAAAAAATTTTAGGGGGACTTCTTCCTAAACCTTATTTAGAAGGAAAACAGTTACTATTGGCAAAAGGAGAGGGATGTTCAGAGTGTAATAATACCGGTTATTTAGGAAGAATTGCCATTTTTGAAATCTTGAAAGTTACGCCGGCGATTAATAAAATGATTTTACAGGAAGTAGGAGCAAAAGAGATTGAAAAACAAGCCTGTCAGGAAGGTTTAATTTTAATGAAACAAGATGGCTATCTTAAAGCTTTAGATGGAATAACAACAATCGAGGAAGTATTAAGAGTAGCGGAAACATCATAAAAGTATGGAAATTTTAAAACTACTGCAACTCGCTGTGGAAAAAAACGCTTCTGATTTACATATAATTCCCGGCTATCCCCCTACTTTAAGAATTAATGGTGAACTTCATCAATTAAGAAATTTTCCTGTTATTACGAAAGAAGATTCTGAATCAATGTGTTTTTCTCTTATTAATCAAGAGCAAAAAGAAAATCTTTTATCTAATCGAGAAATTGATCTTAGTTACAGCTTTTCTGATAGCCGATTTCGGATTAATATTTATTTTTCTAAGGGAGCGATCAGCGCTAGTTTTCGTCTTATTCCCAAAAAAATAATGACGATCGAAGAGCTAAATTTACCCTCCTTTCTTCATCAATGTGTTGATTTTCGTCAAGGATTAGTTCTTATTACTGGTCCAACTGGCGAGGGAAAATCAACTACGCTGGCGGCCATTATTAATGAAATTAATCTGAAATATAGCAAACATATCATTACTATTGAGGACCCCATTGAATATGTTTATCCTCAAGGAAAATCAATTATTTCTCAACGGCAACTCCATGAAGATACTCACTCATGGAACATTGCTTTAAGATCAGCTCTGCGAGAAGATCCTGATGTTATTTTATTAGGAGAGATGCGTGATTTTGATACTATTCAATTGGCTCTTACTGCCGCCGAAACTGGTCATTTAGTTTTTTCTACCCTTCACACTAATTCAGCCCCTGAAACAGTTGATCGAATTATTGATATTTTTCCTCCTCATCAACAGAATCAGATTAAAAATCAATTAGCCGCTGTTTTAAAAATTATCATTACTCAAAAATTATTACCAAGGACTAATAATTTGGGAAGAATTCCTGCCTTAGAAATTCTTATTAGTACACCGGCAGTAAGCGCGACGATTCGCGATGGAAAAACATACCTTATTAATAACATTTTAGAAACAGGAGAAGGACAGGGACAGATAATTTTTGAAAAATATCTATTACAATTGTTCCGGCAAGGAGAAATTACCAAAGAAACGGCTTTTTCTTATGCCATTAGGCCTAAAGAACTAGAAAAGTTCATCAAATAAAATGAAAATTCAATACAAAGCTCTTAAAGGTGATAAAGTAATAATTAGAACAGTTGAGGCGGAAGATGTTAAAGCAGTAGTTGATTATCTTCGAAATAATAACTATTTTCTTATTTGGATAAAATCATTAAAGAATACAGAAACAAGCTTTTTATCGGAATTCTTTGATCGAGTTTCTTTTAATGATGTGGTTGATTTTACCCGGCAGATGGCTATTATGCTTAATGCGGGATTAACGATTATTGACGCTTTAGAAATTATTAAAAAACAAGTCAAAAAAAATTCTCTTCGAAAGGTTATTGAAAATATTGATAGCCAAATTAAAGCCGGTAATCCATTTTCGTTCGCCTTAAAAAAATATCGGCAATATTTTTCTAATCTTTATATTGCCTTAATTAAATCAGGAGAAGCTTCAGGAAAATTAAGTGAAATAATGCTTAAACTATCAGAGAATTTAGAAAAAGAGCGCGAATTTAAAGGGAAACTGAAAGGAGCACTAATTTATCCCGCCATCATTGTTGTGGCTATGTTTGGAGTGATGTTTGTGATGATTACCTTTGTTATCCCTAAACTGCTTAATCTTTACAAAGATTTTAATATAGATTTACCTTTTACAACCAAAATATTGATAGCCATTTCCTCAGTTACGACTAAGTTTTGGCCAATATTAATCGCGGCTCTTTTTGGCGGGTTTTTTCTTTTAAGAATGTATCTAAAAACAAAAGCGGGCAAATATATTTATGACAGTCTGCTTTTAAAAATTCCTGTCATTAACAATGTAGTTAGAGTCTCAGCCTTGGTGGACGCAACCAGAACATTGGCGATTCTTATAGGTAGTGGCGTGTCAATTTTGGATGCCTTAAAAATCGTTATTGAGACAACCGACAATATTTTTTTTCAAGAGAGCTTTAAAAATATTTATAAAAAAATAGAAAAAGGCCAATCTTTAGGAACCTCTCTAGATGAAGAGGGAATTTTCCCCCCCATTCTTGTTCAAATGACGCAAGTGGGAGAACAAACCGGCCGTTTAGATGATACTTTATTGAGATTATCAAAATATTTTGAAATGGAATCAGAAATTGCCATTAAAGCGATGACCACTTTAATTGAGCCGGCGATTTTAGTTTTCTTAGGCGTAGGCGTTGGTTTTTTGGTTATGTCGGTGATTACCCCCATATATAATTTAACCAGCTCGTTTAAATAAAATCCCAAATTATAAAGGAGAAAATTTATTTTCTTAATCTTTAGTAATTTGCTCTATCTTATACTCTTCTAATCTTCTTTTAATCTCTTTAAAATCGTCAATTTTATATTTCTTTAAAAAATATTGGACGGCATTTTTTGTTTTCTCTATTAAAGAAAAATCAGAGAGTGTGGCGATTTTAAATTTAATAATCCCATGTTGCTCGGTTCCATAAATATTACCAGGACCACGGTTTTGTAAATCTTTCTCGGCCAAAAGATTACCATCGGTGGTGTGAGCAAAAAATTTAAGTCTTTCTGTCACCTGTGGATCATTAACATCATAAAAAAGAAAGCAATATGATTGTTTATTTCCCCGACCAACTCTGCCTCTTAACTGATGCAGTTGGGCTAATCCAAAACGTTGCGCAGCTTCAATGATAATAATTGTTGCCGATTCAATATCAATACCGACCTCGACTACCGGAGTCGCCACGAGGATATGGTATTTTTTGTCTTTAAAATCTTGCATGACTTTTTCCTTTTCTTTTGGTTTCATTCGACCATGAAGCAAACCAAGAGAAAATTCAGGAAAAACATTTTCTTTTAAGAATTGATATTCTTTTGTCGCCGCCCTGACAGATTTCATTGTTTCAACAGTTGATTCCTCGATTAGTGGGCAAATAATAAAAACTTGGGTGTGATGATTGATAATTTGTGATTTTATCCATCGGTAACAATCGGCTCTCTTTTCTTTTGGGATAACAAAAGTTTTTATTGGTAAACGGCCTTTGGGCATTTCATCGATTATGCTAATATCCAGTTCACCGTATAAAGTTAAGGCGACCGTTCGAGGAATGGGGGTAGCCGTCATTGTCAAAAGGTGAGGATTAAGCCCTTTTTCTTTTAACATCGCCCGCTGGACTACCCCAAAACGATGTTGTTCATCAATAATTACTAAACCAACTCTTTTAAAGCTGATTTTTTTTTGAATAAGGGCATGAGTGCCAATAATGATATCGATATCGCAGATTTTATCTTGATTTTTTGATATTTTTTTCGAGCCGGTATGAAGAGCAATTTTAATCGGATAATTTTGAAAAAGATTAGAAATTGTTTGATAATGCTGGTGGGCGAGAATTTCGGTTGGTGCCATAATTAGAGATTGAAAACCGCTTAGATAGGCGACATAACAAGCTAAAGCAGCAATAACAGTTTTTCCACTACCAACATCACCTTGGAGAAGCCGATTCATTGGTTTTTTTTGTTGCAAATCGAAAAGAATTTGCCACCAGACTTTTTTTTGGGCATTGGTTAAGGAGAAAGGGAGATGATTAATAAAATCTTGGATAAAAGCTTGTTTATTTTCTATTTTAAAAGGATTGCCAACTGTTTCTTTTTCCCATTCTCTTTTGATTAAATTAGCATTTAACTGTAGAAAAAAAAGTTCATCAAAAGCCAATCGCTCACGGGCTTTTTTAACTAACAATTTATTTTTCGGAAAGTGAATGTTATGATAGGCGCTTGCTTCATCGATAAGATTGTTATAAGCTATTATTTCCTCTGGTAATATTTCTTTTAAAGGTAGATGGTTGTATGTTTTTCTCATTAATTGGTCTAAGATATAAAAAATTTTTTCCCTGAGTGTTCGGGAAGACAGTCTTTTTTTTTCGCAATAGATGGGGATAATCCTGCCCGTGTGTATATGACAGCTTCCTATTTCATATTCAACCGGATCCATTATTAATTTTCTGCCAATCATTTTAACTTGACCGGCAACCGATATCGTCATGTTTGGTTTTAATAATCTCAAAAGATAAGGTTGGTTATACCAATTTAGTTCTATTTGCCCAGTTTTATCCTCAAGGATAAATTTCTGAATACTAAGATTACGTTTTATTATCTGTAAATTTTTTTTTGTTATTTGACCGATTACCGTTACTGTTTCACCTTCTTGAAGTTTATTTATGGGAGAGATAAGAGAATAATCTTCGTAGCGAAGTGGGAAATAATTAAGAAGATGCCAATAGTTTTTGATTCCTAATAACTTTAGGCGACGGATCGTAATCAGGCTAGTATTGGGAAGAGACTCGATGGGAGTTGATAAATCCATAGTTATGATTGGGTAATAATTTAATTAAATTGACTAAGATGAACGAGTTTTTTTATAACGGTTCTTTTTAAATTATCTTAATAATAACAAGGGTGCCAGAGATGAAAAAATCAAAATTAAAGAGGAAATAATAATGATTATTTTTAAAAAATCTTCTCTTTTTATTTTTCGGCCAAGTATTTTCATAGTTTTATTTTATATTTTAGCATAATTTCTTTTTCAATCGACAAAAATTCATCCTCAAAATTTTTTCTAATTAACTTTAGTTAAAAATTAGAAATTTTACTTGCCATACAATTCCTGTTCAGTCGCTTGACTCAATTTTTCTCCTTATGAGATAATTATTTGTTAGATAACAAGAGATATTGTTGTTCAGAAATTATTATTTTTATTATTTTGTTGTATGACATTTGAATCGCGCCGTTTACAGCTACGCCGACAATATTTACGGCAAAAACTTCTAATAAAAGGATTAATTTTTGTTATGGTGGCACTGCTTTTGGGATTTTTATTAGCCTTTTTTCTTTTTGCTTGGTACGCGAAAGATCTTCCTTCTCCCGGTAAACTGTCGACATCTGCTTCTTCAACGGTGTTTTTTGACCGCGAAGGAAAAATTCTGTATGAAATGTATAAAGATAAAAATCGGATTCCTGTTAAATTCAATGAAATTCCCGATCAGTTAAAAAAAGCGACCATTGCTATTGAGGATAAAAATTTTTATCAACACAAAGGCATCTCTCAATTGGGAATTATTCGCGCTTTTGCCAATATTATTCTTAAAAGACGTTTGGAAGGAGGGTCAACTATCACTCAACAATTAATTAAAAATGTTCTTCTCGACTCGCGTCGTAATCTATCCCGAAAAATTAAAGAGATGATTCTGGCTTTTGAGGTAGAGCGAAGGTACACTAAGGATCAAATATTGGAAATGTACCTTAATGAATCACCATATGGAGGAACTTTTTGGGGTGTAGGAACAGCCTCAATGGGATATTTTGGAAAGAAAGTAAGCGAACTTAGTTTGGTTGAATCAGCGATATTAGCTGGTTTACCCCAAAGACCAAGTTATTATTCTCCCTTTATTGGCAAAAATGATGCTTGGAAAGGAAGGACAAAAGATGTTCTTCGGCGAATGCGTGAGGATAAATATATTTCTCGAGAGGAAGAAATAAAAGCAGTGAAAGAGATTGAAAGAATAAAATTTACAGCTCCCCATTTGGCTATTAATGCTCCTCATTTTGTTTTTTATGTTAGAGATCAACTGGAGAGAGAATTTGGACCAAAATTAATTGATTCGGGAGTAAAAATTAAAACCACTCTGTCTTTAAAAGTGCAACAAATCGCTGAAAAGATTTTAAAAGAGGAAATTAAGAAATTAACCGGTTACAACGTCACCAATGGCGCTATTGTCGTTATCGATTCAAAAACAGGAGAAATTTTGGCTATGGTGGGAAGTTATGATTTCAATGACGAGAAGTTCGGGAAATTTAATGCCGCTTTAGGTCTTCGCCAACCAGGTAGTGTCGTTAAGCCGATTACTTATGCGGTTGCTTTTGAAAAAGGTTACACGCCGGCAACCGTTTTAATGGATGTTAAAACTGAATTTACCAGCGGCCGTTTGGGTGATAAACCTTACATTCCTGTTAATTATGACGGCAAATTTAGGGGACCAATACAAATCCGTTTTGCTCTTGGCAACTCAATAAATATTCCGGCGGTAAAGATGTTAGCGATGGTAGGCATTCGCGACTTTCTTAAAAAAGCCAATGAGATGGGTTTAAACCAATTTGCTCCCACGGAGGAAAATTTAAATCGTTTTGGTTTAGCGATAACTTTAGGCGGTGGTGAAACAACTTTGCTTGATCTCACCGCCGCCTTTTCCTCTTTGGCTACCGGAGGAATAAAAAAGGAAACTTCGGCTATTTTGGAGGTGGTTAATTTTCAAGGAAAAATAATCTTTAAAAAGATTAAAACAAAAGAAAAAAGAGTCCTTTCACCCGAGGTAGCATTCCTTATTTCACACATTCTTGCTGATAATAATGCCCGGTTAGAGGTTTTTGGGCCTCGATCCTATTTAAATATTCCCGGTAAAACAGTGGCGGTAAAAACAGGCACAACTGATGATAAAAGAGATAATTGGGTGGTTGGCTACACCAAAGCGATCACGGTTGGCGTTTGGGTTGGTAACAACGATAATTCAAAAATGGATCCACAGATTGCCTCCGGCGCCACCGGCGCCTCCCCTATTTTTTATCGGCTAATGGGAGAGCTTTTGAAAGAATACGATGATGGAATTCCTGAAAAACCTGATAGAGTCAAGGCAATAATTATTGATGCTTATTTAGGCGGACTTCCTAAAGATGGTTATCCAACCCGTTCTGAATATTTTATTGAAGGAACCCAGCCAAAAGAAATTTCGCCTTTTTATAAAAAATTAAAAATTTCCAAAAAAAATGGTAAATTAGCTAATGAGGATGAGATTAAAAAAGGAGAGTTCGAAGAGAAAGAATATATTGTTATAACAGAAGTTGACCCTCTTTCAACTGATGGCATCAATCGCTGGCAGGAGGCAATCAATCTTTGGTTAAAAGAGCAAAAAGATGATAAATATCACCCACCAACTGAAGTCTCTGATTATAAATTTGAAGACCAACCTTCACCGACGCTTATCCCTACCTTACTTTTACCAACCAATACGCCTTTTTTAACTCCTCCTTTAACTCCTACTTTAACTCCTTCTCTTTCGCCTTCTCCTACACCATAACGCCTTCTGATAGTTAAAGCTTTTTTTTATTATTTTATTTTAAGCCTTCAACGATTTTTTTAAAAATTGTCGGATGCTCAACGGCAATCTGAGCCAATATTTTTCTATCAAGACCGATTTGTTTTGACTTTAAAAGATCGATAAATCGGTTATAAGTTAATCCTAATTCTCTAACAGCGGCATTGAGACGGATGATCCATAGACGCCGAAAGTCTCTTTTTTTTTGCTTTCTTCCGGCATAAGCATATTCTCCCGCATGAAGAACAGCTTCTTTGGCTTTCTTAAATTGTTTATGCCGTGTCATCCAATAACCCTTAGCTAATTTAAGGACTTTTTTATGCTTTTTTTTGGTTAAAATCCCTGATTTAACCCGAACCATATTTTTAAAAAGCTTTTACTTAAGTTAACTTTTAATAATTATGATTTTTATTATTCAAGCATTTTTAAATAGACGATAAACCAATTTAAAAATTTGGAATTATTTGCCCAACATTTTTAATAGCTTCTTTTTATACGCTCCTTTTAGTTCCTTCATTTGTTTTACCCGCCGCAACCACTTTTTGTTTTTTTTTGATCTTAGGTGACGAAAACCCTGATGGCGATGCAAAACTTTACCACTGGCAGTTGTTTTAAATCTTTTAACGGCCGATTTTTTAGTTTTTTGTTTCATGATATTTTTTATTTAATTTTTTTTATCTTTTATTTTATTTTTTTCTGGCGACGACCGCCCTCACGACTCTTCCTTCTAATCGGGGTTCTTTGGAGACATTAACTTCTCCTAAGCTTGTGATAAATTTTTTTACTAATTCAAAAGCCATTTCTTTTTTGGCATTTTCCCTACCCTTCAAAGTCAGGTTTAGCCGTAATTGATGCCCTTCATTTATAAATTCTTTTCCTTTATTTATTAATCGTTCTAAATCTGCTGCTGCGATAAACAATGATAATTTTAAATCTTTAACAATGCTTTTTTTTATTCCTTTTTTTGCCTCTTTTTCCTTTTTTTCTTCTTGATAAAGAAATTTGTTAAACTCAATCAGTTTAGCGACCGGAGGGTTGGCTTTCGGAGCGATTAAAACAAGATCAACGTCTCTTTTTTGTGCCTCATTTAGCGCTTCCTCTTTGTTAAGTATCCCCAATTGTTTACCTTCTTCATCAATTACCCGTAGCTGATTCGCCTGAATTCGCTGATTGATAAAATAAAATTTTCTTTTTTTGGTCGGTTGTTTATAAAAAGTTCTCAATTTGCTTTTTTAACTTCTTGATAAACTCATAAAGATCCACCATGCTCCAATTTTCACCCTCTCTACTTCTTACTGACAATTTATAGACTTTATCTCTTTCATAACTGGCTTGTTCCTTATCACCAATTATAATCATGTAAGGAATTTTTTGCAAGGTATAGTATCTGATTTTATAAGAAATAGTTTTGTTATCATCGTCTAACTGGGTTCTAATTCCTGATTTTATAAACTCGTTTTTTACTTTTTGCCCTAAGTCTATGTTTCGGTTAGATACAGGTAGGATTACTGTTTGGATAGGTGAGAGCCATAGGGGAAAATTACCGGCGAAATGTTCAATGAGAAGACCAACCCAACGTTCAAGCGATCCCAATGGCGCTCGATGGATTAAAACAGGTCTTTCTAATTCGCCTTTTTCGTTGGTGTATTCCAGTTTAAATCTTTCTGGGAGCATAAAATCTACTTGAATTGTCCCGCATTGCCATTCGCGGTTAAGGGAGTCTTTGACAATGACATCAAGTTTTGGGCCATAAAAAGCAGCATCACCTTCACTTTGAATATAAGTTAATTTTCTTTTTTGTAACGCTTTAATTATTTCTTTTTCCGCTTTTAACCAACTATCGTCGTTACCTAAATACTTTTCTTTACTGGAGCGTAAACCTAAACGAAGATAATAATCATTTATCTTAAAAACCTTTAAAAGATAAGCGATTAGATCAAAAACATTAAGGAATTCGTCAACTACTTGTTTTTCTTGACAAAAAATATGCGCATCATCTTGGGTAATATGACGGACTCTCAACATACCAGAAAGCTCACCGGATTGTTCATATCGGTAAACGGTTGCGTTTTCGGCAATACGTAATGGTAGATCGCGATAGCTGCGAGGATGATTTTTATAAATCATCATATGCATTGGGCAGTTCATCGGTTTAATAAGATAATCATCTTTATCAATTTTAATTGGGGAGTACATTTTGTCACGGTATAAATCCCAGTGACCAGAGGTAACCCAGAGGTTTTTTTTACCTATATGGGGAGTATAAACATGCTGGTAACCCCGTTTACTTTGTTCGTTAATGATCAGATTTTCTATCTGGCGACGGATAAAGGCTCCTTTCGGCGTCCAAATTAAAAGCCCTTGACCAACCTCATCAGGAATAATGAATAAATCCAAAAATTTACCTAATTTACGGTGATCCCTTTTTTTTGCCTCCTCAAGTTGCCAGAGGTATTGGTCTAATTCTTTTTTTGTGGGAAAGCAAGTGCCATAAATTCTGGTTAACATCTTATTTTTTTCATCACCCCGCCAGTAGGCGCCGGCTATTGAGAGGAGTTTGAAATATTTTAATTCTTTTTGAGGATTTTCGCTATGGCCACCCCGGCATAGATCAATAAAATTTCCCGCTTGATAGGCGGTAATTTTCTCTCCTTTTTTAATTAACTCATTGATTAATTCCAATTTGTATGGATTATTTTTCCATATTTTTAAAGCTTCTTCGTACTTAAGTTCAATTTTTTGAAATTTTGTCCAACTTTTAACTATTGTTTTCATTTTTTTTTCAATCTTAGGCAAGTCTTTTTCAGAGATTTTTTCATCTTTAAAATCAATATCGTAATAATAACCATCCTTTATTGGCGGACCAAGAGTTAGTAGTGCTTTGGGCCAAAGTTCTAAAACCGCTGCTGCTAGCAAATGAGAACAAGAATGGCGTAGATTATCAAGATTATTATTGTTCATTTTTGATGAGAGGGGAAAATTTTTTTTGAATCATAATCTTTTTATATTTTTGTAATTAAATATTAGTGGATCCTGGAGGACTCGAACCTCCAACCTTTCGCACGTCAAGCGAACGCTCTTGCCATTGAGCTAAGGATCCTCTTTAAACTATTTTACCAAAAAGAGTGCCTTTTTTAAATTCAATAATTTTAACATTTTTTATTTCACCAGCTGATGTTTTATTCTCTTTTACAAATACAGGAATTTGATTACTGAGAAGCCCTTCTCTTAATTGGTCATCTTTTTTGTCAAGAAGTAAACAACTGAAAAATTTTCCTATATGTTTTTGGAGAAATTGTTCGTATTTTTTTTGACCCAAATCAGCCAGTAATTTAGCCCTTTTTTTCTTTATGACATCGTCTGGTTCTTTTAATCTTTTAGCAAGATAAAAAGCGGCCGTTTTTTTCCTTGGTGAATAACGAAAAATGTGGAATTTATTTATCGGCGCTTGAGTTAAAAAATGATAGGTTTTTTCAAAATCGGCCTCCTCTTCATCAAGAAAACCGACAATAACATCGGTTCCTATCAATGCCCACTGATTTAAATTTTTAATTAAATGAATTTTTTCTAAAATTTCAACGCTTCGGTAACCTCTTTTCATTAAGGATAAAATTTTATCGGAGCCTGATTGAATGGGAATATGGAAAAAATCAACGAGGCGTCTTTTGGGTAAATATTGTTTATAAAATTGACAAAAATTATCATCAATGCTGTTGGGGTGAATTGATCCTAAACTAATTCGAGCGATATTGGTTTGATCAATTAATGAAATAAGTAAATCAATAAATTTTTCACCGGTATCCAAGCCAAAAGCTTCTGTATTAACCGCGGTTAAAATTACTTCACTAATTTTTCCCTGAAAATTTTTAATCTTTTCTATAATCTGGTTGATGGTTAACGACTTAGGTATGCCACGCAAATAAGGAACAATGCAAAAAGTGCAAAATCGATGACAGCCATCTTGAATTTTTACCAAAAGCCTTCGCGATTGTAAAAATTTACTTAAAATAACCGATTTCTGGCTTGTTGCCAAGCTCTCTTTTTGACCTGGCAGGTCGTAGGGAGATTGGTGTAACAAGCTATTTTTGACTATTTCAACAAAAAATTCTTTGTTGACATTCTCAATAATTAAATCAACCGGTAAATTTTTAGTGAGTTGATTTTTTTGCCAAAAAGTGGCGGCACAGCCAGTTATAACAAGCTTTGTTTTGGGAAACTTTCGTTTTATCTGGTAAAGACGCTGCCTTACTTCTCGTTCCGCTTTATGAGTGACAGCACAGGTATTGATGATATAAAAGGTAGGATTATCAAAATCATATTCAAAACCGGCTTTTTTCAGTTGAAAATTAATCTCCAAACGCTCAGCCTCATTAACACGACAACCAAAAGATTCGCTAAAAAAAGTCATTTTCATGAGGAATATTATAACCAAAATACCCAACTAATTTTTTAACAGATTTTTATCACCAATTAAAAAGTTAAATTTGACATCCCTATAGTATTATGCTATAATAACTAATAGATCCTAAGGTTTTTTTCCTTACAGGAAAAAAGCTTTAGGATTTTTTTATGGGTTTTACGTAAAAAACATTTTTACAATGTTTTCTATATTTCAACCAAAGAATTTTATTTTGATTTTATTTTAAATATTAAAGACTTAAGTAAAACTTTAAAAACAAATCAAAATATGAAAAATTTAATCCTATTACTTATAATTACAGGTCTTTTTTATTTTAAAACACCTCTGGTTTTAGCCGGAAGTGTTGCTGAGAATTCCGCTCAACTTCAATATCTTTTAAAAACAAGAGAGTTAAAAAGTAGCATTCAAAATTCATACGGGATAAAAAAAGCGATAAAAGAAGTTTTAAAAAAATATAATTCACCTTTAATAGGAGAAGTAGATAATTTTGTTAACGTTTGTGCCAAATATAAGATTGACTGTTATCTTTTACCGGCAATTGCCGGATTAGAGTCCACCTTTGGTCATTTCATCTACCCAGGATCATATAACCCATTTGGCTGGGGCGGTGGCTATATTATTTTTTCTAGTTGGTCCGAGGCAATTGAGAAAGTGGGCGCTGGTTTGCGTTATAATTATCTTAATCAAGGGGTCGCTAACCTTTGGTCTATTGGTAAGATATATTCGGAAAGTCCTAGTTGGGCTATCAGAGTTCAATACTTTATTAATCAATTTGCTCAAGAAGAGGAAAAAATCCTGTTGTTTTTCAGTAAAAACTCAGTACAATTGTAAACTATATGTATAGTTATAAGATTAACCACCTTCCTAAAAGAACATGTGAAATCACTATTCATATTCCTATTGCGGACATTAAAAAAGAACAAGAAATAGCTTTTGACAAGATTCGTCAAAATCTTGAGGTGGCTGGTTTTAGAAAAGGAAAAGTGCCAAAAGAGGTAGCAAAAAAACACATTTCTCAACAGTTAATTTATGAAGAGATAATAAAATCTCTCATTCCCCGGTTATATGATGAGGTTGTTAAAAAAGAAAATTTAACGCCTATTATCTCACCAAGGATTGACTTAGTAAAAGCTAAAGCTACTGAAGATTGGGAAATTAAAATAACGATTGCTCAACCCCCTCAAGTCACTCTGCCGGCTTACAAGGAAATAATAAAAAGTATAAAATCAGAGCTAAAAAAAACCAATATTTGGGTGCCGGGGAAAGATACGGCTGGTAGCGAGAAACAGAATGAGGAGGAAAATAAACATCAACTTTTGAATAAAATTTTAGAAAGACTACTTTTGGAAAGCAAATTGGAAATTTCTGACTTAGTTATTGAAGATGAGTTAAATCGTCGCTTAACTAATCTTCTTGATGATATAAAAAAAATTGGTTTGACAGTCGAGGCTTATCTTAAATCGAAAAATATTACCATCGAAGACTTAAAGAAAAATTTAACTCAAGAAATCGAAGACACTTACAAATTAGAATTTATTCTTATGGAGATTGCAGAGAAAGAAGGAATTCAGGTAGAAAAAGAAGATCTAGACAAACTTTTTACTAATATAACTGATGATCATCAAAGAAAAAAAGCCGAAGAAAACGCCTATTTTTACGCCTCGATTCTCCGCAAACAAAAAACCATTGACTTTTTATTGACCCTATAGTAAAATCAGAGCATGTATAGTAGAAGTGCTAATAATAAACCAAAAAATAAGCCGGTTAGTGATAATTTGGTAGAGAATCTTCGTGGCGTAGTTCCACCAAATACTATTTCGGATCATTTTTTTGCCGACATTGATAAAGATTATAGTTCAGATACCTTCTTTTTTGAGAGGGAGAAAACTTTTTCTCCAGCCAAGCCAAAACCAAAACAAGAATTTAATCTCTTCAGTTATCAGCGATATTATGAACAGGAGTTAGTTAAAAGACAGATAAAAGAATTAACAGATCAAATTAAAAAAGAGGTTGAATTTATTAAAAAAGCAAATGCGTCTTTGCTCCAGGAAGTTTCTGATATTGATAAGTTAACTGTTGAACAATTGCCACAAAAACCGGGAATTTACCATATCAGATTTTTAGAGTTAGTTTTAAAAATTCTGCGCGCTTTACGAGCAAAAGTTGGTGAATCAAAAACTTGGCTGCAAGCCTTAATAAGCAAAAAGAAAAAAAGAGGTTCTTTATTTCTTGCTCGTGCTAAAAAACAAGGGACCCAATACTCGCTTTCCCAGGAACTGGCAGTAACAAGATCAGTTCAATAAAAGGATTACGTAAATTTTTCACGTCTAAAATAGACTATTTTCTTAATTTTGATTGTCTAATTATTCCACTTTTGTTTAAATCCTCAAATTGACTATTCTAATGCTCTTAAGAAAGTATTTACTCCTCTTGCCCAACTCCCGTTAGAGGAAGGAGTATATTTTTGCATTATACTTGAGGCGGTTACTAACCCTTTATTAATATAGTTTTCTTTTATTCCTTTGGCAACAGTTTCTATGGCCTCTTCATAAGAAGAAAACTTCGTCACTAAGTTTCCATATATTCCCCATCCCCAACAATTGTGTGAATTATCTGGAATGTATTTACAAAGATTTGATTCTTGCATGGCAATGGCAGGTAATAACCGGTAGTCGAAACCATATTTATCAGAAACAGCTACGATTAGTTCCGAATATTGATAAAGAGGTGAATTATACTTTCTAAAAAAATTTTTTAAATTAGCGACTCTTCCATCGGTTGGAGTAATTTCTGCTTGATAGATTCCTAAAACATAAGGAGCTGTTGACAAGTGAAATTGGTTTTGTGGATTATTAAAGACAGAAATTTCTCCTAAGATTTTTTGAATATTTGATTCTCTATAATAAGCTTGATATGTTTTTTTAACGAAGAAAATATTTACACCCAGCAAAATGAGAAATAATAGAAGATATACAAACAATTTTTTAAGCATAATTTAAATATAAGATATAAAATAATTCTTGTCAAATAAGACCATTTATAACCTATAATTTATTGATTTAAAATCACTAGAAGATGAATTCAAGTAATAAGTTATATACATGATTCCTTTTTCTAAAATTTTATAATAAATAATAAGTTATCAATTCGCATATTGGATATTATTAAATAAGATCACCGCATGCTGGTTTTTATAAGTTATCTTTTATTATCACTTTGTCTCTTATTTTTTTTAATAGCAGTTAGTATTTATGTTATTTTTTTAATTTATTCATTTATTTCGGGATCGCCATACGTACCAACAGAGTTTAAGAAGATAAATCAAATTTTAAAAATGGCCAATTTAGAAAAGAAAAAGCTTTTTATTGAATTAGGTTGTGGTGATGGACGAGTAGTTCGAACAGCGGTAAAAAATTATCAGGTTCAGGGGATCGGGGTTGATATAAACCTACTTC
Organism: uncultured Gammaproteobacteria bacterium; assembly: GCA_964632205.1. Taxonomy (GTDB): domain Bacteria; phylum Patescibacteriota; class Microgenomatia; order UBA1406; family GWC2-37-13; genus CALLVF01. Next base: position 60,006 of record CAZWBE010000001.1, on the reverse strand, counting down.
TTATTTACCAAGCAAAATTATTAGCCTTAATCCAAAAAATCCAACATAAAATAAATTTCTATCACCAAGATATTTTTGATACCGATCTTACTAAGGCTGACTACATTTATTTATTCCTTTTTCCTAACCTGATTAAAAAATTAACGGCTAAATTTGATAAGGAATTGCGAAAAAATACTCTGATAATATCTCATGGTTTTAAAATAAAGGGCTGGGGAAAAAAGCTAATCAAAACCCTACCCGATAAACCATTCCCAACTTATTATTACCGTTTTTAAACTATTTCCTCTTTTCTCTTACGAACAAAAGTAATCCACTCTTCCACTACCTCGAAAATGAACTTAAAAGGAGCTTCAATGAGAAAGTCAAAAATAAAGATAAAAAAATTTAGTCGGGCAATTTCTTGGCTAAAAAATTTACCCAAAGACAGAATAGGCATGAAAAAAAAGTCAATAAAAGGAGCGAAAATACTTTCTTTTTCCGCTAATCTCAGCTCTTTAACTATTTGTCTGATTCGATAGGAAAAAAAAGTAACAACACTGACAAAAAAAACAAAAATTATTTGACTAATAAGATTAAAGTTGAGAAGAGTTAAAACCTCATAAATAATACTTAATGTGATTATAAAAGTAAGGGAATAAAAAATAGTAAAACCAAAAATTAAAACTGGTCGCTGGATACGGGGTTTTTTGGGCATATAGGCCACTCTTGTTTCGAAACTACGGTCGGCATCAATAATCTCAATAATTCGATGATATATTTTTTTGGTATTATCTTCACCAGGAATACGGAAAAAGCCTAATATTAAAACCATTAAAAATGGTGGGAAAAGACTGTTAATAATGATTGAGGTTGTGTTTACTTCACCATAGATATAAAGGGATAAAGGGTATTCCAAAATAAGGGCAAATAACATTTTAGTTAATAAAATGTAAATGAAGCTTTTAACCGCTAAGTTAGCAATTCTTTTACCTAACTGTTGATATTTTTGCCGACAAATAAAATCAACTTCAATCCAAAGCCGTTCTTTATCTCTTAAAACAGTTTCAATTTCAGCAAATTTGGTTTTAATAATTTCAAAAAGGATTAAAAAAGGCGGCAGTTGTTTTCTGACAAATTTAACTAAGCCTTCAACATAAGGATTAGCAATCATTTCATCAATTTTCTTAAAAATTACCAATAATTTACTGCTTAAATTTTGCAGCTCTTCGAAAGAATATTGACTAATAGATTTATAGAAGGTAACAAAAAGATGGTATCTTTGATATGCCTTATCACTTTTACGGTAAACTTTTTCAATAGCGACTAAAAAATAGGCATCTTTTTGTTGTTCGCTTAAACCCTCAATTTTAATCTTTTTTCGTAGAACCTGATAGATAAAGAATGTTAAATTGGTATTTCGAATGGCTAAATTAGGTCTAAGAGTTTCTTCTATTTCGCTGGTAATTAAATCGATAAGGAATTGATTAAGATAATGTTGAGTTTCTACCTCACGACCAACAACAAGCGTGTTTCGTAAAAAAATATATCGATCAATAATTACTTGCGTTTTTTGAACATCTTCTCCACCGAGGCTGGCATTATCAAAATAACGCGCCCAAAGTAGCTCGCGAAGAAGATTTTCCGCCTCTCCTTTCCCCTCGGGATTAAGAGCCAATCTTCTTTTTAAAATTCGTTCAATCGCCGCTCTTAAAATTAAGTGATCTTCCCGAAATTCAACGGCATTGCGGATTTTTTCGTAAACTAAAGCAAAAAACGAAACAGTTTGTGACACAGATAAAGCTGATAAATCATCCGGCCGAGGTTTTGGCTTGATTTCTTTTAAAGCCCGGATCAGGACCCCAGTAAAATCTGAAAGCTTAATAATTTTACCAGAAGTTTCTGACTGTCTTGAATCCTCACCCATACTGACGTATTATATGAAATTAAAAG
>CAZWBE010000001.1:21456-57974 GCA_964632205.1 uncultured Gammaproteobacteria bacterium | reverse complement strand
CGCCAATCAGGATAATCAACTGATAATCCATCAAGCCAAGAAACCTTGCCTTTACTATATTCAGCGGCAACTTCTTTAAGAAAATTTTCTGTCTTGACGTTTGAGGAAAGAATATAATTCGATTCGCCGGACTCTATCGATGTCTGATAGTCGCTAACGATCTGCGAAATAGGTCTGCCTTGACGACTAATAATATCTAAAATCATCAGCACAGTCATCGCCGAACTTTCGGCATAACCAGTGACACGATAAAAGTAATGACCTGATGATTCGCCTGTGAATAAAATATCTTCTTTTTTCATTAATTCACTAATAAGAGCGTGACCAACTGGTCCAATAATTGGTTTGCCTCCACTCTTTTTTACGGTATTGCTAATATTTCGAGTATAGCGGATATCTAAACCAATTTTATCACCGGGATACTTTTTAAGCAGTTCACTTGCAATAAGAGAAGTAATAAGACTGGCAGGAATGACGCCTCCTTTTTCATTAATAAAAAACACTCTATCGCCGTCTCCATCTGGAGCAATACCCAAATCGGCTTTTTCTTCTAATACTTTTTTTTGTAAATCAACCAAGTTTTTAAAATCTAATGGATCGGGTTGGTGGGCAGGAAAACTACCATCGAGATTAAAATTCATCTTAATTAATTGGCAAGGAAGCCTTTTAAATATTTCATCCAAATAAAAAATTCCCATTGCATTCGCTGGGTCGGCCACCACTTTTAGTGTTTTGATTTTTGCAGGTCTAACATAATCAAAGGCAGAATCAACTTCCTCAACCACCACATTATTAATCTTTATTATCATCCCGCCGTTTTTTTTCTTAATAAAGTTACCACTGTCAACCAGATCTTTTACTTTATTCATGCCGGTGTTCTTACCAATCTTAACTAAACTCTTTCCATCTCTAATAACAAATTTGACACCGTTCCACTGGGGTGGATTGTGGGAAGCGCTTATTTGAATACCGGCATCAGCTTGATATTTAAGACAAGCAAAATAAAAAGTTGGTGTTGCTACCAAACCAACATTAAGAATTCTTGCTCCCATTTGAAAAAGTGTCTTTTGGGCAATTTTAAAAAGTGAAGGAGAAGAAAGACGCATATCACAACCTAAAACCACTTTCAAACTGTTTTTTTTAATCTCTCTGACAAAAAAAGTGTATATGGCTTTTATAATAGTGGGAAAATTTTCTTCATTAATATCAAGAGGATAAACACCTCGAATGTCATAGGCTTTAAAAATACTCGGATTAATTTTCATAGATGAAATCACATCATAAAAAATAACACGATAAAATGTCAAGTGATTCTCTAATATTGTAGGGATTAGTTGAAGTTTTAGTCGCTAATTCAATCCGATATAAACCTTCATAAAAGGCTAATAATTTCTCCAAGGACCAAAATCGCGCCTGATTTTTAAGTTTATTTAATTGCCATGATTGAAGTTTACTACTTTTTTGGCCCATTTTTATTAATAGCAAATTCCTAATGTATTTAGCCAATATATTGAGAATAAAACCGTCCTCCATTTTTAGTGGTAGTTGATGAATAATTTTTAAAAAAACTGATAAATTTCCCGGATAACAAGCATCAAGAAGTTTAAAAATAGAAATTGATGGTTTAAACTCCCTAATTTCCTTAACCACAAGACCTTTGGGTATCTTTAGTTCAAACTGGGGTTTCTCTTCCCAATCTACTATTATTATTTCATCAACTAAAGATAAGCTTTTCCCTTTCAATTTTGCTAAAAGATTCTCACTAAAATAGACGGTTTTTTTACCAAAAAGATTAGGAGAGTTTGCTTGAAGAGTAGGTATTTGATTTAACTCATGAGGAGAGATATTTTTAATTGCATAATCTTGTTTTTTAAAATTATCTTTAAGGACATTGAAATATTTTCTTGAAGAAAGAGTGTCTTCACCGCAGATGATTGTTATCATAAATGTTATAATGATTATATCATGTATGACTTAATTTCTGTTGGTAGTATCGCCATTGATTTTTATTTTAAGGGAGATTCTTTAACTTTTAAAGAGAATCGTTTTCAATTAGCCATTGGCGGAAAATATGCCGCAGACTTTTTTGCTATAAGAATAGGTGGTGGGGGTGTTAATGTGGCCGTTGGCGCCAGTAAAAATGGACTCAAGACAGCTGTTTTAGGGACGATTGGCGATAATGTCTTTAAACCGGTAGTTTTGCAGCGCCTAAAAAAATTTAAAGTTTCTCATCATTTCTGCGATGTTGTTAAAAATTATTACAATTTTTCCGCCATTTTACTCACCGAAAATGGAGAACGCTCTATTATTCATTTTGCTACCCCCCATCAAACACTTTTTGATCATGGGATTAAAATTTCTCATCTTCGGCAGGCAAAAATGGTCTATTTAGGTAATCTTCCTGAAGTAAATTTAAAGGAAAAACTAAAAATTCTTCAATTTTTAAGAAAAAACTCAGTGATAAACATTGTTAATTTAGGAGTTAGTGATTGCCGTCGTCCGAAAAATGATCTTTTGCCATTGTTAAAACATATTGATATTCTAATCCTCAATGATCATGAGTTTGCCGAATTAGTCAAAGCATCATATAAAGACATTTATTTTTATGAAGATGTTATTAGTCATTATATACCGATGCTTTACTCTCATCTGGTAATCATCACCGCGGGTGAGAAGGGAAGTTTTGGGTATTGTGAGGGAAAAGTTTATTATCAAAAGGCACTTCAGGTTGAAAAAATTATTGACACCACTGGTTGTGGCGATGGTTATACCGCCGGTTTTATTGGTGAATTTTTTCACTCAAAAAATATTGAGAAATCTATGGAAAAAGGAGCCAAGTATGCAGCTAAAATTTTGAGGAAAATAGGAGCAAACTGATTTGTTAATTTATTGAATTTCTTCCAGAAGATTTCTTCCTGTCATTGTTGTTGGTTTAGGGATCTCTAAAAGTGATAAAACAGTGGGGGCAATATCAGCCAGAATTCCGGTTTGCAGTTTTCTGTAGATGCCTTGATAACGGTTATCAATAAAAATAAAAGGAACCGGATTGGCTGTGTGCTCTGTTGAAATCTCTCCAGTCGTTGGATTAATTTTTTGTTCAGCGTTGCCATGATCACCGGTAATAATAACTGAGTAATTAAAAGCTAATGCCTCTTGAACAATTCTTCCTAAACAATTATCAATTGTTTTAATAGCCATGATTGTTGCCTGAATATTACCAGTATGACCAACCATATCAGGATTGGCAAAATTAATTAAAATAAAAGGGTATTTTTCCTGTCTTATTCTGTTAATTAATAAATTTGTCAATTCATAAGCTGACATTTCTGGTTTTAAATCATAAGTGGGTACTTTTGGTGATGGCACAATTAATCTTTCTTCAAGAGGGAAAGAATTCTCCCGTTGACCATTAAAATAAAAAGTAACAAACCGTTCTTTTTCTGACTCGGCAATTCGCAACTGCATTAAGCCATTTTCTGATAAGACTCTTCCCAGCGGCATTGGGACGATTATTGGTGGAAAGATGACTTTTGCTGGTAAATCTTTTTCGTATTCAGTCATTGTGGCAAAATATAAGTTTTTTATCTTTTCCCCTCGTTTAAAAGGTGGAGTGACAATCACCTCTTGAGGATAGTGAGTTTTATAATATTTGACGGCATAAGGATCAAAGGAAAACGAAAGATTAGCTTGTTCTTCAAAATTATCTAAAACAAAAGCCTTAGTTAATTGACGAGGTCTATCAATTCGATAATTGAAAAAAATTACCGCGTCACCTTCTTTTATTAAATTGAGATTGCCATTTTCTATGATATTAACCGGATCGATAAATTCATCAGTTTTTTGTTGTTGATACGCCATTTGAATCGCTTCAATGGCACTTTTAGCTTTATTACCAGCCCCTTTTGTTAAACATAGATAAGCTTTTTCTGTCCGCTCCCACCTTCTATCTCTATCCATGGCAAAATAACGACCCATTATTGAGGCAATTTTACCCACGCCATTTTGTTTTATTTTTTCCTCTAATTGAGCAATCGAGTTAAGGGCAGATTTAGGAGGAGAGTCACGACCGTCGGTAATAACATGAAGAAAAACATCTTTAAGTTTGTTCTCTTTAGCAAAAAAAAGCAGAGCATACAGATGATCAATATGAGAATGAACCGCTCCTTCCCCGACGAGGCCGATAATATGAAGATGACCTTTGGTATTTTTTAGATGATTAACTGCCTCGATTAATGTTTGATTTTGGTAAAAACTACCATCGGCAATGGCTAAATTAATTCTTGGTAAATCTTGAAAAACAATTTTGCCAGCACCAATATTAAGATGGCCAACTTCTGTATTACCTACCTCACCAGCTGGTAACCCAACTGCTTCTCCAGAAGCTTTAAGAGTGGTGTTTGGAAAAGAGTAAAGAAAAGAATTATAGTTGACAGGATTAGCGAGATAAATGGCATTACCAGGACCAGGAGGAGCTATTCCAAAACCGTCAAGGATAATAAGAATAACCGATTTCATATTAAATCATTTTATTTTAATAGCTTTTTGTTCAAATAACAATAAGCAAGACCACAGGCGATGGCATCAGTTTCATCGTCTTCTTTGATGGAGGGAATATTTGTGGTTAATTTCAATATTTTTTGAATAGACTTTTTATCAGCTTGACCGTAGCCAGCGATAACCTGTTTAATCTGAAGCGGTGTTAAATATTGAAGAGAGATGTTGTTTTGAGCCGCCAATAGAAGAATTATACCCTGGGCTTGACTGACAGAGATAGCTGTTTTTTGATTTCGGAAGAAAAAAAGTCTTTCTAAGACAATTGTTCCGGGATGATATTCATCAATAATTTTTTGTAACTTCTGATAAATTTCTTGAAGCCTTTTCTCAAGCGGTTTATGCTTCGATGTCTTAATTAGACCTGATTTAAGATAGTTTTCTGTCTCAAAAATAGCATAACCCGTTTTTTCAATTCCCGAATCAATTGCCAAAATCGTCATAATTTTTATCTTATCATAACGCGGTTGAGTTGAAGGAGTTAAATTTAAAAAAAATTTTATAAACAGGCATTCTGATAAAAAAGATGGGAGAGTCGCTAATTAGTACGTCTTGGCTAAATCTCTTAACGAGACTTACACCTGACGCCTATCAAACCGGTAATCTTCCGGTAAGCTATTGGGGACTTCTAATCTTGGGGTTTGCTTCGCACTTGAGATGCTTTCAGTGCTTATCAAAAAGGAATATAGCTACCCGGCGATGCCCTTTTGGGACAACCGGTACACCAGGGATTCCCACTCCTAGGTCCTCTCGTACTGTAGGAGTCTCCCCTCAAAAGTCCAAGCGCTTGCACAGGATAGAGTCCGAACTGTCTCACGACGTTCTGAACCCAGCTCACGTACCGTTTTAACGGGCGAACAGCCCGACCCTTGGGACCGACTTCAGCCCCAGGATACGGTGAGCCGACATCGAGGTGCCGAACCGCCTCGTCGATGTGAACTCTCGGAGGCGACTAGCCTGTTATCCCCGGGGTAGCTTTTATCCGTTAAGCCCCGCCGGCCATCACCGCCAGACGGAGGATCACTAACGCCTGCTTTCGCATCTGCTCGAGAGGTCTCTCTCACAGTTAAGCCAGCTTATGCGTTTGCACTTACCATCCGATTTCCATCCGGATTAAGCTGACCTTTGCGCTCCTCCGTTACCTTTTTGGAGGAAACCGCCCCAGTTAAACTGACCGCCAAGCACTGTCTCCCGCTAAAGCGGGATAAGGCGAAAAGAAATCAAAGAGAGGTGTTTCATTGTCCCCCGCCAAAGACGGGGTCCCTCCTACGCTAAACAATTGATTCCCTTTCGCCAATACCTAGCTTCAGTAAAGCTCCCGGGGTCTTTTTGTCCATGTGCAAGTAGGCCGCATCTTCACAGCCATTTCAATTTCGTCGGGCGATGATTCAAGACAGTTGTCAACTCGTTAGACCTTTCATGCGGGCCGGAACTTACCCGGCAAGGGGTTACGCTACCTTAGAACTCTCAGGGTTAGAGCTGTCGTTCACTGGAGCTTGCGCCGCAAGCTCTTCCACTAAAAGCGGAATCACCCGCAGCGATTAACTTACCAGCACCGGACAGGTCTCAGCTCCTATACCTCCCTTTTTGAGGTTTGCAGGAACCTGTGTTTTTGTTAAACAGTCGGTTGACAAACTTTCGCTGCGCCCCGCTGATAGCGGGGAGAGCATCTCGCTTAGCTTACGCTCAGCTTTTTTGCCGAGTTCCTTGAATCATCGTTACCCGTCTGCCTTGGTGTTCTCCACCAACCCACCTGTGTCGGTTTGCGGTACGGTTTAATATAAAACTCCTCAACCTACTTTTCCCGGAAACTTAAGTCACCCTACTCCTCGATCTTTCGATCAAGTTGCATTTGTTGCTCGCCATTTCGCTAAAAAGCGAAAAGACTTGCAACTTAGCCTTTCATATAGAAAGGTAGGGTTATCAAGTTTCGTCATAGGTTGAGTAATAACGTTTTATATTAAGAAGCCGAATATTAACGGCTTAGACATCGGAGGTACCGATTGATACCATCCTTAGTTCCGTCTTACCCTCGGTTGATTGACATTGCCGAGGAAACCTTGGGTATCCGGCATGCCGAGTTTTCATCGGCAGAATCACTACTCATGTCAGCATTCTCACTCCTGACAACTCCACACTCGCTTACGCTTGTGCTTCGCTGTCGTCAGGACGCTCCCCTACCACCTGCTAAAAGCAGATTTTCATCTTCGGTAAACTTTTTAAGCTCCGATCATTTTCGGCGCCAAGTTTCCTTAGGTATTAAAAAATACCTGATATTTAGGTGAGCTGTTACGCACTCTTTAAAGGATGGCTGCTTCTAAGCCAACCTCCCTACTGTATGGGAAACTTGACGTCCTTTACCACTTAAAAGTTATTTAGGAACCTTAGATGGAAATCTGGGCTGTTTCCCTCTTGTCGAAACCAGCTTATCCCGGCTCGACTGACTCCCGCTGAAAATTTTATGGCATTCGGAGTTTGATTGATCTCGATCGCAAAAAGCTCTCGAGACCATTCAGTAGCTCTACCTCCATAAAACTTATCAGAGGGGCTATACCCAAATATATTTCGGGGAGAACCAGCTATCTCTGAGTTCGATAGGCATATTGCCTCTAACCACAAGTCTTCCCATGTCATTTCACCGACAACGGGTTCGGACCTCCCCCCGTCTTTCGACGGGGTTCATCCTGCTCATGGTTAGCTCACTCAGTTTCGGGTTTTTCACCATGTATTATTAACGCCCTGTTAAGACTCGGTTTCCCTTTGCCTCCCTCTTATTAAAAGAGTTAAGCAACACATGGTGAAAACTCGCTGACTCATTCTTCAATAGGCACGCAATTACATCTCGCTAGCACTCGGTGTTCAAAATTTAAAATCCAAACTTACACAATCTAAAATTCAAAATTTTTTAATTAAAATCTATAATTTTGAATTTTTATTTTTACATTTTGATTTTGAGCATCGAGTGCTAACGAGATGCTCTTGCTGTTTGTTAGCTAATGGTTTCAGTATCTATTTCACTCCCCTCTCGGGGTGCTTTTCACCTTTCCCTCACGGTACTAGTTCGCTATCGGTCAGTTTGGGTATTTAGCCTTGGATCGTGACCGACCCAGCTTCCCACAAGGTTTGCCGTGCCTCGTGGTACTTGGGATTGCCACCGGTAAAATTTTTTCTTTTGAATACGAGACTGTCACTCTCTATGGTGAGTTTTTCCAAACTCTTCTTCTAGAAAAAATTTCACCTTCAGTGGTCCCGCAACCCCCCACCATAGGTGGGGTTTAGGCTGATCCGCTTTCGCTCGCCGCTACTAACGGAATCTCATATGATTTCTTTTCCTCCGGTTACTGAGATGTTTCAGTTCACCGGGTGTCCTCGCAGATTAAACTGCGTCATTCGCCTTTCAGCGAATGGGGTTACCCCATTCGGAAACCAACGACTGATAGCGTCTACAAACGGACTCGTCGTTGTTTTCGCTCGTTAGTAAGCGTCCTTCTTCGGCCCAAACTGCCAAGGCATCCACCATTAGCCTTATCTCTCCCATCTTTCTTATCAGAATTCATTCTTAATTCTATTTATTTATTTACTTTTTACCAATTGTCAAGGTGCAGTGGACCCGACCGGGCTTGAACCGGTGACCTCCTCATTGCAAATGAGGTGTTCTAATCCAGCTGAACTACAGGCCCAAAAAACCCCCGATTTTTGATTTAACTTAAAAAAAATTAAAATAAACTAAAACAAAAAGGCTTTTTCTTTCTTCTTTATTAATATTGCGGCTGTTAGGAGAGCTAACTGAAGAGTCTCCAATCGTGCCTTTAGGTAAGATAAATATTCATTCTAAATTTAATTTTAACATTCTCTTGCTAAAAGTCAAGAGATTTTTTATATTAAAAATATGACATCCAAAAAAATTATCGTTTGGTTTGAAGAAGTAAATAAGAACGATGTTAGTTTAGTGGGAGGAAAAGGAGCTAATTTAGGCGAAATGGTTAATGCCTCCCTCCCAATTCCTTATGGTTTTATTCTAACATCTCATGCTTATTTTGATTTTATTAAAAAAAACGCCCTTGAGAAAAAAATCAAAGACACCCTTACCAATGTTAATTACGATAATCCACCTGAGTTGCAACAAGCCTCCCATTATATTAAGGAACTGATTAACCAAGCTGATATTCCGCAAGAGATTATTGAAAATGTTATTAAGTATTACGAATCTTTAAGCCTAAAAGAGGAGCAATATCGGAAAAAAAAATTAACTAAAATTGCTATTCTTAGCCATAAATTGTATCATCTTTATAAACAACCTTTAGTGGCAGTCCGTTCCTCAGCAACCGCAGAAGATTTGCCTTCAGCTTCTTTTGCTGGCCAACAAGAAACTTATCTAAATGTGAGAGGAGAAAACAGCCTACTTTTTCACATTAAAAAATGTTGGGCTTCTCTTTTTACTGAAAGGGCTATTTATTATCGTCACCAGATGAATTTTGATCATTTTAAAGTAGGATTAGCTGTCGTTGTTCAAAGGATGATTCAAGCTGATAAATCAGGAATTGCTTTTAGTATTGATCCGGTTACTAACGATAAAAATAAAATTATTATTGAGGCAATTTTTGGTTTAGGAGAATATATTGTTGGTGGAAAAGTTACTCCTGATCATTATGAAGTGGATAAAAGATCGCTTCTAATTTTAAAAAAAGAAGTGAAGCATCAATCAGTAAAATTAATTAAGTCAGGTAAGAAAAATAAAGAAATAAAATTGACTAAAAAAGAAGCATCTCTCCAAAAAATTTCCGATGAGGAAATTATTAAAATTACTTTTTTAGTCCGCGATATTGAAAGACATTATTATTTTCCCCAAGATATTGAATGGGCGATTGAAAAAGATAAGGTTTACATTGTTCAATCAAGGCCAATTACGACCATTAAAGACAAAAAAACATTAACTCTTGATAGCTTCAATAATGCAAACACTGCACCAATTTTAATTGGTTCCCCAGCTTCACCTGGATTAGCTATCGGACCAGTTAAAATTGTTAACTCTCCTAATGAACTTTATAAAATCAAAGCAGGTGATGTTTTAGTGGCGCCACAAACTAATCCTGATTATGTTCCGGCGATGAAAAAAGCCAGTGCCATTGTCACGGAAAAAGGAGGTCGCACCTCTCATGCCGCCATTGTCTCCCGTGAATTAGGTATTCCGGCTGTTGTCGGAGCCGAAAAAGCCACAAAAATCTTAAAAAATGAGATGATAGTAACAGTTAATGGATTAACCGGAGAAATTTTTAAAGGCAAAGTTATGTCTTCTTCATCAGTAAACGAAGATGATTTTCACCAAAAATTAAACCCAACCAAACAATTAAAAACTCTTACTAAAGTATATGTTAATTTAGCCGAACCTGATCAAGCAAATAAAATTGCTAAGCTTAATGTTGACGGTGTTGGTCTTCTCAGAGCAGAGTTTATGATCGCTCAAATTGGTATTCACCCAAAAGAATTCATTCAGAAGAAAAAAGAATCAATCTTCATCAATAGATTAACCTCAGACTTGTTAAAATTTGTCAGAGCTTTTGCTCCACGGCCAGTTATTTATCGAGCGACTGATTTCAAAACTAATGAGTATCGTCATCTTAAAGGTGGGGAGAAATTTGAAGCTAACGAGGAAAATCCAATGTTGGGTTTTCGTGGTGCCTCAAGGTATATTAATCAACCGGAAGTTTTTGGTATGGAGTTGTCAGCAATAGCAAGAATTTGGGCTTTAGGTTACCGAAATCTTCATTTAATGATCCCTTTTGTCCGCGCACCCTGGGAATTAATTAAAATAAAAGAAATCATTAAATCATATCAGTTATTTGATTATCCGCAGTTTAAATTATGGATTATGGTTGAAGTACCTGTTTGTGCTTTAAATTTAGAGAGCTTTATTAAAATTGGCATCGATGGGGTATCAGTAGGAACTAACGATCTAACCATGATGCTCTTGGGTGTTGATCGCGATAACGAAACAGTAGCGCCAATTTATGATGAGCGTCATCCTTTGATTATTTCTATTTTAGAATCTGTTGTTAAAACATGTCATCGTCACGGTGTAACCGCCTCCATTTGTGGACAGGCCGCCTCTGACTACCCAGAACTGATTGAAAAACTTGTCATAGCAGGAATTAATAGTGTTTCAGTAAATCCTGATGCTATTGATCGTACAAGGGAATTAATCTACGAAATTGAAAAAAAACATTTACTAAAAAAGATATGAGTAAAATCAAAAAAATTTATGCGTATGAAATTATTGACTCACGTGGTTTTCCCACCATTGAAGGAAAACTTATTTTGGATGATGGACGAGAAGTAATCACTTCTATTCCCGCCGGAACCTCAATTGGTAAAAATGAAGCCATTGAGCTAAGAGATAACGATTCTTCTCGATTTAAAGGAATGGGTGTTTTAAAGTCTGTTTATTACATTAACGAATTAATTGCCCCTAAATTAATCGGTGTATCTCCTTTAAAACAGCAAGAGGTAGATTACTGGCTAATTAAAGCTGATGGAACAAAAAATAAAAACAAGCTTGGTGCCAATACTATTTTAACGATATCGCAACTTTTTGTTAAAGCGGGCGCTCTTCAATCTCAATTACCAATTTTTAAATACATCAATAAACTTTATAAAGATATTTTTAAAAATGAGATCAAAATCGAAAAAATTCCCACGCCAATTTTTAATATCATCAATGGTGGCAAGCATGCTAACAATAATCTCGAGTTTCAAGAATTTCAAATTATTCCTTCTTCTTCTAACTCTTTCTCTCGATCTTATCAAATCGGTACTGAAATATTTCATGAATTAAAAACGGTATTAGAATATCGGAATGCTAGTATCTCAGTCGGTGAGGAAGGAGGTTATACTCCTAGTTTCGCTACTAATGTTGATGCTCTTGAGATATTAAAAGAAACTGTAATTAATAAAAAGTTAAAATTAGGATTGGATATTTTCTTTGGTTTAGATATTGCCGCGTCTCATTTTTATCGGGAAGGCAAATACCCCTTACGAGATAAGCCGCAACCAATGAAACCGGAGGAATATTTTGACTTTATTTTAAATCTTACTAAAAATTACTCTTTCTTACTTTTAGAAGACCCTTTGCTGGAGGAAGATTGGGAAAGTTGGAAAAGATTAAATAACCTTCTTTCGCAACAAATATATTTAGTCGGCGATGACTTATTAACTACCAACAAAGAAAGACTAATCCGCGCCATTAAAGAAAAAGCCTGTACTACAATCTTAATCAAACCCAATCAAATAGGAACAATCACAGAAACTCTTGAAGTGATAGATATCGCTCGTAAGAATAACTTTAATTATGTAGTCTCCCATCGTTCCGGTGAAACTACGGACAGTTTTATTGCTGATTTAGCTGTAGGGGTACAGGCTGATTTTGTAAAATTTGGCGCTCCTTGTCGCGGTGAAAGAGTAGCCAAGTATAATAGACTGTGGCAAATCGAGAGGGAGGAAATTGACCGCTTTTAAAAATTAATTTAATCCCTCATTGAGTTTTATCTTAATTCGTTTATGATCGGTAAAATAAAAGGAACATTAATAGAGCTTGATAATAATGCTGGATTAATTGAAACGCTTGGTGGAATTTCTTATCATGTTTACCTACCGTCTTTTTTAATTTCAACAATTGAGCCACCTACTCCTATTGAAGTATATACGTATCTTCAAGTTCGCGAAGATACTTTAACACTTTTTGGCTTTCCAACAAAAAAACATTTAGATTTATTTAAGATGCTTTTAACTGTTCCAAATGTGGGGCCAAAAACTGCTTTTAGCATTATTTCTTTTTGCCAAATTGATCAATTAATCAACGCAATTAAAGAAAACAATAACTACTTTTTTACTCAAATTCCCGGCTTGGGCAAAAAAACAGGTATGAAGATTATCCTTGAATTAGCCCCAAAGTTAAAAAGTGAATTTGAGTTAGAAAAAATGCATCTTTCAGAAGAGGATAAAACCGTCATTGAAGCTCTTGTTTCCCTTGGCGTAAAAACAAATGAAGCGAAAAAAGCTCTATCCCAATTACCCAAAAATCTTTCTTTGGAGGAAAAAATCAAAAAAGCCTTAAAGATGGTAAAATAAAGAAGATATGACGGAAAAAAATCTGAGGCCAAGATCTTTTAATGAATATGTCGGCCAAGAAAAAACCATTGCCACTTTAAAACTATTTGTTAAGGGAGTAAAAAAAAGAGGTCAACCTTCTGATCACATTCTTTTGTATGGTCCTCCTGGTATTGGAAAAACTACTCTCGCCCATGTTATTGCTTATGAATTGGGAGGGGAAATTAAGGTAACCTCGGGAGCGGCTATCAGCAAAGGAGCAGATCTGGCCGCCATATTAACGAACTTAAAAAATAATGATATTTTGTTTATTGATGAAATTCACCGGTTACCAAAAACAGTAGAGGAATTGCTTTATCCGGTGATTGAAGATTTTAATTTAGATATTATTATTGGTAAAGGGCCCTCCGCCCGCACTGTCCGTTTACCGATTTCAAAGATTACTATTATTGGCGCCACTACTAAATTGGCTCTTCTTTCTCCACCTCTTCGTAATCGTTTTGGTTTGGTTTTAAGATTAGATTATTACAGCAACGAAGAGCTCTTTAAAATCGTCAGTCGTTCTTGTCAACTCCTTAATTTACCCATTAAAAAAGAGGCCATTTTAGAGATTGTTAAAAGAGCGCGGAAAACACCACGTTTAGCCAATCATATTTTAAAACGAGCAAGAGATATTTTTGAAGTGAATAAATATCAAACGATTGATCTTTATCTTTTGAAAAAACTTTTTAACCTTTTAGAGATTGACGATATGGGTTTAACTAGTATTGATTTAAAATATCTACGTTTATTAACTACCAAATTTTCTAATCAACCAGTAGGTATTGAAACTATCTCTCTTTCACTATCGGAGGACAAAAAAACAATTGAAGAATTCATTGAGCCATATTTGTTGCAATTAGGATTTATTAAAAAAACCTCTCGTGGTCGAGTGGTTACGCAAAAAGGCCTACAACATTTAGGTGAGACTAGTTCCATGCTATAATATTTAAAAGTCATAAAGAAGTTCTAGTTAGCCGGGATGTTGGAATCGGTAGACAAGCAGGACTTAAAATCCTGTGACTTAAAAAGTCGTGAGGGTTCGAGTCCCTCTCCCGGCACCACCTTTTTTGCCGAGATAGCTCAATGGCAGAGCAACTGTTTTGTAAACAGTAGGTTCGGGGTTCGAGCCCCCGTCTCGGCTCATTGAGTCCGTAGCTTAATTGGATAGAGCAACTCCCTTCTAAGGAGTAGGTTGCGCGTTCGAATCGCGCCGGACTCACTAGTAAGCCTCCTAATAAATCGATAGATAAAACTCAATAAAGTTTTTTAGCGTGTATGAAAAAACAAATCATTCCTGTTGTAGTTGCTGCTATTATTAATCAAAAAAACCAATTTTTATTAACGAAACGAAGTGAAATTGATGAGGAAGATTCTCAATCTTATCGAGATTATTGGCAATTACCAGGAGGAAGTGTTGAATTTGGAGAAAAGCCGGAGGAAACCCTCCATCGAGAAATGAAAGAAGAATTAGGAACTCAGGTAAATATTATCAGTCTTTTACCAAAAATTTTTACAGAAATAAGACAAAATTGGCAGGGCGTTTTTATCGTTTACCTATGTCAGTTGAAAAACCCACACGCCAAAATTATTCTTAATAGTGAAGCTTCAGAATATGGTTGGTATACTTTAGATGAAGTTTTAAAGTTAAATACCCTTCCCGGCACGACAGCAATAATCAAAGAAGTACGCGCTCATTATAAAAAATTAAGTGCCGGGGGGGAGATTTGAACTCCCACACCTTGCGGTACAGCCTCCTCAAGACTGCGCGTCTGCCAATTCCGCCACCCCGGCTTCATTTTTTTAAATTTATTTATAATTATAACATTGATTAATTTTTTTTATCGTCTTTCTATGGTATAAACATAAGGAAAATAAAGAAAGAGGGCGGGAGGATCATCTTGTATCAAACGTTGTAATTCAAAATAGATTTTTTTTCTTTCACTTGGTAGTATTGTATTTCTACCGTCTTCTAATAATTTATCAACTTTAACATTCTTATAGTGACCAATATTTCCCTCTGTCTGGGTTGAGTGCCAAAAATAATACTGATCGGGATCGATAGGAACCCGCCAAAAAGCTAGAAACAAGTCAAATTGGCTAGGTTTAACAGAGGAGATAACGTTTAAATTGATGGTCAAACCAATTTTTTTTAGATCAGTTATTAAACTATCAGCTACAGAGTAATAATCATAATAGGTAATAAAATTTAATTTCGCTTCTTTAGTCGCTGTTAATTCCTTTCTGATAATTTTTTCTGTGGATTCCGGATTAAAAACAGGATTTTTTAAATTAGGATTGTAGGCCCAAGAATTAGGCGGAATCGGGCCCTTTGCTATTTCACCTAAATCAATGAAGTTATTAAAATCTATCCCCATGAAAATTGCTTCTCTAATCTCTTTCGATTTTAAAAAAGAGTTGTTTTGATTATAAAAAAGAGTCATTAATCGTGAATAATCAACGGTTTTAGTTACTTTAGTGTTTTTCCAATTAATAAAACTTTCAGCGACTGCCTTTTTAGTCAATTTCATTTTCGTAATTTCCCCTTTTTTATAAGCCAAAATTAATTGATTTTCATTATCATAAAATTTATAAATTAACATGGGTAAGTCTTTTTTTTGAGGAATTAGTGTAAGAGAAATAATTTGCCCATTTTTTGTTTTTAGGTTAACTACTCGATAAAGTCCGGCAATACCAATTAAAGGATAACGTATTAGAGGTTTAGTTAAATAAGTAGGAAAAATTGCCAACGGTTTATTTAGATAAAAATCAATCGTGTTGGTGTTTACAACTTTAATGGTTACATCTTTAAATCGATAGTTAATATCATTAGTCTCAAATTTTTTGCCATCATTCCAGAGAAGGTCGTCTTTTAAATAAAAGCGGAAAGCACTGCCATTATTCTTTTTTTTCCATGAAGCGACTAATAAAGGAATTATTTGGCCCTTGTCATTAATATAAATTAATCCATTAGAAATTTTGCTCGTAATTTCTTCCGGAGGATTATTAAGATCATAATTTCCAACTAACCCAATAATTTCCTTCTTTTGAGTAAAAAAACTTTCGATATGCGGATAAACAGAAGTAATTCCGATTAAAATAATAAAAGTGGTAAGAAATGAGATCAAGATTATCTTGGAGTGTCTTGTTAAAAATTCAATAATTAACCACCAATAATAGCGAAGAGTTTTTCTTACCACAATCATTTAACGAAAAGATTAACCAAGGAAATAATAAAAAATAATATAATCAAAATAATGGTAAGACGAAGAATAACTTTTTCTATTCCTCTTCTTGTTTGAAAAAATTCACCGGCTCCACCCCAGGCGTTTCCCAGTCCGGCACCTTTTCCTTGGATAAGAATAAGAGCAATAATTAAAATACTTATGACAATGTTAATAACTAGAATAAAATCTCTCATATGTTAATTATACATTCTTAAAGTTTTTAGTGCCGCAACCTAATTTTATTAATTTTATAATTTGATTGCTTTTTTTCTTAATAAAAGATGGTAATTATGAGCAAAACGATGAGATTCATCACGAATAGATTTAATTAGATTAAAGCCTAAATGATTATTGGGTGGCTTAATGGTGATTAATTTTTCTTTTCCTAAAATTAATCGATCAGGGTTTTTAGCAATACCAATAAGAGGAATATTAAGTTTCATTTTCTTTAAAACCTCACGTAATAATTTTACTTGTGGACGTCCACCGTCTACAATAACAAGGTCAGGATTAGGATATTCATTTTTGCGGGTAAATCTTCTTTTAAAAACTTCTTTCAGCATTAATAAATCATTTTTAGACTTTAAATTTTTAATCCTAAATCTTCTGTATTGGGCTTTATCAATTAAACCATTAGTTAAAACCACCATAGAAGCGGTGGCGTTTTCTCCGGCTAGATTACTAACATCATAACATTCAATTCGGTTTAATTTTTTTAAATTATCTAAATAAGGAGATAAAAAAGAAGATAGGCTTTCCAAGGCTAATTCTGATTGATTTTGTTGAGAAGAGCAACTCTCAACAAAACTTATTTTTTCTAAATATTGAAGTTGGTTAATTTTATCTCTTAAAATCATAGCCTCCTCAAATTTTTTTTCTCTTATTTTTTGCTTTAATTGTCGTGAAAAATCGTTAATAATCAGATGAGTTTTTCCACTTAAAAGTCTTAATAGTTTGAAAATATTTTGCCGGTAAATTCGTTTTAAAGTTCTTCTTTTCCTGCCGTTTTCTTCTTTAATAATAGCCCCTGGACAAGGCATACATTGACCAATTTTTGCATAAAAACAAGGTCCCCCTTTTAATTTTTTATCCATACAGAAAGGAATAATTTTTCGTATTTCTCTTAGTATTTGAAACGTAGTTTTTACCGATGGGAAGGGTCCGAAGTAAAGAGTTTTAATATCATCATTCTTTTTTCGCGACAAAAAAACTTTGGGAAATTCATCACCCAGAGTAATTTTAATATAAAGAAAACTTTTGTCATCCTTCCAAATCACATTGTATTTAGGCTGATGTTCCCTAATTAACTCTGCTTCAAGAAGAAGAGCTTTAAATTGAGAATCGGTAACTAAATAATCAATTTTGTCGCTGGCGTTAATGAGAGCAGCTTCTTTCGGATCAATTTTGGCGTTTTGTAAGTGAGATTTTACCCTTGCTTTAATATTAACAGATCTTCCTACATATAAATATTCCCCCTCTTTTTTAAAGATATAAACGCCATTAGTCGCCGGTAATTTTTCAACATTTCTTTTGTTAATCATAATTTATTAAAAAAAATTATTAAAAAAATTAATATATTTTCTTGAAAAAACTAACATAAAGATTTTTTATGTTAGTTGCTTTTTCAATAATACAAGTTTATATCAAACTCGCAAATGCATTAATAAATTCCTAACTATTAAAAAAATCAAAACCAATACGAGTGTACCTATTGTAATTTTAATACCTAGTTGATAATAATAAGGATAAATTTTAAAAGAATGACGGTAATTTTTTTTATTGGCAACACTAACAACTAATAAACTGTTAGTTATCTTATTCGTTTTGTCTGCTTTGAGAGTAAAATCAAACTCCTTTTTTTGACCTGGAACTAAAACAGAAACAATTATTTTCGAAGGAGAAACTGTCAGTTTTTGACCAGAAAGTTTAATAGGAATTTGCCAAAGATAAGTATTGCCTTGGTTTTGAATAAAAATCTTCCCTTTTAACTCCTCTTGTTCTGTTAGTTGTTTAGGAAGTTTACTTATATTAATTTTCAGATTATTTTTTTCAGCCGGTTTAGTATAAGTAGCCTTTATTTCAATATCCTTTGAATCTTCAATTTTATACATTCCAGCAGGCAGAGGATAATCAGATTTTTTTCCATGAATGACAAAAGCAATGTGATTAAGATCAAATGAAGAAAAGTAATCAATACCAGAAGTGTTTTCCCAAGTGGGGTCAACCGGAATCCAAATTTTTTTATTTTCATCATAATATTCTGGCCAGGCATGAAGAGTATCGGAGATTAAAGAAAGTGGTCTTAAATTAGGATCAGAAGAAAAACCATAACCTTGAATTTCTCTCGCCCAAATGCCTTTTTCCCTTGCCAATGCAATAAAAAGATCAGTAAATTCTGTACAAACCGCCTCATTCGGATTTCTCAACACTTTTAAAGCACCAAGACGTTCATTTTTTTTAATTACCTTTTCGTAATTATATTTCAAATTGCCGACGGTGTAGGAATAGATATCATGTATACTTTTTAAAGATTTAATTTGCTCTAAATTATCTATGTCATCAATATTCCAATATTTTTGGGAGCTTAAAAGATATTTCTTTTGATTAATAAATTGATTTTGAATAACAGGCAAAACATCAAGTCGCGGTTGAGCTAAAACTTCAATTAATCCATTAAATACAACCTTTTTTACTTCCCTAGGCGCCAAGACATATTCTCCCATAAAATTACCATCTTCATCGATAAAAGTCTTTTCCGGAAAGGGATTAATTGACTCGATGTAAACTTTTTGATAAAGAGTGTCTGGCGGAAAAGCTATCTCAGTTCTTACAGGAATAATTTTTGGATTTTTGAGATTATAAACAAGTTCTG
Source organism: uncultured Gammaproteobacteria bacterium (assembly GCA_964632205.1). Taxonomy (GTDB): domain Bacteria; phylum Patescibacteriota; class Microgenomatia; order UBA1406; family GWC2-37-13; genus CALLVF01. The sequence continues at coordinate 39,182 of CAZWBE010000001.1, read as the reverse complement.
TTTGATAAAATTGCCTATCACCAAAAACTGCATAGATTGTTTTCGTTTGAGGATTTTCCCAAATGATTTTTCTACCTATGATTTGATTGGGTTTAGGTTTTGCCAGCGAAATCTTTTTGTCTTGATTATCTGGTAAATTAACAATTATTTTATAATTTCCCCTCTCTTTTTTATCAATTGTTGGTAAGATTACCTCCCAAATATTGCCGTTTATTTTAAATAGATTCTCTTGGTCGAAATTAAGATATAAATTGTTAACGCTACCTTTACCAATGACTGGCGAATTGAAATCCATAATAATTTTTGTTTTTGTCTCTTCATCAACAACCTGAGTAACAACCTCACCTTTATCATCAGTTGCTTTGATGTTATGAATAACAAATGTTTTTGGATAAGTGATGGAAAATTTGGCTATATATAAATCTGATCGTTGATTAGTAATGCTAATTTGAAAATTGACATGAGAAAGTAAACTCTGTTTATTTTCGGTGAGAAAATATTCTATTTGATAATCAGTTATAAAATCAGAAGCCTTCACATTATTAACTGCAAAAAATAAAAAACCAAAGAAAAGAGAAAAAATAAGATAAAGGAATCTAAAAATATCGTTAATTTTTGTTTTAAAACTTTGATTTTTGATTTTTGAGATTTGATTTTTGTTCATAGAATGACTCTTTTCAGATAACTTCCAGTATATGACGTCTTTACATTTATAATACCACCAATTTCCCCTTGATAAACAACATAACCTCCTTTATCACCACCTTCCGGTCCCAGATCGATAATATATTGACAATTCTTAATCACATCAAGATTGTGTTCAATAATAATGACGGTGTTTCCCCGAAAAACTAATTCTTTTAAAGTAAAAAGTAATTTTTTAATATCATAAAAATGAAGACCGGTTGTTGGTTCATCTAATATATAAAGTGTCCGGCCAGTCTCTTTTTTCGATAATTCATGAGCTAACTTAATTCTTTGAGCCTCACCTCCAGAAAGAGTCGGCGCCGGTTGACCTAATTGAATATAACCTAACCCGACTTTTTGTAAAAGTTGTAATTTTTGAAAAATCCGGGGATGATTTTGAAAAAAAACGGCCGCCTCATCAACCGTCATTGCCAAAATCTGACTTATATTTTTTTCTTTATAAGTAACTTCTAAAGTTTCTTGATTATATCTTAAACCATTACAAACATCACAAGTGACGTAAACATCGGCCATAAACTGCATTTCAATTTTCAAAACGCCTGCCCCACCACACTTTTCACAACGACCACCTTTAACATTGAAAGAAAACCTTCCTTTTTTAAATCCGGCTGCCCTGGCGGCAACCGTTTGAGCAAAAACGGCTCGGATATCATCAAAAAAACCAACATACGTGGCCGGATTAGATCGAGGAGTTTTTCCAATCGGCGATTGATCCACTAAATAGATTCTGTCAAGATATTGATAACCTTCTAATCGTTCAAATTGACCCATTTTTTCTCCATAATACCCCTCAAGATAATATTTTAAGGCGCGATATAAAGTATCAACAATTAAAGTCGATTTGCCACTACCGGAAACGCCGGTAACGGCAATTAAATTTCCTAAAGGAAAGCTAACGGTAATATTTTTGAGATTATATTGTTTTGCCCCCTTTAGAATTAAACATCCCTGGTTTTTTTTTAGGGAAAAATTTTCTTTATCAGCCAACTCTATTTTCATTTTTCCCGATAAAAAGCGGCCAGTTAAGCAATTAGAGGCTTTGAGTTCTTTTACCGTGCCGGAAAAAACTACTTTACCCCCCTCTTTACCAGCTTTAGGTCCTAATTCAATTACATAATCAGCTGATTCTATTGTTTCTCGGTCATGCTCAACGACAACTAATGTGTTACCTAAATCTCTTAAATGATAAAGTGTTGAAACGAGAGAATGAACGTCTTTAGGATGCAAACCAATTGAGGGCTCATCTAAAACATAAAGAACACCCGTTAAACCACTGCCAATTTGAGAGGCTAAACGAATCCGTTGGGCTTCACCACCAGATAAAGTTTTTGCCGGCCGCGAAATAGTTAAATAGGAAAGACCAACATTATCTAAAAAAGTTAATCGGGTGACTAATTCTTTTATAATTGGTTGGGCAATCATTTGCTCATAATTATTTAAAGATTTTTTTAGAGAATCCTGAAGATATAAAAGTAACTCATTTACTGATTTATCGGCTGTTTGGCTAATATTTAATTGGTTAATGGTAATAGCTAAAACTTCCTTTTTTAAACGAGCTCCCTGGCATTGAGGACAAATTTCCTCTCTCATGTATTTTTGAATTTCACCAGAAACAGTATTCTGAGAGGAAAAATAGCGTCGCTCCATTTCCGTTATAATCCCGTCAAATTTTTCGTAAATGACGGTTGATCTTCCATAACGATTAACACCCGGTACCCGATAAATTTTATTCGTTCCGTAAAGAATTTTTCTAATTTCTTCTTCGCTTAACTTACTTATCGGTTTATTGAGATCAATTCCTTCCTCCTCAGCCATTTTTTTTAATAATCGGACATACCAAGTCTCATGAAAAAAAAATTTATTAAAAGGCAAAATTCCTCCTTCATTAAGGCTTAAATTTTTGTTAAGGACTAACTCCGGATCAACAGCAAAAATTGTTCCAATCCCATGACATTTCTCGCAGGCGCCTAAGGGAGAATTAAAAGAAAACATTCTTGGTTCAATTTCCGGTAGAGCAATATTGCAGTTAGGACAGGAAAATTTTTCAGAGAACAAAAAGCGAATGTTATAGTTTTCTCCCACATTAAGAATGACCAGCCCATCAGATAAAAGCAAAGATTGTTCCACCGCTTTAACTAATCGAGTCCGTAAATTCTCTTTACTTTTTTCTTTTTTGGCTCCATTATAGTCAAACCTAAAGGAATCAATGACTGCCTCAATGGTGTGTTTATTGGTTTTAATCAAATTTATTTCCTCATTGAGAGAAATTAAATTACCATCAACAATTACTTTTTGGTAACCCTTACTACTTAAATTGTTAAATAAATCTTTAAATTCGCCTTTTTTCTGACGGACAACAGGGGAAAGAATCTGGAATAAATGTGGTTTTATTTTATCTTTTTGTACTTGGCGAAAAATTTCTTCGCTAATCCGGTCAACAATTTCATCAAGCGATAATTTTCTAATCTCTTCACCGCATTTAACACAATGAGGATGGCCAACACGGGCAAATAATAATCGCAAATAGTCATAAATTTCTGTGATTGTCCCCACAGTTGAGCGTGGATTATGAGAGGTTGATTTTTGATCGATAGAAATCGATGGCGATAATCCTTCGATCAAATCAATATCAGGTTTATCCATCACCCCCAAAAACTGGCGAGCATAAGCGGAAAGTGATTCGACATATCGTCTTTGGCCTTCGGCATAAATCGTGTCAAAAGCTAATGATGATTTACCTGAACCAGAAATTCCCGTTATTACCACCAATTGATTTTTAGGAATATCGAGATTAATGTTTTTTAAATTATTCTGTCTGGCTCCGCGAATTTTAATAACATCCATCATAGTTAAAAATTAACATTTTCAACTTTCTCCTTTTAATTCTTTTATCTTATCTCTTATCTTGATGGCGATTTCAAAGTTTAAATCTTCGGCTTGTTTTTTCATTACCCGTTCTAGTTTTTTAATCAATTTTTTCCGGTCATAAGGCGTTAATGACTCGGTTTTAATACTGGATAAGTAATCATTATTGACAAGGGGTTGTTTTTTATCTGTGATAATTCCAAAATTTTCGTCACCGACAATGATTTTTTCACGGATTGGTTTAATGATGGTTTTGGGAATAATTTTATTTTTTCTATTGAATTCTTCTTGATATTTTCGTCTTCTATCTATTTCCTTTATTGCTTCTTTCATTGAAGAGGTAACTTTGTCGGCATATAAAATTACTTCTCCTAAAACATTTCTCGCCGCTCTTCCCATCGTTTGAATCAAAGCAATTTTTGACCGCAAAAAACCTTCCTTATCGGCATCAAGGATCGCCACCAAAGACACCTCCGGCAGATCAAGTCCTTCTCTCAAAAGATTTATCCCGATTAAAACATCAAATTGTCCTTTTCTTAAATTATCTAAGATATCTGATCGTTCTAATGTTTCAATATCAGAATGAAGATATTCAGCTTTAATTCCCTTTTCTTTCAGATAGTCGGCTAAATCTTCTGCAATTCTTTTTGTTAGAGTAGTAACTAAAATTTTTTCTCCTTTTTTTAACCTCTTTTTAATTTCTTTAACTAAATCCTCAATTTCATTTTTAGCCGGTTTGACAATAATTTTTGGATCCGGTATCCCTGTTGGCCTGATTAGTTGTTCCACTAAACCAAGATTTTTAAGAGGCTGTTTTTTGTTAGCTCTAATAATTTTTAAAACTGACTTTTTTGCTTGAATCATTTCCCATTCATCAGGCGTAGCGGAGACATAAATAATATGAGAAGGTATCGGGTAAAATTCTTCAAATCTTAAGGGCCGGTTATCAAAAGCGGCTTTAAGACGAAAACCAAACTCAACCAAAGTTTTTTTTCGCGAGAAATCACCATTATACATACCCCGCAGCTGGGGAATGGTCATATGGCTCTCATCAATAAAAAGCAGCCAGTGATCGCCATAGGCTTGTCTAAAATAATCAAGCAATGTATAAGGTGGATCACCTGGTTTTCTACCATCAAAATAGCGAGAATAATTTTCAATGCCATTAACATATCCTACTTCTTTTATCATCTCCAAATCATAATTAACCCGTCGAATAAGTCTTTCCGCCTCCAGAGTTTTACCTTGTTTTTTTAGCTCGTTTGATTCTTTTTCTAAATCTTGACGGATAACCGGTTCCGCCTTCTCAAAAGTCTTTGCCTCCATCATGTAATGCTTAGCGGGATAAATAACGATTTTAACAGTCTCTTTCTCTTGGCTATTTAACTCTTTTCCTGTTATGGGATCAAATTTTTGAAACCCTCTAATACGGCCATTGTCCAAATATATCCGATACCCATTATCCTCATAGGCCGGGTAAATATCAATATAATCACCTCTAACTCTAAAAGTTCCTCGTTTAAAATCAAACTCACTTCCCTCGTAGTGTAGTTGAGCTAAGCGATGAGTGATTTCTTTAATTGAGTTTTCTTGACCAATCTTCAACTCCAAGATAAACCGACCGTATTCAATAGGTGAGCCAATATTATAAATACAAGAAACCGAGGCAACAACGATAGTGTCATTCCTCGTCAAAATATTGGTGGTGGATTGTAAACGTAACTTATCAATTAACTCATTTATTTGGGCTTCTTTCTCAATATAAGTGTCTGTTTGGGGAATATAGGCTTCCGGTTGATAATAGTCATAATAAGAAACAAAATAAGAAACTGCGTTTTCCGGAAAAAAATCTCGCATCTCCTGATAAAGCTGCCCGGCTAAAGTCTTGTTGTGAGAGATGATTAAAGCAGGCATTTGCAATTCCTGAATGACATTGGCCATGGTAAAAGTCTTTCCTGAGCCTGTAACACCAAGAAGGACTTGATTTTTAAGGCTAAGAGAAACGCCGGCGACTAATTTTTCAATCGCTTGCGGTTGATCGCCGGTTGGTTGAAAGGAGGAGGTTAATTTAAACATACCAAACTAAATATTATACCAATTTTAAGGTAATAAAGAAAGATTAAGAGATTTATTATTACCACAAATTAAAGAAAAATAACGCTTGATTCTTAGTTTTATTAAGATCTTACTTTTGCAACAATAAAGAAAAATTTTAAAGTAATCTTTGAAGAGCTAATTTTTTAATAAGTGAAAGGGGGTGACCCCACGGGGATTCGAACCCCGGTTGATAGGCTGAAAACCTATTGTCCTAGACCACTAGACGATGGGGCCAGATAAATAATAATTATACCTCACTTAATTTTTTTCTTCAATTCCTCCAAAATCTCTCTTGCTATATCTTTACCTCCCAAACCAAAAGCTAAACCGCCGGCTAAAGCCAGCATCCCGACAATGGCCGTAAACAAAATTCTAATCAGGTCTTGAGCTACTCCTAACTGATTTAAAGTGATGAGGATCGTAAAAAATAAGACAGTTGATTTGGCAACCACGGAAATAGTTGCCGCTGATGCGGCGCCTACGGTGGTAATACTATGTTTAACTAAACCAGCCACTAAATTAGAAATAATTACACCAATAAATAAGATGATGACTCCCACCATCACATTAGGTAGGTAAAACAAAAATTGGTTTAGAACCCCGATAGCTTTAGATAGGCCCCAAATCTCTAAAGTTGGTATTAAGAAAAGAATAACAACCGTCCATTTGATAATTTCTGTAATTATTTCCTGCCAAAGTTTTACATCATTTCGACCTAAAAGTTTAGCTTTGGGTAAAAGACTATCAATCTTTGAAAAAGCAAAAACAGTAGTAATGATTCTTTTTATTAAGCCAGCAAAAATAAAGCCAGCAATAAGAATTAATAAACCACCAAAAAAGTCAGGAAGAAAATTAATAAATTTTATCCAGAATCTGGCTAACACTGAGTTAATCAATTCAATCATCTTTCTCACCTCCCTTCGTTAAGAATTACTAATTACATGTCTTTTAATGGCACGTTTTCAAAATACTTAAGTTTCTTTAAAGTTAAATCGGGATGTAAAATAATTGAGATAAAATCTAAAGATAGTTTATAATTTTTTAGTTTATTTTTCAAAAGATAATAACTAATTGCCCTTTTTAAACTTTTTATTTTAAAAAAGGTGAAAGCTTCGTGGGGCTTTCCTTTTGCCTCTCCTAAACGAGTTTTTACCTCAATAAAACAAATTTTATTTTTATTTTTTTTAGCAATAATGTCAATTTCTCCCCAATGTGAAGTAAAGTGACGATTAATAATCTCAAAACCTCTTTTTTTTAAAAATTCAGCGGCAATCTCCTCACCAATATCACCTATTTTCTTATTCTTATTAGGAGATCTCATGCATAGAGCTTACGCCTAATTTCTGATTCGGGAAGATGACGAATAAAATATGCTTTTGCTTTAGAATATCGACTTTTTTTAATTAATTTAATATCAGTAAGAAAAGGAGAAATCAAAGGAACAATTCGTTCAACTCCAATCCCTGAGCGAGAAATTTTTCTTACCGTAATCATCCGGTTAGCCAGTGTGTTGCCTTTAACTTTTATCAATATTCCTTTAAAAATTTGTGTGCGGATTTTATCACCCTCTTTAATTTTATAATGGAGACTAACCGTATCGCCAATAGAAAAAATTTTGTCTTGGTATTTAAATGAATTTGCCACGAAAGATAAATTTCTAATTTCTAATATTTATTGTAAATTTATTGTAACATTTTTTCTTTCTTTTGGCAAGCTTTAATGAACTCAGTGAAGACAGGGTGGGGTCTTAGTGGTCGACTTTTATACTCGGGATGACCCTGAATACCAAAATAAAATGGATGAATTGACTGGGGTAGCTCAATAATTTCAACTAAATTTTCTACCACCGACCGTCCACTTATAATTAACCCTTTTTTCTCCAAGTGAGGAACATATTTTTTGTTTACTTCATAACGATGACGGTGGCGTTCTGATATTTGATGACTTTGGTAGATAGAAAAAGCCAGGGTTTTTTTGCGTAAATTGGCTTTCCAAGCTCCTAATCTCATTGACCCTCCATAGGCCCGCCGCTTAAGATATTCTTTTTGTGTTGGGATGAGATGAATAACAGGATATTCTGTTTTTGGTTGATTTTCAGTCGTATTAGCCCCTCTCCACCCTAAAATATCACGAGCAAAAGCGACCACAGCCAGTTGCATCCCATAACAAAGACCCAAATATGGAATTTTTTTCTGGCGAGCATAAGAAGCGGCTTGGATCATCCCTTCTGCTCCTCGAGGCCCCCAACCAATAGGAACAATAATTCCATCAGGATGACCGATGATTGAAGTACCTTTTTTTTCAACCTCTTCCGCATCAATCCAAGAGGTTTTTCCTTCTACCCCAAGATGCCAACATGCATGATCAATGGCATCAAATAAAGCCGCGTAAGAATCGCGCAGTTGATAATCGCCGGTACCAAAGTACTTTCCCACAATGGCAATTTGACTCTTAATCTTTTTTGGTTTTTTAATTAAAGCAATTAATTTTTGCCAATTTTTAAGATCGGCTTTTAGCGGTTTTAAATTTAATTTTTTTAATATTTTTATTTCTAAATTTTGTTGAGAAAGGATTAAGGGAATTTCATAAACTGTTGGTAAATCAGGGTTACTAATAATCATCTCGGGTTGTAGGTTGCAAAAAAGAGCAAAACGATCACGACGTCGTTGATCGAGATATCTTTCGCTGCGAGCAATAATAATATCAGGTTGAATTCCCATTGAATTAAGCATCTTAACCGACAGTTGGGTTGGTTTTGTTTTTGGCTCGCCTAAATGTTTCGGTGTCGGTACGTAACTAACATGAACATGAATAACATCACCTGGATGTTTTAGAGTAAGAATACGAGAAGCCTCATAATAAAGAACATTTTGGTATTCACCCACGGTTCCGCCTAATTCAATAATGACGATTTGCGCTCTTTTAATGTCAGCTAAATAATGAATTCGTCTTATGATTTCATCCGTTATATAAGGGATAGCCTCAACATCTTCTCCTTGAAATTCAAAGCGACGTTCTTTATCAATCACTGTTTTGTAAATTTGACCCATGGTGACAAAATTTTCCCTTCCCATATTTTCATCCAAAAATTTTTCGTAACTACCAATATCCATATCCGCCTCTGTTCCATCTTCGCATAAAAAAACATCGCCATGCTCAATTGGATTAATGGTTCCGGCATCCATATTGAGATAATTCTCAAATTTAATTGGCGCGACCCGGTAACCGGCTGATTTTAAAAGAAGAGCGATTGAAGCAGTCGTTGTTCCTTTACCAATCCCCGAAATAACGCCACCAGAGACAAAAATATATTTAAGCTTCATAAAAAAATAAAAGAATAATAATTTTGGCTTTTTAATTTTTAATTCAAGTTTATTTTAGCTTCCAACTCCGCCACTGGCAATTTGGCCAATCCTCGCAACCATAAAATTTTTTTTTGGTTTTAGTATATCTTATCACAATCCTTTTACCACATTGAGGGCACGCCATATTTTTAATGTAATTTAAGTATGGTTTGGTAAATTTACACTTTGGGTAATTATGACAGGCTAAAAATCTTCCATATCTTGAGTAACGCACCACTAAAGACGCCCCACATTGAGAGCAGATTTCTTTAATTTTTTCCTCAACATTAATTAATTTCTCGTTGTTCTTTTGTTCCTGAAGTTGTTCTGAAAAAGGTTGATAAAACTCATTAAGTAATATGACCATATCTTTTTTATTATTGGCGACTTCATCCAAACCTTCCTCCATTTTAGCGGTAAAATTTAAATTAAAAATATTGGGGAATGAGGTGGAAAGATAATCAGAAATTGTTTCTCCTAATTTAGTGGGAATTAAATAACGGTTTATCTTTTCCACATAGTATTTTTCTTGAATTAAGGCAATAATTGGCGCATAAGTTGATGGTCTACCAATACCTTTTTCTTCTAAAATTTTAATCAAAGAACCCTCATGATAACGAGGAGGAGGTTTTGTTTGATTCAGTTTCTCTTCTAAAGAATTAAGGATTAAAATCTGATCTTTTTCCCAATCTATCTCTTTTTCATTATTCTCAATATATGAGGGATTAAGAAGACGGAAGAAACCGTCAAACAAAATTTGCTCTTTTTCCGTTTCCAATTGATAACCTTTGTCACTTTTAATATAAAACCTCACCATCTTTATTTTTGCTTCTTTCATTTGGGTTGCTACCGCTCTATCAAAAATCAGTTGATATAATCGCTTGTGTTTGACAGTTAATTTGTCTATTTCCTTTTGTAAACGAGTCGGACGAATGGCTTCATGAGCTTCTTGGGCTAATTTAGATTTACTCTTATAAGCTCGTGGTTTTTCTAAAGTATAGTCATCACCAAATTTTTTCTTAATGTAATCCTTAGCGGCAAAAACGAAAGCTGTAGAAAGATTAAATGAATCTGTTCGGTGATAAGTGATAAAGCCTTGTTCATACAGGTCTTGGGCTATTTTCATCGTTTGGCGGGAAGAGAAACCGTATCTTTGAAAAGCTTCCTGCTGAAGAAGGGAGGTAGTCAAAGGCGGTGGCGGGTAACGAGTTTGAATCTCCTCTTTTATATCCTCAATTCTAAACTGATCAGTTAATAAATCTTTTTTAATCTCCTCGGCTTTTGTTTTATCAATTGTTGTTTTTATGTAATGGTAATCACCAGCAAAAAGACGAAGAGTAAATCTTTGTTCATAGGAAAGACCATTTTTACTAATTAATTTTGCTTTTAATAAGTCAGGATTGTTTGTAGGTTTAGAAGATGAAGGATGAAACTCAACAAAAATCTGATAATAATCCTCTATTTTAAATCTTTGGATTTCTCTCTCTCTTTCAACAATCAATCGCAAAGCCACTGTTTGAACTCGACCGGCAGATAACCAATTTTTCCCCATTTTTCTCCATAGTAAGGGAGAAAGTTCATAACCGACAATTCTATCCAAAATTCTTCTTGCCTGTTGGGCTTTGACTAAATTTATTCTTAAAGTCTGTGGCTGATTTAAGGCTTCTTTTAAAGCCGAAGGAGTAATTTCATGAAAAATAATTCTCTGAAGATAAATATTCTGGCTGTTGTTAGAAATCTTTTCTTTAACCAAAAAATCAGGCCATTTCTCCTCAATAAAACCTAAAAGATAAGCAACGTGATAGCTTATCGACTCACCTTCTCGATCAAGATCGGTCGCTAAAATTATTTGTTGATTTTTTTTTGCTAATTTAATCAACTGCTCAACAATTTTTTTTTTATTTTTAACTATTTCGTAAGATGGTTTAAAACTTTTCTCATAATCAATGGCCAACTTATCACTAGGAAGATCCCTAATGTGACCTATGGTGGCAAAGACAAAATAATTTTCTCCTTTAAGAATTCGGTTGAAAGTCCGTGCTTTTGTTGGAGACTCTACAATAATTAGACTCATTTATATAACTTGAGAAAAATATTGGATATTATTTTATTTATATATATATTATTTGTTATTATTTAAAACACTTAATTACAAAAAAGTTCTTAGATTTTACAACCCAAAATTCTGTTAAAGTTTCTGGGTAGTAGTTTTTCTCTTTTTTAAAAGTTTCATATCAATTAAAGAACGACGAAGAAACCTGATGGCTTCTACTTTTTCCTTTTCATCTTTAGTTTGGGATAAGATTCTTTTTGCTTCCTCAATGCCTTTTTGAATCATTGCTTGATTGATATCATCCTGACCATAGGCTTTGGAAACTAAGATATTAACCTCCCTCCCATCAGTTTCTAAATACCCTCCGCCTATAGCTAAATAATCTTCTCCTGACTTTTTTTTAATCTTAATTATTCCTTCAATCAAAAGAGAAAAAAGGTTAATATGACGAGGTAGAACTGTTATTTCGCCTGTAGCCGTCGGTGCCGTAACTGAAAAAACCTCTTCTTCTAAAACAATTTTCTTTGGTGTAATAACCTTAAGATGGAGACTGTGCATAAATTATATTTTAATCTTAACAATTAAGATAGTCAAAATTTAAAAGAGGATTTATTTTACCTCATCGATTGTTCCCACCATATAAAAAGCCATTTCATTTTTATCATCATGTTTACCATCAAGAATTTCCTTGAAGCCGCGAATTGTTTCCGTAATGGAGACATATTTTCCTGGTCTTCCTGTAAATGGTTCAGCCACCGCCATTGGTTGGGTAAGAAACCTTTGAATTTTTCTCGCCCGAGCCACCGTTAATTTGTCTTCATCAGATAATTCTTCCATACCCAAGATAGCAATAATATCTTGTAAATCTTTATAACGTTGAAGAGTCTTTAATACACCGTGGGCCACTTGATAATGCTCCTCTCCAACAACTTCTGGATCAAGAGCCCGGGAAGTAGAAGCTAAAGGATCAATTGCCGGATATAAAGCTTGTTCAGCTAGTGATCTCTCCAAAGACAAAGAGGCATCAAGATGAGAAAAAGTTGTTACCGGTGCCGGATCGGTATAATCATCTGCCGGTACATAAACGGCTTGAATGGAAGTGATAGATCCTTTGTGAGTAGAAGTAATTCTTTCCTCAAGGGCAGCTATCTCCGAAGAGAGGGTTGGTTGATAACCAACAGCTGAAGGAATACGCCCTAAAAGGGCAGAAACTTCGCTTCCGGCTTGGGCAAATCTAAAAATATTATCGATAAAAAGAAGGACATCCATTCCTTTTTCGTCGCGAAAGTACTCCGCCATCGTCACGCCGGTTAAAGCGACTCTCAACCGATTTCCCGGCGGTTCATTCATCTGACCAAAAACTAAAGCAGTTTTGTCAATTACCTTTGTCTCTTTCATTTCCAACCACAAATCATTTCCTTCACGGCTTCGTTCTCCCACCCCACAAAAAACTGATACCCCCCCATGAGCTTTAGCAACATTATGGATCATTTCTTGGATTAAGACTGTCTTTCCAACACCAGCCCCACCAAAAACAGCCACTTTACCTCCTTTGATAAAAGGAGCAATTAAGTCAATGACCTTGATGCCTGTTTCGAATATTTCTTGCTTCACCTCTTGATGAGATAGAACAGGAGCAGATTGATGAATAGGTTTCTTTTTTCTCGTATTAACTCTACCTTTTTCGTCAATAGGTTCTCCTAATACATTAAAGATACGACCTAATGTTTCCTCGCCGACGGGTACTTCAATGGGAGATTTGGTATTAATTACCGTCATCCCTCTTTTAAGACCAAAAACATTTCCCATTGCCAAGGCTCTGACTAAACCAGGCTTTAAAATCATCTCAACCTCCATAACTAGTTTATTTTCAGAAACGACAAGAGCATCAAAAATTTTAGGTGTTTCCTCCGGCGGAAACTCAACATCAATTGTCACCCCTCTTATCGCTAAAATTTTACCTTCTACCATATATGGTTTATAGTAATTAATTAATATCAATTGATTCTTTAGCGGTAATCATATCTAACAACTCATAGGTAATTTTTTCTTGACGTAATTTATTACGAAGAAGAATTAAATTATAAATTACCTCTTGAGCGTTGTCAGTGGCATTTTTCATCGCCACCATTCGAGCTGAGTGTTCTGCTGCTTCACTATTATAAATTGCTCCTCTAATTTCTTCTTCAATAAAACTATGCAAAAGTGGATTAATGATTTCCTTAGCCGATGGCTCAATAATATAGTCTCCCTTTAACTCAGCTAAAGATAAATCATCTCTGGTTTTAATTTCTTCCGAAATAGGCAAAATAACTTTTTCGGTTGGTTGGTAACGTAAAGTATTAATAAATTGATTATAAACAATAATCACCCGATTGTACTTGTCTTCAAGATAAGCTGTCAAAGCAGTTTGAAAAATAGCTGGAACATTATCAACGGGAAAACTGGTCGAAAAATCGGCCAAAATTTTCCCCCCTATTTTACTTATAAAAATTGCTCCTTTCTTACCAACGGTAATAAAATCAGCATTGGCAAAATTAAACTTTTTTATCAAAAAATTAAAGAGACTAAAATTAAAAGCCCCACATAGACCTTTATTGGAAGAAATGAAAATTATTAAATCTCGCGGCGGATAAAGAATATGTTTTTTCATTAAGGGTGAAAGCTCAGGATCAATTTTTGTCCTTACCTTTTGAATAATTTTTTCTAGATGATGACGATATGGTTGACCTTCCAAAGCCTGTTGTTGACTTTTTTTCATCTTAATAGCTGAGACTAATTGCATTGCTTTGGTAATTTTTTTAACATTGGTAACTGTTTTAATTTTCTTACGAACAAGGCGGATATTCATAAAAAATATTTATTGAACTAATTCAATGGCTTTTTTGACTAATTTTTCTAATATTTTTTCCTCCTCTTTTTCTAGAATCTTATCTTTATTAATCTTTTTAACTAATGGCTTTCCTTCAGAAGCAAGGATTCTTAAAAAATGAAGTTCAAATTCATTAATTTTGTCTAAGGCAAGAGAGTCTAAATAAGAAGAATTTCCCGCCCAAATAAGAGCAACTTCTTCCGCTAAAGAAAGGGGTTGGTTTTTCTTTTGAATTAAGATTTGAGTTAATCTTGCTCCTCGGTTTAAAAATTTTTTGGTTTCCTCATCTAATTCTGCTTCAAATTGAGAAAAAGCGGCCATCTCTCGATATTGAGCTAAATCAAGCTTTAATTTTCCCGCTACTTTCTTCATCGCTTTAGTTTGTGCGTTACCACCAACGCGAGAAACAGATAATCCAACATTGACGGCGGGTCTAATTCCGGAGTTAAAAAGTTCCGACTCTAAGAAAATTTGTCCATCAGTAATTGAAATAACATTAGTAGGAATGTAAGAGGAAACATCTCCTTCCAATGTTTCAATAATGGGCAAAGCTGTCAATGAACCACCACCATATTTTTTATCCAGTTTACACGACCGTTCTAATAGACGAGAATGAAGGTAAAAAATATCACCCGGATAAGCTTCTCGACCGGCCGGTCGACGCAATATTAATGATATTTGCCGATAAGCCCAAGCATGTTTTGTTAGATCATCATAAACAACCAAAGCGTCTTTTCCTTTATCCATAAAATATTCACCGATAGCACAAGCGGCGTAAGGAGCCAAATATTGAAGAGAGGTTGGATCAGAAGCTCCTGCAACAACAATGACTGTATAGTCCATTGCCTTATGTCTTTTTAAAAGATCTAAAACTTGCGCTATTTTAGAATTTTTTTGACCAATAGCACAATAAATGCAAATAACATCTTGATCTTTTTGATTAATAATCGTGTCAATTGCCAAAGTAGTTTTTCCCGTCCCTCGATCACCAATAATCAGTTCTCTCTGACCGCGACCGATAGGAACTAAGGCATCAATCACCTTAATTCCAGTTTGCAAGGGCGTGTTAACAGGATGTCGATAAATAACGTTGGGGGCGATTTTTTCTAAGGGATAATAAACCTCTGATTTAATAGGAGGTAAATTGTCTAATGGATTACCTATCGGATCAACAACTCTTCCTAAAATTTTTTCTGAAATGGCAATTGATAGAACTGCTCCTGTTGCTTTTGCCTGCTCGCCAGCCTTTATATTTAGATAATCACCCAAAACAATTACACCAACAAAATCTTCACTTAAATCAACCACGTATCCCTTAACTCCAGATTCAAACTCAACCAGCTCTCCATAGGAAACATTATCTAATCCTAAAAGAATAACGACGCCATCTTTTATTTCTTTAACTATTCCGACTTCTTCTGGTTTAATCTTGATTTTGCTAATGGATCTTAATTCTTTTTCTATATTGGATAAATATTGATCAATTAATTTCATAAACAAGTGATTTTTTCTATATTAAAATTAATAATTCTGGGTTGACCATCAATCGTTCTTAATAAACTACGGTATTAATTCAACTAACTTTCTAATTTTTTTTAGTTGGCCGCCAATAGATAAATCGATTAGCTTACTACCTAATTTAATAACCAATCCACCTAAAACTCCTGAATCAACCGTGTTAACAACATTAAAATCGGTAGGGATTGATAAAACTTTTCTTATTTGATTTAAATCTTTTTCACTTAATTTGTAGGCAGAGATTATAGTAAATAATTTTTCCTTACTTTTTGCTCTCTCCTTAAAATAAGAAGCTAACTCCTCTTTTAATTTAAAATTAACATCCATAAATCTTATTCTATTTTTTTAGAAAAATTTTTAAGAATTCGTTGGTTTATCTTATTTTGGATTTCTTGATCAAGAAATTGATTTAATGCTTTCTGAACAATTAATAAACTTAAATCCACTGCTTTCTTTTTTATTTCTCTATTCATCGCTTCTCTTTCTTCCTCAACTTGTTGCCTCCCCTTGTTAATAATTTTCTCTGCTTCAAACTTTGCCTCAGAAATAATCTTTTCTTTAATTTTGGCAGCCTCCTGTTTAGCATCATTCAAGGTTTTCTCATACTCATGCTTAAGCTTTTCTTTGGTTTTCTTTTCTTCATTTATCAGCGTTTCTTCCTTCTTTTTTAACTCTTCAAAAAGTTTTTCTTTTTCTTTCTCTTTTTGAATTTCAAGATTTAAAAACTGATTAAAAGGACGGGCAATAAATTTCTTAAAAATATAGAAAAAAAGAGCAAAATTTATGATTTGGGCAATTAGTAATTTGATATTAATCCCTAAATTTTCCATTTGAAAAAATTTAAAAATTTACCAATAATAATTTGTAATTGTTAAACAAATTTTAAAATAAGAGCAACGACTAAAACATAAATCGCGATTGCCTCAGCAAAAGCAATGGCCAAAATCATTGTTGTCCGAATGGCTGATTCTGCCTCTGGATTTCGCCCAAGAGCCTCAACCGCCTTAGAACCAATAATCCCAATCGCAATTGCTGGGGCTAATGTACCAAAACCCATTGAAAAACCAATCGCTATTAGTTTAACAACTTCTGAACTCATTGACTCTCACCTCCTTACTAAAAATATATAACTAATTTTTATTTAATTTTTATTACCTAATGCTCTTTACTTGTCGCTAAATTTAAAAAGACAGCGGTTAACAGGGAAAAAACTAAAGCTTGGATTAAACCAACAAAAACTTCTAAGAGTAAAAATGGAAAAGAGGCTAAGATAGGGACTAAAAAAGCCATAATTGTTAGTAGTACTTCACCGGCAAAAATATTGCCAAAAAGTCGGAATGAAAAAGATATGATTTTTGAAAATTCAGAAATTATCTCCAAGATTCCCGTAAAAAAGGCGATTGGATTAGTAAAATTAATAAATTTTTTCAGGTAATTTTTAAAACCAAGATATTTTATTCCAGAAATTTGAGTTATAATAACCGAAAGAAGGGCTAAAGATAAAGTGGTGTTAAGATCAGCGGTTCCACCGCGAAGTAAGGGAACATGGTGAAATAAAATACTTCCGACTCCTGGAAGTAAACCAAACCAATTTTGAATGAGGATAAAAATAAAAAAAGAAGCTAAAAGAGGAAAAAAATAATCCACTTTCTCATTAAGAATCGACCGAAAAAGTTGATAGATGATTTTAAGAAAAAAATTAACAAAATAATAGAATTTCGTTTTGGAACTCTTTTGAGAATCAAAAAAATATTTTATAGCAAAAATAGTAAAAACAAAAGAAACGATTATCGATAGAATAAGAGAGTTGGTAATTTCCAAACCAAAAATTTTGAGAATTTTTTCTGCCTTAATGCTTATTTCGGGCATATTATTTCGTTTCCTTGACTATTTTCCAAAGATTATAAAAGGACCCCAATATTCCTATGATTAGGAATATTAGAATAAAAAAGTCCTTTCTAAAAAATTTATCTAAACTAATGCCAAAAAAAACTCCTAATAGAATTGGAGTAATTAAATAATAACCATAATTTAATGATTTTGCAAGAGTAATTTGATTAGAGGTTTGCTTCATTTTTTTATCAATACTTTTATCAAGTTTTTTAATCTTTAGTTCGGGAGTAATTGTATAAAAATTTTTTTTCATCTCGACTCTAAATTACTAACATTTTCTAAAATTACGCTAATATGTCCAGCTCTTTCATTAACAGTTCCTTTAAGTATAATAATTTTGTTGGCTAAAATCAAATTTTTTAATTTTTTATAAATT
>CAZWBE010000001.1:0-21356 GCA_964632205.1 uncultured Gammaproteobacteria bacterium | reverse complement strand
CGTTTTGCTTTCAATAATTGAATTTCCTTTACTATTTTAGGATAAGATGACAAAAGAGTCGCCCGATTTCCAAATTTAGAAAAAGCGCCGGCTTTAATCAAACTTTCTACGGTTTTTTTGTTCACTTTTTGTAAATTAACTCGATAAAGAAAATCCTTAAAACTAATAAATTTACCAGCCCTTCTTGCTTCAATAATTGTCTCGATGGCCGCCTCACCAACATTTTTTATCGCTGACAGTCCAAAACGTATTGATCCGTTTTCAATAGTAAAACTATAATCCGAACTATTAATATCCGGAGGTAAAACAGTTATTTCCATCCGCCGGCATTCCTCTATAGCTTGGGACATTTTAATTTCCCGTGCTGGTCCGGCTATTCCCGAAAGCTCCGCTGTTAAAAGAGCCGTCATAAATTCTACTGGATAATTGGCTTTAATATAAGCTGTCCAATAAGCAATTAAAGCATAAGAGGCCGAATGAGGCTTGTTAAATCCATAACTGGCAAATTTCTCCATAAAACTCCAAATCTTTTCGGCTAAGCTTTTTTTATATCCGCATTTAACACAACCGGCAATAAATTTTTGTTTTTCTTTTTTCATTAATTCCTTTTTCTTTTTCCCGATAGCCATTCTCAAGTTATCCGCTTCGCTCATTGAGTAATTAGCCAATTTATTGGCAATTTCCATTACTTGTTCTTGATAAACTAAAACCCCATAGGTTTCTCCCAAAATTGGTTTCAAATCGGGATGAAGATATCTGATCTTTTTAGGATTATTTTTTCCTTCAATAAAGGCGGGAATAAGATCCATCGGGCCCGGCCGATATAGAGCAACCATAGCAGCAATGTCGGTAATTTTTGAAGGTTGCAACTCTTTAGCCAGTCGCCTCATTCCCGCCGACTCCAATTGAAAAACGCCAATTGTTGACCCTTGAGAAATTAACTCGTAAGTTTTTTTATCAGTTAAAGGAATCTGATGAATATCAATCTTCTCTCCGGTAATTTTAGCGACATAATCAAGAGCTTTTTCAATAATAGTTAAATTACGCAGTCCTAAAAAATCAACTTTTAAAAGACCAATAGCTTTCTGATCTGAAACGGCATTTAAATCAAGACAATACATATCATACTGGGTAATAATTCGGCCTTCTTTTGATTCTTTTTGGAGAGGAACATATTCTGTTAGTTGGCGATCGGCAATGACAACACCGGCAGCATGAACAGAAGGATGGCGCGGTAAACCTTCAAGTTTACGAGCAACATCAATCACTTTTTTAGTTTCTGGCTCTGTCTGATAGGCAAATTTTAAAGGTGGAGATTCTTCCAAAGCTGCGGCAATCGTCATTGGAAAACCTTGTTTGCCTAAAGGAATCATTTTTGCTAATCGGTCACCTTGGGAATATGAAAGTCCTAAGGCACGGGCAACATCGCGAACAACTAATCGCGCTTCCATTGTTCCAAAAGTAATAATCTGAGCCACTTTATCTTCGCCATATTTTTTAGTCACATAACGCAACACTTCATCTCTTCGCCAGTCGGCAAAATCAATATCAATATCTGGTGGCGTTGGTCTTTCCGGATTTAAAAATCGCTCAAAAGGTAAATTGTATTCTAAGGGATTAATATCAGTGATTCCCAAAATATAAGCAATAAGGGAACCAGCCACTGATCCACGACCAGGTCCAACGACAATTTGATGTTCTTTTGCCCAGTTAACAAAATCAGCCACAATTAAAAAATAGGTGGCATAACCTTTTTTAATAATTATGTCCAGTTCATAATTAATCCTTTTTTCTACCAAGTCTTTCAAATGGAAATTACTCATTCGTTTGTCTTTTTTTTCATTAACTAATTGACGAAGGTATTGTTCAGGTGATAAATTACGAGGAGTCTTAAACTGAGGAAGAATCCACCGACCATAAGGAATTTCTAAATTACACTCGGAGGCGATTCTTAAAGTATTGTCAATCGCCTCAGGTAAATCAATAAAAATACCCTTCATTTCTAAGGGAGTTTTAAAATAAAAATCTGGAATTTTAATCATAGTTAAAGATCTATTTTTCTCAAAAATAGTTCGTTGCGTTTGAATACAAAGAAGAATTTCTTGGGCATAGGCATCATCGGCATTGAGATAATGAACATCATTGGTAGCAACAAGAGGCACCGCGTTTTTTCTTGATAATTTAATTAATACTTCATTCACTTGATCAAAATTAGATGCATTGGGATGTCGTTGAAGCTCTAAATAAAAATTATTGCCAAAAATGTCCAGATATCTTTTTAAAGTTTTCTCCGCTAATTTAACTTGGTTTTCTAAAATTAGGGAAGGAATCTCTCCACCTAAACAACCAGATAAAGCAATAAGGTTTTCATGATATTTTTCCAATAGTTCAAAATCAACCCGTGGTTTATAATAATAACCTTCCAAATGAGCTGCTGTTACTAATTTAAGAAGATTTTGATAACCTTGAAAATTTTTCGCTAAAAGAGTTAAGTGATACTGATCACGCTCCAATCCCGGTTGTTTATCAAAACGAGAATTTTTTGCCTTGTAAACTTCAACACCAATAATTGGTTTAATACCGGCCTCTTTTGCTTTAAGATAAAATTTAAACGCTCCATAAAGAGCACCGTGATCGGTAATAGCTAAAGCAGGCATTCCTAACTGAACTGCCCGACGGATAACTTCCTCAATCCGCGTCATGCCATCTAGCAAAGAATATTCACTATGAACGTGAAGATGTACAAATGACATAAGAAAAGATTTTAAAATCTATGATTACCTCTTGATTTTTAGAATCTGCTTCCCAATTTGATTTTTTATTTTTTCTGCTACTAGTTGAGCAGCAACTTGTCCTCTCATTTCTTTCATCACTTGTCCCACTAAAAATTGTAGGGCATTTTGCTTTCCTCTTTTATAGTCTTCAACAGCCTTTTTATTAGTATCAACAACCTTACTAATTGTGTTATAAAGCATCTTTTCATCAGTTTTTTTTGGCGTTAGTAAATCAAGAGCTTTTTTTACAAATTCGTCAACAGATAGAGAGGTTGATAGTTTACGATTGATAATTAAATTGGCAATTGTCTGAAAATAATTTTCAGCCGAGGGTGCTAATTTTGATTTTTCCTGTTGTAACCTTGATATAATCTGCTCAAAATAACTCGCCAAGCCTTTATCTCTTGTTAATAAAAAAGCATCTTGATATCTTAAACCAAAGCTTTTTACATATCGCTTCAGTTTCTGATCAGGTAATTCGGGAATAGAGATTTTTTTTATATCTTCCTCGGAAAAAATAAGAGGAGGAATATCGGGTTCAGGGAAATACCGATAATCATGAGCGTGTTCTTTAGTTCTTTGGCTATAAGTGGCTTGTTTTTTTTCATCAAAACCTCGGGTTTCTTGTGATACTATCTTTCCTTGTTTTAAAATTTCAATCTGACGCTTAATTTCATAATCAATCGCTTGTTTAACAAAACGAAAAGAGTTAATGTTTTTAACTTCAACTTTATAATTTGGTAAATTATCATTTTCAATATTTTTACCATCTATCTGTTGAGAATTGGAATGAGTTCTAACTTTTATACTAATATTTGGCTCCAGTCTCATAGTCCCTTTTTCCATATCAGCATCAGAGACACCTAAATAACGAATTATTACCTGAAGCTCTTCTAAAAATTGTTTTACTTCATCTGAATTACTAAAATCCGGCTCGGTAACAATTTCTACCAATGGAACACCGGAGCGATTAAAATCAACCAAGGTATCCTTACTAACATGAATTAATTTTCCCGTATCTTCTTCTAAATGAATTTGCTGGATTCTGAATCTTTTTTCTTCAGTTATTAAATTTTGCCTTTTAATTTTTATGGGAAGCCACCCTTGAGAAGCAATAGGTTGTTCATATTGGCTAATTTGATAACCTTTTGGCAAATCGGGATAAAAATAATGTTTGCGATCAAATCTTGAAACTTGATTAACTTGACAATTTAACGCTTTAGCAATCATAATTGTCATATCAATTGCCTTTTTATTTGGAACTGGCAAAGCTCCTGGTAACCCTAAACAAACAGGACAAACTTGGGAATTAGGTTTTTTACCAAAATGATCAGCTGGACAACGACAAAACATTTTTGATTGAGTTTTTAGCTCTAAATGGATCTCTAAACCAATAACTGGTCGATAAGTATTCATAAATTTATTTTTTTTAATCAGGATAATTTTTAAGTCCCTCCTTTATCACACCAAAAAAATCTGTTTCTTTTTCAAATTGATAAGCTAAATTTAAAATTGTTTCCTCATTAAAATAGTTGCCTATCAGTTGCATACCAATAGGTAATCGATTCTTATCCAAGCCAACTGGAAAACTTAAAGCCGTTAAACCTGCCACAGCGCAAGGTTCAGATAACATATCCATTAACTCACCAAAAAAGGGATATTTTTCAAATTCTCCTAATTTAAAAGCAGTTGTCGGCATGGTCGGTGCTGCAATTACATCAACTTCTTTAAAAACTTTTTTAAAATTATTTATAATTAATGTTCGAACTATCTGAGCTTTCTTATAGTAGGCATCATAATATCCATGGGAAAGGGTATAAGTCCCCAACATAATCCGTCGTTTTGCTTCCGCCTGAAAATAGTCTCGATTATTGCCAAATCTTATTCCATCATATCTTGAAAGATTAGAGGATACTTCGGCTCTTTGAATAATGGTATAGACAGAGATTGCGTATTTAGGAGAAAGTAATTTTACTTTCTTTACTCGATGACCTATTTTTTCAAAAATTTTAATTGCTTCCAATACCTTGACTTTTACTTCCTCATCTACATGATCAAAATATTCCTCGGCAAGGCCAATAATTAATTTTCTTTTTTTCTTTAAACAAAGCAGATAATCAGGAACCGGTTTATCAGATGAGGTGGCATCAAAATCATCTTTACCCGCAATTATTTGTAAAATGTAAGCGGCATCTGCCACTGTCAAGGTTAAAGGGCCAGGGGAATCTAAAGATGAACCCATGGCAATCACGCCGTAGCGAGAAACACGACCATAGGTTGGTTTTAATCCCACAATCCCCGTCCAGGAAGCGGGGCCGCGAATTGACCCCGCTGTTTCCGTCCCAAGGGCGGCCGGCGCTAAATAAGCTGCCACTGCCGACGCTGAACCACCCGATGACCCTCCCGGTGTCCTTGACCAATCCCAAGGATTTTTAGGAGGACCGTAATCAGAAGTTTCACTTGATGAACCATGACACCAGGCATCCAAATTAGTTTTTCCTAAAATTCCAAAATCGGCTGATAGCAATCTTTTCGTTACCGTTGACTCATAAGGAGGAACAAAATCATCAAGAACCTTTGAGGCAGCTGTTGTTCTTATTCCTTTAGTGCAAAAAATATCTTTCACTGCAATTGGTAATCCGGCCTTATTTTTATCATTAACTACTGTTAAAAAAGCATTTAAAAGTGGATTGTATTTGTTGACTCTTTTTAAAAAATATTCCCAAAGTTCTTGTTTGGAAATTTGTTTCCTTTCTAATAATTGTTTTAGTTGAAGAAGTGATTTACCTAATAGAGTCATGTTCTTATTTATCTTGCTAATTTTACCTAATTAAATTATTCTCTTCACAACAAAATAACCATTTTTTTTGTTTTTGCTATTTAATAAAGCTTCCTCCTGCGTTAATCCAGCAAGGTTTTTTTCCCCATCATCAAAAAAAACATTAGTTAGACCAGTCGTTTGATAAGTTGGCTCAATTCCATCAGTTTTCAATTCATTTAAATTATCAATATACTCGACCGTTTCTTCTAACTGTTTCTGGTATTTCTTAATTTCCTGCCCGGTTAATTTGAGACAACTTAATTTTGCCAGATGAATAATTTCTTTTTCAGAAAGGAATTTTTTGTGTTTCATATCATAAAATATTATAGATGAAAATTTCTTTTTTATAAATACCTTTTAAAAATAACTTCCTTAGCTTTCTGCTCAATTAAATCTTTCATCGGGTACAATTTTATCTTTTTGCCGTATTTAACGAGTAAGGCTTTTTCAATTAAAAAATCAACTAATTGAGGATTTTTGGGCAAAAGTGGTCCGTGAAGATAGGTTCCGATGGTATTTTTATAAATTATCCCTTCAGTTTTATCTTTACCATTATTACCATAGCCACTTACGACTCTTCCAAAGGCGCAATTTTGATCAGTTAAATAAGTTCTTCCGCCATGATTTTCAAACCCTACCAATCTAATCAATGATTTTCTATCATCAGGTAAACAAGCATCAATTATCAAATCACCAATTAATCTTTTATATTTTAACCCAGGATTTTCCGTATATAAATCAAAAACAGCCAGGCCTTTTATTAATGTACCATCAGCCGCTTTGTAGTATTTTCCCAAAAACTGGTAGGCACCACAGATAAAAAGACCAGGTTTTCCTTTGTTTAAAACTTCAACAAGGGCTTTCCCTTTTTTATTTAATAAATCTTTATTGACTATCTCTTGCTGTTTATCTTGGGCTCCTCCCATAAAAATAAAATCGGATTTTCTAATTTGCTCTTCACTGCTTTCCAATGATATTTTATTAATTATCACTTTTATCCCTCGCCAATTTGCTCTTTTCTCCAAAACAATAATATTACCTCTGTCACCATAAGTGCTCATTAAATCAGGGTATAACCAACCGATTGTTAACTGTAAATCATTGTTTCTTTTTTTCCTCATAATTTTTTTAAATAAATTTTCTTCCCAATAGTGTTTTTCTTACCTCAAGCATCGCCGTGTAAGTGGCTAAAATAAATAAACGTTCATTTTCTTTCGTGGCAAAAATAGCTTCTCTTAGGCTATCTTTCGTTTTATCAAAAACATAAACGTTATCAAAATAAAGACATTTACCTTTAGAAATTTTTATTTCTTTTTTTTTATCTTGTTCATATCTTAATCTTAAAGCCATATCATAAACTCTATCACCACCGACAAAAATTTTTTTACCGAGGGAAAAAATTGTTTTAAATTCAACATCCCATATCCATGAGACATCCTTTCCATCAGGAATTCGATCATTAAGAAGAATTAGGAGATTGTTTTTCTTATTTTTAACCAAATCCTTTATTGCTGAAATGGACTGATTAAAACCAGCCGGATTTTTAGCCAAAATCAGATATATCAGCCGGTTTTTATATCTAATAACCTCTTGTCGACCAAAAGCCGGTTTAAAGTGC
Organism: uncultured Gammaproteobacteria bacterium; assembly: GCA_964632205.1. Lineage (GTDB taxonomy): Bacteria > Patescibacteriota > Microgenomatia > UBA1406 > GWC2-37-13 > CALLVF01. The sequence goes on along the minus strand of CAZWBE010000001.1, from coordinate 14,143 downwards.
GAAAAGATTTCATTAAGATCATCAAGATGAACTCCAAAAACTACTTTAGACACCAAAATCACCGCATTAACGTTGTAAAGATTATATATTCCTGCCAGTGGATAAAATATTTTTTTCCTTGAAAAAGTCTCAACCGTCATCCTTTTAAAAGAACATTGTCGACAGGAAAAATCTCCCAAGTGTGAATAAGCAATTCTTTCATAATGAAGTTTTCCGTTACAAATTGGACAAAAATTAAAATCAACATCATGGGGAATGTTTGTTATTTTCATCAATTTCTTGTTGAGGCCAAAAAAATATACCGGTTGTTTTAGCTGTTTGCCAATATAATAAAGTTGAGGGTCGTCCCCATTTAAAAAAATTGAAACATAAGACGGTAATTTTTTTAAGGCAGAAAACCACTTCGAAGCAATAAGATTAACCTCACCATAACGATCCAGCTGATCACGAAAAAGATTAAGAACAACAACAGCCTCTGGTTTAACCTGAGGCGTCAGCAATGGAAAAGTATTTTCATCTATTTCCCAAATAGCCCATTGATAGGAAAAATCACCTGAAAGATTAATGTTTTTAATAATACTTGAAGCCACCCCATTTAAAAGATTGGCTCCTTCTTCATTTTGAAAAACCTTGCCTTCTTTTTTTTCTAGAACAAAGCGCAAAAGAGAAGCAGTAGTAGTTTTCCCATTCGTCCCAATAATTAAAATAATTTTTAGCTTCGAGTCGGCTAAAATTTCTTTAATAAAATTTTTATTTAAAAATAAGGCAATATGCCCAGGCCAGGTTGAACCAGCCCCAAAAGAAAGAAACCTAATTAAAAAAAAACAAAGTTTGGCTAGGATAATTATCAAGAGATTTCTTATTCTGTTAAGAAATGAGGGTCGGGGTAAATATTCCATCTTACATACTCCTCAATATTCTAATTCTCTCCTCAATCGGTGGATGAGTGCTAAACAAGTTTAATAACCGATTAGAAAAACCTTTCTTTTTAAACGGATCGCTGATAAATAAATGGGCAGTTGAACTAGAGGCAGTTCTTAGTCGATGATTATCACTGGCAATTTTCTCTAAAGCCAATGCCAACCCTTCAGGATAACGAGTAAGCAAGGCGGCGCTTGCGTCAGCTAAAAACTCACGACGTCGTGAAATAGCCAGCTGAATTAAAGTCGCCGCTAACGGAGTTAGGATTAAGGCGACAATTAATAATATAAAAAAAATTGGGTGTTTTCTTCTCCTATCCTCTCTTCGATCATCGGCTCCCCACCAAAAACTTCTCAAAATCCAATCAGCCACCAAAGCTAATGTGCCCACCAAAACGGAAACGATCGATGCTAACAAAATATCGTAGTTTTTGATATGGGCAAGTTCATGAGCAACAACACCCTCAATCTCCTTGCGTTCCAATTTGTTTAACAAACCAGTAGTTACACAAACCACGGCATGACGAGGATTTCTCCCCGTGGCAAAAGCATTCGGAGCCGCATCATTAATAACATAAAGCTTTGGCATCGGCAAACCAGCCGCTATACTTAAATTTTCAGTCACGGTATAAAAATCAAAGTGTTCTTTTTTATTGGCTGGTTTTGCTCCAACCGTGAAAAGAACAATTCTATCAGAGTAAAAATAGCTAAAAAAACCCGCCAGCAAGGAAAAGAATAAACCAAAAGCAAAATAAGTGCCCGGTGATTGAAAATATTGGCCGATGAGGAAAAAAAACCCAACGATAAGGAAAATAAAAATAAGCAAAATTAAAAAAGTTCTCACTTTGTTGGCTGTAATTTGAGAATAGATAGACATAATGGTTTAAGAGAATGAATAAACCATTTAATTAATTATACCATTATTCCGCTCTAATCAGGTTTATGGACTTTCTATTTCGATTAATTATTCGAATTTAACCTCAACCTTTTTTCTTTCCTCTTCCTCAGCTTCAAAAAACTCCTCTTCTTTAAAATTAAACATTTGGGCAATTAAGTTGCTAGGAAACATTCTTACCTTCGTGTTATATTCTAAAACATTACTGTTATAAAACTGTCTAGAGTAGGCAACTTTATCTTCGGTATCCTCCAATTGTCTTTGTAACTCTTGAAAATTTTCACTGGCCCGTAGTTGTGGATAAGCTTCAGCAACAGCAAATAGTGATTTTAAAGCATCGGTCAACATATTATTAGCTTGAGCTTTTTCATGGGGTGTTTGCGCTTTAATTAATGAAGTGCGCGCCCGGGTAACATTTTCAAAGACTGTCTTTTCATGTTTGGCATAACCTTTAACTGTTTCCACCAAGTTAGGAATAAGATCAGCTCTTCTTTTCAACTGAACATCAATCCCGGAAAACGCTTCTTGAATTCGTGTCCTTAAAATAATAAAGCCATTATAAGTCGCTATTAGATAAAAAAGAATAATTACTGCTAAACCGATTAAAATTAACAGAATATTCATCTTTTATTCACCTCCTTTTTAAGAATTTTTAGGAAATTTATGGTTTGATAATTCAAAATTAGAAAATTTCAAAAAATTTTAACTTCTAAAATTAATATTTGTTTTAATCCTTAACTGGGAAAATTAGCCGGTTAACCACTTTTTAACTTCCTGATAATCCATCGTATTTATTATATCACTTTTCTTTGTCCAACCGCGACGAGCCACTGCTACTCCATAAAGCATTAAATCCATCTGATCGACACTATGAGCATCAGTATTAACTATTAATTTTACCTTATTTTTAATCGCTTCTCTCACTAAAATATCAGGTAAATCCAAGCGTAAAGGCCAAGCATTAATTTCCAAAGCAATATTATTCTGACGACACTGACTATAAACTCTTTCCCAATCCAGCTCAAACCCTTCACGTTTTGTTAATAGCCGACCGGTCGGATGGCCTAATATTTTTACCTTTGGATATTGCAGGGCAGAAATAACTCGGGCCGTCATTTCTTTGAGATTAAGATCAAAAACGCTGTGAACTGAAACAATGAGATAGTCAATATATTTCTCATATCCTTTTGGTAAAGCTATTTTACCGGAAGGAAGAATATCGACTTCCAAACCAATAAAATAATTTATAAACCCTCTTTTTCTTTCCAATTTTTCTTGGATATATTGCTTTCGGTATTTTAAAAGATTTAAAATTTCATCGGCCGGTAAACTGGCTTTAGGATTATGGTCAGCAAAACCAACATATTGATAACCTAGTTGCTGTCCTTTCTGAACGATGTCTAAAAAATCATCAGCGCCTAAATCGTGAGCCGGTTGAAGATCAAATGATGAATGCACATGTAAATCTCCCTTAATCTCTTTAATATCCACTAATTTTGGTATCTGATTTTTTTGCGCTTTCTCTATTTCATCCATACCTTCCCGTAATTCTGGCGGAATATATTGCAAACCTAAAAAATTATAAAAGTCTTTTTCATTTTTAAATTGATAAATTTTTAATTTTTGCTTTCTCTTTTCATTGGTGGTAATTTGGGCGGGAACTTTTTTTATCCCATATTCCGAAAGCGAAAATCCTTTTTTAAGAGCGTATTCTCTTAATTTAATATTATGGGCTTTACTACCGGTAAAATATTGAAGCATTGCTCCATAACTTTCTTCCTTCTCAATCCGCAGATCAACCCGAATATAAGGAGCAACAATAATTGAGGCTTTCCGTTCTCCAGCATTCTCTACCTTTATTGTTTTTGGAAACTTAATAAAATGATTAATGATTTCTTTATAGTTTCCCATTTTCGAATTTTCGAGTTGGGTTTGGATGGCTAGATCGATGTCGCCAATCGTGGAGACAAGACGCCGAAGCGAACCTAAAGCATCAACTTTTTTCACCGCCGGATGCTTTTTTAGATAAGCAATGATTTCATTAGCGAGAGAAAAAGCATAGGGAAGCGGCATCCGTTCTTGTTTATTATTTTTTTTTTCGTAAATCATAATCGCTCTTTTTATTTCCTCTTGAGATTTTTCTCCAAAAGTCTCAACCTGGGCAACTTTTCCGTCCTGGCAAGCTTTTTTTAAATCATTCAAGAGGGATTTTTCGTTAGTTAGTCCCAAGGCGGTCACTAATTTGTATGCCTTCTTTGGGCCAATGCCAGGAATATCCATTAATTGATAGACGGTTTTAGGAACCCTATTCAATATTGTCTCAAAATGTCTTGCTCTACCTTTTCTAAAGTACTCATCTAAATATTGCTGCATTGATTTGCCGATAGAAGGTAAGGTGGCTAATTTTCCTTCCTGCCAAATATCTCTTATTTCCCGCGTTAATCCTTCAATCGTATCGGCCGCTTTTTGATAAGCAATAATCTTAAATCTGTCTTCGTTGGTCAGAAGATAAACGGCGGCAATGTTGCGAAATAAGCGGGCAATCTGTTTATTGGAGAATTTGTCCATTGCCTTCATTGAAGTTAGTTTTAATATTTAAGAAATCATTATCTTTTTGCGGGCCCGACGGGATTTGAACCCGCGATCTCCTCCGTGACAGGGAGGTGTGTTAAGCCGCTACACTACGAGCCCAAGAGTAAAAAGTTGCTTTATTTAATTAAACAGATTAAACAGATACTATTGTATATCTTATCATATTTTTCTACTTTTTTTAAAATTTTTGTCACTAAAAAAAACTTTAGGCTACTTTTTCACTTAATTTTTCCTAAAAATTTAAAATAATTATATACTTTATAGGTTATATTATTCATAAGTATTTATTGCTTTTTATCCAGATAGATATGGTTTTATCTCTTGCTTTATAGGTTATTTTAGGTATAATTTTTTTCAGGTTCCTTATGGCTAAAAAGAAATCTGATTATAAAAAATTAATCGTCAACACTCTTCGCCAAAAATATCCTTATTTTTTTCTTGGCTTAAGCCTTCTTGTTGTTTCTTATCTAATAGTAATAAATTTTATCACGCCGAAAAACTTATTCCCTATAAAAAAGACTGCTCCTACTCCCAATAAAACAAAAGAAATTTCAGCTAAAACGGAAAAAAAATATTCTGTTAAACAAGGAGACCATCTTTGGCAAATTGCTGAAAAAACTTACGGTTCAGGATACTATGCTTATGACATTGCCTCGGCAAATAAAATTACTAACCCAAATATAATTATCCCTGGTCAAGAACTAATTTTACCAACTATAACTCCTCAAACACCCAATAAAGGAGAAGTCGCTTCCGCTGCCTCCTCCAAAAAAGTAACGATCAAGGAGAGTAAATATCTTGTTCAGCCAGGTGATTCTCTCTGGAAAATTGCCTTAACCGCTTATGGTGATGGCTACGCTTGGGTAAAAATTGCCGCTGCCAATAAATTAACTAATCCCGATATCATTCATCCCGGTAACATTCTTATCGTTCCTAAATAAAATCTCTTTCTAAAATCTATTTTCAAGGGATATTTTGATTTCAGGGAATAAAGAATCTTTGTTATAATTTATTTATGCGGTGGTAGTTCAGTGGTAGAATGTCTCCTTCCCAAGGAGAAGGTCGTGGGTTCAAATCCCATCCACCGCTCTAATGTTTTATGTCCAAACTCTTGAAAAACGAGGGGTGATAATTCTTAATTGCTAAAAGAAATATAAGGCGAGTTTATTTTGACCACCCTTCAGCGCCGAAGTAGCTCAATGGCAGAGCAACCCCTTCGTAAGGGGGAGGTTGGAGGTTCAACTCCTCTCTTCGGCTCATGAGCCGGTTGGAAAGATATCAAAAAAAACGATTAATGACGACGATTATTCTCTCGATTGGAATTTTTTTAATAATCTTGTATTTTATCTTCAATCTAGGAATAAGAGTTTTATTGTCAACCGCAGCCTTTATTGCCAATTTAAGGAATAAAGCAACAGAAACGAGTTTGCGGAAAAACAGCGATGTTTACGCCTTAATTAATATTGACAGTATTCCAACCGCCACCAATAGTGCCAAAATTCTTATCACCGGCTCGGTTCTTAATTTTGATCAAGTGGAATTTTACCTTAACGAAGAAAAAATAAAAGAAATCAATCTTTACTCATCAGACAGCTTCTCGGAGGAAATTGGTGATCTGTTAGAGGGAGAAAATGAGATATATGTCAAAGGAAAAACCAAAGATAACAAAATTAGCAAACAATCAAAAAAATTTCTTGTCATTTATAAAAAAAATAAACCAAAATTAGAGATTGATGAACCAGCTGATCAAACTAAAACTTCTCAACCAGAGATTAGGATAAAAGGCAAAACTGATAAAGAAGTGTTTATAAAAATTAATGACTCGCCGGTGGTCGTTGATGCTCTCGGCAATTTTGAAACAAATATTCGACTTAAAGAAGGCGAAAATATAATAACGGTCATTGCCGAAGATCAAGCTGGAAACTATGAGAAAAAAGTCATTACCGCCACTTACCAACTATAAACCATCCTAAAAAAAACATGATAAAAGGATGGAGAAGAATGTTATCAAAAAGCGACAAAATCACCAGAAAAAGCAAAATTATTCTTAGTTTTTTATCTATAAACCATAATCTCCTTAAAACTCCCAAAAACCCCAACAAACCAAAAATTCCTCCAGCGACTAAAATAATTAAGTAACTAGAGGCAAAAGAGGCGGCCGCATGACTTTCTGATAAAGTGGGTTTAACATAACGAATGCGATTATAACCAATACCAAAGAGAGGTGAATTTTTCCAGATATTAATTGCTTGCTTATAATCCTCAAAACGGGCAGCGATAGAGAAAACTCGTTTTAAATTGACTCCCTCACCAAAAGGTTTGGGGACTAAAAAGGTCATTAATAAAAATACGGCTAAAAAAGCAAAAATTAAAGTAATTTTTTTATGGGAAAGAAGATCCCAAATTATCACAAATAATAAAGCCAAGTAAGCTCCTCGAGAAAAAGTTAAAACCAAGCAGATTAAAAAAGTCAGAATAAAAATTAACTTAAAGGTTTTATCTACTCTTTCGCTTTTATAAAAAAACAGAAAAAGAACACCATAGATAGCAGCCGCCACCGAAGTATCAAAAAAAACCCCAAACATTCGATATAAGTGTGGATCCCAACCCAAATAAAAAAGATTGCGCAAATCCGGATATAAAAAATATTGAAGATAAGAGCTTATTATCGTCAAAAAAGTAAAAATAACTAACATATTCCAAAAATGGCGAGAAAAATTTATTTTTTCTTTATTCAACCAGTATCCCCAATATCCCCAGAAACCTAAATAAATAACTAGTCTTATTAAATAAAGAAAAGCGACAAAATTTTGAAAAAGAGAAAAGCGAAAAAAATTTAATAAATAGGAAATTAACAATATCCCAATAAACCAAAAAATAATTTTAAAATGTTTCAACCCGTGTTTAATTGGTGTCAACCTAAATTTTAAAAGTAAATATAAAAATATAAAACCAACGACAATTTCGTAGAGGTACAAATTAATCGTCTGCCCAAAAAATGAAAGCCTGCCCAACTGGCCTAAAGAAAACAACAAGATAACAAGGTAAAAAATTATTTTCATAATTTATTCAATCTTTTTCTTGCTTTTCACCGAGTCTATCCGCTCATATTGATAAAGCTTAGCTCTCACCAAAAATGAATGAAAACTCATCAAAAAAGCATAGGCAAAACCTGCCGGCCCGTCAAGAAATCCCAAATAAATAAAATAATTTAAAATAAACTTTCCTAGAGGGTAAAAAATAATTTCTAAAATGTTTGTTTTTTTTCTTTGATTAAATAACTCTTTAGCTCGAAGGGTTGAATAAAAATTAATCTCTTGTAAAAAATCTTTTAAAGTAGGATGAGGATAATGATTAATATAATTTTTTAAAGTTTTAAGTTTTGAGTTTTGAGTTTTGAGTTTAAATTCTTCATGCACCTTTCCCACCCATTCTCCTGATTTTTTTCTTACTAATCTTATTGATCCTTGCTCTCTTATTTTTTTTACTTCTCCCCATTTTAATTCTCTCCCCCACCAAAAATCACGTCGTTTAATGTAAAATGCACTTATAGTTTCTCTTGATAACGAATGATAACTGACTAACAAATTTTGTATTTCTTTTTTTAACTCCTCTGAAACCTCCTCATCAACGTCTAAAAACAAAACCCAATCCCCTGTTGCTTTTTCCAGCCCAAAATTCCTCTGTCTAGCAAAATCTTCGTTTAACTGTCTTTTAAAAATTTTTATTTTTAATTTATTATTTTGATATTTAATTTTTGATATTTGACCTAGAGTATTATCAGTAGAATAATCATCGATAACAATAATCTCATCACAAAAAGCCACTGATTTAAGACAACGTTCAATATTATTTTCCTCATTTTTTGTCAAGACAACCGCAGAAATCATCTTTATCTAAAAAAACTAATAGAATATAAGATCTTGATAAATTTTGGCAATTTTTTTTGAGGTTTTCTTGCTATCAAATTCTTTTTTTGCCCTCGCTCTTGCCATTTGACTCAGTTTTTCTCGCAAATTTTTATCTTCAATAAGGCGAATAAGCCAGGAAGCTAAGCCATCAACATCTCCCTCTTTTACTAATAAACCAACTCCATCCAAAACTTCAGCAATCGCTCCGCTGTTATAGGCAACAATTGGCAATCCAGAAGCCATCGCCTCAACTAAAACCATACCATATTGTTCCTCCCAAGTTTTTGTTGTCTTTGATGGCAAAACAAAAATATCCCCCTCCTGATAAACACTAGGCATTTCCTCATATATTCTTTTCTCAATCGTTGTTGATAATGTTTCACCATCTCTTTTTATCATTTGCCAAAGGTGGTTTTGTAATGACCCTTCACCAACTATTCTTAATCTTATATTATAATTTTTAACTTTTAATTTTTGCCTTTTAATTTTTCTATACGCTTGGTATAAATCAATTATTCCTTTCTCCTCGATTAATCTACCAACAAACAAAATGTTAAAACTTTTAAGTTTTACCTTTTGTGGCTTAAAACGATCAAGATCCACCCCCAACCTTATTACTTTAATTTTTTGTTTATCTACGCCCTCGGTGACCAAGGCTTTTGCTGCTTTCTGAGTATAACAAAGAAAGATATCGGCGAATTTTTGGCTAAATTTTTTTAGCCATCTTTTCCTGAATGTTTTTTCATGATTAAAAGGAATTGTTTCCCAAGAAGTGATTATTAATCTTTTTATAAGGTTTTTTTCTCGCAAGCAAGCCAACTGATAAGTGTAATAATAATGAGCATCTGCCGTGTGAAAAATATCAAATTCACCAGCATATTTTTTTAACCCAAGCAATATCTGACTATCACCCAATGTTCTGTTGGTAATAACCTTTACCAACCATTCAAGAGATTTTGTCAATCCTAAGTCGGCAAGACTGGGTAATTTTATGACAGGAAAAGGAAAATTTTTATGTAAAGGGTTAAAGGAGGAAATGGCGGTTAGACTAATTTGGCTTTTAGGGAAGATAAAATTTTGACCTTCAAAATTATTTAAATATTTTCCTCGGACTAAAGCGACTTTAATCATATTTTACCATATAATGATCTCAATTTGTTAAAATAACTCCGCCAAGAAAAGTTTTCCTTTAAGCTTTTTTCATCGATATTTTTTCTCTGTCCCATTGCTATTAATCTCATCTTTTCCACAAAATCCTCCCTGTTTTGCGCTATGTTAACATAGGAAGTTAACTCCGGAATAATGGCTGATTCTAAACCAATCACCTGACATCCTAAAGACAAAGCCTCAAGAACTGGCAAATTAAAACTCTCATAATACGAAGCAGTTAGCAACGCCGTGGCTTTTTGATAGAGTTGTTTTAACCCATCTCGAGTAATTTTTTTAGTCACTAAATAAAGCTTATAATCTGATAAGCGATAGTCTTTTTTAAACTCAGAAAAAGCCCTTTTAATAAAGGCGATATTTTTAATCGGATGATCCATTCCAACGAACAAGAAAATTTTTTCTCTTTCTCTATTTTGATTTTTATTTTTTGCTTTGTCACAAAAATCAAAAGGAATCCCAAACGATAGTACTTTTATTTTTTTTTCAATTTTGGGAAAGATTGTTATTAATTCATTTCTTACTTTTTGCGAAGAAACCAGAATGTAGGCTGATTTTTTTACCATTGTCTCTAATTGTTTTTTTAATTGCCAATAAGAATCGGAGTAAAATTGAGGATAAAAATAAAACGATAAACCATGACAAAATGCGATAATTTTAGCTAATGTAAAGAAAGGAGTCGCCTGATTTAAAGCTAAAAAAATGTCTTTTTGGCAAAATATCTCCTCTGTGCTTACCCGAAAATTCATCCAAAAATGGCGAGGTAGAAGTTTTAAGTAGTGAATATTTTTTTTCGTCTTCAACCAAAAAGGTCGCTCACAAAAACTATATAAATAATACTCATTTAAATTATCATACAGAGTTATCGCTTCCACTAAATTTTTCGTGACAACAAAGTTACCAAACTGATTTCTCCCGCATATCGCTCCGCCATCAATGCTTATTTTCATAAAGAACTTTTTTCAAAATTAAAAAACTAATAACGGCATTAAGAATTTCTCCCATTAAAGTAATATAGGCGCTCGCAAAATAAGAATAACGAGGAATAAAAAGATAATTCAAAATAAAATTAAAAATTGCCTGAAAGAGAAAAATAAAAACCACCAAAGATTGTTTTCCTAAAACATAAAGACTATTTAAAAATACAGAGGTAGCAAGAATAAAAGGTAAGCTAAAAATAACAATCTGTAAAACTTTAATTGACTGCCAATATGTTCCTGGTAAAACGATCGGTAAAGCAGTCGGAGCTAGAAAAAAAAGCAACGAGGCAAAAACCCACCCTATCGCTGCCACAAATAAGAAATCCCTTTTAATCTTATCAATAAAAATTTCTCTTTTTCCTTTTTGTAGTTTCGATAAAATAGGAAGAGAAGAAACATTATAACTTGAAGCAATAATTAAACTTGCCTCAAGAAATTTATAACCGGATGAGTATAAACCAACAGCCGTCGTGTCTTTTAAAAAATTTAATAAAAATACATCCAATTTAAAATAAAGATTAGCTAAAAAACTAATTAGAAGAAAAATAGTTGACTTTTGCAAAATCTTTCCCCATAAATTTAGATTGCCAATAAATCTAAATTCTCCCAACTCTTTTCTAATAAAATAAGCATTAATTAAAGAATAAAGATTATAACCAACAAAATTAATTAAAAAGATATTAAAAAGGTTTTTAAAAAAAATTAAACTTAGAATCAAAAAAACAATAAGGATAAAATTGAAAAGAAAAGAAACCAGGGAGGAAATATATAATTTTTCTTTAATTGAGCAAAGGATTAAAAAACTGCCAGAAAAACTATTAGCCAAAACAACAAAGGCAGTAAGGAAGATAAACAGAAAAGTTTGCGAAGGATAGCGAAAAAAAATCGCCAAAAAGATAGTTAAAATAAAAACAATCAATGAAAGAAAAAGTCTTAAAGAAAAAAGGGCAAGGATGTTTTTTTGAGACTGAATTGGTAAATAAACTAAACCATAAGAGGTAGTGCCAAAATCCAAAAACGGCATAAGAAGGCCAATGTGAGCCCAAACTAAAGTATAAATCCCATATTCTGAAGGAGATAGATATCTTACTAAAAATAAAAATAAAATGAAATGAAGAAATTTATTTACAAATGAGGAAAAATTTAGACTAAAAAAATTAAGAAGAAAACGTGAGCTTTTTATTTTCTTGTAAGCTTTCTGAAAAAGATTGCTATTTTGATTAAAAAATTTTTTGTGACTTTCTGCCAAAAATCTACCTTTTTGAGGATTGGTTGAGGAAACTTCAAAATGTTCATAAATAAATTGACTATCAATTCCTACTCTAAAACCGGCTTTTTTTGCCCGTAGACAATAATCAACATCTTCGTAATACATAAAATAGTCTTCATTAAAAAAACCTATTTTTTCAATTACCTTTCTTTTAATAAACATTAATGAACCAGAAACAAAATCAACCCGCCAAAATCGCTGAGGCGGTTTTTTGTCAATCATCCCACCACTTAATTGCCATTTATCTATCTTTCCCCCATAATAAACTTTTCCTTTTTGTCTTACCCCATATCCCCAAATATCAAAATTTTTTGCTGCCTCTAAAAACTCTGAACAACTTGACAGGTTATTTGAATTGTCAAAAAAAGCAATATCTGTGTTGGCAACAACAAATAAATCAACATTGTCTTTGAGCGCCAGTCTTATTCCTTTATTAACTCCTCCCGCAAATCCCCGATTATTTTTGGTGTTATCAATAAAATAAATTTTATAATTTTTAAATCCCAAACATTTAATCTCCTCTTTAAGCCGTTTAATTTCCTTTTTAGGTGTCTTATAAAGGACAAAAATAAAGCCAATTTTTAATTTTTCAAGGTTATTTTCCATTTCACTTTTTGATTTTTAAATTTATAAAAATATTTTTTTTACATCCATTTTCTTCTCGGCGTTAATTCGTACAATAATAGTAAAAAATATGTTAAAAATTCCATATAGGCAAAACCAATATCAAGCGGTAACCTAAATAAACCATCTTTGTAGCCTTTATCTTCAATAAATCTTGCCCAAAACATATGAGGTGGGTAAGAAAAAATCTTTTTTAATGAGCTAGATTCACCTTTTTGCCATTTTTGCTTGGCTTCACGAATAGCATAAAGGGTAAACTTTTTAAACATTTGACCTAAAGTTCGATAAGAATAATGATAAATTTTTCCTTGTAGCTCTCCCGCTTGACCCTTTTTTATCACAAATCTTTCATGAACTAACGCTGGGTTAATATAAACCGCTTTTTTTTTAAAAAGGCGAAGCATTTTATAATTTTCTCCTCCATGCTTTATTGGCCGATTTAAGAAATGATTTTGAAAAGGGATAAAAAAACCATTGAATTTTTGTAATAATAATTGGCGCTTACTAAACAAATTTTTAATTTCCCGTCTTAAATTTTCTGAAAGATATTCATCTGTATCCAGAACCAATACCCATTCTCCCTGACATTTTTCCAACCCATATTTTCTTTGTTTACCTAAATCTTCTTCAAAACGCTGAAAAACTATCGCTCCCAATCGTGTAGCAATTTCAGCCGTTTTATCAGTTGAATCATTGTCAATAACAATTATTTCATCAACCAAACCTTTAACAGAATTAATTGTTTTCTCGATCAAACCTTGAGCGTTTTTGCTAATAATAAGAAGGGAGAGTTTGGATTTCATTTTAGTTTTTATTATACTCTAAGATTAATGAACCTGTGCCGTCTTTGTTCGAATAAAAAAATATCTTTTTATTATAAGATAGATAATTATTCATATTATTTCTGCCATCACTGTCAAACGTTATTTTTAAATCCCCAACCAACAAAAATAATAATTGATCACTATTACAAAACTTCTTTTGAATATATTAGCGGACATATTAATAAAACAAGAATAATCAACCAAGCAAAAAAAATTATTAAAAATCTAAAAAAATTACACCTCCAAGGCAAAACTTTATTAGACATCGGCTGTGGTTATGGTTTTTTTCTCCAAGAAGCTAAAAAAGCCGGTTTTCAGACAGAAGGCATCGAACCCTCAAATAAATTAACAAGCCAAATACTATCACCATTGAAATCAAAAGTGATTAACCTTCCTCTTGAGGAATATTTTTACCAAAACAAGAGGAAGAAAAATTTTGACTTTATTGTGATGATTCATGTAATCGAGCATATTAAAAATCCTAATCAATGGATTCAAATGGCTTACTTTTTACTCAATCAGAACGGCATCCTTTACATTGAAACACCTAATCTCCAAAGCCACCTTTATAATGTTGAAAGAGAAAATTACACTTTTCTTACCCCGCCGGATCATTTATGGGTATTCTCTAAAAAATCATTTCAAACCATCATTCAAAAAATTCATGATTTAAAAATTGAAAAAGTGTCCACTTACAGTTATCCGGAACATCTGATGGGAATAATTAAAAAGTTACTTATTAAAAAAGATAGTTCTCACCAGAAAATAAACAATCAGCAAAATAAATTAACTAAAACACAAAGCATAAAACCAATGATTTATAATATTCTCAAAAAATTTGATTTAAAATATTATCTTTTCGATCAAACTCTCGCCGTCTTTTTCACTCCTTTATTAAACATTAACAACTCCGGCAGCATTTTAGAGCTTTATATTAGGAAAAAATAGTTGAATTGTGGACTA